>JASHNS010000031.1 GCA_030041515.1 Acidobacteriaceae bacterium | reverse complement strand
CGCGTTTCGTGCCAACACCGTCGTCACCTTTACCGCGCCGAAGCTGGCGCACGTGAGCGGCAATCTCACCGGCAACGCGGCGGGGCCGATCGTGGTCGCGTCGATCGGTTCGCCGGAGGAGGCGATTGCGTCGAAGATGGGCCTGACGTGGGCGGGCGCGTCGAAATCGCTGACCGAGCAGCCGCGCACAGCCGACTCCAATAAAGGCATGTACGGACATGTGCTGGTGGTGGCCGGCGGGCGGGGGAAATCGGGCGCGCCGGCGATGGCTTCGCTGGCAGCGCTGCGCGCCGGCGCGGGGCTGGTGACGGCTGCGGTGCCGGAATCAATTCTGGCCAGCGTGGCCGCGATCACGCCGGAGTTGATGACGCTGTCGCTCAGGGAGGGTCCGCACGGAGAAGTTTCCGCTGCGAACCTGGAGCCGGAGACGCTGAAGAAGCTCACGGCGCGCGCGACGGTGATCGCGATGGGTCCGGGCATGGGCACCGAGCCGGAGGAATTCGTGCTCGGCCTGATCGAAAAAACGCAGTGGCCGCTGGTGCTCGATGCCGATGCGCTCAACATTCTGGCGAAGCATCCGGAGAAGATCGATGGCCGGGGAAGAACCATGGTGCTTACGCCGCATCCGGGCGAGATGGCGCGGCTGGCCGGCATGAGCACCAAAGAAGTGCAGGCCCGGCGCGAACCGCTGGCGCGGGATTTTGCGGCGAAGCATCATGTGACCGTGGTGTTAAAGGGCTGGCGCACGCTCATCGCGCATCCCGACGGCCGCATCGCAGTGAATACGACGGGGAATCCCGGCATGGCGAAAGGCGGGAGCGGCGACATTCTCACCGGGATCGTGGCGGCGATGCTGGCGCAGTATCCGGATCGTCCCTCCGAGGCCGTCGAGGCCGCGGTGTATCTGCATGGGCTGGCAGCCGACTTCGCTTTGCGCGAACAGGACGAGCACACGCTTCTGGCCACCGATACCATCGGTCACCTTTTTCGAGCATTTTCTTTCCGCACGCGGGATGAAGAGGGATATGTTTGGTTGCAGGGGCTCCCGCGTGGAGGCGGGCTGCGATGAGGCAGACGGCGCAGATGCGTACGCATCAATTCGAGAGCCACAGCGGGGCGGACACCATCGCGGTCGGGCACCGCGTCGCGGAGTTGCTGGTCCCGCCGAAGTTCCTCATCCTGCGCGGCGACCTGGGCGCCGGCAAGACGACGCTGGTGAAGGGAATTGCCGAGGCGCTGGAAGCGGCGGATCCCGATGAAGTCACCAGCCCAACGTTCACGCTGGTCCACGAATATGAGGGCACGCGCGCGGTGGATGGCCGCCGCGAGCCGGTGATGCTCTATCACCTGGACCTCTACCGCATCCAGAATGAGCGCCAGCTGCACTCGCTCGGCCTCGAGGAGCTGTCGTCACCGGACAGCATCGTGCTGGTGGAGTGGGGCGAGAAATTCCCCAGCGTGGTGAAGCGGAGCCAGGGCGAAATCGAGATGCGGACGACCGGCGGGGACTCGCGGTCGATCACGCTGAGACTAGGGGATAGGGGATAGGGTGTAGGGGATAGGAGTAGGGGATAGGAGTAGCGAGTAGCGATCCGCGCGCCGAACCGTCTACACCCTGTCCCCTATCCCCTACACCCTAGAAGTGATGCACCCGCTCCGGCTGCTGTTCTTCCGCGACCACGCGGGAGGCTTCGCGCTCGAGGGAGCGGCTGACCAGATCGCGCGAGCCGAGGCCGACCGCCAGCGCCAGCGCCAGCACGATGCCGCCGAAGAGAATGCCGAAGCCCAGCTCCACGATATTGCTGCCCAGGTCGAGGTGGTCGAGCACCATAGCGGCGGTGATGACCAGGATCATCCAGCGCACCCCCATGCTGAGCAGGCGCGCATAGCTGAGGTTCAGATTGACGCCGGCGATGAGCACGCTACGCGAGACGTAACGGGCCAGCATGTTGCCGATCAGCAGCAAAACCGCCGCGCCGACGATATGCGGCACATAGCCGAGAATCCACCCGGAGACGACGTTTTCGCTGCTGCCGGCCTCAAAGGCGGACACGCCGACCATGACGCCGGCGGTGAGGAAGCACCAGAAGACGATCCGGCCCACCAGTTGCGAGGGCGTGAGGCGCGGCGACCAGTCGGCCATGGTGGGCGCGCTGCGGCTCATGCGCTCGTCAAAGCCGAGCGCGGCAAGAATGCGGCGCACGATCCATGCCAGGATCCAGCCGATGAAAAGGAAGAGCAGCAGAGCCACGATGAAGGCCAGAATCCCGGGGAGCAGCCTTGCGAGCATCTCCATGGCTCGGCCCATCGACGACTGCAGCGATTGCTTGACCTGATTCCACATAGCACTTCTCCTTCCCGTGGAACTATGGATTGAAACGATCCGGCCATCTCCAGCGGGACAGCAGGTAGGGCTTCTTTTCTTCCCACACGCGGGCGAACTGCTCCAGGCGCTGCTCCGCGTCGGTGTGGCTCAGAACCGAGACTTCCCGGATATACGACGCGACCCAGCCGAGGTAAAGGGGCGTGAGCGCGCCCAGTAAATGCGCGCGTCCCAGGGTCCGCAGCCGGTAGGCGAGGGCAAAGTCATACACGATGCCGGCCCACAGTTCGTCCGGCATGCGAAAATCCTCCGGCGCGAGTTTGGTCAGGCGGCGCAGATCCAGCAGGGTGTTGGGAGGCAGCACCAGGCGCCACACCTCATCCAGGTTGCGCGAGCCCAGCAGGAACGAGTCGAGCATGGGCCGCGTATCAACTGGCTGACCTTCGGGCGGCTCCGCAGCCGCGGCGCCCCATACCGGGACCGGCTGCGATCCGCGCACGCGCTGCCAGTGCGCGGCGCAGGCTTCCGTCTCCTGGAACAGCGAGCCGACGATCTGCGCCAGCACCGCGCTCAGATCCA
Source organism: Acidobacteriaceae bacterium (assembly GCA_030041515.1). GTDB lineage: Bacteria > Acidobacteriota > Terriglobia > Terriglobales > Acidobacteriaceae > Palsa-343. The sequence continues at coordinate 97,889 of JASHNS010000031.1, read as the reverse complement.
GCCCTCCGGATGCGGTCGGATGATGCACGTCCAGATGCACCTGGCCGATGGTGGTTTGCGGGGATTGCGTGGTGGCGGCTGTGACCGGCCAGAGCAGCCCGCTCCCGCCATGGTTGTTCTGGTGCGATTCGAGGCGCGCGAGGCGGGCGCACATTGCGCCGGAAGCGGCGAAGTCGAAAGCCAGCGGATAGCGTATGCGCCGCCCGTAAAGCGCACGGTTGAGAGGGGCCAAAATGCCGCTGTTGATGAGGCCGTCGTATTTCGCCGCGTTGTAGATGGGCATCACAAGACCGCACTGTCGCTCCAGCACTGCGTAGGCGAGGAGCTGCAATGGATGAGCATGGAGCGCGGCGAGATCGGCGCCAAGGACAATGCAGGCGCGCGCGTTGAGATGGGCGGCCAGCGACAGCACCGCGCGCTGCTGCGCGGAAACCCCCGCCCACAATTCGCCCTCCGCATGCGCAGGAGATGCGAAGGGAAAAAACGTGAGTGCTGCCGGCTGGTCTGCCGCCAGCGAAGCAGCGGGTGCGTCCGCCGCGCTGGAGGGCCACGCAAAGACGAAACGAAGAGAGGTGAAACTGGGGCCGAGCAGGCCGAAAACCGTCTCTGCCCGCGTGCGCACCGCATCCGCCGCAACCGGGCCGGCCACGCCCACCACAATGTCGGCCGAGCCGATGCGCTCCGCCTGCTGCCGCGTCTCTTCGCTGAATTCGATACCGGCCATCGTCAGTTCTTCCCCGGGTGCAACCGCAGAGAAAGGATGCCGTGGAGTGGTATGCGGATCCATGCGGGCCGATTGTTCAGCTCGTACAGGAGTTCGTAGAGCGCCTTATCGAGCATGTAAATCTCCAGCAGGGCGTCGAAGTGCTCGCGTGCTGCCGGAACGATCGGCGATTGCCCGGCGGTCTCACGCCATGCGCGCAGAAACTCGGCGGAAACGGCAGACTCCCACAGCCGAGCCCAGGGCTCCAGCTGGCCGAGTTCGGCAGGACGGCGTGCGATGTAGTGCGTGAGCGCGGCAAAAGCTCCATAGCTGAAGGAACGCAGCATCCCGGCGACGTCCTTCAGCGGCGAATGTTTGGCGCGGCGCTCTTCGAGCGATCGGGCAGGCTCACCCTCGAAATCGAGGATGACAAAATCCCCGCGGGAGCGCAGCACCTGGCCCAGATGGTAGTCGCCGTGGATGCGGGTCCACTGGCCGACCTCGCCGAGCTGCGTAAGCGCGGCGAATTTCCCCAGAAGAGCGCCGCGGCGGCTCAGGGTCAGCGCGGCCTGCTCCACGGCATCGTCCGGCAGCCGCGACAGGCTGCTCTTCAGAGCGTCGAAAGCGCGCGCTGCGTGGGCAGACAATCCGGCGCGCAGGCTCTCCAGATCCTGCGGCCGCGGAATCTGCGGGGCAAAATCGGCGTTGCGGCCTGAGGCCAGCGCCAGATGCATCTCCGCAGTGCGCCGACCCAGCGTGGCCGCCGCTTCAAGAAACATGCCCGCGTACTCGCGCGCCTGCGCAGGGATCGTGTCGGCCGGCGCCGCAGCGAGCGCAGAGGGCACGGATCGCGAGAAGGAGGCGCTCTCGTAGAAGCGGTCCAGCTCTTCAAGAGTCCACTGCCAGCCGTCGCCCTCGTTGGCCACAAGGCCCTGCAGGAGAGCCAGCGTAGCCGGCTCGTGGCCGTTGCGGCGATACTCAATCGAGCCGGCAAACGGCGGAATGTTCGCGAACTTCGCCGTTTCGGTGAGGAAGCGGCCGATTTCGACATCGGGATTGGCGCCGGGCTGCTGGCGTCGAAAGAGCTTCATGATCAGGCGGTCGCCGAAGATCGCCGACGAGTTGCTTTGTTCCGCGCCGGCCGGCCGCGTCGTCAGGGGCTGCGCTCCGCGCAGGCCAGGCAGCGCTGCGCCGGGCAGTCCACGCAGCACGGCGTGCCGCGTGTGCAGTTCCTCTCCCCGCGCGAGAACCTCCAGCAGCGCTGCCGGCGCGCCCGCGCGCAGCATCCCGTCATGCAGCACGCCGGAGATGGCCGCCGATCCCACGACGGCCAGCACCTGCTGCGGCGCCGACTCGCGCAGCGCGTCAGCGTCCGCGCCGAAACTCATGGCCAGGCACAGCAGCCACAGCTCCGGCTCGCCCGTGTCATACTCCACGGTCACCCATACCAGGGCTGACCGGTTTTCGTCGAAGAGCAGGCAATCATCCACCTTTGCGTGCAGGATGCTCCGCGATTTGCTCCCGAACCAGCGCTGCCGCTGCAAATACGCGGGCAGCAGAGCCTCCAGCTTCATCGCGCCATCGGCGGAAAGAACGGCCTGCCAGTCATTCTCGCTTTCTACATAGAACGATTCCTCGCCGCTCGCCGAAGCAGTCATCTCGACGGTGTTCATCGCCGGCTGCAGTTCCAGCCACAGGAATCCGTAGGGTCCCAGCGTCAGCGCGTAGGGCTGTTTCGTGATCAACGGAAACTCGACGTAGCCCAGCATTTCCACCGGCGTCATGCCGTCGAGTTCCGAAAGATCCAGTTGCACCGGCTGCGCGAAGCGCGACAGATTCGCCACGCACAGTACCGTCTGTTCCTGATACTGGCGCACATACGCCAGCACCTTGCGGTTCGACGAGTCAAGAAAACGTAACGTACCCCGCCCGAAGACCTGGAAGAGCTTGCGCAGCGCGATCATGTTGCGCATCCAGTTCAGCAGCGAGGAGGGATCGTTCTGCTGCGCCTCCACGTTGATCGCTTCATAGCCCCACACCGGATCCATGATCACCGGACTGTACAGCTTCGCGGGATTGCAGCGCGAGAATCCGGCGTTGCGGTCAGGAGTCCACTGCATGGGGGTGCGCACGCCGTTGCGGTCGCCCAGATAGATGTTGTCGCCCATGCCCAGCTCGTCGCCGTAATACAGGATGGGCGTACCTGGGAACGAAAACAGGATGCTGCTGAGCAGCTCGATGCGGCGCCGGTTGTTGTCGAGCAGCGGCGCGAGCCGGCGGCGAATGCCGATGTTGATCCGCATGCGCGGATCGGCGCTGTAGGCCAGATACATGTAGTCGCGCTCGTCGTCGGAGACCATCTCCAGGGTCAGCTCGTCGTGATTGCGCAGGAAGAGTCCCCACTGGCAGTTGTCCGGAATGGCCGGCGTCTGCGCCATGATGTCGGTGATGGGCAGCCGGTCTTCCTGCCGCAGCCCCATATAGAGGCGCGGCATCAGGGGGAAGTGGAAGGCCATATGGCACTCGTCGCCGTTGCCGAAGTACGGCCGCACGTCGGTCGGCCACTGGTTGGCTTCAGCCAGCACCATGCGCCCGGCATAGCCCTCGTCGATGGCCGCGCGTATTTTTTTGATGATCTCGTGCGTCTCCGGCAGGTTCTCGCAGTTCGTGCCGTCGCGTTCCACCAGATACGGAATCGCGTCAATGCGCAGCGCGTCCACTCCCATGTCCAGCCAGTAGCGCATCACCGAGAGTACTTCTTCCAGCACCTCGGGATTGTCGTAATTCAGGTCGGGCTGGTGCGAGAAGAAGCGGTGCCAGTAGTAGGCCTGCGCCACCGGATCCCACGTCCAGTTCGATTTCTCGGTATCGGTGAAGATGATGCGCGCGTCCTTGTATTTCTGATCGGTGTCAGACCAGACATAAAAGTTGCGCTCCGGTGAGCCGGCTGGTGCATGGCGCGCGCGCTGGAACCAGGGATGCTGGTCGGACGAGTGGTTGATGACCAGTTCGATCATCACCTGCAGGCCGCGGTCGTGCGCCGCCTCAAGAAAGCGCTGAAAATCCTCGAGCGTGCCGTAGCTGGGATGCACGCTCATGTAGTCGGATATATCGTAGCCGTCGTCGCGCAGCGGCGACGGGAAAAAAGGCAGCAGCCACAAACAAGTCACGCCCAGGTCCTGCAGATAATCCAGGCGCTGCATCAGGCCGGGAAAATCGCCCACGCCGTCGTTGTTGCTGTCCTGGAAAGCCTTGACGGAAACTTCATAGAGGATGGCGTCCTTGTACCAGAGCGGGTCGGAGTTACTCCCCGGCTTGCGTACGATGGTCTGAAGTTCCGGCATCGAGTCCCGTGTCCTCACTGGTAGTAGTCGAAGTCCTTCTCGGAGCGCACGCGGCGCTGCACGCGAAACAGATGCGCCGGCATCTCCGGTGACAGCTCAACGTAGGCGCGCGGGCTCTGCCAGAGGAAACGGGCGCCGGAGAGGTGGTCCCAGACCTGAAACGTCTCGCCAGGACGGATGTGCATTGCGTCCAGGTCCAGATCGATCCAGCCCGCCTGCTTATGGTGGGGATCGAGGTTCACGATCATCAGCACAGTATTGGACTCATCGAGACTGGATTTGCTGTATGCGATCAGGCTGGAGCTGTCCGTGGTGTGGAAGTGCAGATGGTGGCTCGCATGCAGCGCAGCATTCTCGCGGCGGCTGCGGTTGAGCAAAGCGATCGCTCCGGCGAGGCTCCCCGGCGTGTCCAGATTCCACTCGCGGATCTCGTATTTCTCCGAGTGCAGATACTCTTCGCTGCCGGGGCGCAGCGGCTCGTGCTCGCCCAGCTCGAAGGCCGGACCGTAGATGCCGTAACTCGGCCCTAGCGTCGCGGCGAGCACCAGACGGCTGAGGAACGCGGCGCGTCCGCCGATCTGCAGCGCCTCCGGCAAAATGTCCGGTGTATTCGGCCACAGATTCGGACGCAAATATTCGCGGAGCGGCGATTCCGCCAACTCCGTAAAATATTCCGTGATCTCCTGCTTCGTGTTGCGCCAGGTGAAGTACGTGTACGACTGCGAGAAACCGAGCTTCGCCAGCCTCTGCATCACGCGCGGACGCGTGAAGGCTTCGGCAAGGAAAAGCGCGTCAGGATAATCGCGCTTGATCTCCCCAATGCACCACTCCCAAAAGGGAAATGCCTTGGTATGCGGGTTGTCGACGCGGAAGATGCGTACGCCCTGCTCGATCCAGAAGAGGAATACATCGCGCAGCGCGTCCCACAGGGCCGGCCAGTCACTGCTCTCGAAATCGAGGGGGTAAATGTCCTGATATTTTTTGGGCGGATTCTCCGCGTACTGGATGCTCCCGTCGGCGCGGTGTTTGAACCACGCGGGATGCTCCTGAACCCAGGGATGGTCGGGCGAGCACTGGAAGGCGATGTCGAGCGCCAGCTCCAGGCCTTTCGCGGCGGCGACGCGCAGCAGATGCTGAAAATCGTCGAACGTGCCCAGTTCCGGATGAATCGCCGTGTGGCCGCCCCCGTCAGGCCCGGCCGCGCCGATGGCCCACGGGCTGCCGACATCTCCGGGCTCCGCGGTTTCAGAATTATTCCTGCCTTTGCGGAAACTGCGCCCGATGGGATGAATGGGCGGCAGATAGAGCACGTCGAAGCCGAGTCCGGCGACATAATCCAGCCTCGCCTCCACGTCTTTGAATGTGCCGTGGCGGCCGGCCTCCGCAGCTGTGGATCGGGGGAACATCTCATACCAGGCGGAGTAGCGCGCCCTCTCTCGATCGACGCAGACGCGCAGCTCCCGCTCATAGCGCGTCTCCAGCGCGGGATCGGGATACGTTGCCATCATCGCAGCCAGCGCGGGATCGAGCGCGGCCGTTTGCGCAGCCTCAAGCTTCTCCGCGTCGCGCATTTGGGCGGCCCAGCGGCGCAGGACATCCGCGTCGTCGCGCCCGGCGCGTTCGGCGGCCTCCTCCACCAGTTGCGCTCCGTTCAACAGATCCACGGCGACTTTTTGTCCCGCGGCGATCCGTTTCTCCAGGTCGCTCCGCCACGTATCGAAGTGGTCGATGGTTCCGCTGACGGTATAGAGATACTCGCCCACCCGCGCCACGGAGAATTCCGCGCGCCAGCGGTCGTTGCCCAGTGGCTGCATGGGGACCGCAGTCCACTGCGGCACGTCGCAATAGCGGAAGAGCAGGCGCGCCGCGACATGGTCATGGCCGTCGGCAAAGACATCCGCCTCGGCGCGAACGGTGTCGCCGACAATGCGTTTGACAGGGAAGCGGCCTGCGTCGATTTCCGGCTGGACGCTTTCGACGACGACGCGTTTTCTTCCGTCGGCAGGTTTGGGCATGGTTCTACGCAGGCGGAGATGCGGGTCAGGTGCCCAGGCGTTGGTTCTGATTCTACGAATCAAAGTCCGGGGATTGGGTGCATCTGGCCCGCAGGTGCACAAAAAATCAAAGGCCGCGAGAACGGGGGAGCCGGGGTCACGCAGCCTGGCTCAGTTGTCCGGCAGCATGCTTGGCTCTTCGGGAGCGCGCAGGCGCACCAGCCGATCGATCGTATACGGCGCCCGCTGCGACGACGCGTGGTAATGCCGCACCTGCAGTTCGCCTAGCAGTCCGATGGCCAGCAACTGCGTGCCGGCCAGCATCAGCACCGCGGCGATCACAAACAGCGGGCCGTGCTGGTCCATCACGTGCTGGTGCGTGAAAACTTTCAGAGCCAGCAGAAACGCCGAAATCCCGCTGCCGGCCAGAATGCCCAGCGCGCCCACGCTGCCGAAGAAATGCAGCGGGCGCGTCATGTATTTCAGCAGGAACCGGATGGTCAGCAGGTCGAAAAAGACGCGAAACGTCCGCCCGATGCCGTAGTGCGATTTTCCCCGCTCGCGATTGACGTTGGTGATGGGGATTTCGCAGATGCTGGCCCCGTACCACGATGCCAGCGCGGGAATGAAGCGGTGCATCTCGCCATACAGCGGCACGTTGTGGATGACTTCGCGGCGATAGGCTTTGAAGGTGGTGCCGAAGTCGTGAATGTCGACGCCGGAAAGCTTCGCCATCAGCCAGTTGGCGCAGCGCGACGGGATGCGCCGCATCACGAAGTTGTCGATGCGCTCCTTCCGCCAGCCGCTCACCACGTCGTAGCCCTCTTCCAGCTTCTCGAGGAAGGCGGGGATTTCCGCGGGGTCGTGCTGCAGGTCGCCGTCCATGGAGAGGATGAAGTCGCCCTCGGCGTGGTCGAACCCGGCGGCCAGCGCCGACGTCTGCCCGAAGTTCCGGCGCAGCTTGACCACCAGCACCCGGCTGTCCACCGCGGCAATCTCTTCCAGCATCCGGCAGGTGCGGTCATTCGATCCGTCGTCCACGAACACGATCTCAAAGGGATCGCCGACCGACTCCATGACCCCTTTCAGGCGGTCGTACAGGACGGTGACGTTCTCTTCTTCGTTGTGAAAGGGGACGACGATGGAATACTTCGGCATAAGCATCCATTATAGACGCCCGCCGTGCACGATCCGTCTCCCGGTGCCCCTAAACAACAGGCAGGAATCAACTTCCTTCCACACGCGCAGCCCTGTCGGCGCATCCCAATTCTCGATGGAATATCCGGTCGCGACCATTGGTACCGCAGTCGCCGTTGGAGCCGCCTTCGTCATCGATCGCGTCGGCTCGGCGCTCATCCGCCGCCGTCCCATCTCGCCGCAGGAGAAGTACGGCTGGCGGACGAACCTGGCGCTGCTGACCACGCTGGCGGCGCTCGTTGTCCTCGTTATTCTGTGGGGACGCCTTCTCACCAATCGGGGCACCTTCTTCGGCCTGATCGGGGCGGGCCTGGCCTTCGCCCTGAAGGAGCCACTGCTCTCGATCGCGGGGCGGCTGTCGATCTGGTTCGGGCGCCTGTATCGCATCGGCGACCGCATCGAGTTCCAGAATATGGCCGGCGATGTCATCGGCATCGGCGTCTTCTACACGCGCATGCTGGAGATCGGCAACTGGATCCACGGCGACCAGGCCACCGGACGCATCGTCCAGTTCCCCAACGCCAGCGTCTACCAGCATCCCGTCTACAACTACACGCAGAATTTCTCCTACATCTGGGACGAGCTGATGCTGCCGGTCACGTATGCGAGCGACGTGGCCGCGGCGACGGAGATCCTGATCAGGACGGGCGCGGAGTACACCCGCGATTTCCTGAAGCCGGCAGCGGCGGAGATCGAAAAGCTGCGATCGGATTTTCTGCTGCCCGACCTGACCCTGGAGCCCAAGGTCTACACGCGCGTGACTTCGAATTACGTGGAGCTGACCATGCGCTATCTGGTGGAACCGCGCAAGCGCCGCGCCGCCAGCTCCTGGCTCTACTCGAAGATCTTTGAGCGCGTGCAGGCCGAGTTGAAGATCGGCATTGCGTCGGAGACGCTGGATTTAACCGTACATCCGCCGGAGAAGAAGGAGCCACAGGCGCAGGCAGTGACGCCGCCGAGCACGGAGAAAGAGATGCAGGCGCCGCCGTCGCGGCCGGAGAGCGAGGCTTAGCGCTCTTTCGCGAGGACTTCTTCCGTGATCCGCGCGGCCTCTTCGCACGCGGCGCGGTTCACGTCGAGATGCGTGACAAAACGGATGGCGTTTCCGATGGAGGTGCCGCAGAGGACGCCGCGCTGTCCCAGCTGACTCACAAGCGCCGCCGCGTTGCCGTTCCCTCGCGGGCGGAAGACGATGATGTTCGTCCGGACGCTTTCGAGGTCCAGCTCGACCTGGGGCAGCTTCGCCAGGCGCCCCGCGATCAGCCGCGCGTTGGCATGGTCCTCGTGCAGGCGCTGTGGGCCTTCCTCGAGCGCGATCAGCCCCGCCGCGGCCAGAATGCCTGCCTGGCGCATGCCGCCGCCCAGTCCCTTGCGGATGATGCGGGCCCGGTCCATCAGCTCGCGCGATCCGACCAGCAGCGAACCCACGGGCGCGCCCAGCCCCTTCGACAGGCAGAACATCACCGTGGTGAAGCCGCGGGTCAGTTGGCGCACGCTTACGCCCAGAGCCACGGACGCGTTGAAGATGCGCGCGCCATCCAGATGCACCGGCAGGCCGCGCTCAGCAGCGCCGGCCCAGATATCCTCGAGCACTGGCAACGGCACCACCGTGCCGCCGGCCATGTTGTGCGTGTTTTCGAGCGCGATCAGCCCCGTCTGCGCGCGGTGATAGTGGCGACCGGTGATGTTCGGCGCAATCTCGCTCCACGTGATCGCGCCGCGCGGGGCAGGCAGCGTCCGCAACTGGCAGCCGGAGAACGCTGAGGCCATGGCCATCTCCCACTCCGCGATGTGCGCGCGCTCCATGCAGATGACTTCCTGCCCATGCTGCGTGTGCAGGCGAATCGCGATCTGGTTCCCCATGGTGCCGCTGGGCACGAACAGCGCCGCCTCGCGGCCGAAAATCTCCGCGGCGCGCGCTTCCAGCCGATTGATCGTGGGGTCCTCGCCGTAGACATCGTCGCCGACTTCAGCGGCAGCCATCGCGGCGCGCATCTTCGCGCTCGGCTTCGTCACGGTGTCGCTGCGCAGGTCGATGGTCGCCGTGGCGGCCCGTGTTTCGCCGGCTTCTTCGGCAAAGGCAGCAATCTTCGAGGACATGAAGTTCCTTTCAGACTCAGAATGCCACAGGCTGGCTAGGTGAGGGCCGGCTCGGCCAGGAAGCGGGCAAAGACTTCGTTCGACAGCAGGCGTCCGCGGGGCGTGAGCGCAATGCGGTCAGTGTCAATCCGCTGCAGCAGACCGTCCGCTTCCAGTTCGGCGACCGTTTCCTGGCAGTTGCGTAACGCCACAGGAGAAAACTCCTCGCGCAGCGCGGCCACGCTGACGCCCTCGTTCAAGCGCAGGCCCAGGAACCATGCTTCCTCCAATTCCTCTTCGCGGCTCAACACACGCGGGCCCTCGGCCCAAACCGGACCGGCAAGATACGCCTCCAGATCGTCGGTCGTTGCGAAGCGCAGCGCGGCGCCATCACGGCTGCGCAGCATCGAGTGGGCATCGAGGCCGAAGCCAAGATACGGCTCCCGTCGCCAGTACTTGAGGTTGTGCCGCGATTCGTGACCGCGCCTCGCGAAGTTCGAAATCTCGTACTGCGCCAGGCCGCACCCGGCCAGGACGCCAATGGCTTCGGTGTACATCTCGGCGATTTGATCGTCGTCGGGAACCTGCTGCGCGTGGTAGCGCGCGCCGCCGAGCAGCATTTCGCGTCCCAGCCGCGACTCGTCGTCCACTTCCAGCATGTACACGCTGGCGTGATCCACGCCGGTCTCGGTCAGCACGCCCAGCGACTCAAACCAGGACTCGTGCGCCTGCCCCGGCAGGCCGGCGATCAGATCCACGCTGATGCCGCGAATCCCAGCCGCCCACACACGCGCAATGTCCTCAAGCGCCGTCGCGCGCGTATGCAGCCGCCCCGTTTGCCGCGCTTCGCTGTCGATGAAGGACTGGACGCCGAAGCTGATCCGGTTCACGCCTGCTTCAGCGAGCGCGTCGAGTGCGTCGGGCGGAAGCTGCCCCGGCGCGCATTCCACGGTGATCTCCGCGGTCGGGGTGATGGCAAATTCCCGGCGCAGCGCAGTGAAGAGGCGACGGATCAGCGCTGGCGAGAGCAGGGTGGGCGTGCCTCCGCCCAGGTAAATGGAGTCGGCGGCGTCGGGGAGCGCGGCGCTCCACTGTCGAGCGCGCGTGCGGATGCGGCGCAGGTCCTCTTCCAGCCGCGCGACGTAGCGCTCATGGTACGCAGCTGGGAACACTCCAGACGCAAAGTTGCAATACGTGCATTTGGAGCGGCAAAAGGGAATAGAAAGATAGAGCCCAAGGAAGTCCATGGCTGCTTCCATTGTCCCACCGGGGGCGATCGGCCAGCGCCGGTCGGGCAGCAACAGGGGCTGCCTGAGAGCTATCCCCGCGCCCCGCTAAGATAGAACTGATGCCCGCTTCCGGCGATTCATCTTCGGCGAACCACCCCCGCAAGCCGGCATCTCCGCCCGGCACTCCGCCCCAACCCGGCGCGCACCCCGCGAAGCCCCAGGCCGCCGCGCCGCAGGAAGACGACATCCTCGGCAAGGCGTATGACAGCCGGCTCATGCGCCGGCTGATCCGCTACCTCTATCCCTACAAATGGGCGTGCATCACGTCGATTGTCGCCATCGTGCTCAAGGCGGGCGCGGACGTTCTCGGGCCGTACCTCACCATGGTCGCCGTCGACCTTTACCTTACTCCGGCGATGGCGAAGACGCCGCGGGCCGCGGCAGCGCAGGCGGCCAAAGGAGCACAGGACCACGCATGGGTGGCCCGCTGGCTCACCCCCTGGGCGCAGGGCGGCGCGTGGCATGGCATCTCGGAGCTGGCTGGTGTCTGGCTGGGCGCGCTGCTTCTGAGCTACGGTCTCGAAGCGCTGCAGACCTGGCTGATGCAGTGGACCGGCCAGAAGGTGATGTTCGACCTGCGCAGCCAGATCTTCCGCCATCTGCAGCGCATGCACATTGGCTTCTACGACCGCAATCCGGTCGGCCGCCTCGTCACGCGCCTCACCACCGACGTGGACGCGCTGAACGAAATGTTTACCTCCGGTGTCTTCGCGATCTTCGAGGATGTCTTCGTGCTGGCCGGCATCGTCTTCGTCATGCTGCGGATGAAATGGTGGCTGGCGCTGCTGGCCTTTTCCGTGTTGCCTTTCATTCTGCTGGTCACGCACATCTTCCGCAACTCGGTGCGCGACTCCTATCGCCGCATCCGCACGGCCATCGCCCGGATCAACTCCTACACGCAGGAGCACATCTCCGGCATGCCGCTGGTGCAGCTTTTCAACCGCCAGCAAAGAGCGTTTCGCGACTTCTCCGCGGTGAACAAAACTTACCTGGACGCCTTCAAGGACGCCATCATGGCGTACGCGCTGTACTATCCGGCCGTCGAGCTGCTCAGTTCCATCGCCATCGCATTGATCATCTGGCAGGGCGGCGGCGGGGTGCTGCGCGGAACGGTCACGCTGGGCATTCTCGTCGCTTTCATGCAGTACGCGCAGCGCTTCTTCCGGCCCATCCAGGACCTCAGCGAGAAATACAACATCCTGCAGGCTGCGATGGCCGCCAGCGAGCGCGTCTTCAAGCTGCTGGACACGGAGCCGGAGATTGTTTCGCCTGCGAATCCAAAGCCCGGTGACAGCTCCGGCCGCATCGAGTTCCGCGACGTCTGCTTTACGTATCAGCGGCTCGATCCGGAAACCACGGCTCGCGTCGCCACGGCAAGTCCCGCCGACCTTGCGGCCATGCCCATCGAGTGGGTGATGAAGGGCGTCTCCTTCACGATTGAGCCGGGGCAGACGGCGGCGATCGTCGGCCACACCGGCGCGGGGAAAACCACGATCACCAGCCTGATGATGCGCTTCTACGACGTGCAGCGCGGCCAGGTCCTGATCGACGGCGTGGATGTGCGCGAGCAGGATCTGACGAAGCTGCGCCAGCGCTTCGGGGTGGTGCTGCAGGATCCGTTCCTCTTCAGCGGCACGATTGCCGACAACATTCGGCTGGGGACGGAGCACATCAACGAGGAGCAAATGCGGCTCGCAGCCGAGCACGTGAATGTCGACGATTTCATTCGCACCCTGCCCGGCCAGTACCAGGAGCCGATGCGCGAACGCGGCGCCGGGCTCTCCACCGGGCAGAAGCAGCTCATCAACTTCGCCCGCGCGCTGGCGCATCGGCCCGGCATCCTGATCCTCGACGAAGCGACCTCCAGCGTCGACACCGACACCGAGCTGCGCGTCCGCGGCGCGCTGGAGCGGATGGTCGAAGGCAGGACTTCGGTTGTGATCGCGCACCGTCTCTCCACGGTGCAACGCGCCGATGCCATTCTGGTGATGCACCACGGCCAGTTGCGCGAGATGGGCTCGCACCAGGAGCTGCTGGCGATGCATGGCATCTACTGGAAGCTCTATCAGTTGCAATATAAAGATCAGGAACTGGGCGAACCTGCCAGCGGGCTGGAACCGAGCCTGGCTTGAGAAAGGCAGCGGTGAGATGGTCAGCTAAGAAGCGGCCAGCGATAATGCGGTCAGCGATGAACCGGTCAGCGAGTTAGCACAATGGCAGGGAACGACGCGCCGAAAATCTTCCTCTCCGCGGGCGAGGCCAGCGGCGAGCACTACGGCACGCTGCTGATCGCGGCGCTGCGGAAGCTTGTGCCGGAGGCCGACTTCTTCGGGCTGGGCGGCCGGCGCATGGAGGCGCTTGGCTTTCGCCCCATCGTGCGCTCCGAGGACGTGGCGGTTATGGGGATTACGGAGGTGGTTCGCCACATGCCGCGCATTTACGGCGAATATCGTCGCCTGCGGGCCTCGATCGCTCGGAAAAAGCCGGACATTGCCATCCTCATCGATTTCCCCGACGTCAACCTCTCGCTGGCGAAGCATCTGAAGCGCCAAAGGGTGCCGGTGCTCTACTTCGTCTCGCCGCAGCTCTGGGCGTGGAAGAAGTACCGCATCCGCAGCGTCCAGAGATACGTGGACCGGATGCTGGTCATCTTCCCCTTCGAGGAGCGTTTCTACGACGACCACGGCGTCGTGGCTGAGTTCGTCGGCCATCCGCTGGCGGAACTGGACCTACCCCGGATCAGCCGCGAGGAGTTCGCCCGCCAGGCCGGCGTCGATCCCGCCAAAGCCTGGGTCGGGCTGCTGCCGGGCAGCCGCGGCAAGGAGATCCGGCTGAATTTGCCGGAAATCGTCCAGACGGCGGGTATGCTCGGCGGGCACTATGAATATCTGTTGCCTCTCGCGCCCACGTTAACCGTCCGCCAGCGGGACCACATCCGGGCCCTGATCGGTCAGTTGGCCGCCGCTCAGCCGCATCCGCCCCGCATCGCCCTGGTCGACGATGCCCGTGCCGCCCTGTACCATGCCCGGGCCAGCATCGTGGCCAGCGGCACGGCTACAGTGGAAGCCGCGCTGATCGGCAATCCCTTCGTGGTGGTTTACCGGGTCTCCCCGCTCAGCTACGCTGTAGCCCAACGGGTGGTGGACGTGCCCCACGTGGCCATGGTGAACCTGATTGCCGGAAAACGCATCGTACCCGAACTGATTCAGGGTGACTTTACTGCGGAGAAAGTCGTCTCACAGCTAAGGCCTCTGCTGGAACAGGACGAAGCGCGAGGGCAAATGCAGGTGAGCCTGCGACAGGTGGCGGCCATGCTGCGGGCGGAGCAGAGCGCCATCGGCCGGGTGGCCGCGATAACATGCCAGATGCTGGAGCAGCTACAGGCGGAACACAGAAGCCCGGTCCCCACGGGCGGATGAGGAACGAATGAAGACCCACGGTTGCACTGTCCTTATGCAGGCTGGTTGCCGAAAATCTCCCCCGATCCGGCCGTTCTCCCGGCTCTCTGCGATGCTCGCGGCGCTGGTTGCGGCGGCGCTGCTGCCGGCCGTTCCCTGCGCCTCTCAGCAGACCGCTCCCGGCGTCCAGACGCTGAATGTCACCGCGTACACCATTGACGCGCAAATCCAGCCCAAAGACCACACTTTGACGGCCACCGCGCAGGTCACCTTCACCTCGCTCAACGACCAGCCCTCGGCGGTCTTCAACCTGCATGGCGCGCTCCAGGTCAGCCAGGTCACCGATGCCTCGGGGACGGCCCTGAATGGCATCCGCGGCCCGAACGCGACCCTCGTTGTCACACCCGCTGCGCCGCTCCAGAAAGACCAGACCTACACGTGGACCTTCCATTATTCCGGCAATCTGGAGAACGCCGACGCCGCGGGTCCGGTTCCCGGTCTCCAGCTCGCCTACGTCGGCGCGCCCATCACCTATTTGCTTTATGCCGGGGAATGGTTCCCGATCACCGGCTACACGACGGACCGCTTCACCGCAGATATCAAGGTGACCGCACCGAAGGATTTCACCGTAGTCGGCAGCGGCAGTTCCGGCGCGCCGGTCTCGTCGCTGGGAGGAAAGACCTGGGAGTTCAAGTGGGATAAGCCGGGCTTTCCCGGCACCATCATCGCCGGAAAATTCGTTGAGGTCACGCCCAGCGACGCGCCCAACATTCACATCTACTCCGACGCGGCGCATAAAGCCGCCGCCAACGATTTCGGCCAGACCGCCCTGCGCGAGTTCGCTTACTACACCAGCACCTTCGGCATTCCGCAGTCCACACAGCTCAACGTGGTGCAGCTGCCGGACGACACGGTTCCCGCCTACTGGGCGCCGGAGATCGCCGCCATTGCCACCGCGCATTTCGGCGGCAAAAACGAGTTCCGCCTGCTGGCCAACACCATCGCCCACCAGTGGTGGGGCAGCGAGGTCAGCCCGCAATCGCTGGATGACACCTGGATCACCAATGGCATGTCCCGCTACGCGGAGCTGATGTATCTGGAGGACGATCAGGGCACCGGGGCGCTGAAGGCTGCCATCCAGGACGTCTCCGCCGGGGCGCTGGCCTATGACACCATCCCGCTCTCCAGTGTGGGCACGCTGCAGCCGTGGTCCCCTCAGTTCCAGTCCATGACCCTCGAAAAGGGCGGCATGGTCTTTCATATGCTGCGCGGCATCGTCGGTGACGCCACCTTCGGCAAAATCCTCCGTGCCGCCGTCGACCAGTACAAAGGAACCGGCATCAGCACGAGCGACTTCGAGAAAGTCGCCGAGCAGCAGTCGCAGCTGAATCTCACCCCGTTCTTTTCCGAGTGGCTGGACGGAACCGGCGCGCCGGAGTTCCAGGATAAATATGCCGTTTATCGTCTTGGCAACAACAAGGGCTTCAGGACGATCGGTGAAGTGCAGGACAACATGGAACTCCTGAACATGCCCATCGATCTGGAGGTGGAAACCGAGGGCAGAACCGTGAACCGCCGCGTCGACGTGGTCGGCACGGACAGTCAGTACATCGTGGACACGTTCGGCCGCCCACGCGAGGTGGTCATCGATCCCAACGACTGGGTGCTGAAGGAGACGCCGGAGTTGCAGGTGCGGGTCTACATCCTCCGCGGCCAGCAACTGGCGGCACAGGGCGATACCACCGGAGCGCTCCAGCAATACCAGCTGGCGAAGAAAGCGAATCCAGACAGCTCGCTGGCCAGCTACCGCATCGGGGAACTGCTCTTCACCATGCGCAACTACCAGGCTGCCGTGAACGGCTACCGCGACGCGCTCGCCGGCGATGGCGTGCCCCAATGGACGCAGGTATGGAGCTATATCGCCATTGGGAAGATCTTCGACATCACCGGCCAGCGCGACCGTGCCATCACCGAGTACCGCGAGGCGCTCCAAACCAACGACAATACCGCCGGCGCGCTGAACGAGGCGCGGCACTGGATCCAGACGCCGTATAAGCTGCCGAACAGCTAGCGGGCAGAAAGGCGGCCAGCTCAGAATCGGTCAGCGAAGGTCCGGTCAGCGAAAAGACGGTGAGAATCTGACCGATTCCCGGGTATACTGCTGGCCATGAAACGGCTCTCCGCGCTCTGGCACGCTGCGTGTTCGGGTAACCCTCTCATCGGCATTCGCGGGCTGGCGGTCATGGCATTCCTTGCCGTGGCCGGAGCCTTCGTCGGCGGCGAATTTCACCGTTCTTCCCTCGCGGACTTCTGCGGAGGCATGGCGCTTAGCTTTACCGGGATCCTCGTGTTTCAGGTCTTCGCCCTGGAATCGGCCAGCACGAAGCACGATCCCGACGAGAGCCGCCTGAC
Source organism: Acidobacteriaceae bacterium (assembly GCA_030041515.1). Taxonomy (GTDB): domain Bacteria; phylum Acidobacteriota; class Terriglobia; order Terriglobales; family Acidobacteriaceae; genus Palsa-343. Next base: position 81,473 of record JASHNS010000031.1, on the reverse strand, counting down.
CGAACTGCATCTCTCGCGGTAAGGCCGTCAGTTCGCCAGCACCACGCGGTAGTGCACGGTGTTCCTGCGCAGGCGGGCGATCGCCTGATTCGCGTCCCCCATCCTGAACAACTCCGTCCGCGCGCCAATTCCGTGCCGCGCCGCCACGTCCAGCATCTCGGCAATCCTCGCCGGGCTTCCCGTATTCGATCCGCACACGCAGCGCGCCCCGGCTATCAGAGGGAAAGCCTCGACAGAAACGGGCTTCGGAGGCACGCCCACCAGGCAGAGCGTGCCCTGCGGACGCAGCGCGCTCACGTATGCATTCCATTCCTGCGCTGCATTGACAGTGGAGATGATGAGATCCTGGGTCCCTTCCACTGCCTTCATCGCCTTGCTTTCGCGCGAGTGGACGAAGCGTTGCGCGCCCAGCTCCAGCGCCTCCGCTTCCTTGTCCACCGAGGTGGAGAACGCCGTGACTTCTGCTCCGAAGGCGCGCGCAAACTGCAGGGCCAGGTGGCCGAGGCCGCCAATCCCGATCACGCCCACGCGCGAGGACGGATTCACCCCGGCGCAGCGCAGCGGCTGGTACACGGTAATCCCGGCGCAGAGCAGCGGCGCCGTCGTCTGGCTGTCCAGAGCCTCGGGCAGCTTCACGGCGAAGCGGGCGTTCACGCGCACCGCTTCCGCATAACCTCCGTGCCGGCCCACGCAGGTTGGCTGGGCCTGCGCGCACAGGTTCTCCTCGCCCTTGCGGCACCACTCGCAGATTCCGCAGCTGTCGGCCTGCCAGCCGATGCCCACTCGATCGCCCGCCGCCAGATGCCGGACTGCGCTGCCGACTTCCGTCACCGTACCCACAATTTCGTGGCCGGGAATAAAGGGGTATTGGCTCAGGCCCCAATCGTTGTCAATCAGGCTCAGATCGCTGTGGCAGACGCCGCAGTGAGAGATGCTGACCTCGACGTCCTGGGGCAGAAGGTCGCCCCGATCGTACCGGAGAGGCAGCAGTTCCGCGCCGGCGGCATGAACGGCATACCCCTGAATCGCTGGCATGAGATCACCTCGGCAGAAGTAGTAGGATTTTGAAGAGTTTTTATCTTACGCCAGCAAAGTCGACCCAGGTTCGGCACGCGCCCGGCCGTCAGGCAGCCTACTGCTCCTCCACGTGCAGCGTCACCACCTGTAGTCCGCTCACCACGGCGTTCATCGGCAGGGAAGCCATGGGCACCGCCGACTCTCCGTTGAGCTGCAGGCTCCGATTCTGCTGCATGGGTTGCAGCACGTTGGCCAGCGAAAGCGGAATCGCTGACAGCGTGTGCCCCTCCACAGCCGCCTGAGCCTCCGGCGCCAGCAACGTCACGTACAGCTGATCGCTCGGATGCGTGCTGTTCATCTGCGCGATCGTGGCGCTCATATCCAGCGGCTGCGCTCCGGGCATCGGCGGCTGCATCAGGCGGTCGAGCGTGGGGCCGTCGCTCACCAGCAGTCGCACCGGACCGGGCGGCAAATTCGCGGGCAGGGTGACAGGCACCCTGATATTGCGCGGCTCGCCATGCCAGGGCAGCACCGTCGCATTCACCGTGATGGTGTCCCCGGCATGCACCTCTTTGCGGCTCACCTGCGCGCTTTCAATCTCGGCGGTGAGCCGGCGGGGAATCGCCGCCACTTCCAGATCCACACTCTCGATCGGTGTGCGCCGCGAGGCGTTCGTGTACAGGCGGGCAAAGCGCAATCCCAGTTCCAGCGCCGTTTGCAGGTTCGCCGGAATCGAATCTGTCGGCGCGACCAGACTGTTCAGCTTCACCGAGGGGTAGCCGTCCAGGCGCACGGTGCCTTCAAGCCGGTAGCTGGTCAGCGCGGAATAGCCGTTCTCCTCCATGAGCCCCTGATACACCGCGACCATCACCGCCGTCGGCGTAATCTGCGGTTGGTCGATCACCTGGAAATGCAGCGTCTCGTGCTGCGCCGGTTGCCCGGCCGCGACTCCGTCGCTGGTCACGTGCAGAGTGACCGGGATCATCCGGGCCGTCCGGCCGAAGACACCCATGATCGCCGACTGCCGGTCCTCCGTGATGGAGCCGATCGTCTGCGTGGTGTTGATAATCTTGAACGCGTCGTAGGGCGAAGGCAGCGTCGCGAGCACGTCTGCCTTGGTCATCGGCATCGAAACCGGCCCGAACTGCGTGATCGGATGCCCGCACGCCAGCATCCGGTGCGGATCGACGTAGGTGACTGTGCAGGTGGCGGCAATGTCCAGATCCCCACGCACCAGCACGGCGCTCACGGCGTCCCCGGGCCGCAGCGGTCCGGGCTGTGCGTCGCCGCTTTCCGACCCGCCAATGCCCTCGACCGGCATCAGTCCGGCCGGCGCGTGTTCCTTCCAGAACTGCAGCGCCTGCGGACTGAAGCCGCTGAAGATCAGCGGCGTCTCAATCGGCTGCATCAGCGGCATGGCCGCATCCGGCGCGGCAACCGCTGCCGAAGCGGGCTCAGGTGCCGGCACTGGGGCCGCTGCAATCTCTTCAGCAGGGCCGGCCGGCTGGTTTTCCACCCCCAGCATCTGCTGGATGGGCGTGATCCCGGCGATGGGCTCCTTGCTGAACATGCCAATCCGGTACGAGAGCGCGCCCACCAGTTCGCCGTTGATATAGACCGGACTGCCGCTCATGCCCGCCACCACCCCGGTGTAGTCGGGCTTCGGCCCCTCCAGCCGCGCGAGGATCATATCTTGACGCGGACCGATGGCATTGTGCAGCAGGCCAAGGATCTCCACGCCCATCGGCTCCGGATTCGTCCCCTCGAAAACTGTGTAAGCAACGCCTTGCAGGCCACGGTGGATCTGGCTGAGGGGAAAGAACTTGGTCACGGCCGGGGGCGCGGAAGGCAAGTTCGCAATGTTCGTGCTGCCAGCCGGTTGCGGCGCCTGAGCGCAGAGGCTTGCCCCCCCGGCCAGCGCCACCATCAGCGCTGCGGCCTTTCGGATATCTTTCACGAGCTTGTACACGTCCATAGACTATGCCGCTTCGCAACTTGCCGCAAAGGCGCGGGTGGCTCGACAATCGTCCGAGAGGTTTCTTCCCATGAGGGTCCCCCATCTGCGGATTTCGGCTTCGGCCGCGCTTGCCGTGCTGCTTTCTCTGACGCTCTTTCTGCCGCAAACGTCATGGGGGCAATACACTCAGCAAAATCAGAGCCAGCAGCAAAACCAGCAGCAGCAAAACCAGCAACAGCAAAACCAGAATCAGAACCAGCAGCAGGAAACGCCTGGCTCGGCGGGCGGTCCCGGCAACGATAACGGCCCCATTGCGCTGCCGAAGAAATCCGCGCCCGCCGCTCCACCACCTCCTCCGCCGGCCACGGTCAAAAATCCTCCCGGGATGGGCAATCTCTCGCTGCGCGTGGACGTCCCGGTCGTGAATGTCGACGTCGATGTCCTCACTGAGAAGGATCACCAGTTCATTGCCAATCTGCAGCAGGATAACTTCCGCGTCTTTGAGAACGGCGTCCCCCAGCCGATCATCGGCTTCCAGCAGGTCAAGGCGCCTATCACCGCGGTGCTGCTGCTGGAATTCGCGAGCAACAGCTGGTATTTCATCCAGGATATGTGGCAGGCGGCATGGTCGTTCACGCAGCAGCTCCAGCCGCAGGATTATGTCGCCGTCGAGACCTACGACATGCACACCGAAATCCTGACGGATTTCACGCAGAACAAATCCGTTATCCAGAACGCGATTGAGTCGCTGCAGATGCCCACCTGGGATGAAACCAATGTCTTCGACGCCCTCTACACCACGCTGGACCGGCTTTCTCGCATTCCCGGACGCAAGTACATCATCCTCGTCGGATCCGGCCGCGACACCTTCTCCCGTATCACCCTGGACAAGTGCCTGCAGAAAATCAAGGAGACGCCCAACGTCACCATCTTCACCATCAGCACAGGCGGCTTTGCGCGCGCCATGGGGGGCATGATGGGCGGCGTCCCCAACACCATCGGCATGCTCCAGGCCGACAACGAGATGCAGACCTACGCGCGCATGACCGGCGGCATGTGGTTTGAGCCGCGCTTCCAGGCCGAGTTTCCCGACGTCTTCCAGCAGATCAACGCGTCCATCCGCAACCAGTACCAGCTCACCTACCGTCCCACCGACACGAAGATGGACGGGACCTACCGTCGCATCCGCATCCAGCTGGTAGACAACGAAGGGCGCCCGCTGCGCATGGAGAACCAGAAGCACAAGCCGGTGAAATACATGGTCATCGCCCGCGATGGGTATACGGCGCAGCTGCCGGTGCAGTAAGGACAGGAATCAGGAGACAGTCGTCAGTGATCCGTTAAAACAACGCTTCGGGCGATCAGGGTATCAACTCGACTGCTCATACTGTTCAGGGGCAGAGAGGTCGCCCTCCCGGTTCATCGGCGCTGTAGCCCGGCACTATGCCGGATCGGAATCCTGGATCAGACTACAATGGCGGCACTGCCGCCACGTCCTGGCACGTGGCCGCCAATAGAAGAGGCCCACGCATCGGGGACAGCGGAACCTGTTCCCCCACACGCCGACGGCCATTTGTCCGGCGAACCAGGTTGCGAAGGCAAGAACCACAGCTCTGCCGGAGAGATCGAAGCGCCGATTGGCCTCAGACAGAAATCCGAAGAGGACAATAAGCCAGTTCAGTGCGAGCCCATCGAGCAGAAACCGCCGTTTGCGATCTTTCCACGTCGCGGCGTACCTCTCTGCCTCGGTTGGCTGTTGCAATGAAGCTCACCCCGCCCGAATAATACAAAAGCGCGCTTCCACGTAGCCACGGAAGCTACTTGCTTCCAGGCCTTTGGCCACTCTTGAGCTCCCGTTCATGGACCCTCTTCTCATCGCGATCGCCGGACCCACCGGCAGCGGCAAAACGGCTTTGTCGCTGGCCCTCGCCGAACGCTTCCAGGGCGAGATTGTCAGTTGCGACTCCGTCGCCGTCTATCGCCAGATGGAAATAGGCACGGCCAAGCCCACTCTGGAAGAACGCCGCCGCGTCCCGCACCATCTCATCGACATCCTGCCGCCCGATCATTTCTGTACCGCCGGCGATTACAGCCGCCTCGCGCGCCAGGCCCTTGCCGAAATCGCCGCGCGCGGGCACCTCCCCATCGTCACCGGTGGCACGGGGCTCTACCTGCGCGCGCTGCTCGAGGGGCTCTTCCCAGGTCCCCCGCGCTCCGACGAGATGCGCGCGCGCCTGTACCGTAGTGCGGAAAGGCGTGGACCAGCCTGGCTGCATCGTCTCCTGCGGCGGCTCGATCCGGCCGCCGCCGAGCGCATCCACGCCAATGACCAGCCGAAGCTCGTCCGCGCTATCGAAGTGTGCCTCGCGGCGAGGCAGCCGCTGACCGAAGCCTGGCAGGCGGGCCGCGATCCGCTTCAGGGATTTCGCGTCCTGCGTCTCGGCCTCGATCCGCCGCGTCCGATGCTCTACCAGCGCCTCGGCGCGCGAGCCAGAGCGATGTTCGCGGCCGGGCTCGTGGAAGAAACCCGCACGCTGCTGCGGAAATTCGGTGAATCTCCGCGCGCCTTTGACTCGCTCGGTTATTGCCAGGCGCGCGCGGTCCTGCGCGGTGAATTGTCTGAAGAAGAAGCCGTCGCCGCGACGGCGCAGGGCCACCGCAACTATGCGAAACGCCAGCTCACCTGGTTTCGCCGCGAGCCGGAAATGAACTGGCTGCACGGCTTCGGCGATCAGCCGGAAGTCCTGGATGAAGCGGAAAAGCTGGTGACCAGCTGCCTGGGACCAGGAGTCTTCAAGGGCCTGTCGATCCGCCCGCCCGACCCTGACCCGTAGACCGTAACCTCTCGCCCCTACTGCACCGTCATCGCCACGCAGACCGCGCCGTTGCAATTGGCATCGGAGGAGGTGGCCTGCGTGATGTTCGTGCCATTGGAAGCGTACGCTGACACGACGATGGTGTAGTTGCCGGGAGTGGTCCCGTAGTTCGGCGACGGCTGGTAATGCTCATAGCTGTAGCGCGGGTTGCAGGCGGTCAGGCCGATGGCTCCCGCCGTCAGCAGCAGGCCAATGCCCAGCATCCGCAGCGCGGCGAAATTTCTCCGCCGCAGCGCTCCCAGACCGGCGAGCGCCAGCAGCCCGGGAAGGATGAGAGCGTAGGCCGTACCCGAGCGGCCGAGAGGCTTCGCGCGGCTGCTGAGAACGCCGGAGCCCCCCTGCGTCGTGATCTGCATCGAGCTGGTGATGGAACCGTTTGCCGGCGGCGTCACCGTCACCGGAGTGAAATTGCATACTGAAGAGCCCGGCAATCCCGAGCAGGACAGGTTGACCTGTCCGGTAAATCCGTTCTGCGAAGTGACGGTCAGGTTAATCGTCTGGTATTGGCCCGGAGTCACCGTGAAAGACGTGGGAGACGCCGTGACCGTGAAGCCCGGTACTGCAGAGGTCTGATCGCTGACCACCGTTGTCATGGCGGACGATGCAGCGAAGGCGGCGTCACCGTGATAGACCGCAGTGACCGTGCGCGCCCAGGACGGCGGATGGGTCAGGTTCAGCGTCGCGATACCGTCGTGGACGAACACCGATCCCAGCGAACCCTTCGCCGTTTCAAAGCTCACCGAGCCTTCGGATATTCCCTGGCCCTCCACGTCCGTCACCGCCGCGGTGAACGAGAGGACGTTGCCGTCGTGCTGCGAGGCAAGTTGGATGCGAGTCGGAGCTGCCGCCTGCGCCTGCGCCGCCCGTGCCGGCGCGAATCCGGCAAAACAAGCGAGAAGTGTCAGTCCGACCATGGCCCGGTGTCCGAGCCTTGAAGCGATGTCTTTCCGGAACAGCGAAATCATTCGTGTGGAACTCTCAGGAAAATCCTCCGCGCAGAAACCGGACGCTCCGCCGCTGCCGGACGACACCCGCATCTCCTGCGCTGGAAAGATCATTGTACAGGGCAGAGACGGCCGGGTACAGACCAGCGGCACCGCCCTGTCCGCCGGATCGGAGTTAGGATCGAAGGTTGCGCATTTTCGCTTTTTCTGAGGTGCATCGCATGGCAACGTCGCTTTCGCAGCGCCCGCAACTGCGGTATCTGGCCGATCAGATCGAGGAACTCAAAAAGAAGGGCACCCACTTCCGGCTGCGTGTGCTCGAAGATGCCCAGGCTCCGGTCTGTCATTACGACGGCCGGCAGGTCATCAACCTGGCTTCGAACAACTACCTCGGCCTCTGCAACCACCCCAAACTGAAGGAAGCCGCGGAGAAGGCGACGCGCGAGCTGGGCGTCGGCCCAGGCGCTGTCCGCACCATCGCCGGCACCATGAAGATCCATATGGAGCTGGAAGAAAAGATCGCGCGCTTCAAGAACGTTGAGGCCTGCGTGGTCTTCCAGAGCGGATTCACCGCGAACGCCGGGACGGTCTCGGCGATTCTCGGCAAAGAAGACTTCATCATCTCGGACGAGCTGAACCACGCCTCCATCATCGACGGCGCGCGGCTCTCGCGGGCGAAGATCAAGGTCTTCCGCCACAAGGATCTGGCTCACGCCGAAGAGCTGCTGCGCGAGGTGCAGAACGAGCCCGGCCACAAGCTGCTCATCACCGACGGCGTCTTCTCCATGGACGGCGACATCGGCCCCGTCGACAAGCTGGCCGATCTGGCCGAGAAATACGGCGCCATCATGATGGTCGACGACGCGCATGCATCCGGCGTGCTCGGCCGCAACGGCCGCGGCACCGTCGACCATTTCCACTGCCACGGCCGCGTGGATATCCAGGTCGGCACGCTCTCCAAAGCCATCGGGGCGATCGGCGGTTATGTCTGCGGGTCGAAGGACCTCATCGATTTTCTGTATCACCGCGCTCGGCCGTTCCTCTTCTCCACTTCGCATCCGCCGTCGGTGACGGCGACCTGCATGGCGGCCTTCGATCTGCTGGAGTCGGAGCCGGAGCGCATCGATCGCTTGTGGCAGAACACCCGGTACTTCAAAACGGAGCTGGGCCGCCTCGGCTTCGACATCGGCGGCGTCACCACCCCGGCCAGCGAGACGCCCATCACGCCGATCATCGTCGGCGAAGGCCGGCGGGCCATGGATTTTTCCCGGGCGCTCTTTGAAGCGGGCGTGATGGCCACCGGAATCGCGTTTCCCACCGTGCCGGAAGGGAAGGCGCGCATCCGCACCATCATGACCAGCGAGCACACCCGCGAGCAGCTCGACCAGGCGCTGGAGATTCTGGAGAAGACCGCAAAGGGGATGCGGATTCTGGGTTGACTTCTGGCTACCGACTACCGACTCCTGAGTATTGACTCCTGATCCGAGCCCGCAGGGGCGTGGTTCGTCACAGCATCCCCGAAACCGCGCACAGCGCCACACCGACCCAGAAGAATCCAAACCGGCCCGGCGCGAAAATCCCGAACAGGATGAGCGCGATGCCGGCGGCGCGTGCGTAACGAGGGACAGGGTCCCCGTGTGGGGAGCCGTACCAAAACTGGTTGTAGAAGCGGTTCATATCTGCCTCCTGACCTTCTCAGCATCGCGCGCCTTGGCAGCGGGCGGCAGTGTGCTTCGTCAGCAATCGGATATGACAAATGTCAGTCGCTATACTTGAGCGAGGAGACCCGTTTTTGTTGCATCTGGAGCGCATTCTGGCCCAAACCCGCGCCGATCTGGCCGCGCGGAAGGAACGCGTCCCGCTGCGCGAGCTGCAAAAGCGGGCGGAGCAGCACACCCCGCGTGGCTGGGCTCGCGCTCTGCGCCAACGAGCCGTCAAGGGCCCGGCCATCATCGCTGAATTGAAGAAAGCCTCGCCCTCGAAGGGGCTGATCCGGGAAAATTTCGATCCCAGCGCCCTGGCGTGCGAGCTGACGCGCGGCGGCGCGGCGGCACTCTCCGTCCTCACCGACGAGCCGTTTTTCCAGGGCAGCCTCGCCAATCTCGAACTGGCCTCCGCGGCTTCCACCCTGCCATGCCTGCGCAAGGATTTCATCGTCGACGAGTACCAGATTGTCGAATCCCGCGCGCACTGTGCCGACGCAATCCTGCTGATCGCCGCGGCGCTCGCCGATGCCGAGCTCTCTCGTTTCACCGCCGCCGCGCACGAACACGAGCTCGACGTCCTCTGCGAAATCCACACGGCCGACGAGCTCGCCCGCGTCCGCGACCTCGGCTGCGATGCGTACGGCGTGAACAACCGCGACCTGCGCACCTTCGACGTGCGTCTCGAAACCTCGCTCTCTCTCGTGGCGGAGCTCCCCACCGGCGCGGTTCACGTCGCCGAGAGCGGCATCCACACCGCCGCCGATCTCTCCCGTCTGCGCGACGCCGGCTTCCACGCCTTCCTCATTGGCGAATCCCTGATGCGCGAAGCGCAACCCGGAATTGCGCTTGACGCGCTGCTGCGCGCAGCAGAAACCGTCGCGGGCCGAGCGTGACTCCATGTGGGTGAAGATCTGTGGCACCACGACCCTGGAAGACGCGCAGTTGGCCGTCGAAGCCGGCGCTGACGCCATCGGCTTTGTTTTTGCACCCAGTCCTCGCCGCGTCACGGCCTCGCAACTTGCGGCACTACCCCTCGAATCGCTCGGCCCGGCGCGTCGCGTCGGAGTCTTCGTCTCGCAGAAAGCTGAAGAAATCGCCTACGACGTTCGCGCCGCGCAGCTCACTGGCGTACAGCTCCACGGCGAACTCGATTTTTCCCTTATCCAGCAGTTGCGGCGCGAATTCGGCGACGATCTGCTCGTCATCCAGACGCTGCACTGGCCGGCCGAAGGATTCACGCCGGAGACCGAGCGCCGTCTGCGCGGAGATCTGCTTGCAATGGCCCAGTACGGGGGCGCGAATGCCGTGCTGGTCGACACCCGAACCGCCACCGCCAGCGGCGGCACCGGCAGGACCTGGGACTGGGAACACGCCCGCGAGATCCTGTCCGGCGCGGCCGGCAAGCTGCGCCTGATTGTCGCCGGCGGCCTCAACGCCGCCAATGTAGCAGTGGCCATCCGCACCCTGCATCCCTGGGGCGTCGATGTCGCCAGTGGTGTCGAGGCCGCACCCGGCAAGAAAGATCCCGATCGCGTGCGCGCATTTGTGCTCGAAGCGCACAAGGCCTTCGCGGAGTTCGAGCCGCGCTGGTAAGCGGCGCTGCCTGCACACAGCGGCCCGTAACCTGTAACCTGTAGCCATGGCAGTCACTACCACCATCGCCGGTCGCTTCGGCCCCTACGGCGGACGCTACGTTCCCGAGACGCTGGTTGCCGCGCTCGACGAGCTGGAACATGCCTACGCCGAGGCCCAGGCCGATCCCGACTTCCATCTGAAGCTCGATGAACTGCTGCGCGACTACGCCGGGCGCCCCACGCCGCTCTACTTCGCCTCGCGGCTCACCGAGCGCCTCGGCGGCGCGAAGATTTACCTCAAGCGCGAAGACCTGCTCCATACCGGCGCGCACAAGATCAACAACTGCCTGGGCCAGGCGCTTCTCGCCGTGCGCATGGGCAAGCATCGCATCATCGCGGAGACCGGCGCCGGCCAGCACGGCGTGGCCACGGCCACCGTCTGCGCGCTCTTCGGCCTCGAGTGCGTCGTCTACATGGGCGAAGAGGACATGCAGCGCCAGGAGCTGAACGTCTACCGCATGCGCATGCTCGGCGCCGAGGTCCGCGGCGTCTCCTCCGGCTCGCGCACGCTCAAGGACGCGATCAGCGAGGCGATGCGCGACTGGGTCACGAATGTCCGCACTACCTATTACCTGCTGGGCAGCGCGCTTGGTGCGCATCCTTACCCCACCATGGTGCGCGACTTCCATCGTGTGATCAGCCGCGAGGCTCGCCAACAGATTCTCGAGAAGGAGAATCGCCTGCCGACCGCGATCATTGCCTGCGTGGGCGGCGGATCGAACGCCATCGGCGCGTTCTACGAATTCATCGCGGACAAGGATGTGCAGCTCATCGGCGTAGAAGCCGGCGGCCGCGGGCCGCAGCTCGGCGAGCACGCCGCACGCTTCAGCGGCGGAGCGCCCGGCGTACTGCAAGGAACGTATTCCTACGTGCTGCAGGACGACAACGGCCAGATTGCGCTCACGCATTCCGTCTCCGCCGGTCTCGATTACGCCTCCATCGGCCCCGAGCACGCCGCGCTGCACGATTCCGGCCGCGCCGAGTACACCTCCGTGACCGATGCGGAGGCTCTCGAAGCGACGCTGTTGCTGGCCCGCACCGAAGGTATCATTCCCGCGCTCGAAAGCGCCCACGCCGTGGCCGAATGCGTGAAGCGCGCGCCGAAGATGAGCGCCGACGACATCGTCATCGTGAACGTCTCTGGCCGCGGCGACAAGGACATGGGCATCCTCGCGAAGGAACTGAAATTGAGCGGAGCGGAGTAAGATGCCAATTCAATTCGCGGACAAACCCGGCCTCGTTGCCTACCTCACCGTGGGCGATCCCGACCTCGCGACGTCGCACAACATCGCGCTCGCCGCCATCGATGCCGGCGCCGACGTCCTTGAGCTGGGCGTCCCTTTCAGCGATCCTCTCGCCGACGGCCCCGTGATCCAGCGCGCCAGCGAGCGCGCTCTGCGCAACGGGACGAGCCTGCGCGACGTGCTGGCGCTGGCCGCGAATCTCCGCCGCGAGCGTCCGGGCGCCGGCCTCATCATCTTCACCTACCTGAACCCGGTCCTCCGCTTCGGCCTTGAAAATTTCTGCGCCGCCGCGGAGCAGGCCGGCGTTGACGGCGTGCTCGTCACCGACATGATTGTCGAGGAAGCCTCCGAGTACCTGCAGGCGCTTCACCGGCATCATCTTGCTCCCATCTTTCTGGCCGCGCCCACCAGCCCCGACGAGCGCCTCGCGCGCATCGCCGCGGTTTCCCGCGGATTCGTCTACGCCATCTCCCGCACCGGGATCACCGGCGCGCAGAAGTCCCTGACCGCCGACGCCGAAGATCTCGTCCTCCGCCTGCGCCGCTTTACGCACCTGCCTGTCGCGGTGGGTTTCGGCATCTCGACCCCTGAGCATTTCGCCGCAGTGGGCGAATTTGCCGATGCAGCCGTCGTCGGCAGCGCGATCGTCGCGGCCATCGAGCAGGCCGGCCCCAAAGACGCGCCCAGCTCTATCGCGCGATTTATCCAGGGTCTGCGCGGCGGCATCCGCGAAACCACCGCGCCGGCCCGATAAAATCTCTTCATCAGTCCTGAACTTACAAGTCCAACGCCGGGGCGGCGAGCCCCCGAGGAACTCCATGGATATTGCAGACTGGCGACTCAAAATCGATGAGCTCGACCGGCAGATCGTTCTCCTGATCAGCGAGCGCGCCGCCGCCGCGCAGGAAATCGGGCGGCTCAAGCGTTCCACTTCGCTGCCCGTCTACGAGCCGAATCGCGAGCGCGTCATCTTCGACAACGTTCGCTCCCACAATCCCGGGCCGCTGCCCGATTCGGAGCTGGTTCACATTTACGAGCGCATCATCGACGTGATGAGAGCGCTGCAAAAGAATCAACTGGCCTCCCGCAACGAGACGGGAAAAGACCAATGATCGAGACAGGAAGAAAACAATGATTGTTGCCATGCTGGAGCGCGCGACCGAAGAAGAGATTCAGAACGTCGTCGAGCGCATGATCGAAATCGGATTCAACGTCCACCGCACCACCGGCGCGGTGCAAACCATCCTCGCGGGCGTGGGAACGCCAGGCGCCTTCTCACACGACGATTTCGCGGTACTGCCGGGCGTCTCGGAAGTGATCCGCATCTCCTCGCCCTACAAGCTGGCTGGGCGCAGCTTCCGGCCGGAAGGCACCATCGTACGCTTCCCCAACGGCGTCAGCGTCGGCGGCCAGGAAGTGGTCGTCATGGCCGGGCCGTGTTCGGTCGAAAGCCGCGAGCAGATCTTCGAGAGCGCAAAGTTGGTCAGCGCGGCGGGCGCGAAATTTCTCCGCGGGGGCGCTTTCAAGCCGCGCAGCTCGCCCTATTCTTTCCAGGGCCATGGCCTGGACGCACTCAAGCTGCTGCGCGAAGCCGGTGAGACGCATGGCCTGCTCGTCGTCAGCGAAGTCATGGAGATTTCCCAAATTGAAGTCATGTTGCCGTACGTCGATCTCTTCCAGGTGGGCGCGCGCAACATGCAAAACTTCAACCTGCTGCGCGAACTGGGCGCGGTGCGCAAGCCCGTCCTGCTCAAGCGCGGCATCGCAGCCACCATCGAAGAGCTGCTGCTTTCCGCCGAATACCTCCTCGCCGGCGGCAACTACGACGTCATCCTCTGCGAGCGCGGCATCCGCACCTTCGAAACCTACACACGCAACACCATGGACATCTCTGCGATCCCGGTCGTCCACAAGCTTTCGCACCTGCCCATCCTCGGCGATCCCTCGCACGGCACAGGCCGCCGCGACAAAGTTCCGGCGATGGCGCGAGCGACGGTGGCGGCCGGCGGCGACGGCCTGCTGATCGAGGTCCACCCCAATCCCGACAAGGCGCTCTCCGACGGGGCGCAGTCGATGTTTCCTGACAAGTTCGCGGAGCTCATGGATTCGCTGCGCATCATTGCCCAGGCGGTGGGGCGTACGATCTAACCCATATGGGCCATCCTGAGCAGTGTTGGGTCCGCCGTGCGGACCCAGCAGAGTCGAAGGACCTGCATTTCGCTTTTTTCTCGTATTGCGGATAATCTCAGCAGCGCGACGAAAACTTCCAATTTCCTATGATCCGCAGCGTCACCATCCTCGGCACCGGCCTCATCGGTGCGTCCGTCGGCCTCGCGCTGCGCGCGCAGTGCTTCACCGGCGCCATCGCCGGCTGGGATCCCGACACGGAGGAACTGCACACCGCATTCAGCCTGGGGGCGGTCACCGTCCTGGCTGACGACCCTCTGGCCGCTGCGACGCAAAGCGACGTCATCGTCCTCGGCGGTCCGGTTTTCACCATCCTCGAATGGCTCGACCGCCTCGCCCCCGTGTTGCGACCCGATCAGCTCGTCACCGACGTGGGCAGCGTCAAGGGCGCGCTCTGCGCGCGCGCGAGAGATCGTTATAACGGGCCCGATCGGCCCGGTTTTCTCCCCGGACACCCGATGGCAGGCAAGGAAATCGGCGGCGCAGCCAACGCCGATGCCGCTCTCTTCTCAGATTCCGTCTGGCTGTTCACCGAGTGCGGCGGACAGATGAGCCGAGCGGCCCGCGCCCTTGCTCAGGACTGGGCAGGATGGGTCGAGAGATTCGGCGCACACGTTCGTTCCCTCGATCCGGACCGCCACGACGTGCTTTGCGCGTGGATCAGCCATCTGCCGCAGTTCGTCTCCACTGCCATGTCCGCGCTCCTCGAAGATGAATTTGCCGCGAACGCCGATCTTTTGCCCATTGGCGGCCGCGCTCTGCGCGAGATGACGCGCCTTGGCTCCAGCCCCTTCTCCATGTGGCGCGACATCGCCCACACCAACACGGAAGCGATCGCCCGATCGCTGCATGCGCTCGAGCAGCGTCTCGCGCACCTGCGCGAGAATTTGAAGACTCCGGAGCTGCGCGAAGAGTTCGAGCGCGCCAACCGCTTCCGCGTCTCCAACCCCGAAAAGAAACGCTGAGTTCGCGCCCTACTTTGCCGGGGGACTCGGCGGCGTCAGATCCAGCGCGCCGCTCAGCGAGCCCACCTGCTGGACGTGATGCCGTGCGCACCACTGCTCCAGGTCGCGCGCCAGGCGCTCCGTCGCGCGTGGATCGGCATAGCTCGCGGTGCCAACCTGCACCGCCGTCGCCCCTGCCAGCAGAAACTCCACCGCATCTTCGGCCGTCGTGATGCCGCCCATGCCGATCACCGGAATCTTCACCGCCTTCGCCGCTTCCCACACCATGCGCACCGCGATGGGCTTAATCGCCGGCCCCGACAGCCCGCCCGTCACGTTCGCCAGCCGAGGCCGCCGCGTCTCCACATCGATGCTCAGGGCAACGAACGTGTTCACCAGCGAGAGCGCATCCGCGCCCGCATCTTCTGCCGCCTTCGCCACTGCGGGAATCGACGTCACATTCGGCGACAACTTCACGATCAGCGGCCGTGTCGCCTCCTTCTTCGCCGCGTTCACCAGTTCGGCCAGCATCGCCGGATCCGATCCGAAGCTGAGCCCGCCGTGCCGCGTGTTCGGACACGACGCATTCAGCTCGTACGCCGCGATGCCCTCCGCCTGGTTGAGCCGGGCAATCACGGCCACGTAATCCTCAGGTTGATAGCCGAAGACATTCACGATGACGGCACAGGTCGGATACCGGCGCAGCGGAGGCAGCTTCCCGGCGAGAAACCTTTCCACGCCGACGTTTTGCAGGCCGATCGCATTGATCATCCCCGCCGCGGTCTCAATCAGCCGCGGTGCGCGGTTACCCGCCATCGGCTCGCGCGAAATGCCCTTGGTCACCATCCCGCCAATGCGGCGGAACGTCACGATGTCTTCGAATTCCACGCCGTAGCCGAAGGTGCCGCTGGCGGCGATCACCGGGTTCACCAACTCCAGGCCGCACAGCTGCACGCGCATGTCGGGCTTCATCGTCCGCGCCTCAATGTCTCAGCATACAGCGGCAGTCGCCGCCGGCCTCAAAGCATCGGAGTCTGCGGCGTCGGACTCGTCGCAGGCTTACTTGCAGGCGGAGTGGGCTTCGTCGCCGGTGCAGATGTGGGCGCAGCAGGCTTCTGCGCCGGCGTCGTTGCCGAAGAGCCGGGCTTTTGACCCGGCGCCGGTGCCGTGGCCGGAGGTTGCGCCGGTGCCGTAGCAGAAGGCTTCGTTACGGGAGCCGGGTGTGCCGCCGGCTTGGGCGCCTCGACCTTCGGATACGCGATGTCCCGCGCCGGTTTCAGCGCCTCCGACAGCACGCGACCCACCGAGGCCGACGGCTCGTGAATCCCCAGCAGTGCCGCGAACGTAGGCGCCAGATCCACCGGCTGCACCTGATTCAGATATTCGCCCGCCGCAAACGGCGCACCATAGAAAACCAGCGGAACCTGGCGGTTGTAGGCCCACGGCCCAAAGGCTCCGTCTTCTTCTCCGGCTGCCGCCTGATAGGCCGCCGGGATCACCATCACGTACCATCCGCCGTTCGGTGAATAGCTGTTGGCGATCAGCCGCCCCCACGCATTGGGCGGCTGCGAGCCGGCCGCCAGATCCATGCGCGTATAGCTGCGGAAGAGCACCGGCCGCGGCGGCAGCCGCTGGTCCGAGGGTTGCAGCGAAGCTGGCTGCGTCCCCGCAATCGGCGAGCTCGAGGGCAGCGGCTCCGGCTGTGCGGGCGCGAGGGAACGGATCGCCCCGGGCAGCGCCCGTTGCACCGCCTGTTCCGCTTCCTGCTCGTCGATCCCATCCTTCATGAACTCCGATTCGTTGAGCGAAATGTAAGGCAGCGATTGCTGCGGCATGATGTATTCGATCTTCTCGCCCGGAGAAAACTTCATGTTCATCGCCGCATTGAGGCTGGCCACCAGCTTCTTCAGGTCCAGTGTCGCCGCGTTCAGCCCGTAGCCCGCGGCGGTCGCTGCTTCGGGTGCCAGGCCCCGGTTCGCCGTGAGCGCGATCCACACGTTGCCAAGGCCGCCTGGAACGTCTTTGTCCAGCCAGCTAAAAAAGCTGTCCAGTTGCGTGTCCAGCGAATCGACTGCCTGTTCTTCCTGGTAAGATCCCGCGGGCGCTGGTGCGCCGGCGGAGAGAGAAATCGTCACGAGGTCGGTGACATTGCGCTGGCCCAGTTGCTCGTTCTGGATCAACGCCTCGGCAAAATTCAGTTCGTAGCTGTCGACGGCCGGCGTCGTGCCCACCTGATTGTAGAAATTGGTGGCGCTGGTCACGCCCGCCGCCTGCTCCGCCAGCGAGATGTTGTCGCCGCTGTTGAACGCGCTCACCCAGTCAGGCAGCGTGGGCATATAGAAGCTCGAGCTGATCCAGTAGCCCGATGCCGGATCGATCCAATATGCCCCGTTCGCCCCTGCGCCCGCCGTCAGCACCGCGTCGCGGCCCCTGAGCGCAATGCCATACACGCGCGACTGTCCTGCAGTGCCCAACCGCAGCTCGTCGCCCAGTGTCGATGCCACCAGATTCTGCGGCGAGTTGCCTGTCACGTATTTCGGCGCCGACGCCGACGCACCCGGCTGCTCCCCGGGAATGCTCGACGCAGGAAGCCCGATCAGCTTATAGCGCTCGTCCTCCGTGGCCGCCACGGGTCGCTGCTGGATACGCGACAGATCCCACCAGCTGTTGCCCGAGATGCCGTTGCCATTGGTGTAGGCCCCCGTCGATATGGCCGCATCTCCCGGAGCCGCTTCCGTATTCGCATAATCGAAGTAGCAATCCGGGAAGTACGCACCGTGATTCAGCAGCAGGCTGAAGCCGTGATCTTTGTCGAAATCCGTGCGCCAGCGTGCGAGAGCGCCCGCGCGAAAATCATCCAGAACAAGGATTACCGCAAGCCGCGGCTCCCCATTCCACGCGGCCGGCGGAGCGGGCGCAGGCACTTCGTGCTCCCGGACGCGATCGCGGCGGTGACGCGCCTCCGGGGGGCGGGCTTGCGGCCTGGGAGCGGTCTGCGCGGGAACAGCGGAGGCAGCGAGCAGCAGGGCAATGAGCAGGGGAAAGCGCACAAAACTCATGGCATATTCAGTATCGCAGGGGGCGCGCCGCGAAGTCGAAGGCGCGCAAGCGTCCCAATCTTATCGCGCGCTCCTGCGCGACAGGTTCGGCCGTTCGCGCTGATAGTCTGGATGCGTATGCTCGACCTGGGATTTGTCCGCTCCAATCTGGAATTGGTGGAGAAAAAGCTACGGGACCGCAATGCCGATCCTGCCCTGCTGCTCGGCGATTTCCGCCGCCTCGACGCAGAGCGCCGCGAGAAAATCACGCAACTGGAAACGCTGAAGGGCCGGCGCAATGAGCTCTCGGAGCGCGTCGGCGCTCTCAAGCGCCAAAAAGAGGACGCGAGCGCTCTGGTGGAGGAAGTGCGCGGCCTGAAAGAGACGATTGACGCGGACCAGCAGGCTGCCGACGCCATCGATACGCAAATGCGCGCCCTGCTCACGCGCATTCCCAACCTCTGCCGCGACGAAGTCCCGGTCGGCCGCAGCGAAGAGCAGAACGTGGAAGTGAAGCGCTGGGGCACAATCCCCAATTTCGATTTCCAGCCAAAGCCGCACTGGGAACTGGGCGAACAGCTCGGCATACTCGACCTGGAGCGCGCCGCCAAAATCTCCGGTGCTCGCTTTGCCGTCTACTGGGGAGACGGCGCCAGGCTGGAACGCGCGCTCATCGGGTTCATGCTCGACCGGCACACCCGCGAGCACGGCTACACCGAAGTCCTGCCGCCGTTCATGGTTAACAGCAAGTCTCTCTTCGGCACCGGCCAGTTGCCGAAATTTGCCGAAGATCTGTTTCACTGCATCGATCCGGAGGGATTCGAGCCCGGCCAGTATCGCGATAACGACCACTGGCTGATCCCCACCGCCGAAGTTCCGGTGACCAATCTCTACCGCGACGAAACCCTTGACGAAGCCCGCCTGCCCATTGCGCTCGCGGCGTATACGCCCTGCTTCCGCTCCGAAGCCGGCTCCTATGGCAAGGACGTGCGCGGCATCATCCGCCAGCACCAGTTCCAGAAGGTTGAGCTGGTGAAGTTCACGCGTCCCGAGGAAAGCGACCTGGAGCACGAGAAGCTGACGCGCGACGCTGAGGCGATCCTCGAAGCGCTCGATTTACCGTACCGGCGCATGCTCCTCTGCACGGGCGATACCGGCTTCAGCTCCACCAAGACCTACGACCTCGAAGTCTGGCTGCCCGGCCAGAGCCTTTATCGCGAAATCTCCTCCTGCTCCAACTTCGAATCCTTCCAGGCGCGGCGTGCCAATATCCGCTACAAAGCGAAGGGCGGCAAATCCGCGTTCCTGCATACTCTCAATGGCAGCGGGCTCGCGGTGGGCCGCACCTGGCTGGCGATTCTCGAGAACTACCAGCAGGCCGACGGCACCATCCGCATTCCCGAAGCGCTGGTACCCTATATGGGCGGGCAGCGCACGATCACTCCGCGCGCAGGAGCTTCCTTGTGAGCGCAGGCAGTACGTTGAAGGGCTATCTATGGTGGACCCACGAGCGGGGCAGTGTCCCCTACGACGTGATGGTCACCCTCATCCTCGCGTTCATCTTCTTCACCCCGCGTTTCATCCACTACGGTGACCAGCCCAAGCCCGACCTGCCGCCCAACGAGATCCGCGCCATGGCCAACCCGGCGGGCGGCCTGATTTACATCGTGCCCGCGGAAATGGCCCCGGCGGCGAACGGTGTCCCGCCGTTCCAGCAACTGGCCGGCGCGATAGGCCGGGTTGCCGGTCCGGTCGTCGTGGACCGCACCGAGCCTGTCCGCGAAATCGGTGGCCGCCTGGTTGCCTGGAAGGTCTGGGCCCACCGCTAGGCCGCCCCTCCCGCGGAAGTCAATGCATCCCTCGCCGGACGAACGGGGTCTAAAAGAAGGCTATGAACGTGCAACGCCTGCCATTTCTGATTGCGATTCTGGCGCTGGTTTCTGCGGCTGCTCCTGCTCAGACGATGAACCTCCAAAAGGTGCTCGACCAGATCAACGCCGCGTCGCCGAAGTTCCACGAGGTCCAGGCCGACATCTCGGTCGATCTGTATACCGCCGTCGTGCAGGAGCACGAAATGCAGAAGGGCATGACCGCCTTTCGCCGCCAGGGCTCCTCCATGGAGATGGTGACCCAGCTGAACTCCAGCGGCGGCCAGCCGGTCGCACAGCTTCTCTACAAAAACGGCCAGCTCGACTACTACCAGCCGGCCGCTTCGCAGGAGACCATCTTCTCCGGCGGCGCTAACCGCGGTGAATGGGACAGCCTGCTGGCTACCGGTTTCGGCGCCACCGCGAACGACCTCACTTCGCAGTGGACCATCACTTTCCAGGGCATGGAATCCATCAACGGCCATTCGACCGCCAAACTGGACCTGGTCTCGAAGCAGGCCAGCATCCGCAACAACTTCAGCCACGTCACCATCTGGATGGATCTCGCCCGCGACATCAGCCTGAAGCAGATCTTCTCGCAGCCCGACGGCGATTCCCGCACCGTGACGTACAGCAAGATTCGCTACAACACCCACTTGTCCGACAGTCTCTTCACGCTGCACGTTCCCAAAGGCACCCAGATCACCCACCGGTAAATGCCATGCGGGTGCCCACCCTTTTCGCGCGTTTGGCGACAGGGTGGGGCGCCACGCAGCCTGAGCCGCTGCGCTCCTTCCGTGTGTACATTGCCGCCAGTGGCTGATATGTTGGCAGCCTATGGCAGCTCACGCCCGAGCCTGGTACCAGTGGCCTCGGCACTGGCAGGGTTTTCGCGAGATTCCGTGGAAGCGGTTGTGGATCTTCGCGTCCGCGGTCTTCCTCATCTTCTCGGTCATCGGCCCCTTCAATGATCTGCTGAGGATGGGATCGATGCCGTACGCCACGGTGATCCTGGTCGGCGTGGTGACCGGCCTGAATGCCGTGCTCTTTCTGCTCTTTCTGAATTACCTGCCCTGGCCGTTCATGGTTGTCCTCGTCGCACTCCAGTTCGCGATGGGCCCCGCGCTCACATGGGCGACGCTCTGGATGGTGCATGCGTTCGCGCTCTCCAGTCCTTCCGCGGCGGACGGCGTCCGCTTTGCCGGAACGGGCACTCTTTTGGCGGTGATCACCTCCTACGCCCTCTTCGTTTCTTTCTTCTCCGCGGAGAACCGCGCTACCATGCGTATCAAGAGCGAACTGGCTCTGGCGCACGGCATCCAGAAAACCCTGGTCCCGCCCATCACGCTCGAAGCTGCCGGATTTGAGATTTTCGGCCTCTCCGAGCCCAGCGAAAAGGTCGGCGGCGATCTGGTGGATGTCGTCGCTCTGCCTGGCGGCGACGTGGTCGCCTACGTGGCTGACATCGCCGGGCACGGCCTCTCCGCAGGCATCCTGATGGGCATGCTCAAGACCGCGGCCCGCACCGTTCTGCTGGAACCGGGGCCGCCGGAGACGTCGCTGCCGCTGCTTCTCGACAAGCTCAACCGCGTTCTGCCTGCTGTGAAAGAACCGCAGATGTACGCCACGCTCACCGCGTTTCGCCTGAATGCCGACGGCCGCGTCTGGTACGCGATGGCCGCCAGCCCGCCGATTTTTCACAGAAGGCTGCGTGGCAACGAGCTCGAGACGGTACAGGAACAGCAGTTTCCCCTGGGACTTCTGCCCCAGGCCGGTTTTTCTGGCCGAGCGATGCAATTCGCCGTGGGCGACGTTCTGCTGGTCGCCACCGACGGCATCCTGGAGGTGTGCGGCCAAGACGGAGAGGAATTTGGCCAGGCACGCCTCGAGGACACCCTGACGGCCTGCGCCGGTAAGCCGCTGTCCTCGGTCGCCCAGGAAATTCTCTCCAAAGCTCGCAGCTTCGGTCCCCAGACCGATGACCAGACGCTCCTCCTCATCCGCCGATCCGCCCCGTCGTCCCTCGATTTCGCGGTGCTCACGGAGGCCGCGGCTACATCCACATCCTGACGCTGTCTACGTCCCGTCCCGCATCCGCTCCTTCACGGTCTTCGCCAGCTTCTCGATCTGATTCGCCGTATCCACCACGGAGAGCGAAAGCTGGTCCTTGTTGCTCTTCGCTACCTCGTCGCGCAGTTTCTTTGCCAGCGCCAGCAGCTTATTCGTGTCGGCAACAATCTCCTCCTGCCGATTGACGTTGCGCTCCTGCGCCATCTTCCGCAGCACCTGTTGCTCGCTCTTGTCGGGCGGCGGCCCCATGGGCGGAGGAAACTGCTGGGCGTTCGGCACCTCCTGGGGCGGCGTTGCCTGCTGCGCATGCGCCGGAATCGCCGCGCATGCGCCGGCCAGCAGCAAAATCCAGAAAAACTGACCTTTGCAGATCAAACGATGCATGAAACCCCTCCTGATGACCCGGAAAGCGGGGCGGACCTGTCAACGCCGCGGCCTTCCGAGTTTTTGGATGGCGGCATTATAGTTCTGCCTGTTCCCCTCTCGGGGCCACGCCGCCCACTCCATCCTCCTCCCCTCCGTCTATCCTGAGATCAACCATGCTGAACGCTCTGATTGGACTCCGTGCCGGACCTGGATTTTTTGAAGTTCTCGGCGACAAGTACGTCACCGATTTCCAGGATTTCCTGCACGAGAAGCTTCCCAAAATCATCGCCGTCGCCCTGATTGCCTGGCTGCTCCTCTGGCTGCTCCGGCTCATCAGCCATCACATCCTGCGCATTGCCGAGCGCCAGTCCAGCACACCGGCGCACCTGGCCCAGGTGCGCACGCTGGCCGCCGTGATTCGCAATACCGGCGTCGGCATCATCATCTTCCTGGCCATTCTCGAAATCCTCCCCATCCTCGGGCTGAATTTGGGGCCGCTGCTCACCAGTGCGGGTGTCGCCGGCGTCGCCATTGGCCTCGCCGCGCAGAACATCGTCAAGGACTGCTTCAATGGCTTCCTCATCCTGATTGAAGACCAGTACAACGTGGGCGATTCAGTGCGCGTGGCCGGGGTCGCCGGCACGGTTGAGGCCATGACCCTCCGCCGCACCCAGGTCCGCGACTCCGACGGCACCCTCTACGTCGTGCCCAATTCGCAGATCACCACCGTCGCCAACCTCACCCGCGATTTCTCCGTCGCGAACATCCATGTCGCCGTCGATTTCTCCGCCCATCCCGATCAGGTCATGGACCTGCTCACGGACGTCGCCGCATCCGTTCGCAACGATCCGAAATACAGCGATGTCTTTCTGGGCGATCCGGTGCTGCTGGGCGTCGACCAGCTCAAGGGTTCGCAGGTGATCTATCTTCTGCAGCTGAAGACGAAAGCCAATCAGCAGTGGGCCGCGATGCGCGAAACCCAGCGGCGCATCCGCATCGCGCTCGAAGAGCACCACATGCTCCCCGGCGATCCGCTCCGCGTCTACAACCGCAGCCATCTTGCGCCCGCCGCCGCTGACGGCGAAGAAAGCGCCGCCAAAGTGGATCCCACCGCGATCCCCGCGAATGAGGTCAATCCCTTCTCCGGCGAAGGGATGTAGAAGCAGGAAACAGGGAATTGAGACGATCAGGAACCGGCGTCTTCAGGCGACGCGGAAAATATCCCGGTCGCCCTCATGAGGAAACTTCGTAGCCGGCGCTGAATCCGCGGTGGCCAGCAGGTTCTCTGTTGCCCGCTCCCTGTTGCCCCTTGCCTGTTTCCCCGATCCGGAAATGGGCGATATGCTCCTGAAGCTGCTGCGCTCCCCGCTCCACCGACTCCAGAAGTCCACGAGTAACCGGAATCGCCGACTCATGCTCCTCGCCCAGCCGATTGATCACTTCCAGGTTCTGGCTCGACTGCTGCGCCGCCACCGACTGCTCCGTCGACGCCGTCGCTATCTGCGCGATCATCGAATCCACCTGATCCGCCGCCGCGATGATCCGCTTCAGCGATTCTCCGGCGCGCCCCGTGATTTCCATGCCCCGGCTCACCCGCTCGGTTCCGGAATTCATCGCGTCTACGGCGGCCTGCGTGTGGTTCCGGATTCCTTCGACCATCTGCGCGATCTCGCTGGTGGCGTCGCGCGTCGACTCCGCCAGCCGCCGTACTTCTCCGGCCACTACCGAGAAGCCTCGCCCCTGTTCGCCGGCCCGCGCCGCCTCAATGGCCGCATTCAGCGCCAGCAGATTCGTCTTCTGCGCAATCTCCTCGATCACGTTCACGATGCGGATAATCTGTTCCGATTCCTTGCCCAGCCGCTCCACGGTATCCGCCGATTGCGTCACCGACTCGGAGATGGTGTGCATTCCCGCCAGCATCTCCTCCACAATCGCTCCGCCCTCCCGCGCAATCGCTGCCGCCTGTCCTGCCTGGTCCGCAGCGTTCTGCGCGTGGCTCGAAACCTCGGCAATCGAGATCGACATTTCCTGCATCGCCGTCGCCGCCTGGTGTGTCTGCTGCGATTGCTCCCGAGTCCTCTGAAACGACGCAGCTCCCACCCGCGCCAGCTCTCCCGCATCGCGATGCACCGTCGCCGCGGTCTCCATCACCGCGCCTGCCATGTCCTTCAGGTTTTGCTGCATGCGGTTCACGGACTCCGCCAGCGTGCCGAGTTCGTCATCGGACTCGAGGTGGATCGTCTCCCCCGTCAGATCCCCATCCGCAATGGCATGCGCCCGCTCGGCTACGCGCCGCAGCGAGCCCGCCACCCGCCGCGCGGTAAGTTCCGCCAGCGTCCCGCCCAGCAGCGCACCGAGCACAATCCCCGTCCACATAAAAAGCGCCTGCAGCCGGCTCACGCGGAGTTCCTCCGCCAGGCTCCGGTCGCGCAGCCGCGTCTCCTCCCCGATGCTCCGGCCCAGCCGCGCGTTCAGCCGCTCGTAACGATCGGCGACTTCCCCCTCCACGAGGTCGCGGGCCCGCGCGCCCGTCCCATTCCCGTGTTGCCGACCGGTCGCCAGCACCTGTCGCTCCGCTCGATCCAGCGCCTGCCACTCCTCCGAAACGCGGGTCACCCCCTCAGTCCCATCCGGACTGTTCCGCGTCTCGCCCTCCAGCGCGATTTCCGCCAGCGCCGTCTGCCCAATCTCTTCGCTCTGCTCGAACTGGGCCCGGTAGCGCGCAGAAGCCCCCGGATCGCTCCCGAACAGCAGCCACGACTGCAGCGCGCTGTTGGCCCCCATCGCGCCCAGGCGCAGATCGCGCAGCGCTTCCACCGCCGGAATCGAGCGCTCCGTCACGCCCGTGCACAGCTGGTTTGCGCGCCGCATCTCCAGAGTCGCCAGCAGTGAGCCCAGCAGCGTACCAGCCAGCACCATCGCTCCCACCAGACGCAGTTTCTGGCGGAACGGCAACCGCGCGAAGACCCACGATGAATCCATTGCCGACCTCGAGCCCTGTTGCCCCGCGACACGCCATGGCATGGACAGCTCGAGATAGTTATCGGATGAAATCGGCCAGGGTTTACCGGCCCCCAATCTCTTCGAAGGTGAGGTTTTTAGCCGAACTTCCCGTTTTCCGCTGCCATTGCTCGAACAAACGCCCGTAACTTAGCGTCATGAACTGCGACGGATCCACCCCCAGCCGTCTCCCCGTCGCGTCAATCCACTCCGGCGGACCCTCCAGCTCGGCATAAATGCCGATCGGCGTCTCGTCCACCACGCAGTGACCCGTCCCGTCCGCGTACTCGCTGCGCCACTTCTCATACACGAACGCCGGCGCATACCCGAGCTGCTCGAAAATCTGCCCAATCGCCTCGCCGTCCGCGACCGCCGTCTCGGTTTCCTCGCGATGCTTATGCCGCGCTCCCGGATCGTTGTCGCGAGGCAGGCACTTGTGCGTCACCACCCACTTCTCCCCATATTTCCGCACCCGCAGGATGGACTGCTGGCTGCGCAGCCGCCGATCCGCCGTGTCGTACAGCACATTCCGCTCGAAGGTGCGCGGCGTCTCCTCGCGAAACCCCGCCCCGGCCAGCCGCTCCTGCAGCGCCGCCGCATCCTCCACGCGGAACTTCACCTCGATCTCTCTGCTGCTCATAGAAGCAGGGTACAGGGGATAGGGGATAGGGTGTGGGAGCTGCAGGACCTGTTGGGTGCCCACGTCTGCCCGATTTCGGCAGATGCGGGAGGCCAATACCTCGCCATCGCGGGCTTTGCCCCCTCGCTCCCCGCTCCGTACCATAGGGACGAATGCAGACCCTCCGTCTCTCCGTCGATCCCGCCCATCTCGACAGCCCCGCTTCTCGTCAGGCCATCGCCCAGGCCGCCGACATCCTCCGCCGCGGAGGCACCGTCGCCTTTCCCACGGAAACCGTCTACGGCCTCGGCGCCAACGCCCTCTCGGCTGACGCCGTCGCCAAAATCTTCGCCGCCAAGGAGCGCCCCGGCTGGGACCCCATCATCGTCCACATCGGCGACCTCGCTCTCCTCGATCGCGTTGCGGCCACGGTTCCTCTCGCCCGCACCGCAGCGACGGTTTCAGAGAACGCCCGCGCCCTGATGGCCGCCTTCTGGCCTGGCCCGCTCACCCTCCTGCTGCCCAAACACTCTGGAATTCCCGAAAGCGTGACCGCCGGACGCGCGCTCGTCGGCGTGCGCATGCCGGCGCATCCCGTCGCGCTGGCCCTCCTGCGCGAAGCCGGCATCCCGGTCGCCGCGCCCAGCGCCAACCGGTTCGGCCGCACCAGCGCCACCACCGCCGACCACGTTGCTCAGGACCTCGACGGCCGCATCGACGCCATCCTCGACGCCGGCCCCACCACGCACGGCGTCGAGTCCACCGTCCTCGAAGTGCGCGACGACGGCTGCACCATCTTCCGCCCCGGCGTCATTACCCTCGATCAAATCCGCGCGGTCGTTTACGGAGAAGTCACGCAGCTCAACGCCGATGCCGAACCAAAGCCAGATGCAGAGCACGGTGCCGTTGCTCCCGGCCTCGGCATCCGCCACTACGCGCCGCGCGCCCGCCTGGTCCTGGTGGAAGGTGAAGGTCCCGCGCTGCAGGTTGTTCTCGCGGCCACGTCCCGCGGCCTCGAAGAATCCGGCGACACTGTCGGCCTGCTTCTCCCGGAGGGATTCCCTCCGGGCGCTGCCAACGCGCGCATCTTTCACTGGGGCAACTGGGACGACCTCGATCAGCTCGCCCGCCGCCTCTTCGCGGGCCTGCGCTGGCTCGACGACCAGGGCGCAACCGTCATCGTCTGCCCCATGCCGCCCGAGCACGGAATCGGCGCCGCTCTCCGCGATCGCCTCCGCAAAGCCGCCCGGCCGCGGTGAAAGCCGGATTGTCAAAAATATTTGACATCCGCCCCAACCCGCGCTACGCTCCTGATGTCAAATAAATTTGACACCGGAGCCAGCCACATGTCCCTGTCCTATCGCGAAAAGTCCCTCTATGCGTCGCTCGTTGCCGAGCTGGTCGTCTACGGCCCCTACTTCTTCCTGCACCGCCAGAACTCAGTCAACAAAGTCGCCGGCATGATCGTCGCGATCATCGTGCTGCAGATCGTCCTGCAGTCCATCATCGCCGCCGCCACGCGCAACCGCACCACGGATGAGCGCGACCGCCTCATCGAGCTGCGCGGTTATCGCGCCGGCTACCTGATGCTGGTGTCGCTGATGGTCCTTGGCCTCGGCCTGCTCTGGGTTCACGCGGTGATGGGCCGGTTTCCGATCCACAATCCCTGGGTCGCGCTGCACTTCCTCAACGTCTTCTTTGGCATGGTAGTGATCGCCGACATCACCAAGACCGTGGCGCAGATCGTCGCTTACAAAAGGGGGCTGTGATGTCCGCCATCCGCAATCGCATTCGGGAACTGCGGGCAGCCAGACAAATGACGCAGCAGGAACTCGCCGACCAGGTCGGCGTCACGCGCCAGACGGTCATCGCCATGGAGCAGGACAAGTACTCGCCGTCGCTCGAGACCGCCTTCAAAGTCGCTCTGGCGCTCGGTGTCCCCTTCGACCAGTGCTTTCAGTACGACCCCGGCGGCAAGCGATAGACCGTAACTCGTAGACCGTAGACCGTAAAAGCTGCCCTCAATGGAAAACGGCGTGGCTCCCAGGCCACGCCGTCTATACCCTAAACCCCATCCCCTATACCCTGCCTCACAAATTCTCCCCCGTCTTATGCAGGTACTTGATGCTGGATTTATAGATCATCATCCGCGTTCCGCCCTCGTTCCCGCGCGGCCCCTTCAGCCGTTGAGTCGACGGCGCAGAGCACCGCACCTTGATCGCGTGCCGGTCGTACCACTCGATGCATCCCTCGATCCGCTCGCCGTCTTCGAGCACGAAGACCATCGGGGTCCGCGCCTGCACCTGCTTCTGGAAATAAAATGACTCGGCATGGGAGCTGTCGTGCACCGTCGCTGTCGGGAGGGCGTTCCCGTGCGAAACCAGGGCTGGCTCGTCGTGCCGCGAGAAGCGCCGCGCTCGCTGCGCTCCCTCCGGCAAATGCGGCCGGATCAGCTTCCGCGGCCCGATAATGTCCAGTTCGCGCGGCTGTTCTGGGGCGGGCTTCGCAGGCGGCACCAGCACCGGCGCAGGCTTGGCTGCCCGTTTGGGACTACTCAGCGGTGGTACTGAGGAGGCAGACAGTTGGGACATTTTCCCCACAATCCTTACAAGACAATGATGCCTGTGTGATGCGCGAAACCATTCCCGCGTCGCACGCCGGGCCAATTTCCTGGAGAGATTCTGCCGCAATCCTACTCCTACTCGCTTGTGGGAAACCGTCCAAACCGTCACGCTGACCGGATTTTCATGTCGACGACCCCGCCAGTTGCGCCGCAAAGCTGTCCAGCGAGAGCGAGCGCAGCAGGTTGCGCCGCATCCCCGACTCCACCTGGCGCAGCCCGCGCGCCGCTCCCTCGATCCACTCGTAGCTGACGGCCTGGGCCATCCCGGTCAGCTCCTTCTTCAGGTCCGGATTCCGCACCAAATCCGGCGTTCCGGCCTTCAGGAGCAGCAAATCTTCCAGCAGGGAAGCCGCTGCCCGCAGCAGGCCCTCGGTTTTTTCCTGGCCCTCCGCTCCGGCCCGGTAGGTTTCTGTCGCCCGGAACAGCGACGACCAGTCCGAGTCCCCCAGCGACCCGCGCAGCAGCGTCAGCGCATCGGCGCGGCTGGCCAGCCAGGCCGCCAGATCAAAGCCCAGCGCCCGCCCCACGGCGCCCTCCGCCAGCCGCGCCACCAGCATCCGCTCCGCCGGCTTCAGTTCGTTGCGCCGCTCGGCCAGCAAACCCTCGATCTGCTCCACAGGAATCGCCCCCAGCCGGAAGATTCCCGCCCGCGACCGGATCGTCGGCAGCAGCTCGCCGGTGTTTTCCGCCAACAGCACGATGGTGGCGTGCGCCGGCGGCTCTTCCAGCACTTTCAGCAGCGAGTTGGCCGCTTCCTTCATGAACGCGGCGCTGGTAAAGATGTACATCGCCCGCCGCGCCTCCGCCGGCATGCGGTAGATTTCGCTGATCAGCGTCCGCACCTGCCCCACCTTGATGAGCAGCTGAGGCGGATCGGGCGGAATCACCAGAACATCCGGGTGCGTCTGAATCAGGACGCGGGTGTCGCGTTTGTCCGCGTCGCGCAGCTCGTCGCGTGCCGCCACCGCCTCGGCTACCCGCGCATCCAGGTCCATCGCCTGGCCGATGCGGCGGCAGTTCGAGCATGTGCCGCAGAAATCCGGCAGCCCGTCGGTTTGTTTTGGATCGAGGCAGTTCGCCGCCTGCGCCAGCATGATCGCCAGCGTGTATTTCCCCGCGCCCCGCGGACCGCTCAGGATCAGCGAGTGCGGCAGCCGCTGCGCAGCCAGCGCCTCCCGCAGGTGCCGGACGGACGTTTCATTGCCGAGAAAATCGCGAAAGCCCACGGAGCTAGGGTACAGGGTGTAAGTGGATCGCGTGTAGGACCCGGATCAGGGAGCAGGGGGCCGCTTTGTCTCAGGGGAGAGAACTCCCTGGGGTGCCCGACGTCTCTCTCATTTTGTAAGAAGTGGGGAGGGAACCATTGGATTCTGCCTCCAGCCCCTGTGCCTTGTATCAGAGCACGACTTTCAGTCGTGTCGATCAGTGCCCAATACAGGCCGGGCTTCAGCCCCTGTCTCGCGGGTGCCCCACCTTCACCTTGTCGCCGATTTTGCAACAGGGCGGGTGCCCATCCCTATCCGGCCGCCTCTTCCCGCTCGAACACAATATCCCGCGCCTTCAAATGCGTAAAAATTCGCTCCATGCACCCCGGCGCTTCGCCCACATAGGACGGCGGCGAAATCCCAGGCCGACGATACGCCCCCTCCAGCACGCACCGCGCTACGCCTGTGCACGAGTATCCCGTCGCCCGCGACATGGAGCTGAACTGCGTCGCCGGATCGTACGTCACAAATACCGTGTGCGTGATCGTCTTCGGGCGCCCGCCTTGCGTTCCGCGCATCACGATCCGCATGATCGTGAACTCGTCCTCGTCTTCCTCGGGCGTCCACTTGTCCGGAACCCACTCCGCGCCCGTCTCCTGCAGTTTCCGGATGTGCGCGATGTGCCCCGGAAACCGCAGCGTCTTCTCCTTCATATTCGGGATGCGCCCCGCCATCGTGGTGATCAGCGACCGCAGCCCATCGGTGTTGAACGCTTCCAGCCACAGATGATGCCCGTCGATTCGAAACTCCACCAGCTCCGGCTCCGAAAGCGGCGGCATCGTGATCAGCTTTCCATCCCGCACATACCGTGCCGGCCGCGTGTACTCCTCCCACACATCGGTGGGCGAGAAGGTCGGCAGATAACCATTGGGCCCCGTGCGGTGAAAGTGCAGGCCGCCCACCATGAAGGTGAAATCCTCGATTTGCATCTGCCCCGCCAGGTGTCCAGCCAGGTAATCCGGCGTCCCCGGCGCAATCCCGCAATCGACCACAGCGGTCACCCTGCGTTGCGCCGCCAGGTCGTCCAGTTCAAACGCGTCCTCCGCAAAGAACGAAATATCCACGACGTTTTTCCCGGCCTCGATCACGGTCCTGAGCGTGTCGAATCCCATGAATCCCGGCACCGCGCAGATCACGAGATCCGCCTGCGCGATCGCGCCCGTCACCGCCTGCGCCTCGCCCAGATCGGCGACGCGCGTCTTCACCGGATAACTCGCCCCCAGCGATTCCAGCGCCTGGCCATTCATATCGACCGAGGTAACCTCGAACTCCCGCGACAAATCCGCGGCGATCACCTTCCCCACGCGCCCCGCCCCCAGCACCACGATCCTTCTGCTCATGATTTTCCTTTGTACGGAACGCAAGCGCCCAGGTCAACGCGTTTTTCTCGCCCGCACACCCTCCGCCCATGCATACTGGCAGGAACCCTCAGAGGTCTTCTTGAGCGCACCGTCTCAAAAAGTCCCGCTCGACACGCAATCGCCGCACGGCGCGGCGCCGCTGGATTCCCAGCCGCCACGCCTCAAAAGGGCGCTCCGTTTCCGCGATCTCGCCGCGTTCTATATCGTCACCGGGCTCAGCGTGCGCTGGGTCGCCACGGCCGCCGCCGCCGGACCCTCCAGCCTTTTCGTCTGGATCATCGCGCTCCTCGGCTTCTTTCTCCCCCTCGCTGCCAGCGTCTTCGAGCTCTCCTCGCGCTATCCGCAGGAAGGGGGTCTCTACGTCTGGGCCCGCGCATGCTTCGGCGACTTCGCCGGATTCCTCTCCGCCTGGATGTACTGGATGTCCAACCTGCCCTACTTTGCCGCCGTCCTCTATTTCGGCGCAGCCGCGGCTCTCTTCGCCACCGGATCCGGCCACGCCGGCCTGGCTTCCAGCCCGCTCTACTTCATGTCTTTCGCTGCGGTTCTGCTCGCCATCATCACCGCCGTCAACATCGTCGGCCTCGGCGCCGGCAAGTGGCTCAACAACGTCGGCTCCTTCGGAAGCTGGCTGCCCATTGCGATCCTCATCGGCCTCGCCGCCGTCGCAGCGCACCGCTTCGGCTCGGCCACGCACTTCTCCGCGCCTGCGCTCGCTCCGCACTTCTCCGTTCGCGATGCGCTCTTCTGGTCCACGCTCTTCTTTGCCTTCGCCGGCTGCGAAAGCGGCTCGTTCATGGGCGAGGAGATCGAGCAGCCTCGCCGGACGATCCCCCGCGCACTCCTGGCCGGCGGAGCCGTCATCGCACTCGGCTACATCATCGGCACGGTCGCGCTGCTCATCGCGCTGCCCGCCGGGCAGATCGCCGGTGTCGATGGATTTATGCGCGGACTCTCGAGCCTTTGCCTCCGCCTCGGCGTCCCGTGGCTCGGCATCGCCCTCGCGCTGCTGATCGCCCTCAACTGCGTGGGCGGCGCGGCCTCGTTCTTGTCGTCCACCTCGCGCCTGCCCTTTGTCGCCGGGATCGATCG
Organism: Acidobacteriaceae bacterium; assembly: GCA_030041515.1. Classification (GTDB taxonomy): domain Bacteria; phylum Acidobacteriota; class Terriglobia; order Terriglobales; family Acidobacteriaceae; genus Palsa-343. The sequence continues at coordinate 49,662 of JASHNS010000031.1, read as the reverse complement.
CTACCTGCCGCCGGCCTTCGGCCGCATCCACCCGCGCTTTCGCACGCCGTGGGTCGCCATCGCCGTCTACGGACTCGCGGGCATCCTCGTCGCCATCCTCGGCCAGGCCGGAACCACTGTCCGCGGCGCCTACGACGTGCTCGTCAGCATGAGCATCATCACCTATTTCCTGCCGTATCTGGTGCTCTTCGCGGCGATGGCGCGCGTGCAAAACCGCCCCGCAGCTCCGGAAGCCAGCCGCGTTCCCGGCGGACGGCCTGTCGCGCTCACGCTCGCTGCCATCGGATTCCTCTCGACTGCGGGGACCATCGTCTTTTCGGTTTTCCCCGCGCCCGACGACCCGCACAAAGTGATGTCCGTCATGAAAGTGCTGGTTTCGACGCTCGCGCTCATTCTCGGCGGCGTCGCTGTCTTCGCCGTGGCGCGCTGGAAGAAGCGAGAGGTCAGCGATTCGTGATCAGAGAACCGTGATCAGCCCCGGGGGACGATCGATAGCCCAAGCGCCGGGAACCGGGGCCAATGGCCTGATCGCTGGTCACTGGCTTTTCTCCTTCTCGATCCGTTCGTGCAGCAGCTTCTTTGCCCGCTCCAGTTCCTTCTTGCGGCTCGCGCTTAGCCCCTTGCCGCCCCGGTTGATGAAGTAAGTCAGCATACGCATCCCGGACGACGGCCCCTTTGGCGACACCTTCTTCGACGCCAGCGCACGCGCGATCTCCGGCGCGCTCTTCGTGAACAGCCCCTTCTCCGGGTGCGTCGAGTCCGTCGTGACGTCCTTGACCCAGCGCCGGGATGCGCCCTTCGCGTGTCTCTTCGCGCTGGACCGCGCGCTCCGTCCCGGAGACTTTGCCCGGGACCTCTTCGCAGCGGTCCCCGAAGGCTTCTTCGCAGCGCTCTTCTTCTTCGCCGGCATCGCGGTCAGTGTCTCTTGAAGTACTGCACCGCGCGCTCGTGCTGCTCGGCCTTCTCGCGCGAACTGAACGTCCCCAGGTTGCGCCGCTTGCCGGTTGATGGATTCTTCTTCCTCGAGTACAGCCGATATTCACCGGATTTGAGTTTGCGGATCATAAACAAACAGATGCCGCCAGCCAGCCGCCGGTAGCCAGAAAGACCGTAGTCGTCGGTAGTCAGCGGCCGGCGAATCAGCCGGTTCCTGATCGTGGGCAACGATTACCGACTACCGACTACGGATCGTCCGGAAAAGAATCTGCCGGCCCCTGTCAACCATCCCGCCTGTCGCCCGTTATACCCAGTGAACAAATCATCTTCACGAACCTATTTCCTGGGAGGCACTCTATGAGGTTCTGGGACGTCATGCAGGACGCCATCATTGGCACCTGCTTCATCTGGATCATCTGGATTCTGTTCAGCACGCTGCGCCGCTATCTGATTGCCAAGGCCCGGGCCAGCCTCCACGCGAAAGTGCTGGAGCGCATCGACTCCGCCCAGTCTCTGCTGACGCTCGCCTCCAGCGATGTCGGCCGCCAGTTCCTGGAGTCCATTGCGCTCGAGGAGGCCCCGCGCGAACGGCCCTTCGGCCGCGTCCTCTTCGCTCTGCAGGCCGGCATGGTCCTGTTCTTCTTCGGCGTGGCCATGCTTCTGGTGCACCACCACGTCTACGATCCGGACTCCGGATTTATCATCGTTGGGTTAGGAGCTATCGGCCTTGGGGTCGGTTTTCTTGCCGCCGCCGCGACCAGCCTTGCGGTTTCTCGCCGCCTCGGACTGCTCAGCCGTGAACGCAACGGGTGATCTCCACGCCATGGCGGCCCCTCTGCCGGACGACCGGGCTGCGCCTGTGGAGCCCTTGGCCGAGCAGGCCTTTCAGATCCTCTACGACGCCAATGCCGGCCCCGTCCTCGGTTATCTGATCGCCGGCTGCGGCCGCCGCGACGTCGCCGAAGATCTGTTGCAGGAGAGCTTTTGCCGGCTCCTGCTGCGCTGGCCCTCGCTCGCCGCGCTCGCTACGGATCCGCAGGCTCTGCGCCGCTATCTCTTCCGGATCGCGACCAATCTGCTGCGCGACCGCTGGCGCGCCGGCGCCGGCGAGCCTTTCGCTGAGCCGCCGGAGGAGGGCACCGCGCCCGCTCTTCACGTCGCGGTCGACATCCAGGCCATGCTGCGCCAACTGCGCCCCCGCGAGCGCCAGCTGCTCTGGCTGGCTTATGTTGAAGAGATGGACCACGCCGAGATAGCCGCCTCCACCGGCCTCAGTCGTCTCAGCGTCCGGACGCTGCTCTTCCGCGCCCGCGCCCGCGCCCGCCACTACCTGAGCAGGGAAGGAGCAACCCCGTGAACCGCCCCGCCGATCCGATGCGTTCGAACCAATCCACTGACGATGTTCTCCGCCAGTCCCTCCGCGCCTATGCCGCCTCTGTTTGCGCTGCCGGTCAGTCGCCCCCGGTTTCGCTCGTCTGGTTTCGCGCCGAGCGCCGCCGTCGTGCGGAGGCTCTCCGCCGTGCCCAGCGCCCGGTGCGCATCATGCAGGCCATCGGACTCCTCTGCGCTGTCCTCGCCGCCGCCTGGGGCGCGTTCCGTTTCGTCCCCACCGTCCTCATCGGTGCGCTGCCGGCCCGCCCGGAAATAGCTGCCCCGCTCCTGCTGCTCCTCACCGCCGGCTCTGGACTGGTTCTGCTCGGCTGCTGGGGGCTGCTGCTCGCCAGCCGCCAGTAGCCCGGCGTCCTGCCGACTGAATACTCCCCCAAAATCTCATCGCAGAAAATGCCCGGTCCCTTTCGGCAGCGTCCGGCTCAGGCGAATCGGACGAACGATGTGCGCCCAAACCAAACGGCACTGAGCAGGAAAGCGACCAGCATCACGAAGGTAACGGGCAAGGTAGCGCAGGTTCCGGTGAGGCAGACGTGGAGGGGTTGGTGGATGAGCGTCGGCACCTTGACGACCACTGCGCCTGCGAACGATACGGTCCAAAAGGCGGAATACGCCAACAAAGAGCGTGCTCCGCTGACACGGTGGGCCAGCGTCAGGATCAGACCCGCAACGCCGACAGCAAAGCTGGGCAGCGTGATCCACAGGCCCGCGAGCCCGCGCGTGGAGACGAAGGTGACTCCCAGGGGAAACGCAGGCGTGCGGAGGATCAGCACCGAGACCACGGCAAAGGTCACCACGGTGAAGACGGTCCAGAGCAGGGCCACCGATTGCCACAGAAGCAGACTCAGCCGATTCATGAGATCCCTCGAATCATTCTGGCGGAGACCGCAGACGAAAACCGTGTCGCCGGTCACATCGTGGGGCGATGAATCTACCGCGGCGAATTCCATTGCATCTTCCCGGGCATCACTGGTGTCACAGAGCGGGCGACTCGGGAGCTGGACCGCCAACTCCCGAATGCTGCAATGCCCGTCCTGTACAGCGTGCTCCTGCGGGGGCGTGGACCGGCCGCTTATCCGCCGATTTCCAGCGCGATCGTCACGCCGGGGTGCGCCAGGTCGATGAGCACATACTCGCCATCTTCGTAATCGATATAACAATCGTCCGTCATCGCCCACTCCGGCGGCCAGGGATCCAGAAAGATAAACGTGTACCCGCCGTATACAAACTGCGTCTGGTTCGGCACGATGCGCGTGGTCGTCACGACCCGCCGCACCGCGAAGTGGTGTTGCTGCCCGAAGTGGGCCCTGTAAGCACTGTCAGAGATGCGGCCGTGCGCGCCTCCGCCCTGATTGTGCCCATTCTGCGCGCGATCGGGCTGCGCTTTGTCATTCTGCTGGTGACGATCGCTGTTATCCGGCTGCTGCGCATGCTGATCGCGATCGGCGTTGTCTGCCTTTGCATTCTTCAGCTCTTTGGCAGGCTTCGCTTTCGTGGTCTCCCTGGAAGTTTTAGCCGGTTTCTTTTCCTTCGGCGGCTTCGCCTGTTCCTGCTTGGGGGGCGCTGTCTGGTCCTGCTGCGCGGCGAATGTTATCCCGGCTCTGCTCATCGGCTGCGCCGACGCAGCACGTGGGCTGCAGGCGTAAGCCGCCAGACCTGCCATGATAAGTGTTCCCGTGAGATTTGTGATCAATCGCATGCTCCTACCCTCCGTTGTTTTTTTGTCATTGCCCGGTGGCAATGCCGAGGACTATCTGGCGGGGTAGATGCGAACGACACACGATTTGCCGTCGCAAAAACCAGGCGGAATCAGCCGGCTCGGCCGCGGCTTACGAAATTTACCGTGCGAGGGGGCAACCACTTTCCGCTGGCTTACTCTGATCAGGAACGGATTGGGAAATGATAGTAACTCGCGAGTAACTAAGAGGGCGATTTCAGGCAGGCGATCGAAATGCGGGACCCGCGAGTAACTTTTGCGGATAACCTGCTCGCTTTCCCCTGTACATTTCAGCCCCGCCCGGCTTCGCCCACCATGGCCTCATCCACATAGCACCACATCCAGCTCTCGCCCGGCTCAATGGAGCGCATCACAGGGTGCTTCGTTTTATGGAAGTGTTTCGTCGCGTGCTTGTTCTTCGATGAGTCGCAGCAGCCGACGTGCCCGCACTCCATGCAGAGGCGCAGATGGACCCAGCGGTCGCCCATCTCCACGCACTCTGGGCAGACGTGGGTTTTGGTGGTGGTGATTTTGGCGTCTTTCAGATGGGTGCAGGTCGGCATCGATGCCTCCTCGGACTGGCTCCATTCTGACAGAACTCAATCTTCCCGGTACGCTGCGTCTGGCCCGGGCAGGAATGAATGCCCTGGACGGGTAATGGCATTCAGGAACACGCGGCGGCAAGTCGACACATCAGACACATCATCTGTCACCGCCGGAGCACCTGCGCGGTTCGCCTCTCGCATCCTATAGAGGATAAGGAGACTGAAACGATGGCGAACGATAGAGAAGATGTTCATAATCAACAGTCTGGTTCTTCCTCGCACTCCAGCGAGTCCAACCGGGGATCGTCGGAACAGAACCGCAACCAGGGTGAGCAGGGCCGTAACCAGCAGCCGACCCACCAGCAGAACCAGCAGCCGACCCACCAGCAAAGCCAGCAGTCGAATCAGCCGCCGAAGAAGGACGTGCAAAGCAACGAGCGGAACCGCGAGTCCGAAAAGAGCGGGACCCGCTGAGCTTGGCGTAATCGCGATCTGGGGTGGCGGCCACCGGCCGCCGCCCTTTTTCGGCTCCTGGGCCCGGAATCACGCCTCCGGCGCAGGGGCGAGTCGTCGGCAGGTTCGTGGCGTGGCAGCGCCTCCGCTTGCCGAAGAGCCAAGTCCTGGTCTATTAACCGGTTGATTACGGAACATTCCTTTCTCGGTACTCCATGAAACTGCCATTGGAAGACCATAAAATCAATGTCTTATACCACTTAGTTACGATATGACCTCAGGCCCTGAATCCTTCTTCTCCCTGGCACATCTGATGCTTTGATTCCCCGGCTAACCCGGCTGTGAATCCTGGCCTTCCCCAGGGCCGGACGGAGGCACCCATGTCCCTGCGACCCGTTAAAGAGATCCTGTCCACCAAGCCCACCCTCGAAGGCGCCGGCGTGCGCCTGGAGCGCGCCTTCGGCTTCGGCAAGACCAAAGAGTTCGACCCCTTCCTGCTGCTCGACGACTTCCGCAACGAGCGCCCGGAGGACTACCTGGCCGGTTTCCCGTGGCATCCGCACCGGGGCATCGAGACCATCACCTACGTCCTGGCCGGCTCGGTCGAGCACGGCGACAGCCTGGGCAACAAGGGCAAGATGACCGCCGGGGACGTGCAGTGGATGACGGCCGGCAGCGGCATCCTGCACCAGGAGATGCCGAAGGGCGACGAGCGCGGGCGCATGCACGGCTTTCAGCTCTGGGCGAACCTGCCCTCGCGGCTGAAGATGACCGACCCCCGCTACCAGGACATCCCGTCGAGCGCCATCCCCGAGGTCACGGACGATGATGGCACCACGGCGCGGATCATCTGCGGCGAGTTCTGGGGCAAGCGCGGGCCAGTGGACGGCGTCGCTGCGGAGCCGCAGTATCTCGATATCTCGGTCCCGCCCAACCAGCGCCGGCGCCTGAAGGTCGAGACCACGCGGAACGCCTTTGCCTACGTCTTTGCCGGAGCGGGGACGTTTCGCGACGCGAGCCAGCCGCAGGCCGTGCTGACCGAGAGCGGCGCGGACCCGAACGCGCAGCCGGTGTACGACGCGCGGAACCACTCGCTGGTGCTCTTCGATCGCGGCGACGAGATCCAGGTGCAGGCGGGTCCGGAAGGCATCCGCTTCCTGCTGGTGAGCGGGCAGCCTCTGGAGGAGCCGGTGGCGTGGCAGGGCCCAATCGTGATGAACACGCCGGAAGAGCTGCGCCAGGCCTGGGCGGAACTGCATACGGGCGGCTTTATCAAGAAGCGGTGAGAGTTGCGCCTCCCCATCTCTGCCAGCTTCAGGCAGAGCCTTCTACTTCGCTCAGGCCAGGTTGTGGGGGCTCTATTCCTCTTGCTGATCCAACTTGAGACCAGCGTAGTCGGCGCTGAGTTCGGCGCAGAGGGCCTCGACCACCAGGTTGTGGTCGTCGCGCTGCGGCAGCCCCGAGACGGTGACCGCGCCGACGAATCCAGCGCCGCGCACGCGGATGGGGAAGCTGCCGCCGTGGCTGGCGTAGTCGGCCAGCGGGAGACCGTAGCGCTCCTGCAGCGTGGACTGCTTCTGCTCCATTTCGAGGCCAACGGCGTAGGAACTGCGCTGGAAGCGGAAGACGACGTTGCTCTTGCGGCGCACCCACTCAGGATTGTCCGGCGTGGTGCCGCGCAGGGCAGTGTAGAAAAGCTGCTGCGCGGGGCGGCGGATGTCGATGACGAGGGAGAGGCCGCGTTCAAGGGCAAGCGAGCGCAGGCGCGATCCCAGATGCCATGCCGTCTCCTCGTCAAACGCGGAGAAGTGCAACTTCTGTTCCTGGAGCGCGATGCGGGCGAGGTCGTCGGCGATGGACATCGCGACCAATGTAGCAGAGAGCGCTTCGCCGCGGGAGCGATGACTTTGGTTTGCGAAAGATCAGGCGGTGTTGCCGGGTTGAGTACCGGGCCCGATCGCGCCGGTATAATAGATAGTCAGAAAGAGCCCCAAAAGCTCCTTCTGATATCGATCTGAAGGGAATCCCGCCACATGGCGACCACCAATGCCGGCGCCCCGTCTGCTCCGGCGACGCACGGCGAGCCTGCTGCCTCCTCCGCAGTTCCTTCCAAGCCAGTCATTAACGACTTCAGTATCCAGGTAGCCACCGTCAACGGGTCCGGTTCGCAGTCGGCGAACAGCGTGCTGCTGCGCAGCATCTTCGCGATGGGCGTGCCGGTGAGCGGGAAGAACCTTTTCCCGTCGAATATCGCGGGACTGCCGACCTGGTACACGATCCGGGCCAGCAAATTCGGGTACGTTGCGCGGAAGAAAGAGATCGACGTGCTGATCGCGATGAACGCCGAGACGGCGCGGGAAGACATTCTGTCGTTGCGGCCGGGATCGGCGGCGATCTACGAAGAGAACCTGAACCTGAAGCAGTACCGCGACGATGTGGTGTGCTATCCGGTGCCCTTCGACAAGATCACGGCGGCGGTTTGCGCGGAGGCCAAGCTGCGCAAGCTGGTGAAGAACATGGTGTACGTGGGCGTGGCCGCGAAGCTGCTGCAGCTGGACATGAAGGCCGTTGAGGATTCCGTCCGCAAGCAGTTTGCGAAGAAGCAGAAGGCCGCGGACCTGAACTTTGCCGCCGTGCAGGCGGGCTACGATTACGCTGCGCAGTCGCTGCCGAAGCAGGATCCGTTCCAGGTGGAGCGGATGAATGCGACCGCGGGGAAGATCATCATCGACGGCAATGCGGCGTGCGCGCTGGGCGCGATGTTCGCCGGCGTGACGGTGGTGACGTGGTATCCGATTACGCCGTCGTCGTCCGTGGTGGAGCAGCTGATCGATCTGCTGAAGAGGTACCGGATCGAAGAGGACGGCAAGGCGAATTTCGCGGTGGTGCAGGCCGAGGACGAGCTGGCAGCGATCGGGATGGTGCTGGGCGCTGGCTGGGCCGGAGCGCGATCGATGACGGCGACGTCGGGACCGGGCATTTCGCTGATGGCGGAGTTTGCGGGACTCGGCTATTTCGCCGAGTTGCCGGGCGTGATCTTCGACATTCAGCGCGTGGGGCCGTCAACGGGCCTGCCGACGCGGACTTCGCAGGCCGATCTGCTGTCGGTCGCTTTCCTGTCGCATGGCGATACAAAGCATCCGGTGCTGCTGCCGGCGAATGTAAAGGAATGCTTTGAGTTTGGAGGCGCGGCGTTCGATCTGGCGGAGCAGCTGCAGACACCGGTCTTTGTGCTGAGCGATCTGGATCTGGGCATGAACAACTGGATGTCGGAGCCGTTCGAGTATCCGGAGAAGCCGCTGAACCGCGGCAAGGTTTTGACCGCCGAAGAACTGGCGAAGACGGCCGAGTGGGGCCGGTATAAGGACGTGGACGGCGACGGGATTCCGTACCGCACCTTGCCGGGGACCGACCATCCGAAGGCGGCCTACTTTACACGGGGCAGCGGGCACAATGAGCGGGCGCAGTACAGCGAGCGGCCGGAAGATTACCAGAACCTGATGGAGCGGCTCGCGCGGAAATTCGAGACGGCGCGGAAGCTGGTTCCGGCGCCGGTTGTGGTGCAGACGGGCAAGTCGAAGGTGGGCATCATCGCCTACGGCACGTCGGATTTCGCCGTGATGGAGAGCCGCGATCAGCTCAAGAAGGAATACGGCGTGGAGGCGGATTACCTGCGCATCCGGGCGTATCCCTTTGCGAAGGAGATTCGCGAATTTGTGGAGTCGCACGAGCGGGTCTACATCGTCGAGCAGAATCGCGACGCACAGATGCTGAGCCTGCTGAAGCTGGATCTGCCGCCGGCGGAGACGACGAAGCTGCGCAGCGTGCGGCACTTCAACGGGTTACCGATCGATGCGCGCTCCGTCACAGACGAAATCGTATTGCAGGAGGGGATCTAATGGCAGCGACCGCTACGCCAGGACCTAAAGTGAATCGGATCGGGCTGCCGGTCCTCGAGTACCGCGGCGGCAAAACCACGCTGTGCGCGGGCTGCGGGCACAACGCGATCTCGGAGCGCATTATCGATGCGCTGTACGAGATGGGCGTGCAGCCGGAGCGGGTAATGAAGCTGTCCGGGATCGGCTGCTCGTCGAAGAGCCCGGCGTATTTTCTGTCGCGGGCGCACAGCTTCAACAGCGTGCACGGGCGCATGCCGTCGGTGGCCACGGGCGCGCTGCTGGCAAACAGGACGATGATGGGGCTGGGCGTTTCCGGCGACGGCGATACGGCGTCGATCGGGATCGGGCAGTTCGTGCACCTGATGCGGCGCAATCTGAACCTGATTTACATCATTGAAGACAACGGCGTGTACGGGCTGACGAAGGGGCAGTTCTCGGCGACGGCGGATATCGGATCGAAGCTGAAGACGGGCGTGGTGAACGATCTGCCGGCGATCGATACATGCTCGCTGGCGATCCAGCTGGGCGCGACGTTTGTGGGGCGGTCGTTCTCCGGCGACAAGAAGCAGCTGCTGACGATGCTGAAGGCGGCCATGGCGCATAAGGGCACCGTGATGCTCGACGTGATCTCGCCCTGCGTAACCTTCAACGATCATGAAGGTTCGACGCGCAGCTACAAATACATGCAGGACCACGAGGAACCGGTTGGGGAAGTGGGGTTCGTGCCCAGCTTCGAAGAGATCGACGTGGAGTACGAAGAGGGATCGAGCTTCGACGTCGAGATGCACGACGGGTCGCACCTGCGGCTGAAAAAGCTGCCGGAGAATTACGATCCGACGGATCGCGCCGTGGCCGTGCGGACGCTGATGGAAGCGCACGAGAACAACGAGATCCTGACCGGCGTGTTTTACATTGACACGCAGAAGCCCGCGTTTACCGATCTGCTGAATCTGGTCGATGAGCCTCTGGCCCTGCTGCCGCAGAGCCGGACGCGTCCGCCGAAAAAGGTGCTGGACGAGGTGATGTCCAAACACCTGTAGACAGCGTTCAGGAATCACTGATCGGCACAGACAGCGCCCCGGTGACGAGCCGGGGCGTTTTGTTTGTGCGATCAACGAGTTCTGCCCTCTTTCGTAACCATTCTGCTACCCCTCCTGAATCGCCCCGCATCCAATCCTCCGCAGTCATCGCAACAAATTCCGGAGGCCGATCGCATGAAACGAGTGCTGGGAGTCGCGGTTTTGATGGCGGTGTCCTGCGTAGTCGCGCAGGCACAGGTTGGTTTGTACGCCGGATTTGGGGCGTCCGATTTTCATCAACCCAATGTGAACTGGCAGTATGGACCGATGGCTGGGCTCTACTGGAACGCTCTGGGGGTGCCGTTCGTGAAGGCCGGTTTCGATTTGCGCGGCGACTGGATGGGTAGAGGCGACGCGCAGGACGACAGCTACCTCATCGAGCCGCGAGTGCAAATCCATCCCCACGTGGTGCCGCTGATGCCGTATGCGGAGGCGCTCGGGGGCGTATCGCGCGTGGTCATCGCTCAGGGATCGGCGCGCACAGCGGGGACGAAGTTCAGTTACGCGCTGGTCGCGGGGTTGGATCTGACGATTCTCCCGCACATCGACTGGCGCGTGGTCGATTACTCGTGGCAGCGCGTGGAGAATCTTGGGATTGGCTTTCAACCCACGCAGATCAGTACCGGGCTGGTGGTAAGGCTGCCCTAAACCAGCTGAAGTCCGGCCAGCGAAGAGCCGGTCAGCTAAGGATCGGTTCGCTAAAGGCCGGGTAGCGGTGATATGGCTCGCGTCGTCCCTCCGGGACTCGTCCGACTGGAGCGGCGGTACCCAGGACTGAAGTGCTGGACTGATTCTGCGTTGCGCCTCCGGCGCGTGGAGACGTACTGGGCTCCCAGCCGGGCCTTTTCTTCAGGATGGTCGCCTGGAAGCCTGTTGCCAGCCACGGGCGGCGGCGACCACCCCAACGCAAGCCAACGCGCTGGGGCGATCGACAGAAGGCGGATCGCCAATATTACTCGCTGGTGGATGCCGGCGACTGCGGGTAATCCACGCGCACGGCGAGAATCTCATAGGGTTTGAAGGGCAAGCGCAGCTCGTTGTTCTGCATCGGCAGCGCGGAACCCTCCGGCGTCTCCATCAGGTTGGTCTCGACCGCGCCCGTGGCGCCAGGCGGGACGCGCAGCGCCAGCTCGCCGGATTTGCCGGCCCACTCGTAGAAGTGGAATTCGAGCGAATGGGTGTCCTCGGCCTTTTTCATGGCGGTCAGAACGATGTCTGACGGCGCGACCGAGACGAAGGAGTGCTCGGCGGGCAGCGCGCCGGTGTGCGGCTGGACCTGCATCGCCGTGAGCGGGAAATTGAAATCGTAGCCGTGGCGGACGGTCATGGCTTCGCGCCACGAGCCGGCATGCGGATACAGCGCGAAGCTGAAGTGCTGCGGGCCGCGGTCGGCGTTGGGATCCGGCCAGGTGGGTGAGCGCAGCAGAGTGAGGCGGAGCTGATTGCCGACGGCGTCGTAGCCGTATTTCGAGTCGTTGATGAGGCTGAAGCCGTGCTGTGCGTCGCCGAGGTCGGCCCAGCGCTGCGCGGCGTCTTCAAAGCGGGCTTTCTCCCAGCTGTTGTTGCGCGTGGTGGGGCGCTGGATGCTGCCGAAAGGAATCTCAAACGTGGCAAAGGGGCTGGTGGCGGAGAGCGCGAACGCGTCCTTCAGCAGGATGTGGGTTTCGTGCCAGTCGATGTTGTTCACGACGACGGCCTGATCGGAGCCTGTTTCGAGGACGATGTCCTGAACGAATTTCGACTTGTCCCAGTGGCGCGTGACGCGAACGACGGCGCGCATGGGATTGTTGTCGATGAGCTGGACGGAGTCGGCCTGGGTGAGACGTACCGGCGGGTGATCGTAGGCGTCGTATTGGATGTTCCACGCATCGTACTGCTTCGGCACATCGTGGAAGGCCTGGAGCTCGTTGCCGCAGGTGTTCGGGGCGAGGGTCTCAAACCCGGACGTTTTGTCATAGAGGCTGGTGATGCAGCCGGTTTTGGGATCGATGACGAGGCGGAGAGCGGCGTTTTCGAGGGTGAGGCCGTGGACGTGAAGGTCGCTCGGGAACGGGCGCGCGCCGGGGACGACGCGGAGGACTTCGTAGCCGAGCGAAGGCACGTCATGCGCCTTGACGAGCAGGTGGAAGGTATTCGTCGCGGCGTCCTTCGAGAGGATCTCCGAGGGCAATACGGCGCCATGGGGATCGAGAACGGAGACAACGCTGGTTGCGGACGGCATCTGAACATCGACCTTGACAGTGCCGGTGCGCGCCCAGGCGAGCGGGTTGAAGACGAAAACCGGGACGCCGGAGGCGACCTGCGTGTCGACGTGAGCGGCGACCGTCGAGAGAGCCGCTGAGGAAATCAACTCATCGGCACGGTGGACCTGGCGAAATTGCCGGGCCGCGGTTTTGTAGATGACGCCGATACCGGAGCCGGCGGCGAGGTCGTGAAAATCGTTAAACGTGATGGTCTTCCACGCGTTCGTGAGTTCCGTTGCCGGGTAGGAACTGCCATCGAGCCACGCCAGTGAGGCGGCCTTCTCAGCGTCGAGAGTCCATTCCGGTCCGTGACGCAGGTTCCATTTCATCAGGGCTTGGGTGGTGTAGGTTCCGCGATGAAACTCAAGGTAGAGCTCGTCGTCCCAGGTGGGGATGGCGATCTTGCCGGGGACCGGAGTGGGGTTGACGTAGCCCTGCGCGATGGTGCGGTAATCCCACGTCCGGGATTCGGGCGCGATGTCTTTTTCGATGGCGGAGAAATACGTCGCCGCGGTGCCGAACTGCATTTTGGGCACGACTTTATCGGGCTGCATCCAGTGCAGGCCCTGGTCGAGCATGGCGCGCGTGGGGCCGCCGCCATGGTCGCCCACGCCGTACAGATCCATCATTTCGGTCATGCCGGGCGAGAACTTGCGCGCCTGGGCGAGATCGGCAGCGAGGCGCACGGGATTGAGGTTGGTGTTGGCGTAGTCATGCGGAAAGTACGTGAGCACCTTGCTGCCGTCGGGCGATTCCCACCAGAACAGCTTCAACGGCAGCTTGTTGGTGTCGTTCCAGGCCATCTTTTGGGTCACGAAGTAGTCAATGCCGGTGCGCTTGTAGATTTGCGGAAGCTGCCAGTTGTAGCCGAATGAATCCGGGTTCCACCCGATGCGCACATCGACGCCGTAGTGCTGCTGGTACCAGCGCTTCCCGATGAGGATGGAGCGGACGGTGGATTCGCCATCGGGCATGTTGAGGTCGGGCTCGACCCACATGCCGCCGACGACTTCCCAGCGCCCCTGCTTGATGCGATCGGCGATCTGCGCGTTGAGATCGGGATAATCGTTGGCCAGCCAGCTGTTGTAGGCGGCTGCTGATTGCGTGAAGGTGTAGGTGGGATACTCCTCCATCAGCTGGATGGCAGTGCCAAAGGTGTCACGGACCGTGTTGACGGTTTCCGTCCACGGCCAGAGCCACGCGGCGTCGATGTGCGAGTTGCCGGTCAGGTGCAGGGTGGCGGTGTCCATCATCGGCTTAAGAGCCATCAGCGTGGACTGGGCGGCGCGCAGGGAAGCGTCAAACTGCGACTGATTGCCTGCGCTGAGGGCGTTGAGGTCGACCTGGTCGATGCCTTTCGAGAGCGTGGCCTGGTCGGCGGCGATGTTTTTCGACAGGGTGGGAACGAGCAGCGCGGCAGTGAGAAATTCTTCGCGGAGATCTTCAGGACTCGGACGGTTTGCGGCGAAATCGATCTGCATGGGCGCGTCGACGAAGTGCTTCTGGTCGACGGTGCGGAGCAGCTTGACTGCAATGAGCACGCGATCACCCGGTTTGGCCTGATCGAAGAGGACGATGGGCGCGAGGTCGTCGCCCATGGCCACGCGACGGCCGTTGAAGTAGATGATCTGCGGCAGAGGACCGTTCACCCAGGCATTGAACTGGAACCAGATGCGGGTGCCCGTGAGGTCGTATCCCTCGAGGGTTTTGGGTACGGTCACCCACTGACGGAACCAGATGGAGTCCGACGGATACTCGCTGTTGGGTTTGGCGACTGGCCAGGAAGAGTCGTCGAGGGCTGGATCTTCGCCGTGAGCAAGCGTGCCGACGTGATAATGCCACTGGCCTGCGGGCAGATCGCTCAGTGCGCCGAGGCGGGTGATGACCTCCGTCTGCGCAGCAGAGAGGGTTTTTTCGGCTGCCGCGACGTCCTCGGCGGACTGGGCCCGGGCGACGCTGCCGACGAGAAAAACCAGAAGAGAAAAGGCCAGAGCTTGCCGAAACACGTTTGGATCCTCCGAAGACCATTATCTACAAACGGATACCTTAGAACCGGAGAAGCCCGGAAGCATCAAAAAATCCCAAAAATCATAATCCAGTGACGGAAAAAAGTAATGCGTACAGGTTACCGCCAATGTGATCGCATGAAAAAAGCAGTAGTTATGCGAAAAAGAGCCTGTGAAAATCGAATCATCGGAGTGGTCCTTAAATTGCTTACTTAGTTATTAGCTTTAGCTTTCCGTTTTGCTGTTCTTTGGCTAAGCCCAGACGTTGTTCCGCTTCGGTGTACCAGTTCTGGGGCTGGTGCGCCGCACCCACTCGCAACTCCCGGCCAGTCCGCTGAGCTCCTTCCTGCGAAGGCGCCAGCTGGGCGATGTTCTCGCTGTGCGAATTGCTCTGGAGGCTTTTTATGAAAAAGACAAAACTATTTGGAATCCTTGTATTTGCGGCAATGCTGCTGGTGGGGATGACAACCCTGAAGGCGCAGAACCAGACGGCGACCCTGACCGGCCTTGTGACGGATACGTCGGGGGCAGTGGTCCCTGGTGCGGACATTGTGCTGCGGGACGTTCAGTCGGGCACAACCTATCACACGCAGTCGGATCAGTCCGGCGTGTACACGATCGAGGAAGTGAAGCCGGGACCTGGCTACACGCTGACGGTGACCCATGCGGGGTTCCAGACCGTGACCGTGGCGGGCGTTTATATGAACGTCGCCGTGATCCGCACGGAGAACGTGAAGTTGACCGTCGGCAGTGTGACGCAGACGGTGACCGTGTCGGCCTCGAATGCGAACGTGACGCTCGATACCACCGATGCGACCGTGGGCAATAACTTCGACGTCTCGATGCTGAACGACCTTCCGGTGGAAGATCGGGACAGCCCGGCGGCGTTGTTTACCCAGCAGCCGGGCATCACGAATGACGGGTCGGCGACGGGTTCGCGCGTGGACCAGGACCGGGTTACGCTGGACGGCCTGGATGTCAATGACATGGCAACCGGCCAATTCGGCGCCATCGTGGCGAATGCCCCGGTGGATTCGGTTCAGGAATTCCGCGGCGTCGAGGCGGGGGATCTCTCGACTTCGGGTCCTGGCGGCGGCGGCGAGTACGACCTGGTGACCAAAAGCGGCACCAACCACTTCCACGGAGACCTCTTCGACTACTATCGCGATCGTTCCATGGAGGCGAACACCTGGTTCAACAACAACGCATTTCCGCAGGTTCCGCGGCCTCCCCTCATCCGCAACCAGTTTGGCGGCGGGATTGGCGGGCCGGTACTCCGGAATAAGCTTCTCTTCTATTTCGATTACGACGGGCGGCGCGACACGCTCTCGAATGTCGTCAACCAGACCGTCCCTCTGGACAGCTACCGGAACGGCATCATCACCTATCAAAACGCCAGCGGGGGCTTGTCACAGTTGACTCCGTCACAGGTGGCATCGCTCGATCCGCTGGGAATCGGGTGGAATGCCGGTGTGCAGAGCATCTTCAATAATCGCTATCCGCACTCGAACAACCTGAGCGAGGGCGACACGCTCAACACGGGCGGCTTTGCCTTCGATGCGCCCTATCCGTACAAGGAAAACAACTTCGTCTCCCGCGTGGACTGGAACATCAATTCCAAAATGAAGCTCTACGGAGTGGGGCACTGGACCCGGACGAATGGAACGGAGAGCGCGATCCAGTTCCCGGGCGATCCGGAGACGCACCCATTCCTCGACAACAGCTACACCTGGGTTGTCAACCACACGTGGACGATCACCCCGAACATGATCAACGAGCTGTACGTAGGGGACGTCACCGAAGATTACGCGTTCTCGGATACATACAATCCGACTGGACCGACGCAGTACCAGACCTTTGGTGGAAACGGAACGGGCGGCGCGATTCTGACCGCGCCGTACCCGATTGCGATCAACGCGCAGGGGCGCACGTTCCCGATTCCGGTGGTGCGGGATAACTTCAGCTGGCTGAAGGGGACGCACAGCTTCACATTCGGCGGTGATTTCAAGTGGCCGCATCCGCTGGACTGGACGATCCTGAACTACAACACTCCCACGCTCGGACTGGGCGGGTACACGCCCAGCCTGTCCGTCCCGACGGGAACGCCATCGCTGCGGCCGGCCGATTTAGCGCCAGGTAACTCGACGGCGCTCTATGACGGTGCTTTTGCACTGGCGCTGGCACCGGTGACGGCAAACTCTGCGACGTACTACTACAACTCCCAACTGAATGCCATCCCGCAGGGAACGCCGCAGTACCACAAATACCATTACAAAGAGGCGGAGGCGTACATCAACGATACGTGGAAGGTGACGCCAAGCCTGACGCTGACCTACGGCGTGCAGTGGCAGTTCTTCAGCGTGCCCTATGACGCGAACGGCATCGAGTCGATGTCGCAGTACTACGACAATCCGAGCCAGAAGTTCGACTTCGACACCTACTTCGGCGATCGGGTTGCGCAGGCGCGCCAGGGGGTTTCGGGCAACCTCGCGATCCCGCTGATCGAATATGTGCTGGGGGGTAAGGCGAACCATGGGCCAGGCTACTACTCCCCGCAATACGACAACTTTGCGCCTAAGCTCGCCTTCGCCTTCACACCCCCGGGAAACCGCAAGATGGTGATCAACGGCGGCGCGAACATCGTCTACGACCAGACCGTGATCAATGCGGTGCAGTACCAGCAGTCGCAGTTTTCCTACATGTTCCAGGCGAGCAACCCGCAGGACTATGGGACACCCGGCAATGCGTATACCTCCTTCCAGAGCGATGCGCGCTGGGGAGGCCTGAACAATCCACCGGCTCCTCCGCCGGCGCCGATTTCCTCATCACCCTTCCTCCCGTATGTGGCGGCAACGCCCGGCGGGCTCATTCCCTATGGGCTTCCCGCCAGCACGTTCAACGAGATCATCGATCCGCAGTTGAAAACGCCCTATTCGATTGGTTACAACTTCGGAATTCAACAGCAGTTCCCCCACAACTTCCTGTTGAGCATGACCTATGTCGGACGTCTGGGACGACGCCTGCTTGCGCAGGTCGATTCCAGCCAGCTCATCGATTTTCCCGATACGAAGTCGGGGCAGATGATGTCTCAGGCATTTACAAACATCTCAGAAGAGGTAAGGAAGGGGCTTCCGATCACGCCGCAGCCATGGTACGAGGATGTACTGACGCCGGGATTCGGTCAGGCAAATGGCTACGCGAACAACACCGACTATGTTGCGGGGTCCCAATCCACCTATGTGGGCCGCGGAGATTTTGCGGATACAACGCAGGCTCTGTCGGCAGCGGGGGCACTTCCGCCCAACGTAGGCATGGCGCAGCAGTTCTCGGAGGACACGTTCTACACGAACCAGGGTTTTTCGAGCTACAACGGCCTGCTGATTACGCTGCACAAGAACATGAGCAGCGGGCTGCAGTTTGACCTGAACTATACCTGGTCGCACTCGATCGACAACACGTCGCTGATCGGGAACCAGATCGCCTTCGGCGGGTATGGGTTCATCTGCGACGAGCTGCGGCCGAGAGAGTGCCGTGGGAACTCGGACTTCGACATCGCGAACAACCTCACTGGAAACTTCATGTACGACCTGCCGATCGGGCGCGGACAGATGGTGGCGAGCAATGTCCCCATCTGGCTGAACGAATTAGTCGGAGGATGGCAGATCAGCGGGATACCAAACTGGCACACCGGGAACCCCTACAACGCAGGGGCGAACGCCTTCGTCGCCGGCTACGCGAACAATGCTGCGGCACTTCTGGTCCCTGGCGCTTCGACTGCAGACATGAAGATTCACCTGCATGGCGGGAAGGGGCAGCCGCTGTATGCCTTTGCGAATCCGCAGAAGGCGAACGCCGACTATACCGGGCCGCTCGGTTTCGAGATCGGCAGCCGGAACAATCTGTACGGGCCGGGATTCTTCGACCTGGATCTGGGCGCCGGGAAGACCTTCCCAATTCACGAGAGCATGAACGTCATGTTCCGGGCGGATGCCTTCAATGCGTTCAACCATCCGAATTTCGGCACTCCAATTGTCGACATCACCGACCAGGCGGGACCCTTCGGTGAAATCAACTCGCAGTCCAGCATGGGCAACATTGGAAGCAACGACAACCCGCTCAGCAGCGGCGAAGGGCCGCGCGTGCTGCAGGGATCGTTGTATTTGCACTTCTGATCCGTCGTTCCACGCAACAGCGAGAGGGCCGGTTCGCCGGCCCTTTTCTTTTGCCCTCCAGGGAGCTCAGACGACGCGCAGCAGCAACAGAATGACGACGATGAGCAGGATCAGTCCAAGCCCTCCGCTGGGGTAATAGCCCCAGCTGCGGCTGTACGGCCAGGCGGGAAACGCTCCGATGAGCATCAGGAGCAGGATAACGATCAGGATCGTGATCATGGGTTTGGGCCTCTTGCGCGGGAACCTTGGTGGCTCCCTCGACCTGCTGTTGGAGGCGCCTCAGCGCAGACGAAGATGCCCAGCCCGTGAGGAATTTACGGAGCAGAAATTCCGGCAAGCCGGCGCGCGCGGCGGAAGACCTGAAGCATCATCGCAGGCGTGAGCTTGCCGGTGTTGGTGTTCTGCAGCGAGGGGTGGTAGCTGGCCAGCAGCCAGCGATCGCCGGGGACGCGGTATTCCGCCGCATGGCCGAAGACGAGGCCGGTGCGGCGCGTGATCTGGCCCGTGCGCACCAGATGGGAGAGGAATCCGTCAAAGGCGATTTTGCCAAAGCAGACAACGGCGCGGACCCGTGGAAGTGCGGCCACCTCCTCATCCAGAAAAGGCGCGCACGCGGCGAGCTCCCCAGGGAGCGGCTTGTTGTCGGGCGGCGCGCATCGAACCACGGCCGTGATCCAGGCATCCCTGAGAACCATGCCGTCATCGCGATGCGTGGAATTGGGCTGGGACGCGAATCCAGCGCGGTGCAGCAATGGATAGAGGAAATCGCCGGACCCGTCGCCGGTGAAGGGGCGGCCGGTACGGTTGGAGCCGTGCGCGCCGGGAGCGAGTCCAACAAAAAGCACGCGTGCGGCCGGATCTCCGAAGGAGGGAACGGGTTTTCCCCAGTACTCGCATTCTCGATACATGCGCCGCTTGTTCAGGGCGACCGCTGTGCAGTGGCTGCGCAGGCGAGGGCAGCGTTCGCAGGCGACAACCCTGCGATTGAGAGCGGCCAGCGCGGCAGCATTTGCGGGATTTTCCGGCACGAGCAGATTGTAGATGCAGGTTTGTGGGGCGTCGGCAGCGTACAATGAGGGGCTTCAGGGTGTTTGAAATTATTGATATGCAGGAGACGGCGACACAATGCGGATGCGAATGGGAATGGCGGCGGCCGCTCTGGCGGGAGCCCTGGCTTTGATGGCAGGATGCAGGAGCTCAAAAACGGCAACAGCACCGGCGAATCCGGCTGAGACGGAGTCGGCAACTCCGCAGGCGCAGTCAACCCCGGAGATCGGCGGCCAGCCGGTGGTGAAGCTGACGCGAGCCGCCACGACTAATGGAACCAAACCCGAGTTCCTGTCGCTGACGGTGCTCCCGGGGCGGGGCATGGAAGTTTTCCAGATCACGGCGGATGTTCCCGGAAAAGGGGAGATTCCGGTGCTGTGGGCGCCCTCTCTGGAAGAACTGGCGCAGCGCATGGCGCCCGGCTCTGCGGCCGATGCGTATGGGAACGCGAGTTTCAGCTGCTGCGCTCCGTTTCTGGTGCCCTATCCAAACCGCATTCTGGGGAAGCTCTCACCGGACGGGAAGACCATCACGACCGAGTGGCATGGAAAGAAAATCGTGCTGCCCGCGAACTGGCATAACAGCGAGCATCCGGATGAAGACAAGCACGCAATGCACGGGCTGATCCTGAACTGGCCGGTCGAGGACGTACAGACCGTGAAGATTCCGGATGGAGAAACCGTGACGGGCGTGATCCACGCGGGCGATTTTAACGGACACTGGCTGTCAAAGACGGATCTGAGCTTCGTGATCACGCTCACGGGCGGCGCAGTCGACGCGGAGATTGTGGCGAAGAATGTAGGCACGGAAGACGAGCCGATGGCGATCGGCTGGCATCCGTACTTCTCGATTCCAAGCGGCGAACGGGCGCAGGCGCTGCTGCACGTGCCGGGCAACCAGGTGGCGCAGGTGAACAATTATCAGGACGTCTTTCCGACGGGCAAACTGCTGCCGGTCAAGGGAACGAAATGGGATTTTCTGGCACCCAGGGGCGCTCCGCTGGACGACACCTATCTGGACGACAACTGGTCGAACCTGCATCGGACCAACGGCATGGTGGAGGTGACTCTCACCGATCCGGCGAGCAACTACGGCGTGAAAGTGCTGGGATTGTCGCCCGACATCCGGACCGTACAGGTGTATTCACCGCCAACGGCCAAGTTTGCGGCCATCGAGGAGCAGTTCAACTTTGCCGATCCATTTGGGAAGGAATGGCACGGAATGAACACGGGCATGGTCACGCTGAAACCGGGACAGTCGGTGCAGTGGCACGTGCGCGTGGAATTGTTCCAGCCTGACTCCGCACAGGCAAAGAAGTAGACGGATAGCGCTCAGCCAGGGCAAAAGCCCCCGGAGGCGGGGGCTTTTGCTATGAGGGAAAGATTCGTAGCACCGAGAACGTGGAGTTCACCTGGATCTCAAATCCATCCAACTCTCCGCTCTCTCTGTGTCTCGGCGGTGTCGCATTTAACGGCTCACCTTCAGCATCACGACGCCATGCGGCGGAACCATGGCGGTGTATTGACCGTTCCGGGCCGAAACATTCTGGTGGGTCCACAGGTCGCGGAGCTTTGCGTTGGCCGGATAGCCGATCGCGTGCAGGTCGAGCGTGATCGGCTGCACGACTGTGTCGCGGTTGAACAGGCCGGCGGCGAGCGCGCCGTGACTCAGCGGTTTGGTCCAGATTTCCGTCATGCCCACGGCAAAAGCTCGAGTGCCCTCTTTGCCGAGCGGATCCTGATCGACGGCGATCACATCGCGATTGGTCAGGATCTCAATCGTCTGCGGCGACATTTTGCTCAGATCATTGCCCGCCAGCAGCGGCGCCGCCAGGATCGCCCACAAGCTCATATGCGTCTTGTACTCGTCGAAGGTCATGCCGCCGTTGCCGATTTCGAGCATGTCGGGATCGTTCCAGTGGCCCGGGCCGGCGTATTGGGCGAGACCGAGCTGGTCATTGAATCCGATTTCTGACATGCGCTCCCAGGTGTCGTTGATGTCGTCGGTAGTCCGCCACAGATTGCCCCCCACCGAGGCGCCCCACTTCCATACGTCCATCCAGCCATACTGACAGAGACTGAAGACAATGGGCCGGCCGGTGGCGACCAGCGCGTCATGCATCTGGCGATAGGCGTCCTGCATGATGGCCAGTTGCTTCTGCTTGTCGTGCGGAGCTTCCTTTTCCATGATGGGGATAAAACTGCACAGGTCGTATTTCAGGTAGTCGACGCCCCACCTGGCGTAAGTCTCGGCGTCCTGCTGGACGTGGCCGTAGCTGCCTGGATAGCCGGCGCAGGTTTTGGGGCCCGGAGAGGAGTAGATGCCGAGCTTCAGTCCCTTCGAATGCACGTAGTCGGCCAGCGCCTTCATGTCGGGGAATTTGCTGTTGGAGTGGATGAAACCCTGCGCGTCGCGCTGGCCCTCCCAGGTGTCGTCGATGTTGACGTAGACGTACCCGGCCGCCTTCATGCCGCTGGAGACCATGTAATCCGCGGCGGCGCGCACGTCGGCGTCGTCCACCTTGCCGGCGAAGTGGTTCCAGCTGTTCCAGCCCATCGGTGGAGTGGCAGCCAGCGTGGGATCCTGTCGCTGCGCGAAAGCGGGAATCGAAAACGCCGCGAGAACAAATGCAGTGGCAACCAGTTTGAGTCTGAGCACCGGTCAATTCCTTTCGGGGGATACCTGTTTGTATACAACGCAACGCAGGCCAGTTTACCGCATGACGAACTACCGGAGCAGCGCTCCCCAAATCGTGTCCACGGTGGCGTGCGTGATCGCGGAAGCGCCGATTCTCCGATCCGTGCGCCAGGCGCGGCCATAGAAGACGCCGGCAATCGCTGCCAGCAGCACATATCGCCAGTTGAAGTGGACCGCGCGCTTGTTGAAGTGGGCGAGCCCAAACAGGCAGGCGGTGACGAGCAGTGAGGCGGTGCGGCCCAGACGGCGCTCGAGGAGGTTCTGCATCCAGCCGCGAAAGAAGATCTCCTCCGGCAGCGCCACCGCAAAGAAAGTGAACAGCCATGCAGGCGCGACGAGCCAGGGATGAGCGACATGGCGATGGAAATGGAGAAATCCCAGTACCAGGCCGGCGGAAATGGCGATGGGAGCGCAGAAGGCGAACTCGCGCAGGCCGATCAGCAGATCGCGGAGGCGCAGCCGGAGATCGAAGCCCACGCCGGAAAGGCATCGGATCGCCAGAAAACCATAGAGACCGGAGTCGAGCAGGATGAGCTTGCCAAGCACATCCACGCGCAGTGGCCACGCCGGCTGCAGCCAGCGCAGATCGACGGCCAGGCCCAAAGCCAGGAGGACAAGAAAATCGAGCCCATGCGCGTGCTGCTCCGGATCGAGACGTGCAGCCAGCCCAAGCAGCGTGGCGACGCCGACTGGGATCAGGAGATACGCAAGCAGCCAGCCCGTGTCGAGACTGTGGGCAGCCAGCGCGACGATCACGTAGGGCGCGGCCAGAAACGCCGGCAGGATGAACCGCAGGGCAACAGGCAAATGGCTGACAGCCCGTGCACAGCCTTTCTCTGCCAGTCCGAAGGCGAAGAGCGGAGCGAGTGCCAGGATGAACGCGCATACCACCGGGATGGACGGCAGCACCACGGTTTCTATCGTAAAGGCTGACGAAATCCACGCTCGGGTGGGCATTCGGTTGTCGCGAACTCGCATTTGATCGCGCAGCCTGGAGGTTGTAACGTTAAAGGTTCGCGCTTCCGCCAACCGATCATGTTGTTCTGAGGAATCTGTGCCCGAAACTCTTCGTAAAACTGCACTGAACCCCATTCATCGCCTGCTGGGGGCGAAGATGGTCGATTTCGGCGGGTGGGATATGCCCGTCGAGTATTCGGGATTGATCGCCGAGCACATGGCGGTGCGCACCGGCGTGGGCCTGTTCGACGTCAGCCATATGGGCGACATCCAGTTCCGCGGGCCCGGTTCGCTGGATGCGGTGCAGCACATCAGCATGAACGACGCCTCGCGGCTGCAGGCGGGGCAGGCGCAGTATTCGGCGATGCTCTATCCGCAGGGCACGTTTGTCGACGACGTGATCGTGCACAAGTTCAGCGACCACGACTATCTGTTTGTGATCAACGCCGGGACGCGCGAGAAGGATTACAACTGGGTGCGGCAGAATGCGCGGCAGTTCGACTGCCACGTGAGCGACTACAGCGACTACTACACGCAGCTGGCAATCCAGGGTCCGAGGGCTCAGGCGACTCTGCAAAAACTGACCAGCGTGGACCTGAGCGCGATCAGGTTCTACTGGTTCGCGTGGGGGGCCGTCTGCGGCCTGCCGAATACACTCATTGCGCGCACCGGGTACAGCGGCGAAGATGGCTTTGAGATTTACATTCCCAGCGACGCGGCGACCAGCGAGCGCGTGTGGAATGAGGTGCTGGAAGCAGGGCGCGAGTTTGACATCAAGCCGTGCGGGCTGGGCGCGCGCAACACGCTGCGGCTGGAAGCGGCGCTGTCGCTCTACGGGCATGAGATTTCCGACACGATCAATGTTTTCGAAGCGGGGCTGGATCGTTTCTGCAGGCTGGAGAAAGGGACGTTTATTGGAGCCGAGTCGCTGAAGCGGGTGCAGGCCGCGGGCGGACCGGAGAAGAAGCTGGTGGGCCTCGAAGTTGTGGAGCGGGGCATCGCGCGCGACGGATACCGGGTGCTGGACGAGCAGGGGCAGGCGATGGGCTACGTCGCCAGCGGATCACCGGCGCCGTTTCTGAAGAAGAATATCGCGCTGGCGTTTGTGCCTGTCGCGTATGCGGAGCCTGGGAAGGAAGTGGCCGTCGAAATCCGGAACTGTCCGGTGAAGGCGCGAGTGGTGCCGCTGCCGTTTTACAGGAAGCCGAAGAGAACGTAGCCGGCCGGGAGTTTCCTGCAGTCCGTAGAATGAAAGGAAGAGATTTTTCTTTATGGCATATCCCACGAAATACCGCTACACGCGCGAGCATGAGTGGATCGACGCGGACGGCAAGACCGCGTCGGTCGGGATTACGGACCACGCACAGGACTCGCTGGGCGATATTGTCTTCGTCGAGTTGCCGAAAGTCGGCGACAAGGTTGAAAAGGGAAAGGTCTTCGGCAGCGTCGAAAGCGTAAAAGCGGTCTCGGACCTGTACGCGCCGGCCAGCGGCACAGTGACGGCGGTCAACGAAGAGTTGACGACTGCGCCGGAGAAGATCAACGCGGACGCGCACGCAGCCTGGATTATGAAGATCGAGCTGAGCGATCCGGGAGATCTGGAGGGCCTGCTGACCGCGGACGCGTACGAGGCGTACGCGAAGGAAGAGACGGGGCACTGAGCTCCTCACCTCAGAGGACACTGCCAGGCGTTCAGGTTTCTGCGTTCAGCTTCCGAAAAACAGTCCGGTCGGTCCACCGAACTTGATACTCTGAAGATTCATGCGTTATCTACCGAAGTCGGATGCGGAACGCGCGGCCATGCTGCGCGAGATTGGCGTCAAGTCGATCGACGAGCTGTTTGCCATCATTCCGGAGGAATACCGGCTGCGGCGGGACCTGGCGATTCCGCGGCAGATGGGCGAACAGGAGATCGTGGACCACTTTAGGGCCGCGGCGGCGAAGAACGCCAACGGCTACGCGAGTTTTCTGGGCGCGGGCATTTACCGACATTACCGGCCGGTGATCATCGACGCGATTGTGCAGCGGGGCGAGTTTCTCACGTCGTACACCCCGTATCAGGCGGAGATCACGCAGGGCACGCTGCAGGCGATCTTTGAGTTCCAGACGATGATCTGCGAGCTGGCCGGCATGGACATCGCCAACGCCTCGATGTACGACGGGTCGACGGCCTGCCCGGAGGCCGCAATGATGGCGATGCGCGTCACGGGTCGTGATGGCGTTGTGGCGGCGCGGACCGTACATCCCGAGTACCGCGAGGTGATGCACACCTACGCCCAGCACCGCGAGGCGGCGAGCGGACACCAGACGCAGGAAGTCGGCTATGGTGCAGACGGGCGCGTGGATCTGGGGGCGCTGGAAGCGGCTGTGACCGAAGAGACAGCCTGCGTGCTGGTGCAGTCGCCGAATTTCTTCGGAACCATTGAGGACGTGCCGGCCATTGCGGAGATCGCGCACAAAAAAGGCGCGCTGCTGGTGGTGGCCATTGCCGAGGCGATTTCGCTGGGCGTGGTGCGGCCGCCGGTGGAAGCTGACATCGTGATCATGGAGGCGCAGTCGTACGGCGTGGCGCCCAGCTATGGCGGGCCGTTCTGCGGAGTGATTGCGGCAAAAGAGAAATTCGTGCGGCAGATGCCGGGGCGGCTGGTGGGCGAGACCAGAGACAAGCACGGACGACGCGGATTTGTGCTGACTCTGTCGACGCGCGAGCAGCATATCCGGCGCGAGAAGGCAACCTCGAACATCTGTACGAATCAGGCGCTGGTGGCGCTCATGGCGACCGTGTTCATGACGGTCTACGGCAAAGAGGGAATCAAAGAACTGGCGCTGCAGAATCTGGCGAAGGCGGATTACGCGGCGAAAGCTCTGGGCGCGCAGGGGAAGCTACTCTTCGGCGGAGCGCCGCGGTTCAACGAGTTTGTGCTGGAGACCGACGAAACCCCGGGAGCGCTGCAGACGCGCCTCCTCGATGAAAAGATTCTGGGCGGCGTGGCGCTGAAGCGCTGGTATCCGGAGCTGGGCAACGCGACGCTGTGGTGTGCGACAGAGCTGACCACACGGGAGCAGATTGACCGGGCCGCATCGGTCATCGCGCACGCGCCGGCGACCGCGGGGGTGCGATAGAGATGGCAGAGACATTCGTGGGTATCCCGAAGAAAGTCACCGCGCACCTGACGCAGAACGAGGGGCTGAGCTTCGAGAAGTCGGCTCCGGGGAAGAAAGGGTACCGGCTGGCGCCGCTCGATGTGCCGGAAGTGGATCCTGCTGCTTTGCTGGGAGCCAGTTACCGTTCGCTCAACGCGCAGTTGCCCGAACTGAGCGAGATTGAGATCATCCGCCACTTCACCCGGCTTTCCACCTGGAACTACGCCATCGATCTGGGGATGTATCCGCTGGGCAGCTGCACGATGAAGTACAACCCGCGGGTGAACGAGTTTGTGTCGCGGCTGGAGGGCATTGCGGACGCGCATCCGTATCAGCCGGAGGCGCTGGCGCAGGGATCGCTCGAAATCATGCGGCTCCTGCAGGAGTGCCTGCTCGAAATCACCGGCATGGAGGCGATTACACTGCAGCCGGCGGCGGGCGCGCACGGGGAGTTCACCGGTATTCTGCTGGCGCGGGCGTATCACCAGGCGAAAGGCAATGCACGGAAGACGGTGATCATTCCCGACTCTGCGCACGGGACGAATCCGGCGACGGCGGCGATGTGCGGTTATGAAGTCGTGAACTTCAAGTCGAACCCCGAGGGCGGGATCGACGTGGAGGCGCTGGCGAAAGCGGTCACGGAAGACACGGCTGCGCTGATGCTGACGAATCCGTCGACCATCGGCGTCTTTGAGAACGAGATTCACCGCATCGCCGACATCCTGCACGCAAAGGGCGCGCTGCTCTATATGGACGGAGCGAACATGAACGCGCTGTGCGGCAAGACGCGGCCCGGCGACTTCGGCGTGGACGTGATGCACCTGAACCTGCACAAAACCTTCTCGACCCCGCATGGTGGCGGCGGGCCGGGATCGGGGCCGGTGGCGTGCAAAAAGATCCTCGATCCATTCCTGCCTGCGCCGGTTGTGGAGCGCGGCAGCGACGGGCATCTGCGCCTGAACTACGACCGCCCGCAAAGCGTCGGCCGCGTGCGCGCGTTTTATGGGAACTTCGGCATGTTCGTGCGGGCGCTGGCCTACATTCTGGCCAACGGGCCGGACGGCTTGCGGCAGACGACGGAAGATGCGGTGCTGAACGCGAATTACATCCGGGCGAAGCTCGAGGACGTGTACGAGCTGCCGTACAAGACGCCGTCAATGCACGAGGTGGTCTTCAGCGATCGCCGGCAGACGAAGAACGGCGTGAAAACCGGCGATATCGCCAAGCGGCTCATCGACTATGGATTCCACCCCTATACGGTGTCGTTCCCGCTGATCGTGCCGGGCGCGCTGATGATCGAGCCCACGGAGAGCGAGTCGCGTGAAGAGCTGGACCTGTTCGTGGAGGCGATGCGGCAGATTGCGCGCGAAGTCGAGGAGAATCCGGAGGTCGTGCTGAATGCGCCGCATTTCACGCGCGTCTCGCGGCTGGACGAGACGACGGCGGCGCGCAGGCCGGTGCTTCGGTGGCGCAGGCAATAGCTGCCAGTAACAGCCGCCACCGGGCTGCCTCTGTTCGCTCACTGCTATAGTGCCCGCTGGCTGCTGGCCGCCGCTTCCGCTACCATCAAATTGTCTATGTCATCCACCAGAACCTTTGCTCACGCCATGTTGCGGGAGATTTACGAGCAGCCGGAAGCGCTGGCTCGCACGATGGAGCGCTACGCACCGAAAGGCGTGTTGAACGCCGACGCGTTTGCGGCCGTGGCCGAAGCGCTGCGCGGGAGGCAGCGGGTGGTCATCGCGGCCAGCGGATCGAGCCGGCATGCGGGTCTGGCGGGCGAGATCATGCTGGAGGATTACGCCGGGCTCGCGGTCGACGTTGAATACTCCAGCGAGTACATGTATCGCTCGACGCACACGCTGCACGATCCAGGCGTGTTGACGATTTCGCAGTCCGGCGAGACGGCGGACACGCTGGCTGCTCTGCGCGAGGCCATGGCGCGCGGGCTGGCGACGGTGGCCATCACCAACAATGCTGAGTCGACGATGGCGCGCGAAGCCGATGCCTCCCTGCCGACCCTGGCGGGCAGGGAAGTCGCGGTTCCGGCGACCAAGAGTTTTACGACCCAGCTCAGCGTGCTGTATGTGCTCTCACTCTACCTGGCGCGGCTGGGAGGACGTATGACCGCGCATGGAGTGAGCGCGCACTGCGAGCAGATGGAGCAGCTGCCGCGGCTGCTCGAAGAGAATTTGGAGCGCTGGGAGGGCGATGTAGCAGCCATGGCTGATGGGCTGCGGCGGGCGCAGACGTTCCTCTATCTTGGACGCGCGATTCATTACTCCATCGCCCGCGAGGGTGCGCTGAAGCTGAAGGAGTCAGCGTACGTGCAGGCCGAGGGCCTGCCCGTGGGCGAGTTGAAGCATGGGCCAAACGCGCTGGTGAGTCCGCAGGCGCCGCTGGTGGTGCTGGCCACGCGAGACCGCAACGATCCGGATTCAACGCTGCGCTACGAGCGCACTCTGCAACTGATGCGCGATATGCACGAACAGGGCGCAGAGATGGTGTGCGTCCACGTGGAAGGCGATGAAGAGGCTGCGAAACTAAGCCGTTGGGCTGTCGCCGTTCCGGCCGTCGACGAATTCCTGCTGCCGATGCTCGAAGTCGTTCCTCTGCAACTGCTGGCCTACTTCGTCGCCGTGCAGCGCGGCGTCAATGTCGACGCGCCGCGCAACCTGGTGAAGGCTGTCGTCAGGGAGTAATGAGCCGTTTTGGGACGGCTCCCTCTGACCTGAAGGTCAGAAGCGGCCGAGCCGGACCATGGTCGTCCCCCTGGCTGCGCCGTTGCGGATTACCACCTGTGCCCACCGCCGCGGCCGCCATGCCCTCCGTCGTTATGGCTCATCTTCGGAGCCCTGAAGTGGCCACCGCCGCCAAGGGATCGCGACGAGTGGCCTCCGCCGAATCCGCGCATCCTGCCGGGCTTCCAGGATTTCTGCGAAGAGCGCGAGAAGCTTCGGGAAGATCGTCCTCCGAAGAAGCCGTTGCGCTCGCGAGAGCTGCCGAACCCGGAGCGTCCGCCAAAACTGCTCTGGCTGTAGCCCGAGCGGCCGGATCGCACGCCAAAGCTGTTGGGCCGGTAGGCGGAGCTGCCAAACCCGGATCGTCCGAAGGAAGAGCGAGGCGCCTGCGCATACGCGCGATAGTTTTGCGCGGAAAAGGCCTGCGATGGCGGCCGCTGATAGCCGCGCGATCCCGTCTGCGTGCGTCCCCAGGATTCGTATCCGCGGTCTTCGCCATTCCAGTTTTGGCCCCTTCGATCGTTCCACCCTGAGCTATAACGCGCGGGACGGCCATACTGAGCGCCGGCTCGGCCATAGGACTGCGGACGTGCATTGAAGGCGGGCATGCGCGCCAGGCCCTGGCCGTTGCGTCCGTATCGGCCACGGTAGTCCATTGCAGATTCTGGTCCATCTCGGCCAGGACCTGCGGAAAGGCGGTCAAGGCTTTCACGCTGGGGTCCCAGGGCTGAGCATTGGCCGCGTCAGCAATCTGCTGCGGAGGTGCTCCCATCTGGGCCTGGCGCCATTGCGCCGCATCCGCGACCTGATCCGGGTAGGTGGAAGCGGCGAGCACCTGCGCCAGCAGCGCATCTGGATAAAGCGCGACAGGCGCAACAAGTTGCTCGAGCTGATCGGGCGAGAGCCCCTGTGCAGGGGCGTACTCGTCCTGTGCGTCGGGCGGGGGCGGCGCCCCCTCCCCGGCGTCATCCAGAGGAAGGGAATCCTGCCCGTAGCCGGGAGGGGCTTGCGGAGATCCCGGCTCCCCCTGTGGGGTATACGGTGGGGCGGGTTGCGTGGCGTAAGGCGCCTGTTGGGTCGGATACCCATCGTGCGAATACGCCTGCGGGGGGTAGGGCGGCGTCGCCTGCTGAGCGAATAGATCTGCGCTCACGATTGCGACCACCAGGAGGACGAAGCCCAAGGCGAGGGACCCACACAGAACCTTGTGCAGCCACGCCACCCTGCCGCGATCCGAGGGCTCAGGGTTTGCAGCGATCAGGTCGATGGGTCCATCGGGGACCCCCGAACGCGCCGAGCGAGGATTCATATCGACTCCAGGCGCCGCACGCGTGGGGGCGGCGCGCCTGCTGCACCTATTCGCTTGCGTGCTCGGCTTACACAGGCCCTTTTAACCTGGAAACCCGGTTTGCGGCAGTTGGTTTCGCCCAAATTGGCGGTTCAGGAAGATTTTGCTGCACATTTCCGCCATATCCGGACCCGCAGGCAGGAAGTCCAGCCTTTTCAAGGGCCGGCCTTTGTGATCCGCGTTCCTTACGACGGTGGGCTCAGGTATTCGGCGCGTTAGTGCGTCGACCACCCGGCGTTGGTCCAGCCGGCAAGCGCGACGATCAGCAGCAGGACAAGCACTCCTTCCGTCAGTCCGACGCAGGCTGGCCAGTGGCCGACGCGCCACAGCCAGCCGGGAACGACGCCGCCCACCGTGCCGCCGATGTAGTAGCTGGAGAGATACAGTCCTGCTGCCGAAACGCGACCGCCGGGCGGTGCCGCCATGCGCAGATAACTGTTAGCGGTGGACTGCGCGATGAAGACGCCGGAGCATACGAGGCCGAGCCCGGGGAGGATGACGATCCAGAGCGAGTGACTGAGGGTGATTACCTCTCCTGCCAGGCAGAGGCCAATGGCCAGCAGAACGCCTCGCCGCATGCCGATGCGCGTCACCAGATATCCCCCCGCAGGCGTAATGGCCAGGCCGACCAGGTAAATCGCGAAGATGTTGCTGAGGCCGAAAGTGGAAAGCCGAAAGGGGGGATCGGCGAGATAGAACGTCACGTAAGTGAATGTAGCCACCAGAGTGAACAGCATGCCGAAGCCGACCACGAAGGTGGCGAGCAGCCGCGTATTGCGGAAGTGACTGAGAGCCATGCGCAGAGCGTGAGGGTGGGTTTCGTGCGGTACGCGCGCGCGGGGTGATTCGGGCGGCAGCCAGCGAGCGATGAGGGCTGCGCCGAGCAGCGTGAGCGCCCCGAGCGCGACGAAGCTCCAGCGCCAATTGAAGGTGTCGGCAATCACCCCGGCGATGAAGCGCCCGAGAAAGCCGCCCATCGCGGTGGAACTGACGTAGAGGCTCATCACCAGCGCGATCGAGTCACGTTTCCATTCCTCGCCGACATACGTGATGACGGTGGCGAAAATGCCGGGAAGTGCGAGCCCCTGAATGAATCGCCAAACGATCAGCGTGTGCAGGCCTGGCGAGGTTGCCGTGAGCAGCGTCGGAACAGCCAGGGCCACCGTTGAGACCAGAATGACGCGCCTGCGGTTGAGCCGCTCGGTCAGGATGCCGAGCAGGGGCGCAGCCAGAGCGACACCCAGCGTCGATGCACTGACGGTCAGGCCGGCCATGGTTTCCGACGCGTGGTAGAGATGCGACAACAACGGCAGCAAAGGCTGGGTAGCGTAGAGGTTTAAGAAAGCGAAGATACCGCAAAGACAGACCGCGGCGACAGCCCCCGCGGGTCGCAACCCAAGGTGCGGATGCGGGTGCTCGGGAATGGTTTCAATGGCCGGATTGGCGGCA
Organism: Acidobacteriaceae bacterium; assembly: GCA_030041515.1. Taxonomy (GTDB): domain Bacteria; phylum Acidobacteriota; class Terriglobia; order Terriglobales; family Acidobacteriaceae; genus Palsa-343. The sequence continues at coordinate 17,840 of JASHNS010000031.1, read as the reverse complement.
GCAAAGGCCGGCTGAGCGTGCGAACTCACGTTACCCATCTAACCACGGATAACCACTGAGAAAACGACGCGGAGCCTGGACCACCCGGAAAGGGCGCTCTGGATTGCGGCCGGAGGGGCCGGTATAAAGAATGCAGGGATGCCCCAACCTGCCGCTGCCTTTCTTTCCCGCGATTTCCGCCGGTACCAGCTCGCACGCATTGTCGTGATTATGGGCGCCGAGGCGCAGGCGCTCGCTGTGGCATGGCAGGTGTACGCGATCACGCATCGAGCCATCGATCTCGGGTACACGGGGCTGATGCTCTTTTTCCCGGGCCTGCTGTTTCTGTTGCCGGCGGGGCACACGGCAGACCGATTTGATCGGCGTCAGGTCATTCTGGTGTGCTACACCCTGCAGGCGGTCTGCTCCCTGCTGCTGTTTCGGTTTGCGTGGATTGGGATCCATGAGGTTTGGCCCATCTTCGCCGTGCTCTTTGCTGTCGGCACGGGGCGCGCCTTCAGCGGACCCGCCAGTTCCGCGCTGGTGCCCCATCTGGTGCCGCAGGCCAACTTCGTGAACGCGGTGACGTGGGGATCGGCGATTTTCCAGATCGCGAATATCGTGGGACCCGCGTTGGGAGGCGTCCTCTACACCCTGCCGCTTCATGGGCGGCTGCACGGCGCCGCCGTGGCGTATGCGTTCGCATTCTGCTCCATTCTCTGGTTCCTCGCACTGATGGCATCGCTCAGCGTGCGGCCCGGCCGCATGGAGCATCGTGCCTTTTCAAAGGACGTCATTCTGGCCGGCATCCGCTATGTGGCGAAGAAGCAGGTGCTGCTGGGGTCGATCTCGCTGGACCTGTTCGCGGTGCTGCTCGGCGGAGCCGTGGCGCTCATGCCGATTTTCGCCGAGGACATCCTCCATGCCGGCCCCCGCGGCCTGGGCCTGCTGCGCGCAGCCCCGGCGCTCGGAGCGCTGACCGTGTCGGCGTGGATGATGTGGCGGCCGATCCGGCAGAGCGCCGGCATGAAGATGCTGGTGTGCGTGGCGATCTTCGGTGCGGCGACCGTCTTGTTTGGCGAGTCGCGAAACCTGGCACTCTCGCTGGCGGCGCTGTATGTGGTGGGCGCGTCGGACATGGTCAGCGTGGTCATCCGTGCCTCGATGCTGCAACTGGCCACGCCTCCGGAGATGCGCGGCCGCGTCAGCGCGGTCAACTCACTCTTCGTCGTCACGTCCAATGAGCTGGGCGAGTTCGAGAGCGGATTGACGGCGCAATGGTGGGGAGCGGTGCGCGCGGTGGTGATCGGCGGCGTCGGATCGATGGTGATTACAGGATTGTGGGCGGCATTCTTCCCGCGGCTGCGCCGGGCCGGCTCCTTGACGCCGGAAGCACTGATGGAAGTGGAACTCGAAGAGAGCGGGCAGGAGATGAGACAGTTATGACGGCCACGAAGGCCACGACGCGGTCTGGTCAGAAAGCGGCGCTCGAGCGCGCGCCCTGGAAGATTTTCTGGATCGCGCTGGCCGTCCGCCTCGCTTACATGACCCTGGCGCGGACCTGGCACGTGCAGCCCTACAACCACCATTTCGCGTTCGGATACGAAATGGGGCGCATCGCGCGGGCGCTGGCCACGGGCTACGGCTATGCGGATCCCTTCCGTGGGCACACCGGGCCTACGGCGTGGGTGGCGCCGCTGTTTCCGTGGATTCTCGGCGGAGTGTTCAAACTCTTCGGCGTGTACACGGCGCTCTCCGCGTGGGTGATTCTGGCCTTCGACTGCGTGCTGAACGCGCTGATGATTTTTACAATCTGGGAAATTGCCGTTCGCTGTTTCAATCGCAACGTCGCCTGGTGGTCGGCCTGGGTCTGGGCGCTCTATCCGGCGGCCATGCAGTTCGCCGTGAAGTGGGTGTGGGAGATGACCCTGACGGCGTTCCTCTTCACCTGGGTTCTCGCGCTGGCGCTGCGGATGCGCCGCATTGGCGATGCGCCCGGCGAGGCAGGCGAGGGGCGCGCGCCCACCACGAAACAGTGGGCGATATTTGCCGTTCTGTGGGCGCTGATCGCGCTCAGCGATCCAACGCTCACGCTCTTCCTGCCGCCGTGCGGCATCTGGATTTTGATGGGCGCCCCCAGGGGCCGCGTGTGGCCTGGGCAGATTGCCAGGGCGACACTGGCGGCCGCCATTTTCGCCGTCTGCGTCGCGCCATGGATGGTCCGCAATGCGCTCGTGTTCCATCATTTCGTGCCCTTCCGCGCGAACTTCGGCGCGGAACTCTACCTGGGCAATGACCGGGATGCGACCGGACTGCTGATGGAGTACGACCACCCGTTCCAGGATCAGGCGCAACTCAAGCTCTACAGGCAGATGGGAGAACTCGCATATTCGAAAATGCGCGGAGACGAAGCGATGCGGTGGATCGAAGCGCATCCGGGACGCTTTGTGGACCTTTCGGTGAGGCGCTTCTACTTCTTCTGGTTCGATGTGCCGCATGCCGCCAATCACAAATGGATCGTGGATTTCGGCAGAAACCTGAATTACCAGTTCACGACGCTTGTCGGATTATTCGGCCTGGCGCTGGCGCTGCGGCGGCATCGTCCCGCGGCTGGGCTGTTCCTGTGGGCGTTTGTGCTCCTGCCCCTGACCTACTATTTTGTGAGCGTCAGCGCTCGCTTCCGGCATCCGCTGGAGCCGCTGATTGCGATCCTCGGCGTCTACCTCTTCCATTCGGCGGAGAAATCATGGAGCGTGCGCTGGTTTCGCAGCACGTAACACTTCACCACAGAGAGGGCACAGAGAGGCAGGTTCTATAGAAGCTCCGCGCAATGGGCGACAAACTTCCGAAGGAAGATCTTCCTCTGAATTCCAGCCATCTCTGCGTTCTCTGTGCTCTCTGTGGCAAAGGTGGAGTCACGGATGCTGCGCCTGGAAGAGGGCCGAGGCGTGCGGCGCAAGGGTCGCGCTCACATGGTTACCATAGCCGACTTGCTGGCGCGCCCAGAGATCGCGGATCGGGCATTTTCCGTAGACAATGCCAAGCTGATCCCAGGTCGCGGTGACGGTTTGCGGCTTGTCGCTCAAATTGAAGAGCGCAATGTAATCCCCTCCATGTTCCGGCGCCTCCGCCATCCAAACGACAGTGTCGGCGGTTTGCTCAACGGGATGGTTGTTCTGCGAGAACTGATCGACGGCGAGCACCTCGGTGTTCGTGAGGGTGTTCTCGGTGAACGCATCCATTTTGAGCAGATTGGTTCCGATGAAGAGCGGCGAGCGAGCGATGGCCCACAGCGTCATCATGGTGCGGACCTCGTCATGCGTGAAGCGGCTCATGCGCGGCTCGCCCCAGCCGGGATGCGGCCCGAGGTAGCCGAAGGGGAGCATATCGGCGTCGGGCCAGTGTCCGGCCGCGGCCCAGGGCTCCCATGCAGCGATGACGGGGAACTGGTTCTTCAGCGCCTGCGGAAATTGAGGAGCGCCCGCGGGCTTCGACCACACGTCCCACATATCGTCAGAGATGCGCCACATTTCCGCGTTCGCGACCGCAGCCTGCGCATCGGCAAGCGGCGTGGGGCCCGGCGAAAGGCTGAGGAGCATGGGCCGGCCGCTGCGCTCGATGGCGCGATGGATCATCGCAATTTCCGCGCCGTGCCACGGGCTGGAGATGCAGTCCACTTTGACCAAATCCACACCCCAACTCGCGTACAGGCGGAAGAGCGAGTCGTAGTATGCCTGGCCCGCTTTGTTGTCGCGCACGCCCCAGGTGTCCGAGTTCCAGGCGCAGGTATCGCTTGTGTCGGCCGCCTGAGCCGCGCGGAAATGCGAGTGGGCGATGGGCAGATTCTCCTGGACGGCCTGGCGCGGAATGCCGCGGACGATATGGATGCCGAACTTCAGGCCCAGGAAATGCACCCATCCGGCGAGCGGGGCGAATCCTTTGCCGCCGGCCGCAGAAGGGAAGCGATTGACGGCAGGCCAGTAGCGTCCGTTCTTCCCGAGCGTGTAATCCTGGCTTCCAACAGGATTATCCGGCCGCTGTGCGAACCATCCCTCGTCAATTACCACATACTGCCAGCCGTAGGTCTGCAGGTGGTTGTGGAACCAGGTGACGGTGTCCCGAAACTGCGCTTCGTTGATCCCGATTCCCCAGGAGTCCCAGCTGTTCCAGCCCATCGGCGGGGTCGGCGCGATCACGCTCATGTCCTGATGTGTCGGCCAGACTGTAGCCCACGCACCAGCGGCTCCGGCAGCAATGATCAGCACGATGGACAGAAGCAGTTTCGTGACGGAATTCCGCATCGTTCCTCCAGACATAACACCCTACACTGCGCGGTCCCAACGTAATTGGTAACCCGTAAACCGTAGTCCCTGCATTTCCGATATACTCCTCTTTCTATGCGGGTATTTGTGATTTTGCCGGCCGCGGGGCTGGGCACACGCATGGCGCCGGGACACGCGACGCAAACGGCGCCCAAGCAATTCATGGAACTGGCGGGTGTTCCGATCCTCGTCCACACGCTGCGCGCCTTTGCGGCTGTGCCCGAGGTAACGTCGGTGGTCGTTGCGGTGCGATCCACAGAGATGGAGCGGCTGACCGCGCAGGTCAGCGAACACGGATTTGCGCAGCACGTACGCGTCGTCGAAGGCGGCGATTCGCGCCAGGAGAGCGTGTGGAATGCACTCAGGGCGCTCGAATGCGACGACAACGACGTGGTCCTGGTGCACGACGCGGTGCGGCCCCTGATTGAGCCGGCCGTGATCAGGCGCACGATCGAAGCAGTCGAGAAACACAGCGCCGCCATCGTCGGGCTGCCGGCGCTGGACACGATCAAGCAGGTGGAGCGGACGGCCGACGGCGCGATCGTCACGGCCACCATCCCGCGGGAGTACATCGTGCAGGCGCAGACGCCGCAGGGATTCCGCTGCGGGCTGCTGCGCAAGGCGTTCGCTGAGGCCGAATCTGACGGCTTCGTGGGTACCGACGAGGCCAGCGTCGTGGAGCGCGCCGGAACCCAGGTATTCGTCGTGGCGGGCTCGCCCTCGAACCTGAAGATCACGCAGCCTGGCGATCTGGAACTGGCGGAGTTCTACCTGAAACAGCGTTCCGGCGCGGCAAGCTGATTTACCCTGAAGACACAGAGACGCAATCCACGGAAATATCATGGACATCCGCATCGGCTATGGGTGGGACTCGCACGCGTTTAAGCCTGGCGTGCCGCTGAAGATCGGCGGCCTGTCGATTGATCACTCCGAGGGGCTGGCAGGCCACTCGGACGGCGATGTGCTGCTGCACGCCATCACGGACGCCCTGCTGGGCGCAGTTTCCGCCGGGGACATTGGCAGCTTTTTCCCTCCGGGCGATCCACGCTGGAAGGACGCTGATTCGGCCGTTTTTTTGAACGTCGCTATGGAGGAGATCCAAAACGCCGGCTACCGCATTGTGAACGTGGATACCACGCTGGTGCTGAACGCGCCGCGGATTGGCCCGATTTCCGGCGAAATGCGCGAAAAAGTGGCGGAGCTGCTGGACATTGCTCCGGCCAACGTTGGCATCAAGGCCAAAACGCCCGAGGGCCTGGACGCCGATCACGTGGCCCAGGCGCATGCCGTGGTGCTGCTGGAGCGGATCGAGGAGCCTGGCGAGCTGCAGACCATGAGCGCCGTGATGGAAAGCCAGCGTCAACTGGAAGACGTCGTGCGCGACCTCGTCAGCCAGGTCCATGGCGTTCCGGTCAAGGCGCCGTTCGATACGGATGATATTACTTAGCTGAGAAGCGGTTAGCTACGAAGCGGTCAGCTACGAAGCGGTCAGCTAAAGTCCGGTTAGCTGAGAAACGGTTCGCTGAAAACCGGCTGGCTGAGAGCCGATCGGCTGAACAAACGGCTGCCGGGTTGTCAGCCAGGTTCCGCCGGCTAAGGTGCGGATCTTCAAGTTCATTGAAGACACAGCCATTGCCCCGCCGACCGGTCCATAGCTGACCGGGTTTTCGCTGACCGTTCCATCGCTGACCGTTCCATCGCTGGGTTACCAAAGGCAGCCCCCCTCGCAAGCTTGTACCTGGCGTCACAGACAGTCGTAATGGCAAAAGACGAGGATAATCTCCCGGGAAAGGAGGGTTTTATGCCGAATCGAATCCACGTAGCATTCGTAGCGGGGCTGCTGGCCGCCGCCGCTTTCGGGATAGCCCAGACGACTACGCAACTCAAAGAAGTGCCGATTACTCCGACGTCGCCCGCCTCGGGGAAGCTGATGTACAACGCTTATTGCGCAACCTGCCATGGACTGGACGGAAAGGGCAACGGTCCTGCCGCGGTCGCGCTGAAACAGGAGCCCACGGATCTGACGACCCTGAGCCGGGAGAACGGCGGAAAGTTTCCGGAATCGCACATCTACTCGGTGCTGAAGTTCGGGGTGGAAACGCCGGCCCACGGCAACCAGGAGATGCCTGTATGGGGTCCTGCCCTACACTCGCTGGGAAGCGGCAGCACGATGGCGTCCAGTGTCGAGCAGCAGAGGATCGCTAACCTGACGCGCTATCTGCGAACGCTGCAGCAGTAACCTTTGCGGACAAAGGAAAACGCCCTGCCGGCATCGCCGGGCAGGGCGTTTTCAGTTACGGGGAGAAAACTACTTCACCTTCATGATGATGATGACGAAGGTGAACAGCGCGAGCGATTCCATAAAGGCCAGGCCCAGCATGAGCATGGTCATGATGCCGGCGCGGGCACCCGGGTTGCGGGCAATGGCCTCGGTGGCCGAGCCGGCGGCGCGGCCCTGGCCGATGCCGCACAGGCCGGAGGCGATTCCCATGCCGATGCCGGCGCCGATCGGCACCAGGCTGGCCGCAGCGCTGCCGCCGCCCGTGGTCTGAGCGAACGCCGGAGCCGCCAGAAACAGCGCAGACAGCGTCATGAAGAAGTACTGTAGCTTACGCATCGTTCTCTCCTGCTTCCGTAAGATATGCCGCCAGTGGGTGGTTGAGGCTCACCGTGCTGGCCCCCTCACGCTGAACGGCGGTTCCCGGGCCGAAGTGGAAGCGGTGCTCCGGCGGGAAACTGAATGATCAATGCTCTTCGTGCGCGGTCGCCTCCGCCAGGTAGATGGAGGTCAGCAGCATGAAGATGTACGCCTGAATGCACGCGACGAAGAGGTGCAGCCCCAGTCCGGCGATGGGCAGCGCGAACGGGATCATCGAGAAGAAGATGAGCGTGATCAGATCGCTGGCCAGCATGTTGGCGAAAAGACGGACGGTGAGCGAAAGAATACGGATGAAGACGGAAAAGATCTCGATGGGGAACATCATCCAGGCCATCCACCACACCGGCCCCATGAAGTGCTTCAGATAGCGGAACGGGCCCTGAGCGCGGATACCCATCCAGTTGAAATAGACAAAAGCACACAGAGCGAGACCCAGCGGAACCACCGGATTCGACGTCGGCGTCTCGATCGGCAGCAGCAGGCCGAAGCAGTTGCAGAGCAGGATGAAGAGCAGAAAACAGGTGAGGATGGGCAGGTGAGGATCGTGTCCATGGCCCATGACCTGGCTGGCCTGCCCATCGACGAACTCGTGGATGTACTCGGCCAGGTGCTGCGCGCTGTTCGGCTTTTCCACGCTCAGCGAGAAGCGCACGATCATGAAGAAAAGAATCAGGACGCCAAAGACGATCAGCTCTTCGGTCAGCGTATTCTCGATCGGCGAGGCGGGGTGCAGAATGTGGATGTGCAGCGCGGCCAGCAGGGCATCAATCGGCGCGGCAAACCAGTGATTCAGCAGGTGGGTCAGGAGCTCAATGAAGGCAAGCATCGTTTGTGGGGTTGCAACCGCAGAAGAATGGGTTCGCGTTTAGCCGCGCAGCAGGCGAAGAGCTTCGAAGGACAAGGCCAGAATCGCCAGTCCCAGTCCCGCCAGCAGCGCGTAAACCGAGCCGTGTAAACTCCTAAGGCTAACATAAAGAATCACGACTGCCACCCCCAGCCGGAGAAAAAACATCACCAGCGTGCGGCCCATGGGGCGGACGTGCTGCTGGTTGTCGAGCCGGGCAAAAATCGACAGAGCGAGCGATCGCCACTCCCAGATCCCGGTGAAGGAGATGACGGCGCCGGCCAGGAACATCAGGCCGGAGCGCCAGCCCATCACGAAGGTGAGGACGGCGGCCACGATGACCGACAGGATGGCGACGTTCCGCAGGGCGCGGCCCATCATGCGGCGCAGGTCGTCGTCGGAAATGGGGGCCTGTTCGCTGGGCAACGGTTGGGATTCAGGAGGCACGGGCAATTCAGGAGTCCTGCTTCTCACTATTCTGCACCACGCGGAAGACCTCATAGAAGCCGGCCACCGCGCCGAAGACGATCCCGGCGAGGTAGATCCAGTGCTGGTGCAGCCATCTGTCGAGGCCCGCGCCGATGGCCCAGCCGACCACCACCGACAGCGGCAGAATCACCGCGATCTGGAGCAGGCGCTCGGCCTTCACAATGCCGTCGACGAGTCCGCTGCGCTGCGGGCGGCTTGAATTCTGGCCTGGGGGTTCGGCGGGCATCGAGGGGGTGCGGCTCCGGGTTAGTTATACACCACGGCCAGGGGCTTCTTCCTCGACGCCGTGGGCCGGTGGGTTGCCTCAGCGATGTACCGCGACGCCGACGAAGGAATCGGCGCAGCCGTAGTAAAGAAACCACTGGTGGTGGAAGAAGACCAGGCCCTCGACGAAGGTGGTGCCCGCCGAATACTGGCCGCTGCGCTCCCACGGTTCCTCGGGCTCGAAATACGGATGCGCGGAGCGGGCAAGCAGCCGCGTCGGGTCGGCGGCTGAAAACAGTGCCTGTCCGGACGAATACGCTCCCGGCCCGATCTGCGGATCGCCGTCTGCTGTCGCGTTCTTTCCGTTGTAGAGCAGCACGATCCCCTGGGTCGTGAGAAGCGGCGGCGCGCCCACCTCCGCGAGCACGCTGTCAAAGAGCCCCGGGCGCGGCGTGAGGAGTGGAATGGGGTTGCCGGAGCGGTCCTCGACCGGCGACCAGTGGATCAGGTCGGTCGAGGTGGCCACGCTGATGGTGCCCTCGCCCCAGTACATCCAGTAGCGGCCGTGGAGGCGCGCGGCGACCAATCGGCCTTCGTCGAGGCGCGTGACGATGCCGGCGGATTTGTAGCGCAGACGCGCATATTTGCCGGTTGTGCCGAAGGCGGGGCCGTATTTCGTCCAGTGGATGAGGTCGCGCGACGTGGCAATCGCCGCTCTCCACGTCCTGCGGTTCCACTGCGTGTAGGTGAGGACGTAGAGGCCGTCTTGCGTCTGGACGATCCGTGGATCCTCCACCCCGCCGGGCCACTCGCGCTCAAACTGGCTGTCGTGCGCCGGGTAGAAGACCGGCTCGGGCATCTGGCGGAAATGGACGCCATCGCTGCTGACGGCCAGGCCCAGGCGCGAAGTGTGCGCGCCGATCCCCATCGCGCCCGTCTTGTCTTCCGCGCGATAGAGCACGTACACCTGACCGTTGCGCACAATCGCTGCCGGATTGAAGGTGTGGAGCGCCTCCCAGTGCACGTTTTCGTGGCGGATGGGATCGAAAAAGACGGCCTGCGGCAGCGGGACGATGATGGGGTGGCTCGCCGGCGGACGAGTGAAGGGCTGCAGCATCCACGAATATTCCGGCGTCCGCGACGCAGCGCCGGCGATGGAGGCAAGAATCAGGATGAGCGGAAGCAGAGCGCCACGTTGCCGGCGAGCCATGAGCATCAGGATAGACGAGATGTGCGGCATGAAACTGCCGGCGAGACGGTGCTCCGAGGTAGACTCGAACCAGACTGCATCCGAGAGGGAAAAACGCGTGTTCGAGAGCGAATTCGAGCGCAATTTGTATGCGCTGCGGCAGGAAAAACTGAAACAGATCGAAGCGCTGGGGCAGAGCGCGTATCCGAATACGTTTGCGCCGCCCGCGGATCATCCGCTGCGGACGATTCCAGAGATTCGCGCGGGGTACGACGCGAAGAGCGGCGAGGAACTGGAGGCCGCGCGCGTGCCGGTCGCCGTCGCCGGGCGGATTATGGCCATCCGGCAGCAGGGGAAGGCCGGATTTGCCACGCTGCAGCAGGAGGGCCAGCGCCTCCAGATTTACGTCCGCAAAGACGCGGTGGGCGACGCAGCGTTTGAGCTGTACAAGCTGCTGGACCTCGGCGACCACATCGGGGTGACCGGGTATCTGTTCCGCACGCGGACCAATGAGCTGACTATCCATGTGGAGACGATCACGTTTCTGGCGAAGGCGCTGCTGGCGCTGCCGGAGAAGTATCACGGGCTCGCCGACGTGGAATTGCGCTATCGCCAGCGCTACGTCGATCTCTTCATGAACGGCGTATTGAATGAGTCTGCTGCCGCGGGCGCTGCTCCGGCGCCGGCGGAGGGTTCGGACGAAGCGCCCCAAGCCGAGGGCGCCGCGGCCGATGAGATTCGGGTGCGCGAGGTCTTTGTGAAGCGCGCGGCAGTGCTGCGGGCGATGCGCCGGTTCTTCGACGAGCGCGGGTACATCGAGGTGGAGACGCCGATGATGCAGCCGATTGCCGGCGGAGCGATGGCGCGGCCGTTCGTCACGCATCACAACGCGCTGGATATCGATCTGTTTTTGCGCATCGCGCCGGAGCTGTATCTGAAGCGGCTGGTGGTGGGCGGCTTCGATCGCGTGTACGAGATCAACCGCAACTTCCGCAACGAGGGCATCTCGACGCAGCACAATCCCGAATTCACGATGCTGGAGTTCTATCAGGCGTACGCGAACTACCACGACCTGATGAACCTGACCGAAGAGTTGATCCAGTTCGTCGCGATGGAAGTGAACGGGAAGTTGGAGACCCACTTCAACGGAACGAAGATCGAGCTCGGCAAGTGGGAACGGCTGACCATGCGCGAGGCGATCATTAAATGGTGCGAGGAGAAATTCGGGATTCCCGCTACGTCGGCTGATCTCAGATCACGCGCAAGTCTCAAAGTGCTGATCGATAGGATTGGGGAAAGGTTACAGATTGCGCCGCCGGATGTCTGGCTACAAGGAATGATCCGCGGTATTCAGCGAGACTTGGAGGGCAGTGAGAACGCATACGGCAAGTCGACAGCTACCTTGTTTGAGCTAGTCGCCGAAGAGCACCTCATCCAGCCGACGATCATTTATGAGTTTCCGCTGGCGGTTTCACCTCTTTCGAAACAGAAGCCGGACGAGCCGGAGTGGGTGGAGCGGTTCGAGTTCTACATCGGAGGGTTCGAGCTGGGGAATGCCTTCTCGGAGCTGAACGATCCGGAGGAGCAGCGGCGGCGGTTCGAGGGCCAGCTCGCCGAGCGCGAACGCGGCGACGAGGAAGCGCACCAGATGGACCAGGACTACGTGCGGGCGCTGGGGTACGGCCTGCCTCCCACGGGCGGCGAAGGCATCGGCATTGACCGGCTGACGATGATTCTGACCGGGGCGCGGTCGATTCGGGATGTGATCCTGTTCCCGCTGCTGAAACCGCAAAAGACAGGAGAACAGTAATCAGTAGTCAGGAAACAGCGAAAACCAGGGGTTACGGGTCACGGTTCAGCGATCAAAAACTCCTCTCGAACGCGTCCCTTTTGCCGAGAAAAATATTTTTGAAGGGCAGGGGTGGGCCAAGCCGCTGCATCGGCTTGGTTTACCGGGTAATACCCTGCGGGTATTACCCTGGGCCTGCTGCCAGGATCTCTCCGGATCGTTGCCGGGCCCACCCTGTCCTTCGGACAAGGGTGGGGCACCCGGGGGTAGCTGAAGTCCGGTTAGCTGAGGTCCGGGTAGCTGAGGTCCGGTTCGTTCAAAGCCGGTCAGCGCAGTTCTCTCCAGTCAGCGAGCAGAGCACGGAGATGCCCACCCTGTCGCAGAACCGCGACAAGGGTGGGGCACCCGGCCACGAGCGAAAGGAAAGCCCGCTCGAGGCGGGCTTCTTCTCTTTTTCCATCCTAAGTTCAGAATAACAAGTTGGCGGAATGAGACTGCCAAATTTCTTTGGCTGGTCTGGAGCCGATCTGCTGTGGAATGAGCGGCCGTTACTTCGGTGCGGACGGTGGAAGCTTGACAGTTTTTCGAGCAGGCTCTTCGAGCCCCTGGAGCGACGGAAAGAACCAGCAGCACGTTTGCACGCTCACGGCGCTGCGGAGCGGGGGAGATGGCTGAGGCCGCGCAAAATCTCATCTATAGAAGCAGCTGGGATCGGCGCGGGAAGGAGACTCCCCATCACGAAGACACCGGGCGACGGGAAGCTGCGGAGCTTCGCGAGCGAGTTATGGCATAAATTCCTGGACGACAACGTCAACGATGGTGCGGCCATCCTGGCCTTCTTCTTCGTGCTGGCCGCGTTTCCCGCGACGATATTTGTCCTTTCACTGCTTCCAGCAATCTCTCTCCCTCATCTGCAGCAGGCCATTCTGGATCTGCTGCACCAGGTTCTGCCGGCACAGTCCGCCGATTTTTTCGATGGCGCCGTGGGGTACGCGGCGGCGGAAGGGAAGAAGGGGCTCATCACGATGGGACTGGTGCTGGCTTTGTGGTCCGGCTCGTCGGGCGTGTATGCGGGCATGGAGCAGCTGAACGTGGTGCACGAAGTCAGGGACCAGAGGCCGTTCTGGAGAGCGCGGGGAACGGCGGTTCTTCTCATGCTGTTTTTCTCCGCCCTCGCGCTGGCGTCGCTGTCGCTGGTGATTTTCGGGGGAGTGGTCCAGTCGTGGGTGGCAGGGATGATTGGCTGGAGCCAGCCCTTGCGCATCTTCTTTGCGGCTCTGCGCTGGGTGATCCTGGCGGCCGCGTTGCTGTTCGCTCTTGCGATCTGTTACCGGTTTGGGCCGGCTGCCGACGTTCGCTTCCGGTTTCTCTCGGCGGGCAATGTGTTCGCCGCCAGCGTAGTCGCCGTGGGATCGGCGGCATTTCGGCTGTATGTGGCGAAATTTGGAAACTACAACGCCGAGTATGGCAACCTGGCGGCCGCGATCATCCTGATGCTGTGGATGTACCTGGCGGGCACCGCACTGCTGGTGGGCTGCGAGATCGATACCCTTTTGGCGCGCCGTGCGGATGGAGCGAAGAGGAGCTAGCCGCTGCCGGAGGGTGCGGGCATATCCCCGAGCCTGACCAGGCGGTTCAACGGTCAGTGCGGCCTGGGGCGGGATTCTGTCTGTTGACCCGCGGGCTGATATCCATGCAGCTGCGGTCCCACCAGGTTGGAGAAGGCGTAGTTGTCGTTGCGGTCGTCGTCGATGGTCCAGAACATGGCGCCGAGCATGCCTGGGTAGCCACCGGACCGCCGCAATTTGTAAGTCAGGCCCGCGGGAGCCCTGCCGGTGATGAGGTATTGCATCGCGCCGCTTACCTGTTGCGGCTTCGCCGTCCATGTGAGGAAACCGACGGCAACTTGGTCGGCAGGGATCGGGGGAAACCAGTCGCCGGCGCGGCCGCTGACGGGAAAACCATGCAGCAGCAGTTCGGTCATGGCAGCGTCGTAGTTCACCGAGCCGAGTTGATAGATCTCGCCGTCGAGGCCCTGGAAGGGCGGCGTGTTGTAATCCTGCACGTCGACAAAGGTGAGGATGTCGCGGACGCCCCACAACAGCGGCAGATACGAGCCGAACTGGCCGCCGTAGCCGACATAACCGCCGGGCACCTGGGTTCCCTCGGGGACGAGAGTGAGCAGGAACTTCGGCCCAAAGCGGGCTCGCAACTGGTGCAGCGCGACGATCAGGTTCACGACCGAGGCCGTCTTCGGGTGGCGGAAATCCGTATCTCCTGGATCGAGGACCAGGGACGGAGACTCGAAATCCAGATCGATCCCGTCGAAGCCGTAGTCCTGGACGATGTGGCTTACGGAATTTACGAAGTTGGGGATGCTGTTCCTGTCCGACAGCGTGAAGTACTCTCCGCCTCCGCCGAGCGAGATCAGGACTTTTTTGCCGCGGCTGTGCAGGAACGCAATGTCCTGTTTCATCTGGCCCAGATCCATGGGCGGAATCGCCGGCTGGGCCGGAATCGCCGGATGCCCCGGCCGCGCCGGCTGTGCCGGGATCGCGGGCCGGCCAGGGCGCACGTGCATCTGCATGGTGCCTTCAGGGGCGAGATGGTTTACGTTTGCAAACGCGACGAGGATCACGTCCCATTGTGGGGAAACATCGCGCAGGCGCAGGAGCGTTCCTCCGGGTCCGTCTCCGGTCCAGTAGCCGATGAGCTCATGGCCGTTCGTCGTTCCCTGTGAGGGCACCGCGGCGACCGCCGGTGGAGGCGCGGGCTGATTGGCGACAGCCGGATTAAAAGGACGCGGCGCAGGGCAGCGGTCGTCGAGCGCCTGCAGTGCGCGTGAATCGGGAAAGCTGTAGGGGCCCGTGCCGCCGGTGTACCAGGCCATCAGAGCAACGTCGGCCAAATGCCAGGTGGCGCCGCCCGTGTGAACTTCCCAGGCCGGCCCCGCGGGCAGATCGCTGCGGTCGTTGGTGTCCAGCGGATCCTGCAACACGTAGCGGGTCGCCGGACTGTCGCCGCCGCAGCCACGGCTCTCTGCGTCGGGAAGCGACGGCCATTGCCACGCCGGGACCCGGTTCTCTCCTGGTGGGAACGGGTTGCGGAACGACGCATGAAAAAGGGGATCGTGGAGCGGATCGTTCACCCACTCCGCCAGCTGCTCGGTCAGCGGCTGCACATCGTGCTCCCCGACAAGGGACGGGACGGTGCCGAGGTACGACGCCAGCACAAATGAATTGTCCGTCGCCGGATCGACGCCGTGGGTTCCGAAGGTGCAGCAGACGGTCGCGTCGCCGTAGGTGTAGAAGGCCGTATTGTGCGTCACGGCGATCACGAGCTTGCCGTCTTCGTGGGCGATGGACTGAAAGATCGCGCGCTCGACGTATTCGATGTCTGCCATCCCCAGGGCTGTCCCGGTGCGCTTCGAGGTGAGCACATAGCCGAATCCAACGGGAATCTTCACGGTCAGCGGCCGCACCTCCGGCTGTCCGAGCAGCGTGTGTCCTCCCGTTCCTGGGGCGGCGCCGAGGGTCGCGCGCAGCATCGCGTCCACGTACTGCGTGGTTCCCTCATCGCCAAAGGGCGCTTTTGCGTAGATCGGCGAATGGAGCACCTGCGGCAGATCGGAGGCGGCATCCAGAGTGAAAGGCTTGCCGGCCACCTGCCGCGCGTCAAACTCAAGCCGCACGGGCACCAGAACCGTGGGAATCACCTCGGTTTGTGCCGCACCCTGCGCAGGGTTGTGGCCTGGCAGAACCACCAAAGTCTGGGCCATCTTATAGCGGAACGTCGGCACCGTTCCTTGTCCGCAGGCCACTCCGCCAGGAATTGCGAGTAGAAACAGCAGCGCAAGACGCGATCTTGTCATGAGAGAGCGATGATATTGCATCGGTGGGGATCGGTGCAGGAATCAGCAGGTTGAAGGTTTCGCCGCGGTGCCTCGTATCGGGCGGCGAGCGCTGGTTGGCGCGGTCAGGCAGCGGTGAGGAGCAGCGGCTCGTCCTTCGTGATGACAAGCGTGTGCTCGTGATGAGCGGCGAGGCCGTGGTCGGCAGTCCGGACGGTCCAGCCGTCACGGCCGAGGATCGTGCGGCCGGATTTGCTGGCGATGATGGGCTCGACGGTGATGACGAGGCCCTCTGTAAGAACGTCGGATGCGGCGGGGTCGGGCCAGTTGGGGACCGAGGGCTTTTCGTGGATGGTGCGGCCAATGCCGTGGCCGCAGAGATCGTGGATGACGTAGAAGCCGGAGGCGCGGACCTCGTCTTCGACGGCGTGGCCGATGTCACGGACGCGGTTGCCGGCGCGCGCGGCGCTCATAGCCGCGTGGAAGGCGCGGCGGGCGCAGTCGGCGAGACGCGGACCGAGAGCGGTGGGTGAGCCTTCGGGTTGCGCGCCGACGAGGAGGGTTTCCGCGGCGTCGGCCATGAAGCCGTCCTTCGATATGGTGACGTCGAGCTTGAGCAGATCGCCGTTGCGGAGCTTGCGGCCGGAAGGGATGCCGTGGACCACCTCGTCGTTGACGCTGATGCAGGAGACGCCGGGGAACTGGTAAACGGTGACCGGTCCGGAGACAGCCCCATGGGCGCGCATGACGTCGGCGCCGATAGCGTCGAGGTCGCGGGTCGTGACCCCGGAGCGGGTCGCGGATTTCATCGCCTCAAGCATGAGGCGAACGACGCGGCCGGATTCGCGGAGGGCGGCGAGTTCTTCGGGGGTGGTGATGGACATGGCTCCTCCTGATTGTGCCTGATTTTTAGAGACGGCGAGTGATCGGTAAACAGAGATCAGAACCCTCCCTGTCCCAACGACGGCGACAAGGACGGGGCGCCCAGGGGTTCATTCGCCGAGAAGAAGGCGCTCGCAGGAGCGGGCACGGCCGGTGGCGGGATCGGCATCGATGAGGAGAGCGGCCATGCGCGGATCGCCTTTGGCGGCTTCGAATTTGCCGGGCATGCCGGTGAGGAAGCGATCGAGGACCATCTGTTTTTCGACGCCGATGATGGAGTCCCAGGGTCCGGACATGCCAACGTCGGTCTGATAGGCGGTGCCACCGGGGAGAACTCGGTTGTCGGCGGTGGGGACGTGGGTGTGCGTGCCGATGACGGCGGTGACGCGGCCGTCGAGATACCAGCCGAGCGCGCATTTCTCGCTGGTGGCTTCGGCATGAAAGTCGACGATGACGATCTTTGCCGTGATCTGCTGGAGCAGCGCGTCGGCCAGGCGGAAAGGGTCTTCGTTCGAGGCCATGAAGACGCGGCCCTGGAGGTTGAGGACGGCGTAGGTTGTGCCGTCCGGCAACACTCCCTGGTAGAGGCCGTGGCCGGGGCTGTTCGGCGCGTAGTTGGCGGGGCGGATGACGCGGCGCGGGCGGTCGTGCGAACCGGCGGGGACGGAATTGAGGTAGTCGATGATCTCCTTTTTGTCCCAGATGTGATTGCCGGTGGTCAGCACGTGGGCGCCGAGATCGAAAAGCTCGTCGGCAATGGCGGGGGTGAGGCCGAATCCTCCGGCGGCGTTTTCGGCATTGACGATGACGAGAGAAACCCGGTGAGTAGCGACGACGTGGCCCAAATGTTCGCGGACAATGCGGCGGCCCGCGTGACCAAAAACATCGCCGACGAAAAGGATGTGCATGAAGACAGGGTATAGGGGATAGGGGATAGGGTACAGCGTAGGGGGAGGGGTTACGGTCTACGGTCTACGGGATAGGAGGCTGCCATCTGCCAGCGGCGAGCGGCGAGCGGAAAAGCAATTTGGAGTGTGACAGATTTTCAAACTTGGGGCGCGGGAAGCTGTGGTAGCGTTGGGCATGGCCGCAAATACCCGATTCGCCACCGGCGTGCACGCGCTGGTGCTGCTCGCTGCCGAACCGGATGGGCTGATGACCTCCGAAGAGATTGCCGAACAGCTGCAGATCAATCCCGTGGTGGTGCGGCGGATGTTCTCGCTGCTGGGACGGGCTGGATTGGTGGAGAGCCAGAAGGGACCGCATGGGGGTTCGAAACTGGCGCGGAGCGCCAAGCAAATTACTCTGGCGGATATCTACAAGGCGCTCGACGGCGGTGAGCTGTTCCACTGCCCGCGAACCAGGTCGCAGCCGGCGAAGATGAGCGAGGCGGTGAAACGGGCCTTTGCGCGGGCCGAAGAAGCCATGCGCGACGAGCTGAGCCGGACGACCCTGAACCAGATTGCCAAGAAGGCTTCGAAATAGGGGTTACGGGTTAGGGCGCTCGCGTATGCGAAGCTGCCGCCCATTCGATGACCGCACCTGATCGAAAAACTAAAAACTGAGACGAAGACGAGTCAGGTGGATTGGATCTGGGTGTGCGCGGGTTCAGCGTGCGTGGCGATCCTGGCAG
>JASHNS010000030.1 GCA_030041515.1 Acidobacteriaceae bacterium | reverse complement strand
CAGATGATGAGCATCCGGCAGGATTCGGACGCGAAGATCGAAGCGGTGCTCAACGATCAGCAGAGGCAGACGTTCGAGGCGATGCGCCAGCGGCACGGGCGCCATCGCGGCGGTCCGTCCGGACAGGGCGAACAGCAGCCGCAGTAGGGAGCCGGTCCCGGCAGCCCGGGCGTTTAACGCTTCGGGCTGCCGGCGATCGTCACCAGGTCTTTGCCGCTGATCAGCGGCAGTTCCATGAAGACATTCGCGCGCTCGTATTTCGACGGATGATCGGGTGCGGCCATGCGGCGAAACCCGAGCTGCTCGTAAAGATGGAGGGCGGCTTCGGCTTTGGTGTTCGACTCAAGGTACAGCCGGTGCGCGCCGATCTGCCGCGCCACGCTGATGGCGAAGCCGAGCAGCTTGCGGCCGATTCCAAGCCCGCGCGCCGACGCGGCGACCGTCATCTTGGCCAGTTCGAGCTGGCCGGGAGCGATGGCGACGAGGGCGCAACAGCCAACCACCTCCCCATGCAGTTGCGCGATGCAGATCTGGCCGCCACGGCTGAGGATGTGCGCGCGGGGATTGTCGAGCACTTCGCGGTCGGCAGGCTCGAGGGAAAAAGCCTGGGCAATCCATGCCTCGTTGAGGCTTCGAAAAGCGTCTTCGTCGCCGGAGCGGAATGTTCTGAGGAGAAGTTCATCCACGGTCTTTGGATTCCAGGACATAGCCGCGAGGTTCTCGATTTTCAGTGCGGCACGATGGTCGAGCCAGGCTGCTGGATGGCTTCAGCGTGGAACTTTTTGTAATCATCGTCGGTGACGTGGACTTGCGCTCGCGCTCCGATGAAGCCGAAAGCGTGTGCGCTCATATTCACATCGGCACTGGTGGGCAGCCACAGCTCATTGTTCACCAGTTTCTGGTCGAAGGTGAGGTTGCTGCCTTTGCTCAGCGAGAACATGCCGAAGCCAACGTGGAAGTTCTCATCCAGGCGGGCGGTCATGCGGCGCACCTCACGATCCTGCTCGTCGATCCAGACGGTTCCCGACATTTTGCGGGCTGCCTCTTCGGCGAGACCGTGGGCTTTGGCGCGAGGATTGCCGGTGAAGTCGAAGGCAATCGTCGGGCGCCCGTCGAGCAGAACGAGGCGCGGCGCGGAAACCTGCACGACATCGAGAATCTTGCTGACGCTGATGACAACGACACCCTTCGGAGCCTGCCCGGGTGCAGCCTGTTGGGCCCATCGAACGTCTTTCATCACCCGGTCCTGTTCTTTTTTCTGCTGGCCGGGATCGAGCGGCTTGCCGTTCTTTTGGATGAGCTGGCGGATTTCGTGGGTATTGACGAAGAAAATCTCGTACATCTCGGATTCGGTGTTCTTCACGCTCCCGTCTTTATTCAGCATCTGCGTGAGGTCGGTCTCGTGAAAGGTATAGTTCTCCTGGATAGCATCCATGGCCTGCTGATGGGCGCGTACCTGGGCCAGGAGCGTGGGCACATCCGGGAGCGGAGCTTTGACGTCGGGATTATTTTGGGCCGGGGACGAAGGGCGGGCAGATGCCCAGCCGGGGCCCCCAGCCAGGCAGAGGGCCAGCGCGACGACCCCGAAAAGCCAGCGGTGGGCGAGAAGGGGAAGCAACGTGTCTCCTCGTGCAGCGATCATAGCGTAAGCCATGTTCACTGGAATGAGATCACCCTTCGCTACAATGACGTTGATGGCGTCTGATCACGCTCCCCGGCGGCAGAAGAAGGCCGCTCCTCCCGGCGAAACCGGACAGGAAGCCATGTATCTGCGCTCGCTCAGCGAGCGTCAGGTGCCGGTGATCGTAAAGCTGCGCGACGGTGAAGTGGTGAGCGGCTGGATCGAATACTTCGACGACCGGATGATTCGTTTGACCCGCGAGGGCAAGCCGAACCTCTTCATCTACAAGAATCAAATTCGAACCATCTCCGAGCAGGGGAGAGGGGCGCGACGCGGCGCGCGCGCTGACGCGGAGTCTGCCGGCGAGGACCAGCGGTGACCGAGACTCGGGTCCCCGTGGAGCTGAAAATCGCTGCGCAGGCTGCCGGGATTGCGCTGGAAGCCGGGGCGCTGATCCGCGGCTTTTTCGAGCGCGGCGTGGCGACCGAGTACAAAGGCGATGTGGACCTGGTGACGGAGGCCGATCGCGCCTCGGAAAGATTGATCACTGAACGATTGAGCGCCACGTGGCCCGCGCATGGCATCTTCGGCGAAGAAGGCGCGCGCCAGAGGATGGAAGGCGAGTATCGCTGGTATGTAGACCCCCTGGACGGCACGACGAACTTTGCCCACGGATTCCCGGTCTTCTGCGTTTCGCTGGGACTGGAACGGCGCTTGCAGGGGCAGGCGGAAGACGAAGACGGCGAGCTGGTGGCAGGCGTGATTTACGATCCCACGCGCGATGAGCTGTTTGCCGCCGAAGCCGGCCGCGGGGCGTGGCTGAATGGGCGGCGCGTTCGCACGTCGAGCACGAAGATGCTGGCCGAGGCTCTGCTGGCGACGGGATTTCCCAGCCGCAAGCGCCATGCTAATCCGAATGTGCATTTCTACCAGGAGTTCACGCTGCGCTCGCACGGCGTGCGCCGGGCGGGATCGGCCGCCCTGGATTTGGCATACACCGCCTGTGGCCGCCTGGATGGGTTCTGGGAGATCAACCTGAATCCATGGGACACCGCAGCGGGAGCGCTGTTGGTGCTGGAGGCGGGCGGAAGCATGTCTACCTTCGAGGGGGGACCGTTCCATCTGAGCAGCCGCGAGGTTCTGGCGACCAATGGACTGCTCCGGCGGGAGGTGAGCGGCCTGTTTGCCGACATGCTGGCGGGTAAAGACCTGAGTCCGATTCCGACGCCGCGGGAGTTCGCGGAAGCCCGGCAGCAACGTTGAGCGGCGTCAACGTTCCCGAAGTTTTTCTATTCTGAGCGAAGCGCCTTGCAGCGACGGAATGCCCTGCTAGAATGGTGCGTTGCAAGGACAATCGGGCTGAGGGTTAAGGCCGGCAATCGTCCGCAGATGCGGGAGTCTGCCGAGTCCGACTCAGGCGGCACGATTGCTGAATACAAGCCCGAAGAGGAAATCCATGGCCTACGTAATCGCGGAACCCTGCATCGGCACCAAAGACACTGCCTGCGTCGATGCATGCCCGGTGGACTGCATCCACCCGAAGAAGGACGAGGCGAAGCACGCCGACTCCGACCAGCTGTTCATCGACCCCGTGGAATGCATCGACTGCGGCGCCTGCGTGCCGGTTTGCCCGGTATCAGCGATATTCGCGGCGGACGATCTGCCGGAGAAGTGGCAAAGCTTCCAGGCGAAGAATGCGGAATTTTTCGGACGGTAACCCTGCCTCCTCTTCCATCCTGATCCGGACGCGCCGCGCTCCGCTGCGCGTCTGTTCCTCTTTTCCGGTTTTTGGTTTTTGCCCGCCAGGCAACCCGCCGCGCTTCTGAGTGCGTCGAAGCGGTATTGCGCGAAATTCCGGAAAAATCGACTCCTATGGTCCCGACTGCCCCGAAGACCCAGAAAAGCAGAGCCGACGGAGCGCCCGCTCGTGGAACAATGGCCGTGGAAAGGTTTGTTCTGATGAATCCTGGACCCTCCCAGCCGAGGCCGGCGAATCAGCATCTTCGCCGTAACCCGCCTATTGCCGGCGAGCAGGAAGCGATTCAGAAAGCCCAGAGCGGCGACAGCCGCGCATTCGAAACCCTCTACGCCATGCACAAGCGGCGAGTTTACTCGCTGTGCCTGCGCATGCTCGGAAACGTGGCGGAAGCCGAGGACCTGACGCAGGAAGCTTTTCTGCAGCTGTATCGCAAGATCGGCACCTTCCGCGGGGACTCCGCTTTTTCCACCTGGCTGCACCGGCTGGCGGTGAACGTGGTGCTGATGCACCTGCGCCGCAAGGGACTGCCTCAGGTGTCGCTGGAAGAGACGCTGGAGCCGGCGCAGGACGACGGGCCGCGCAAGGATATCGGCGCGCGGGACCTGACACTGTCCGGATCCATCGATCGCGTCACCCTGGAACGGGCGATCGAGAATCTGCCCCCGGGGTACCGGCTGGTTTTTGTGCTGCACGATGTTGAGGGATATGAGCATAATGAGATAGCGGAGATGCTCGACTGCTCCATCGGCAACAGCAAGTCGCAACTGCATAAAGCACGCATGAAGCTGCGCGATCTGCTGCGGACCGGGCAGCGGAAGGAGCAGATCGCGTGACTGTGCTGCGCGCAATGGCAATGGACAAAATCATGACCTGTGCGGAATTTCAGGAAACGCTGCCGGAACTCTTCGAAGCGCAAGCCGATCTGGGCGCACAGGAGCACCTGAAGACATGCGAGAATTGTGCGGCGCTGGTAAGGGATCTGGAGTACATCGCCTCGCAGGCTCGTCTGCTGCTGCCCATCCACGATCCCAGCCCCGCCGTTTGGGATCACATTCAGAAAGCCATTCGCGACGGCGACCAGCCAGGCGCGAGTTCCCCCTCTCAGGGCAGGAAATAAAGGCCTTCGCCGGCCCCTGGCTCCCTATAATCGATAGTCACATGAGCGGGCACAGGGCATCGCCGGCAGTCCCGCCGGCCAGCGTATCCAGCATCGTCCTTACCGGATTTATGGGAGCCGGCAAGACGACCGTGGGTGGACTCCTGGCGGAGCGTCTGGGCTGGCAATTTATCGACACGGATCGCTTGGTGGAAGAGCGCGCGGGAATGACCGTGGCCGAAGTCTTCGAGCGCCGGGGCGAAGCGGATTTTCGCGAAATGGAAGCGGCGGTGATTCGGGAGATGGCGGCGGGTGAGCATCGCGTCATCGCGCTGGGTGGAGGCGCGGTAGAACGGGCCGAGACCCGCAGGTTTCTAGCAGGGCTGCCCGGCTGCCGGGTGATCTTCCTGGATGCGCCGCTGGACACTCTTCTGGGTCGATGCGCGGAAGATGCGGGCGGCCCGGTGCGTCCGGTGCTGCGAGATCGCTCGAAGCTGGCGGAGCGCTGGCAGTCACGGCTGCCCTGGTATCGCGCAGCCCACCTGACCATTGCCACCGCCGGGAGAACTCCGCCGGCAGTGGTGGAGCAGGTGCTGACGGCGCTGGATGAAGGCGGCGGCCTGCCATCGGGGCGCGCAGCCGTGGTTCGCGGGGTATCCGCATGAGTAAACCACTGGGGCCGCGTGGCATTGTGCTTTTTGCCTTCGGCGTGGCGCTGGCTCTCTACTTTACATGGCTGCTGCACGACGTGGTGGTGGTCATCTACGTCAGCGCGCTGTTCGCGGTGGTTCTGATGCCGCTGGTGCGCGGGGTGATGAAGCTGCACATTGGCCGCTGGCATCCTGGACGCGGCATGGCGGTCTTTCTGATTCTGCTGCTCAGCGTTGGCAGCCTCACCGTGTTTTTTGTCTTCGCGCTGGCGCCGGCGTTTGCGGATCTCAGGCAGTTCATCAGCCAATTGCCGCAGCGCGGGCCGGTATTCTTCAACCGCCTGCAGCACCTGCCTGTTGTGCGCGATCTGGATCTGGCCGCGCTTCAGGAGAAGATCGAGGGGATCGCAGGGAACTTCGCCAGCTACATGGTGAAGTTTGCGACGGACTGGGCCGGAGCGCTGGCGCGCGTGATAGCGGGCATTGTCCTCACGGTGTATTTCATCCTGGAGGGGGACGAGGCGTACCGGTGGTTTCTCTCCTTGTTTCCGCTGGAACGGCGGCTACGCCTGAACCAGACCCTGGAGCAGGCGGCGAACCGCATGGGCCGGTGGCTGCTGGGACAGGCCACGCTGATGCTGATCCTGGGCGCCAGCAGCACGGTTGTCTTTGCGCTGCTGCATGTTCGCTACGCCTATGCGCTCGGCGTCATCATGGGGCTTTTTAATTTAGTTCCCGTGGCCGGAGCTCTGGTGTCCGTCACGCTGGTGGTGATTGTCGCGGCGCTCGATTCGTGGGGGCGGGTGGCGGGCGTGCTGATTTTCTATTTCATCTATGTGCAGATCGAGAATACGTGGCTGATCCCGCGCATCATGCGCACCCAGGTCGACCTGGCGGGGGTGACTATCCTGATCGCCCTGCTGATCGGTTCGGCTCTGGCCGGGGTGATTGGCGCGATGGTGGCGGTCCCTACTGCTGTTCTGATCGCCGTGATATTGAATGAGTACGCGGTGCATGACGACAACCTGATCGAGCCGCCCACGCTGGGATCCCCGCCCTAACAAGGCGCAACAGCTTTCTTCGCAGGCGCCGCCCGGGTTTCATCTCTATGGGGTGCAGCAGGTATCATGATGGGTGGGCCGCGCCCGCTGAACTCCCCGGACTCCTCGCTCATGGTTTTGCATTCAATCCGCCGCGCCAGCCCTCCAGGAAACGCATGGCTGTGAACCCCGCAGCTTCGGGTCTGGAGCCGAGCGCCGTCCCGCTGGACCCGGCGCCGGTGCGGTGGGAGAAGCCTGCGCATCTGCACGCGCCCCGCGCAGGCCTGACTGCCTCCCTGCTGGTGGATTACCGGGAACTTTTCAAGCTGCGCGTGACACTGATGGTCACGCTGACGGCGTGGGCGGGATTCTACCTGGGGTCCATGCGCTCGGGAATCAGCAGCATCCAGCCCGGGCTGCTGGAAACCCTGATTGGGATCACGGTGGTCTCAGCCGGCGCCGCGGCGCTAAACCAGTGCATCGAGCGAAAGCTGGACGCCCGGATGCTGCGCACTGCGAACCGGCCCCTGGCCGCGGGGCGGATTGGTCTGGCGCACGGAATCAGCGTCGGCCTGCTGGCGATCGCCCTGGGAACGATCTGGCTGACACGCGAGACGAATGTCGTTACAGGCGGCCTGACGTTGCTCACGGCGTTTTTGTACGTGGGCGTCTACACGCCGCTGAAGCGGGTGACGACGCTGGCCACGTTCATCGGCGCCTTTCCTGGAGCCATGCCGCCGCTGCTGGGCTGGACCGCCGCGCGGGGAGGCATGATCGAGTGGCCAGCGGTTGCGCTGTTCGCCATTCTTTTCGTCTGGCAGTTTCCGCACTTCATGTCGATCGCCTGGCTCTATCGTGAGGACTACGGACGCGCCGGCATCCGCATGCTGCCCGTGGTACAGCCGGACGGCTGGTCGACCGCGCTGGAGGCCCTCACCTACGCGGTGCTGATGGTGCCGGTGAGCCTGGTTCCTTTCTGGCTGCACATGGATGGGAAAATCTACGCCGCCGTCGCGGTGGCGCTGGGCTTGCTGTATCTGGGATACGCGCTGCGGTTTACCCGCATCGTGCGCGCCCGCTCGAGCGCGGAATCACGCATGTTTGCACGAGATCTGCTGAAGGTGAGCGTGATCTATCTGCCCCTGCTGCTGACGGCCCTGATGCTGAACGCCATTGGGAAGTGATCATCGAGTGGGCAACGAGGGAGCGGGGAACAGGGAGCTATGACGACAGCCACCAGTCCGAAGAAATCGATCTCGACTCCGGTCGCCGCGATCGTCGGCATCAGCGCAGTGGCTACCCTGTTTCTTTTCTGGCTGATCTACGTGCACCCCGCGTCAGACCAGCGGGATCTCCACTACACATTTCTGCCCAACCTGAATGCCTTACTGAACGGGCTGGCGGCCATCGCACTCGTTTTCGGCTACTACTTCGTCCGGACGCACCGCATCGCGGCGCATCGGCGATCGATGTTCACGGCGCTGGCCTTCAGCACGTTGTTCCTGGTCAGCTACACCGCGAATCACGCACTCCACGGCGACACGCTCTACCCCGTGCACGACTGGGTCTACTATCGGGCCTATCTGCCGATTCTGATCAGCCATATTGTGCTGGCCACACTGGGATTGCCGGTGGTGCTCACCACGTTCTATCTCTCGCTCTCGGGGCGTATCCGCCTGCACCGAAAGGTGGCGCGATTTACATTTCCGCTGTGGCTCTATGTCTCCGTCACGGGGGTGGTGGTCCGCGTGATGCTGGTAGCGGCGCTCCGGTGAACGGATTGTAGAATGGCAAAGTTCTCGGTGTCCGGTGCGGTGATGGAAGGGAAGCCAGCGATCCAGACAATCGACGACGGGACGCGGGCTCTGCTGCGGGCAGGTGCTGGAATTCTGGTGGCCGGCTTCGTCGCGGCGGTTCTGGCGGTGACCGTTTTTGGGCCCATCGGCATTCACGGCCCGCACTCGAACGGCGGCTGGCTTTCGCTCATGGTGGCCATGATGTGCGTTCCCTTCGGGCTGATGCTGTTCGGACTTGGTTTTGCCAAGTGGCTGCGCAACCGCCACCTGCGCCGTCAAGGCTCAAATTCCTGAGGGAAGGGCACTTCTTCCTTTAACCCTGACCCGGGTTTCCTTTGTTATCCTGACTGGGTTATGTCCTCGAAAAAAGAGCTTCTCAGCACGCCTATCCGCCACATCGAGATCAAACAGCACAATGTGGTGCCCCTGGTCGAGGCCATGCAGTCCATGGCCTACAGCTCCCGCGATCTCGCCCGGGCTGCTTCCATCTATGAGCGCATGCTGCGCGATCAGGATTGCGGCGTCATCCTCTGCCTCGCGGGCTCGCTGATTTCTGCGGGGTTGAAGCAGGTGTTTGTCGACCTGGTCCGTAACAACATGGTGGACGCCATCGTCTCGACCGGCGCTAACATCGTCGATCAGGACTTTTTCGAGGCGCTCGGCTTCAAACACTACATCGCCGATGACGTCGTCAAATCGGGCACGCAGGACGGCATGCTGCGCGAGGCGATGATCGACCGCATCTATGACACGCTGATCGACGAGGAAGAGCTTCGCCTTTGCGACGAGACGACTGAGAAGGTCGCGGACTTGCTTCCTCCCCGGCCGCACAGCTCGCGGGAGTTCATCCGTGCCATGGGCGCCTGGCTGGAGCAGAACGGGAAGACCCCGGAAAAGGGCGGCGTCGATTCGATCGTCCTCTCGGCGTATCAGAAAGATGTTCCCATCTTCTGTCCGGCCTTCAGCGATTGCTCGGCCGGTTTCGGCCTGGTGGCCCACCAGCACAAGCGCCAGGACAAGCCGAAGGTCTCGATTGACTCGGCCAAAGATTTTTACGAGCTGACCCAGCTGAAGATCGCCAATCCGACCACCGGGCTGCTGATGATCGGCGGGGGCGTGCCGAAGAACTTCGCGCAGGATATCGTCGTGGCTGCCGACATTCTGGGCAATGAAGCACCGATGCACAAGTACGCTATCCAGGTCACGGTGGCCGATGTTCGTGACGGTGCGCTGTCGTCCAGCACCCTGAAGGAAGCCGGTTCCTGGGGGAAGGTGGATACCACGTTCGAGCAGATGGTCTACAGCGAAGCCACGCTGGCGCTTCCCCTGATCGCCGGCTACGCCTGGCACAAGCAGGCCCACGCCTCCCGCAAGGGGCGCCGCTGGAGCCGCATCCTGGAGCCGGTGACGGCCTGAACAGCTGCGATGGAGGGCGGATGTTGCAGGGAAGGCTCTGGGTATAGCATTTTTGTGTCGCTGCGCTTTCCATTCCCCTATACTTGCCCAGAAACCCTTGTTCCATAAAGGGAAACGAGGCAAAGGCCTCTGCGGGACCGGGCTGTGACGGGATATACCCAGACACGAATCGCGACGTGGGCATTTTCGACGGCTCTGGCGCTGTCGTTTGCCGGCGTTCTTGTGCTTGCCCGGTACGGCAGTTCACCGATGGAGAGCCATCCCTGGCTCTTCTGGTTCGCAGCGTTCTGGACGTTCGCCCAGATGCTGTTGATCGTCGTAGCGCTGTCGACGTTTCGTCACGCCCTGCGGCAGGGCCAGGCCGAGCGCCAGTTGCAGCGGGTGGCGCGTCTGCACCGCAGCATCCTGGATTCCGCCGGGCCGGTGATGATCGCCTGCGATCTGGGCGGGCATATCAGCCTGTTCAACCCCGCAGCCGAGCGGATGCTGGGCTATCGCGCGTCCGAGGTGCTCGGCAAGCTCACGGCGCGCGATCTTTACCCTGAGGGAGAGATGGCGCGGGTTGGCGAGCAGCTGGTTGCCTCCATGACAGGCACCAGAATTCCGCCGGATGTGCCATGGAACACAGCCGAGCCTCTGCTGCCGTACATCCAGTACGTCGCGAGTTTTCCGGCGAGCCGGGTGCGTGGATTCGAGATGCGCTACCGCCGGCGGGACGGCAGCACTTTTCCGGTGATGGTGTATCTCTCCGCGGTGCGCTCCAGCGCGGGAAGCATCGAGGGCCTGGTTTCGGTCGCGGTGGACATCAGCGCGACGCGCCGCGCCGAGCACGCCCTGAGGGAAAGCGAAGAACGCTATCGGGATCTTTTTGAAAACTCGGCGGAAATGATCGCGACGCTGAGCCCGCGTGGGCGCTATCTGTACGTGAACCCGGCATGGCAGGGGCTCTTTGGCATGGACTCAGCGCAGTTCGAGGCCCTCATCGGGTTTGAATCGGCCTTTCCTCCCGAGGTGCAGGCGGAGGCTGCTGCGTTGTTCCATAAAGCGCTTCATGGGGTCCGGGTCGAGAGGCATCCGCTGCGCCTGCAGAACTCGACGGGCGAGACGGTGGAGGTGGAAGCCAGCCTGAGCTGCCGCCGCGAGGAATCCGGACCAGTGTCTGTGCGCTGCACCTTCCGCGACGTGACCCAGCAAAACCGCCGCGAGCGCCGGTTGCGCATTCAGCTGATCGTGAACCAGATCATCGCTGAAACCACCTCGATGGACGAAGGCCTGACGCGGGTGCTGGAGGCCTTGTGCGGCACTTTCGGCAGTGACGTAGCAGTGCTGTGGAGAGTCGATGAGGCGCAGCACGTAGTACGCCCGCGGGTTTCATGGCACGCGCGCGGCCGTTCCAGCGAAGACTTTCTGCGCGAAACCCGCGCTCAGGTGTTCACGCGAGGGGAGGAACTGCCCGGTATGGTCTGGTCGCTGGGTAAGCCCTGCTGGATTGCCGATGTGCGCCAGGATCCGGCCTTTATTCGGCGTACCTCTGCGCGTCTGAATGGTTTTGTCTCGGGCTGGGCGGTACCGGTGCGGGTCGGCAACCAGGTCATCGCAATTGTCGAATGTTTTTCGCGGCAGCCGGCGCGCGAAGATCAGGAACTGCTGGCGACGGTGGAAACCGTTTGTGGCTCTCTGGGCCAGTTCATGGCGCGTGCCGGGCAGGAGGCGCGCGTCCGCGAGCTGGACCGGCAGAAGGCGATCATCCTGAACTCGGTCGCAGACGGCATTATCGGAGTCGATTCAGCCGGGCACATCGATTTCGTCAACTCGGCGGCGGCGCGCATGATCGAGCGGCCAGAGCCGGATCTGATTGGGCACAGCGTCCATGAAATGCTGCATTCGGCAGCCTTCGGACACAACTGCGATATGACCTGCCCCACACGGCAAGCCATCGAAATCGGGGAAAGTACGGCGGGGCAGGACGTCTACTACCATGCGGACGGCAGGAGCTTCCCCGTCGAGTTTTCCCTGATGCCGATGATCGAGGACGGGGCGCCGGTGGGCAGCGTGCTGAGCTTTCGCGATATCAGCCAGCGTTACGCCCTGGATCACATGAAGGATGAGTTCATTTCGACGGTGAGCCATGAGCTGCGCACCCCGCTTACGTCCATCCGTGGCGCGCTGGGTCTGCTCTCCTCGGGACTGCTCGGCGCGGTGAACGAAAAGGCGGCGAATCTGCTAAGGATCGCGCTCGCCAACTCTGAACGTCTGGTGCGCCTGATCAACGACATTCTCGATCTGGAGAGGATGCAGTCGGGCCGTGCGCCTCTGGCATTTCGGCGGATCGCGCTGGAAGAGGTGGCGCGTCAGGCCATCGAAACGATGCAGCCGGTGGCCGATTCCGGAAATATCCATCTGGTTTCCGATTTCGAGCCGGTTACGATTGAAGCGGATGCAGACCGGTTGCTCCAGGTGATGACTAATCTGCTCAGTAACGCCGTGAAATTCTCGCCGCCGCACTCGGTGGTGCGCGTAACGATCATTTCCGTGGAGGGGGGAGCGTTGCTGAGTGTGATCGATCAGGGCCGGGGCATTCCCACGGACAAGCTGGAGAGCATTTTCGATCGCTTCCAGCAGGTGGACGCTTCGGATTCTCGCCAGAAGGGTGGGACTGGTCTCGGGCTGGCTATTTGCCGCAGCATCGTGCAGCAGCACGGCGGCCGCATCTGGGCGGAACAAAACGGAAACAGGGGTGCGATTTTCCGGTTGCTCCTGCCGGAGCGGGTTTCAATTTCGGCCACCGGGCCCGAGGAAGCCATTGCCGGCCATTCATAATGGCAGGAGTGGGGAGGATGCTTGCCGCGCCGCATTCTTATCATCGATGACGAAGAAGACATCCGAGCAGTAGCGGCCATGAGCCTGGAGACTGTCGCCGGCTGGGAAGTTACGATGGCTGGTTCCGGAGCTGCCGGTATCCAGCGCGCCCAGGAGCAACTGCCCGACGCGATTCTGCTGGATGTGATGATGCCCGTGATGGACGGTCCGACGACCTTCCGGGAACTTCATGCGAATCCTAAGACGACGCATATTCCTGTGATTCTCCTCACGGCCAAGGTTCAGGCTGCGGACCAGAAGCGGTTCTCCGACCTGGGAGTTGCCGCCGTCATGTTCAAGCCGTTCGACCCGATGGCGCTGGCGAGCGACATCGAGCGGGCCCTGGGCTGGAATCAGCAATGAGGGATCAGGCGGCGCTGATCGCTGAGCGTTTGGCCGAGCTTTGGTCAAGAAGCCTGCCTATTATCCTGGAGCGGACGGCGGTTCTGCGCGAAGCCTGCGATGCGCTGAGCCGCGATCCTGCTGATGTCGAGGCGCGAAGCGCAGGCCGGGAAGCCGCGCATAAGCTCTCCGGGAGCCTGGGCATCTTTGGCCTGCCGCGCGGCACTGAATTGGCTTCCGCCATGGAGGAGGTTCTCCAGGGCACCGGGCCACTCGCTCCCGCGCGCGTTCAGTGGCTGGTACAACAGACAAGAGAGCTGGATTCAGTCATTGCCTCCAGACTGAATTGAGACGTTGCCAACCGGCGGCCGAGGGTTTTTGCCGTGCTATCGGATAACCCGCTTCCGGGAATACCGTTCTCAATGCCTGGCGCCCTGACCTTCCACGGTGCGTGCTGGAAAACCAATTCGGACGGGAGTTCCGCTGCGAGTGCGCTCGAGATACGTGTTCGCCTTACTTTTTATGGCCGTATTCCTCCGTTCCGCAGCCAGCCAGGAAGCTACCAGCCACCCCATCCACAACTTCTTCTTCTTTAACACGCCGGGCGACTACAACCGGAATGTTTTTTACCGGAATAAGCTCGAGTTCTCATTTGAGGCGGGATGGGAACCCATGAATATCCCCTTCGTCTACAACTTCGCAACGGGCAGCACATATACGACCTGGCCGCTGCATTACACCCTCGAGCCCAATATTCTTTCAGTACGCTGGACGATCGATAACATCGATTGGCCGAAAATCCTCCGCGGCACGACGGACTACACCTTCAGCGGAAGCTATGTGGACGTCGCTCGCGGACCGGAGACACGCTATTTTGCGTTTCTTTTTGGAATACGCAGGAATTTCGTTCGCCCGAACTGGAGACTGGTTCCGTACTTTGATGCGCACGGCGGGGTGGGGAACATCAACGCGAAGGGGCCGGACGGCGTGCTCTACGCTCAGGGGCAGGATCTGACCTTTACCCTGATGAATGGCGGCGGGATACGGTACGACTTCAACCCGCGTTTCAGCGTCGAGGCCGGGGCCAGCTACCAGCACATCTCCAACTTCTACCTCTCCCAGCCCAAATACTACGATTACGGCATCAATTGCCTGGGCTCCATGGTGGGCTTCAATATCCGCATTGGAAAAGCGAAACCCCTGGTGAATTGAATGCGCCTAGGCGAAGACCAGGCACTGTGGCCTGGCCTGGGGGAACGTCTTTGCCGATCCGCCGAGTTTTCCGGTCTTCTCGTCCCGGGAGAAAACGGCGATGTTGTCCGAGTCCTCATTGGCGACCAGCAGCCATCTTTCCGTCGGATCGAGCGCGAGATGCCGTGGAATCTTCCCGCCGCAGGAACCGCGGTCGAGCATGGTAAGCTTGCCGCTCTTGTGATCCACCGTGAAACTGACCAGGCAGTTGTAATCGCGGTTAGCCGCATAGGCGAAGTGGCCGGCGTGGTCGAGGACGATGTCGCAGCCGCGGGTCGGCCCATGATAATCCGCGGGAATCAGGCTGACGGTCTGGATTTGGCGGAAGGTTCCGTGCTGCGCATCCCAGTCCAGCACATCCACAGTCGAAGCCATTTCGCAAACGCAGTAGGCAATTCGGCCGTTGGGATGGAAGCGCAGCGCCCGCGGCCCCGATCCCGGTGCCGCCTTCCACATGGCGGGATCGCTGGGCGTCAGCCTGGCCGTCTGGGGATCCAGATGGTAGATGTGAATGCAGTCCAGGCCAAGGTCGTTCACGAGCAGGAACCTGTTATCGGGGGACACGGTGACGCGATGGGCATGCGGCATTTCCTGCCGCTGCAGATTCGGACCATGTCCTTCGTACTGAAAGTGCGAAACGGCGTCGCTGATTTGCCCGGTGGGGTTCAGGTAGAATGAGCTGGCGCTGCCGCCGTTGTAATTCGCGCAGAAGGCGGACTGTCCGGTGTGATCCACCGTCACGTTGCAGGTGCCTGCGCCCAGTGCGGATACCTGGTTGATCGCCTTCAGCTGTGCGGCAGCCACATCCACTTCGAAAGCGCTGACGGCGCCGCTTTTCTGTCCTTCGAATTCCGAAAGCTCATTGGCGGCATACAGATGCTTCGCGTCAGGAGCGAGCGCGAGGAAGGTGGGGTTGTCGCTTGCGGCGGCCAGCCCGGCCAGTCGCAGATCTCCTCTCTCCGCATCCCAGTGCCAGGCGTAAATTCCCTTGCTGGTACCTTTCAGCGTCTGCGTTCCCACCAGTAACAGCTGCTGTCTGGCCGCGCGTCCGTGCCCGAGCCACCACTCCTGAGCCGCAACCGGAGCAACCGCCGCGCCCCGCAGGAATTTTCGCCGATCCATCGCCTTCATCCCAGATTCCTCACCCTCTTTTCAGACTATCGCGTCGCCTGCCGGGTTATCCAAAACAGTTATTTACCGGCGCGCCGTTTGGTTGTACAGTTGGTTGAAATTCAGGCCGGAATGATGGTTCCCGCGCAGCAAGAGCAGTGCAGTGCAAGCTGCTCCCCGGACGCTCCAGGTTGCCAGCTCACGTCCGCTGCCGAAAGCGATAGGCTTTGCGCGGGACCGTGCGGCAGTGGAGAGAACTGAACAAAACGGAATAACGCCGGAGGATCCAGCTTTCCTCCCCCCGAGAACCGAACCATGGACACCGCACACTCACCCCAGCCAGCGCAGGCAACGTCGTCCGCAAAGCAGCAGATGGTCTTTATCAGCTATTCGCATCAGCCGCCGGAGAACGCCGACTTTGTTCGCGAGTTGGCAACCAGGCTGCGGGCGGCGAACTTCGATGTCTGGCTGGACGAAGAGCAAATCTCCATCGCTGACAGAATTCAGGAGAAAATCGCTGACGCGATCTCCAGAGCCGATGCCGCTCTCTTCATCGTGACCTCGCGCTGGCTGCAGAAGGACCGCGATTTCATTC
Source organism: Acidobacteriaceae bacterium (assembly GCA_030041515.1). Classification (GTDB taxonomy): domain Bacteria; phylum Acidobacteriota; class Terriglobia; order Terriglobales; family Acidobacteriaceae; genus Palsa-343. The sequence continues at coordinate 57,752 of JASHNS010000030.1, read as the reverse complement.
AATTCGAGGTTTCGCTGGTTGGAGATCAGCGAGCGGCCCGGCGTGTGGTGGTGCTGCGGGAAGCCGCCGGAACGAAGGAACTGGGACCGTATTTTTGTACTCTGAACCAACTGGAGTGGTTTCCCGACGACCCACAGCCGGATGCCCGGTTCTGGGAGATCTATTGCGGGATCACAGGAACGGCGCCGGGACCGCGCAGCGCCTGGGAGGAGCGCGGACGCGCGCTGACCGCATCGCTGCCGGTGCCGCAACCGAGCCACGTATTTGCCGCGCCAGTTGCACCCACGGTGGTGGCACCGCCCGTGGCGGCCAGCCCGAAGGTCCGCCCGCCTGTGAAGTCCCTGCGAGTGGCGCTGCTGTACAAGCGGAATGCACACCCGGACGATCATGTGTTAGCGCTTCTGGAGAACGGCCTGCGCGCCGCCGGGCACGATGTATTCATCGACCGCCATCTGCATATTGGAGTGGAATGGGCGACGGAGATCGAGCGGCAGGTGCGCGAGGCCGACGCGGTCATCCCGATCCTTTCGGCGGCCGCGGTGCAGAGCGAGATGCTGGAAGGGGAGGTGAAGATCGCCTGGGAGGCTGCCGGTCAGAAGATCGGCAGGCCGCGGATCCTGCCCGTGCGGGTGAACTTCGAAAGCGCGCTTGGGGAGCCCTTTCTGAGCATTCTCGGCCGGCTCCAGTATGCGCTGTGGCGCACGCCGGGCGACGACGAGCAGGTTCTGAACCAGGTGCTGGACAGCCTGGAGGACAAAAAGCCGCAGCCACAGCTCCCTGCAGTACCCGAGGCTCAGGACAATTCACCGGAATCGCCGTATTACATTGTCCGGGCGGCAGATCAGGAATTTTATGCCGCACTGCAGAGGCAGGACAGCATTGTGCTGCTCAAGGGCGCACGGCAAATGGGCAAGACTTCGCTGCTGGCGCGGGGATTGAGACAGGCACGCAAAGGCGGAGCGAGGGTTGCGACCCTGGATTACCAAAAGTTTAACCGAGAGGATCTCGCCGACATCACGAGCTTTTATAAGGCACTCGGCGCCATGATCGCGGATAAGTTGCGCCTCGATCGCTATCCAGACGAAGTCTGGCGCCCACGGCGCGGAGCAAGCGTGAATTTCGAGGGCTATGTTCTGGACGAGGTGCTGGCCAAAACCGAGGGCCACCTGATTTTTGCGATGGATGAGGTAGACCGTCTGTTCACGTGCCCGTGGGCCAGCGAAGTCTTCGGTCTTTTTCGAACCTGGTATAACGATCGATCGCTGAATCCGGACGGTCCCTGGACTCGCCTGACGCTGGCGATTGTCTACGCCACAGAAGCTCATCTGTTCATCACAGACCAAAACCAGTCACCCTTCAATGTGGGGACAAAACTGGAACTCCAGGATTTCAATCCGGAGCAGGTCGAGCAGCTGAACCATCTTTATCAGGATCCGCTGCGCTCACCAGAGGAACTGAAGCGGTTCTTTGCGCTCTTCAACGGCCAGCCCTACCTCGCGCGCCGTGCTTTTTCAGAGATGACGGCGCATGGGCTGACCCTCGAGCAACTGGAGGCCGGGGCGACGGACGAAGGCCCGTTCGGCGATCACCTGCGCCGCATCCTGGTCATGCTGGCTCCCGACCCAACGCTGCTCGCTGCTGTGCGCGGCATGGTGCAGGGAAAGCCCGTTCCCGATCAGGCCAGTTTTTATCGGCTGCGAAGCGGCGGCCTGGTTACGGGGACCTCACCGCAGGATGCACGTTTTCGTTGCGGCATATACGCTACCTACCTGGCGCGGCACCTGAGCTAACCCATGAGCACAGTAGAGATACCACAGGAGACTCGGCGCAGTTTCTTCACGGTGGGCGGGACGCTGCCCGCCAACGCCCCCAGCTATGTCGAGCGCAAAGCTGACACCGATCTGTTCACCCATCTGATGGACGGGCAATTCTGTTACGTCCTCACCTCGCGTCAGGTGGGCAAGTCGTCTCTGATGGTAAGGACCGCCATTCGTCTGCGAAAAGCGGCCCGGCGCGTGGCCGTCCTCGACCTGACCAAAGTCGGAATGAACCTCTCCGCTGAACAGTGGTATGACGGTCTTCTCGTTCAGCTTGGTCGGGAATTTCGCCTGGAAGACGCACTGGATGATTTCTGGACCGGGGACGACGCCGCGGTTCAGCGCATGGGGCCGATGCAGCGCTGGATGACGGCTCTGCGCAAGATCATTCTTCCGTCGGTGCCCGGCAACATCGTGATTTTTCTGGATGAGATCGACGCGGTTCGCGGGCTGCCCTTTGCCACGGACGAGTTTTTCGCGGGCATCCGTCAGGTGTACAACAACCGCACCGAAGACCCGGAGCTGAACCGGCTGACGTTTTGCCTGATCGGCGTGGCCACGCCCGCCGACCTGATCCGTAACGTTTCCACAACGCCGTTCAACATCGGCAATCGGGTGGTGCTCACCGATTTCACGGAGCAGGAAGCCGAGCCACTGATTCACGGCCTCGGCCGCGAGCCGCTGCTCGGATTCAAACTGCTTCGGCGCATCCTGTGGTGGACCAACGGACATCCTTACCTCACGCAGCGACTGAGCGCAGCCGTGGCCGCTGATCCCAAAGTCACGACGCCGAGAGACGTGGACCGGATCTGCGACGAGCTTTTTCTTTCAGCGCGCGCACGAGAGAGCGACGACAATCTGCTCTTCGTCCGCGAGCGCATCCTGCGCAAACGCGGCGAGGGAGAACTCTCGGGTCTTCTGGATCTGTACAGGCTCATCCACCGCGGCAGGCAGGTGGCAGCCGACGATAACAACCCCCTGATTGACATTCTGCGGCTTGCCGGTCTGGTGGCTGTGCGCGACGACCGTCTGGTGGTGCGCAACCGGATTTATGACAATGTGTTTGACGAGCGCTGGATTCGCAACAACATGCCCGATGCCGAGCTGCGCCGGCAGCGCGAGGCGTACCGCAAAGGCGTGCTCCGAACGGTGGGACTGGCCGGCCTGGTCCTTATCGTCATCGCCGGCCTGGTTCTCTGGAACCAGGTGTACGAACAGAAGGTCGCGTTCCAGAATTATTCCGCGCATGTCATTCAGGTGCAGCAGTCGTTCGACAGCGGAGATTACGCTACGGGTGTCGAGGCCATCCGCGAAGCCCAGGGCATGGTGCGGAACCGGCCGCACTGGCTGGAAAAACAGATCGACAAGTCGGCCTTTCTCACAAAGCATCTGATGCCGTACATTCTGCGGTATCGGGCGCTCTACACCCTCCTGAATCTGGACCACAAGGTAGAGGCACGGTTTGAATGGGATTACCTGCGGGCGCGCCTCTTTGGCGATGGCGCGTATTACTACATGGGTCACCGAGACGAGGTTCGCAGCGTCGCCATTTCACCGGATGGCGCATGGCTGGCGACGGGAAGCGCAGATTCGACGGTGCGGATCTTCAATATCCGTGGATTCAATGGTTCGAGCGCGGGTCACCCGGAACTGGCCTGCGCACTGGGCGTAATCGGCGCCCAGGCCACACGCATGGGCGAGCCGAGCTACCACTACATGATGGCAACGGACGAGCCAGGGTGGAGCGTCAATCGAAATCTCGACGGATACCTGAATCATCAGTTGGCGCTCGCGTCACCGCAGCAGGACCTGTCGGCCGGCGAGATGGCGCGGCTGAAACTGAAGCCCTGGAATCTTCCCGGCGTCCTCTCCGTCGCGTTTTCGCCGGACAATGCCTGGCTTGCGATCTCGGCCGGGACGTGGAACCCGGTCACCCATGCCACCGACACCGCCGGCACCGTTTATCTGTGGACTACAGCGTCGCTCTGTTCGGAATCTCCGCAGATTGTCCAGGTTCCCACCAGACACACCAAAGCCGTCGATATGGTAGCTTTCCGAAACCACAGCCGTGAGTTTGCCAGTACCAGCGAGGACAATACCGCCGAACTGTGGAATATCCTTCCCGGCGGGCAGGTGCAGCTCGCCGGAACCATCGATGCATCCGCCACGACGACCAAAGGTATGAACGCCGCGGCGTTCTCGCCCAAAGGACACACTCTGGCCATGGCGTTTGGCGACGGGCACTTCTGTACCGTGCCCATCTCCGATGCCGGACGACCCTCGGGAGACTGCCGCAGTCCCGTCGTGGCGGATGTCTCGGGCCTGATGTCTGTGGCGTGGTATCCGAATGGGCTCGACAATCTGATTCTGCTGGGCACTCGCGATGGCCGCATAGTGCGAGCCGATCGCCAGAAAAATAACACCTGGACGTTCAGCACCTTCCTTCAGACGGGTCAGGGTCTGGTGACCTCCCTCACGTTTTCGCGCGACGGCACGCTGCTGCTCACCACCGGAAGCGACGGAACGGTGCTGGTGTGGAAGCTCCTGCAGGACGAGCATGACAGCAGAATCCTGCAGGGGTACCGCTCGAGCGAAATGTTGCGCGGCGCCAAGTCCGTGGTCTATGCAGCGGCGATCACGCCTCATCAGCGCCTGATCGTTTCCGGCGGGGCCGACAGCATCAGCGGCACAACGGATGGCCGCGTGTACTTCTGGGCCAGGCAGCCACAGCCGGATGGTGCATTGAATCCCGGCTCCAAACCGGGCGCTGACCTTCCGCCTCAGGTGTCGGTGGTATGCGGAGGGAAGCGACTCAACGCGAGGATCGACGCAGCCTGGGCATCGCAGTCGGCATTTCTCCGTACCTGCGGTTCGGTGCAGGCTCTGGCCTACTCGCCGAGCGGGGAGCAGATTGCGGGCATCGTCGGCGTGACGCAGCAAAACAACCTCAACCTTGAGGAGAAGGATAGTGAGCGGGCCGCGACCATCTTCATCGAGCGGGTCGCCATGAGTCCGGAGGATGCAGCGCAATACAAAGCGTTGCAGGCGGGTCCGGTGATCGATCCGAATACGAAGAAGATCATTGCGCCTCCCATCGATCCAGTCACAGGGCAGTGGTTGTATCCGGAGAAACCGGTTGGCGATCCGCTTCTGATTGCCGGAAGCCGCGCGACCGGCGTGGCCCTGGCCTGGTCCGGAAAATATCTGGCTGCGGCTGAGAACGACAAGAACGGCTACTGCGGGACGGTGGAGCTATGGGATATGAGCGGAGGGTCCCCCGTTCCTGTGCCGCTCGCGATGCCACCCGAGTTGCGACTCGATCCGGCGCAGCGGCAGGATTGCAGCGACGGTTCAAACCTGCACAATGCTGTCCAGGCGCTGGCATTCTTAGAGGACGGGACCCTGGTTGCAGGCTTGAATCAGTCGAACTCCGGTCAGTCGAAAGCCATGTTGATCTTTTGGAACCCGGCCCAATCGAAGGACAAGTGGACAAGCGTGCCCTTTGGGGATCTTGGCTTCAGCGGCTATACGAAAAACTTTTCCCTGACAGCGCTTGCCTTTTCGGCGAACAGCCGGCGGATGGCGGTCTGCGGATCGCAGAATACGGTGCAGGTGTGGAGCCTGCCTGCCAGCCTGTGGAAGGCAGGCGTGAATGCGAGTTCCCTCAGGCTGACGAAGAACCTCAACGGCACCGAGTATGCTTCCGCCGATCATCCTTCCGGGGGACTGCAGGGACAGTGCTCGGCCGTGAGGTTCTCTCCAGACGGCCACTGGATTGCCGCTGGCACGCGCTCCTACGACGTGGCGGTGTGGTCGACGGATAACTGGACCTGCGTGCAGGGCGACCCCGTGAAGGGCTCTCTGGTCGATACGACCGGAACCCCCACGAACCCGAATCAGATTTATTACCCTCCTTCGCCGCCAATGGCCAACGCTGCCATCAACGCCATCGCGTTTTCTCCGGACAATCGCAGACTGGCGTATGGCACCGCTGATTCCAAGATTATTTTGTGGCACGTCGTGGCGCAGGTTCCGCTTCCGGTCATCAACGTGCACTCGGGCGGTGTGCTTGCGCTTGCGTTTTCGCCCAACGGCCAATGCCTGGCTTCGGGCAGCAGCGACCAAACATTGCGTTTCACATGCCAGGTGGATCCGGCGGTTCTGGAAAAGCTGCAGCGCATTAACTTCAGCGCACGGCAGGCCTCTTCCGGGATCCCCATTCCCGCCGCAGACCGGCCGGAACGCGACAACTGGGTCCAGTTTGCGCAGTAGCAGGCTTCAGTGCTGGTTGCCATGCAGCCACGATAGAACAGCAACCCCCGATTCTGTCTGCTTAGCGTGAGGTCTGAGTTGTTGCTCCGGCATCGTTCTGCACGCGGGCCATGAGCTTCTCCACCTGCTCGCGGGCCTGGTAGCCGGGATTGGTTGCGAGGAGTTGTCTCCAGTCCGACAATGCGCCTGCGTTGTCGCCTTTGCCCTGCCAGCGGACCACGCCACGGTTGAACAGGGCGTTGGGATAGTTGGGCTGGTAAACGAGCGCTTTGTCAAACTCAGCCAGCGCGCGGTCGGTCTGTCCCAGATACCAGTAGGCGGTGGCCATATCAGTCCGCACCGCGGCGTCAGAGGGATGCGCCTCGAGCGCGCGCGCGTAGTCATCCACCGCCACCGAAAACTGCTGCGCGTCGTAGTAGAGATTTCCGAGGCTTGTCAGCACGTCGGCATTGCCCGGATCCGCCTGCAGTTGCTTCAGAAGCGGTGCCGCTTGCGCATCTGCCACGGTCTTCATCCGCGCGGGGTCGAGAGGTTGCGAAGGGAAGGGCGCAGGTTGAAGCGCGGCATCGCCTGTCTGCGCTGCTGAGGCGCTCGGCGTCCAGCCGCTGCGGATCAGCCAGCCTCCGGCGGTGCCCGCGACGAGGCAGACGCCGATGAGGGTCATTGCCTGATAGAGGGTCCAGCAGCTATTCCGCCTGGGCTTTGGCATGCCGGCGTCCTCCTTCCAGCTGATGAGGGTCGTTGACAAAGTTCATCGTGTTCGTGATCAGCTGAAGGACTGCGGCTTTGCGGTCCTCGCTGAGTCGAGGGTTGGTCTGGAGAAGGCTTTGCCAGGCGGACAGCGCTCCCCGCACATCGCCCTTGCCGCTCAAATCGATCATGCCCAGGTTGTAGAGAGAATCGGGATCGGTGGGCTCGATGCGCAACGCGGCCTTCAGTTGCTGGATCGCGGCATCCGACTGGCCTGCGCGGAAGAGGCTGCCGGCGAGCTTGTTGCGCGAGGCCACATTGCGCGGATCGGCTTCGACGGCCCTGGTGTACCAGCCGCTCGCGTCCTGATATTGCCGAGCGACGAAATAAATTGCTCCCAACTGCAGCATCAGGTCTGGGTTATTGGGGTCGGTTTTGAGCTTCGCCATCAGGGGAGCCGCCTGTTGGTCGGCCATCTGTTTGAGAGTCGCAGGAGCGGGGCTTTGCGGGGCCGTAGCTTCGACCGGGGCGGCCGAAACCTGAGCCGGTGTCGCAGAATCGGACGGCCGCCGCGAATGGGTGCCGTAGCCGGCAGCTAACCCCAGAAGCAGCGCCAGGAACGCGACCGTATACACGGCTCGCGCACGAAACATGAGCACTGGTGCGGGCTTCCGGGCTGATTGGGTCGGCATCGCGGATCGTTCACCCCGCCATGTTCACAGTAGAGGCAAGAGGCCCTCAGAGCGCGGTGGCAGTCATCACAAAGTCCCGTGACGACAGTCACATCCGGCAGGATGCAGGAAATGGTCGCATGATAACCGGCCCAGGAAAGCCAGCTGAATGTCAAGAGTATTCCACGCACAGAGCGACCGGAGTTCCCAATTTGGAGCCCGGTCCCTGTTTCAGGAACTCCCGGCTGGGCTCGCCGGGGCGCCCCCCTCCCCCTGTCTGGCGGCCACGCGTTCAGCAGGAAACGTGCTGCTGAACGAGCTTATCGTTTGTCTTTTTACCGTTGATCGCTCGATCCGTCAGACGCCACCGGTTCCAGATCTGCGGCAACCACCGCTGCGAGGCGCAGACTTTGTTCCTCAGGACTGGACTCTCAACCTCAACCCGCAGGATCGGTGTTCGGGTTCAGCCGAACAACACGCGTAGCAGGAGGCTTATTTCATGAAGCACAAACTTCTACTTCCACTCATGTTCCTGGGGGTCGCGAGCCTCGCGTCAGCCCAGATGATTGGCACCACGCCGAACGATGTTCTCGGCGCTCACCTCAACTATGGCCGCGGCTGCGCGGCCTGCCACGCGCCTCACAGCGGCGCATACGGGAACGGCGCGCAGAAGGGCTTCGACGCCACTGCCGGAAACGTCGCTCTGTGGGGCCAGGATGTCGGCAGCCTGTACGGCAAGACCATCATCACCGGCCAGATGGCGGCCGAAGGTTCCGCGCCGGGTTCAACGTTCACCGAGACGTTGCCCAGCAGTCTGAGCGGTACCACGCCCGATGTCGCTGGGCTGCTCACCTGCCTGAGCTGCCATGATGGCAACTATGCCGAAGGCGCCATGATGAAGAACAAGGTCTACGAGAGCCTGCCTCCGACCTACGGGACTAACAACACCATTCCGACGCTGCTCGGCAATGACAATACCGGTGCGGGGAACTACCTGAACGATCACCCGGTGGGACTGAATGCAGTGATCGGTTGCGGCGGCGGACACAATTGGGACTGCTCGATCAGCGCGACGGGCTCGGTCCTGATGAACGGTCCGAATTCCAGCCGTTTCGTCACGGACTACGGTTTCTTTGTCAGCCCCGGAGTGTATAACAGCCAGCCCGTTGTGGTGTGCACCACCTGCCACAACCAGCACGTGATGAACATTGTCAGCGTGACGGACAACTGGAATTGCACCACCACGAATGGAGCCACGACCTGCACCGGTCAGTCGGGACTGCCGACGGGCAACTACGCCACCATGTTCTTCCTGCGTGGGCCGTATAACCCGGCCAGCACAACGCAGGGCAGCAACCAGACGGCGCAGTTCTGCCGCCAATGCCATGGAGGCGAGGCCAACGAGTCCAACGGCAGCACCGCCGGAACGACGTTCTAACTGAGCAGTCTTTCGAAGTAATCACAGGGGAGGGGCCACGGATTTCCCCTCCCCATTTTTTCAAACCCCAGGATTTCCCCATGAAACAGAAAATCTCAACTTGTGGAATTTTATTGCTCGCCGTTGTTGTATCGGGAAGAGCTCAGGTGGCCTCGCACGCTCCCACTCAGGTCCAGCAGGATCAGCCGGCGGCGCGGGTCAACGGCGTCGTGCTCACCAACGCCGATCTCGCTCGCGAGGAATATGCGATCTTCCCGTATGCGCGGCAGCACGGCGGGCTACCGAAGGAAATGGAAGCGCAGATCCGCGACGGCGCGATGAAGATGATGGTCTTCGAGGAACTGGTTTTCCAGGAGGCGCAGCGGCGGCACATGACCATTGCGCCGGCCACGATGGCTAAAGCCGAAGCGGACTTTCGCGCGAGCTTCTCTTCACCGGACGAGTACAACGCCTTTGTGGCAACCGAATTTCACGGCTCGCGCGAGCTGCTGCGCGCGAAGATTCGCCGCTCGCTGCTCATCGACCGCTTTCTCAGGATGGAAGTCGACAGCCGCAGCGCGGTTTCGCTCGCGGATGCACGAGCGTATTACCTGAAGAATCCGGCACGGTTTCATCACCCTGAGTCTTATACATTTCAGACCATCTCCATCCTCCCGCCCACTCATCCGACGGCCGCGCAACTGGCCGAAGAGCGCAAGCGCGCCGAAGACGCCCTGCGCCAGGCGAAAGCGACAAAGACGGCGGAGGATTTCGGATTGCTGGCAGAGAAGATCTCTGACGATGACTATCGCGTGGTGATGGGCCAACACCGGCCCGTTCCCGTCGATCAGCTTGTTCCACCGGTGCTGCAGGCTTTGCGGGGCATGCGGGCGGGACAGATGAGCGGGCTAATCGAGGTCCAGCAGGCATTCACGATTGTGCGCCTCGGGGCGCACACGCCGGCGGGCGAGGCGACGTTCCAGGAAGTTGAGGTTCCGCTCCGTAAAGAACTGTACGAGAAAAAAAGAAACGCTCTGCGGGCGGCGCTGGACAAGAAGCTGCGGCAGAACGCGAGGGTAGAGGAGTTCTGAGGGGGCGCAATCCGCCGGAAGTGAGCTGTAGACCGGGCCGGAGGAGACAAAGACAAACCCAGATACGATTCGACGCAGAGTGATTCCAATCACAGATTTCGAGCGTCGCAGCGGAGAGGCTGGATTAAAGGACGATCTGCAGTGGCGATGTGGCAGCGAGTTGCGGGAGTGGTAGCGGCGAGCGCGCTGGCGCTCGTTCACCCGCAGGGCATCGCGCAGCTTCAGGTGGGGAATTTCAGCACGAAGCTGAGCGGCGTGATCTCGCCGGGGTATTCCGCAGATTTCGGCAACCAGACCGGTTCCGATCACACCTGGGCGTTCGGCGGCGCGGGAACATTGTCCGGCGACTATTACAGTCCTAACTTCCTCTCCTACGATGCGTCGTTCTATATCAACCAGTCGCGCGCCAACTCCAGCTTCCAGTCCATCTCGAACGCGAGTGGACTGGATTTCAGCAGCGAAATCTTCGGAGGCAGCCACTTTCCCGGTTCGGTGACATGGTCGAAGGCTTACAACCGCGAGGGCAACTACGATATCCCGGGTCTTGCCAATTACGTCACGGACGGCAACAGCAACACCTTCGGCATCAACTGGAGCGAAGAGCTCCCGAGCATGCCGTCCTTCTCCGCGGGCTGGCAGAGCGGCAGCAGCAACTACAGCGTTTACGGGATTGACGAAGAGGGAACGAATAACTTCGACTCTCTCAATCTGCACTCCGGTTACAACCTGGACGGCTTTGGGATGGGAGCCTTCTACAACCATGGAACCTCCAATTCCATGATTCCCGCGGTCCTCGCCGGAGAGCAATCGGCCGAGACGAGTTCAACGAGCGGGGCATACGGCTTTAATCTCTCGCATGTCCTGCCTTTGTCTGGTTCCGCATCGGCGGGCATCAACCACTCAAACTACAGCACGACATTTCTGGGCTCCACATCCAGCGGCACCGTCGACTTGACGAGTGCCCTGGCCACACTGCATCCCACCCAGAGGCTTTCGCTGACTGCCAGCCTGAATTACTCCGACAATCTAACCGGGCAACTGGTGGAGGCGATCGTAGCCGCAGGCGGTGCTGTGCCGTCCACATCCAACGAAAAGTCGGATTCCCTCGATGTGATGACTGAGGCCGGCTACGCCGCGAGCGAGCACCTGGAAGCTCAGGCCTCCTGGGAGCGTCGCAGCCAGACCTTCCTGGGCGAAAGCTATACGGTCGATTCGTACACGGCGGGGGCTTCGTACATGCGAGCCCTGTTGGGCGGCACCTTCAATGGCGCGGCGAGCCTGACGGAGAATATGGGCGACCAGGACAACGAGAACAACCTGGGAGTTTCAGCAAACGCAAGTTATTCTCGCGTGATTGGCGGGTGGCATACCAGCGGAACGTTCGGCTACGCGCAAAACGCGGAAACGCTGGTAGTGACCTACATGAATTCTTATTACAACTACAACGTCAACGTGCGCCGGAACTGGGGTAAGTTCAATGTGGATATGGGAGCGGGTGGGGGGCGCACCGCGCTCACTCAACAGGCGGGCGATCAGAGTGACAGCCAGAGTTACGACGCGGGCGTGGGTTACGGCAGGTGGATCAACGCCAATGGCGGATATACAAAGGCCGACGGGCAGGCGCTGCTCACCGGCGGCGGGCTGACGACTTCGCCCATTCCTCCGCCGATTTTGCCGTCGACCCTCTTCAGCCTGTACGGCGGCAAGAGCTACTCGGCCGCCTTGTCCAGCACGCCGGTGAAAAATCTGATCCTCACGGCAGCGTATGCCAGGTCGGACAGCGACGTGTCGAGCGAAGGTATCACATCGTCGAACAGCAACAACGAATTTACAGCGCTGATTCAGTATCAGACACGGAAGCTCTCGTGGAACAGCGGATACGCACGACTCGTTCAGGGATTCAGCGGGTCCGGTATGCCAGCGCAGATGATTGGGTCGTATTACTTCGGGGTTTCGCGATGGTTCAACATCTTCTGAGCGAAACCAGGCAGAGGAGCCTCCGGCGTGCGGACGCAGGGGGATGGCGATCGCTGGGCGCGGGGCGCGGTCGGCGCGTGCAAATGCTCGTCCTGGTTTGCACGCTTTGCTCTTCGATGGTGGCGGCCCAAAAGCACAGGACGGCGCAGCCGGAATACTGGCAGATCTCGCTTGCCAGCGGCCGGAGCCTGACCTGGGAGCGCAGCTTCAGCTCGCAGGCCGACGTGAAGCCGAACCGGGGATTCTGGAATAAGGTGTGGGATTTCGTGGCCGGTATGCCGGATTATCGCGGCATGGTGCGTCCGTACAGCGTAGTCACCGATTCGCGTGGACGGATTCTGGTGACCGATCCGGGCGCGGCCGGCGTGCATATCTTCGATTTCCAAAAGCACAAGTACAAGTTTGTTCAGCGGCTCGGGCGGACCTTCTCGATGACGGCGCCGCAGTGCATCGCGGTGGACGCCGAGGACAACATTTACGTCACCGATTCGCTTGCAGGAGTGATTTTCGTTTTCTCGCCCAACGGCAGGTTCATGCGCGCAATCGGCGCACTGAAGGGCGGGGAGGGCTGGTTCAAGAGGCCGACCGGCATCGCCGTCGACTCCGCAGCCGGGCGGATTTATGTCACAGACACGCTGCGTTTCCGGGTTTACATCCTGGATATGCGCGGAACCGTGCTGAGCAGCTTCGGGCAGAGAGGAGGACTGCCGGGTGAATTTAACTATCCCACTGAGTTGCGGCTGGAGGGTGACACCCTGCTGGTAGTCGACGCACTGAATTTTCGCGTTCAGGCTTTCGACCTTTCGGGAAAGTTTGAGTATGCCGTTGGACAAATCGGCGACAGCATCGGCGCGATGTTCCGTCCGAAGGCGGTAGCGATGGATTCCGAAGGCGATCTTTATGTCGTGGACGACGAGTGGGGTGTGGTCCAGGTCTTTAACCGTCAGGGGCAACTGCTGTATTGGTTCGGCGGCAATGGAACGCACGCCGGCCAGTTCCAGCTTCCTGCAGGACTGTACATCGATCGAAGCGACCAGGTGTTTGTCGTGGATTCGTTCAACCGCCGCGTGCAGGTCTTCCGGTACGCGGGATTGAAGACCGCCTCGCTGCAAAAGCGGACGGTGGCGGGAGAAGCGCAGTGAGAGCGAGAGGCATGCTGGCGGGGCTGGCGATCGCAGCAGCGCTGTTGTCCGGCTCCGGGCTGCGCGCGCAGGTTGGTGGCGACGCGATGGGGGCGCATTACCTCGGGCCGGGAGGGCCGTCGCCCATCAAAGGAGCGCGGCCGGATGCCTGCGCTTACTGCCATGCGCCGCACTCGGGCCTGAATGTCGGCCTGTGGAACCAAAAGCTCACCACACAGACGTACACCACCTACAGCAGCACGACGGAAGCCAACACCGGACGGCAGCCGCTGCTCAATTCTGTCAGCAATCACTGCCTGAGTTGCCATGATGGCACGGTGGCCATTGGCGACACCGTGGTGTACGGGCAGGTGACTACGCAAGGGTCGATGTATGCGCAGGATGTCTTCGGCAGCACGCTGCAGTCGTCGCACCCCTTCAGCCTGGTGCTCCCGCTCAAGGACACAGTGGATCTTGTGTCCACGCTGGTGTCCAGCGGGAAGACCGCAGATACGACGGGTGCGGTGCATCTGGTTCAGGGCAACGTGGAGTGCACGTCCTGCCATAATCCGCACGTTCAGGCGAAGGATCTGGTTTCGCAGAACTTCCTCGTGAAGGACAGTTCCTCCGGCCAGCTCTGCCTCGCCTGCCACGATCCGACCCGGACGATGTCGGGACATCCGAATCCGCTGGTGGACTGGGCAACGAGCGCGCATGCGCTGTCCGTCGCGAAAATAGCGGCGGCCAATGCCGTCGCGCAGACCCAGCTGGGCAGCTACGCGACCGTTGGAGCCAACGCCTGTATCGCCTGCCACACGCCGCACAATGCCAGCTCGCCCCAACGAATCCTGCGCGCGCAGAACGAGCAGGATTGCATCGGTTGCCACAATGGCGCGAACGTTTCACCGATGCCGACCTGGGAAGACGTCTTTGCCGAATACGCTTCGGGCAAGGTCGGGCACCCGTTCCCCAGCTCCGCGAACCCGCATGACGCCAATGAGCCGGCACTGCTGAATAACAATCGGCACGCCACCTGCGTTGATTGTCACAGCCCGCACGGTTCGCAACCGGTAGGAAGCTTTACGTCGGCGCCACTGCTTCGCGTCTCAGAGAAAGATGCTGTCGGCATCAGCGCGACGAACGGCACAACGGTGCTTACGCCCGCGGTGAATCAGTATGAGATTTGCCTGCGTTGCCATGGGGCGAGCTCCGGCAAGCAGACGCTGGCGATCTATGGCTATGCGCCGGTACGTGCCGTCGCGGCAGGCGATCCGCTGAATCTGATTCCGCAATTCTCGGCGGCGGCGGCAAGGCTGTCGAGCCATCCCGTGATGCACCCGAGGTCGAGCCCCTGGCCGCAACCCAGCCTGCGCACCTACATGCTGGACCTGGACGGGGCGACGCAGGGGCGCGCGATGGGAACACAGATCTTCTGCACCGACTGCCATAACAGCGACGACAATCGGGAATTCGGCGGAACCGGCGCGAACGGACCCCATGGTTCGAAGTGGACGCATATTCTGGAGCGGCGTTACGAGTTCAGCCAGGCGCCGACGCCGGGCGCCCTCATCACGAATCTGTTTCCCAATCCCGACACGAGCGTGAATGGACCGTATGCGCTGTGCGCGAAGTGCCACGACCTATCACAAATCCTCGCGAACACGAGCTTCAATCAGCATAGCCTTCACATCAATGCGGGGTTCAGCTGCTCCGTGTGCCACACGGCGCACGGAATGGGAGCGGTGAGCGGCACCATCGGCGGTGAACGCCTGGTGAACTTCGATGTGAATGTCGTGGCTCCGAATGGAGGCCAGCCGATCGCGTATAACCACGCCTCCAACACCTGCACGCTCAGCTGCCACGGCTACGATCACAACCCTGACGGCACGGTAACCGCGGCCGCGATGCGCATTCGCCGCAGTCCCATCCGGAGGTGACTCAGAAGATGGTGCGCGCCGTGCTTCCATTCATTTCATTGGACAAGTCCGCATGACATTGCCGACAAAACTGCGCTGTCTGGTTCGACTGTGGATTCGGGTCGTTGGGATTGTACGGACCGCGGAGAAAGAACATCGTGGCATAAGTTCCAGGCGGCAGCCCCGACGTCGAGCCTGTGGAGATGGTGACGACGCTCATGTCGTGCGGGTCGTGACAGGTGGTGCACATCACCACGGCGGCATTGTTATAGCTGGCAGGCTTGACAAAGAAGCCGTAGTTGTTCACGAACCGGCTGGAGTTGGGGCCTTTCATGGTGATAACGCCACCAGCCTCGCTGCAGTCCCACGCACTGCCTCCGCAACTGAGCGATGCGCTGAGACCAACGGGATGCTCGCTCAGGTAGCTCGTGGCACCGCCGGCGGCAGTTCCGATGAGCGTGGGAACCTGGTTGGCGCTGCCGTAGGTACCTGGGAGCGATTCGTAGAGCCGGTTCTTCATCATGGCCTGGGAGGCGTAGTTGCCGTCGTGACAACTCAGGCAGGTCATGATGCCTTCAACATCCGGGGTTCCGGCGGACATGCTGGTCGGCAGGACCTCCACGTAGCTGCCGCCGCCCGTGACCATCGTTTTGCCGTAGAGAGCGGAAGCATCCTCACCCCACAAGGCCACACTCCCCGAGCCTGGATCTGCCGTTCTGGCCATGCCGTTGCCGTTGGCCCCGCTGTGCGGCGCGTGGCAGGCGGTACAGCCTCGCCCGTAATTCAGGTGGGCGCCCAAAACATCCGTCGCTGGAGAAACGATCTGCGCTCCCGCCATTGCCGAAGCGCTGAAAAGAAAAAGGATGAGATGTACGCGCCGAGTCACCGCCGCCGGGCCTCCCTGTGCCTGCGCTGCTCATCGGCGCGATGTTGGGGTCACTTCAACCTGCGGCCCGGACTGTGCCGCCTCGCGACAGGCGATGGGCGAAACCCGTCATTTCACCGCGTGGGGAGTGATTTATCTCACAGCCATAGCTCTTTCCCGGCGATTGTAATTTCTCCTGGGAAACCTGCACGCGGACCGGGGTTGCGATGGAACTGGAGATGATGGTGAAGAGATTGGCCGCTGCATCCCGCAGTCTGGCGGGTGCCGACTCCTTCCGCGCGGGTCAGGGCAGGCGATGCCGGACCGGCTTGGCGCTTGCCGCTCTTACCCTTTTCGCAGCACCCATCTTTGCCGACATTCATCCCGTCCCGCTCGACAAGAACACACCCCCGGAGAAATGCCTGGAGTGTCATGGCGACAAGGCAAAGGGCAAGGCCGTCCACTCTGCCATGGCCATGGGCTGTCTTGCGTGTCACGAAATCCGTGTCAACCGCGATATCACGCGCGTGAAGCTCATCACGGCCACGCCGCGATCGCTGTGCCTCAGTTGTCACGCGGATAAAGACGCAGCGCACATTCAGGGCACGGTGCATCCCCCTGCGGTTCGCGATTGCCTGGTTTGCCACGATCCCCATTCCAGCGATAACAAGAACCAACTGCTCAAGCCCACATCCGGCGACGAGAAGAGCAATCTCTGCCTGCAGTGTCATCAGACCGGGCTGCACGTTCCCACAGGCGGCAGCCGCCATGCGGCGCTGGACATGGGCTGCGACACATGTCACACGGTTCACAAATCCGGTGCGGAGCCTACGGCGGAGAACCGATTCCACCTGACGAAATCGGCGCCAGCGCTGTGCCTCGACTGCCACGACCCCAAAGATCCGGATCTTCAGAAGGCGCATAACAACCAGCCCTTCGCAACCGCGAATTGCCTGGAGTGCCATGACCCACATCAGTCGGCCGCGCCTCATCTGATGGCGAAGTTCACGCACCCACCGTTCGCGGCCGGCGCATGCGACACGTGCCATTCCGCGCCGAAGGACGGGAAAGTGGTTCTGACCCAGGCTGACGTCCGATCCCTCTGCATCACCTGTCATGGCGACAAAGATAAGCTGATCCAGTCGGCCAGAGTGCAGCATCCCGGCGCAATGGGCGACTGCACGGACTGCCACAGCCCGCACGCCAGCAGTGAGCCGGGACTGCCGAAAACGGACGGCGTGAGCATCTGCCTTGGCTGCCACAGCGATATTGCCGACCTTCAGAAAAAGTCGTATCATCACCAGCCGGCGTTCGGACTGGGTTGCGGCACCTGTCATACGCCCCACGGCGGCGACAACGATCATCTGCTGCGCGCGCGGGGAAACGCTCTATGCCTCGAGTGCCACGGGCCGGATTCCGTCCCGCAGAAGCAGGCTGATGGAACGCTGGCCATCTTTAACGGCGCAATCACGCTGCCCGCAAACTATTACCGGGTGAATAAGGTCCCGATTCTGCCCCTGCGCTACGGCCTGGGGCACCCTGTGGATGGACATCCCGTCTCCGACGTGATGGACCCGACGCATGTGGGTCAGGTGAAAACGCCGCTCAGCTGCCTCTCGTGTCATCAGCCGCACGCTTCGGCGCAGTCCGATCTGCTGGTCAAGGATCAGGCCGACAACATGCAGTTCTGCGACATATGCCACAAGAACCGCATGAACATGAACGACACGGTGGTACCAGGGAACTGAATGGAGCAACCGATGATCCCCACCCTTCCAATCCGAACCCGGCCCGCGCTGGCGCTCCTCCTGCTGTTTCTCACGATTTTGACTGCGTCCTCTGTGGCTCGCGCTGCACGGAAAAAGAAAACCGCCAGCACCACGACGCAACCGGCTGCGGGACCCCATAACTTTCCTTTTGACCCCACGAAGCTGGTGTGGCCCAGTCCGCCCAATATTGCGCGCGTCCGCTGGGCCGACTACTTTGCCGGAGAGAAAATCGACTACTCGCAATACGCGGCCGCAAAACACAAGGCCAGCTGGATGGACCGCCTGGCCGGCAGCCAACCGGATGCGGACAAGACCAACCTGAAGAAATATCCGTTTCAGCTGGTCGGGCCGTTCGGCATTGCTGTGGATTCAAAAGGCCTGCTGTATGTCGCCGATCAGAAGGTCGGCGCGGTCTTCATCTTCGATCCGAAGACGCACGACACGCAACTCATCCGCAACGGGTTTGAAGCCCATTTCGGCTGGATCAACGGCCTCGCCATCGACGACGACGACCGGCTGTTCGTCGCAGACGGCAAAATGCACCGGGTACTCGTCTTCAGTCCTCAACACCAGCTCACGGGCCAGGTGACTGAAGGCCTGGTCGATCCGGTCGGGCTGGCCATCGACACCGAGAATCGCTTCCTCTACGTTGCCGACACACAGCAGGACCAGGTTCTCGTTTTCGATGCGGACACTTACAAATTGCTCCGCCGCATGGGTACGGGCGGCAAGAATCACTTTCTAACCTCGCCCGGGGATTTCGCAGCGCCCCAGGGCGTAGCGGTCGATAAGGACGGGAACGTCTATGTGACCGACACGCTGAATGATCGCGTGGAGATTTTCGATGCGGATGGAAACTTCATGAGCACCTTCGGCAAGCCCGGCGACGGTCCCGGTTATTTTGCTCGTCCCAAAGGCATCGCCATCGACGGCGACGGCCACATCTGGGTGGCGGATGAAATGCAGGACCGGCTCCAGGTCTTTAATAGCGAGGGCCAGTTGCTCACGTATATCGGATGGGGCCACGGGAACCTGCCGGGTCAGTTCAGCGCCCTGGTCGGCGTTGCGATCGACAAACAGAACCGCGTGTTTACAACCGAACAGTATCCTGGGCGCGTGCAGGAGTTTCGCTACGTCACCGATGCCGAGGCGGCAGAGGAGAAGGCGAAAGAGGAACAGGAACGCAAGAGCGCTGCAGACGCGCGCAGAAAATCCACAGCTGCGGCTGCCGTTCCTGCGAAGCCGGAAACCGTGACCGCGCCACCGCAGCCTGGTAACGCCAGTCCACAGGGGTAGATCTGAACCAGCTGATCGAGTCAGATTCCTGGTATGAAAATCGCCGCGCGGCGGGTGTGAACCAGTTCTGACCGGAAAAACGCTCCCTGATCAGTACTGAACTGAGGTTTCCGAGCCATCTGCGTCCGATTTGCCCCACAATACGGTCTGACCGCCGGTCGTGCCTTTGCCCCACAGGACCGTCTCGGCCTCGGGCGAGCCCTTGCCCCAAAGCACGGTGGAGCCCCACAGCGCCGAAAAGCCGTCAGGATCGTTGTTGCCCCAGAGCGCCGTCGTTCCCCAAAGCGGCGTGTTTCCATTGCTCACAAACGCGCGGCTTCCGTAGACGCCCGCGGCCGACCACGGTCCGGATGCAGCCCACAGGGACCCGGATGCCGGCACTGCCGTCGTGTCGCCGGTCGTCGAATCATAGACGGCGGTCGGAGACATCGCGGTACCAGACGGTACCACAACATGCTGGAGCGCAGCCTGAATCGTTTTCGCGATGTCGAGATAGCCCGCGCCAATCGTAAACACGTCGTAATTCGCCTTGTACAGCGTATCGTCGGCACTCACCGTGCTGGAGAGAGGGAAATAGCTGCGATCGGAGCTCACCATGACCAGCGCTTTCGCCTGATCCGGAGTTAATCCCGGCGCGGCCTGCAACAGATCCGCAACGGCTCCGCTGACCACCCCTGCCGCCATGCTGGTGCCGCTCATCGGGAAGTAATACTGCGACGGCGTCTCCGCGCCGTTCTTCTGGTAGAAGGAGTACCAGGTGTAGAAGGACGGGTTATTGTCAGCCAGCGAATCCTGAGGAAATTCCAAACTGGTGACCAGATTCCCGGGCGCGACGACATCCGGTTTGATGACCTGATCGATGAAGGACGGCCCCTTGGAACTGTAACTGGCAATGATGTCGTCCTGAATGGACGGCGTTTCCATCGTGTTCATGGCTCCGACGGTGAGCGCGTAGGGATCATTCCCGGGGGAGTCGATGGTGCCGTATCCCTCGGCGTTCAGGTTAAGGTCACGCCCGTCATTGCCGGCAGCGACCACCACGACGATGCCGGCCTTCCACGCCTGCTCAACGGCCTGGCACAGCGGGTCGAGAGTATAGCTTTCGTAAATCGGCCGGCCAAGCGAGAGATTGATCACGCGGATATTGAACCGCTGGCGGAGCGAGATCGCCTGATCGATGGCGGAGATCACCGAGGAGTCAGTACCTGAGCCATTCTCGTCGAGCACGCGCAGGTTGATGATGCTGGCATTCGGCGCTGCGCCGCGGAAGGTGCGGAAGAACTGCGCGCCGCTGGACTCGGTGCCGTTGCCGGCCACCAGACCGGCGACCAGCGTACCGTGCCCGTAATGATCCAGGGCGTCGTTCTCATTGGGTACAAAGTTCTGGCTGTAAACAATCCGGCCCACTGCGCCCGGCGCTACTTCACCCAGCGAAGAAATCAAATCCGTGACGCCACTCAGGAGGGACTGGCCGCCGAGGTCAGCGACTGGAGTGATGCCGCTGTCAATCACGGCGACACCCACCTTGCTTCCGGTGTAGCCCTGGCTCCAGACCTGAGGCGCGTTGATCGGCTCCGTGGTGTATTCCGCGCCGGTGATGGCCACTGCCTGATGCGCAACGACCGAACGATCGAGTGAGATGTACTTCACGTTGGGGTCGGCCGCGATGACATTCAGTTGCGAGGGCAGGATGTCCTCGACGATCGCGTTGATCGGTCCGAGGACGACCTTCAGCACCCCGCCCAACAGGCCGAGCAGCCCTGTCTCCACTCCCGAAGGCGCCTTGTAGTACTGAACAATCACCTGCTGCGTCTGGTTCGCCGGAGCCGCTGCCAGATCAGGAGAGATCTTGCTGCTGTAGGTGGTTGCCGCAAACGACGTTGCCGTAAACGCAACGAGAGAGCCAACGAGAACAGAAGTGCGCAGACGGACGAAAGACATTCGGATTGCCCCCGAATCCTGAAGATCGACACATCAGTCGTGGTTTGGACAGGATCGAGGCGTTCTCACCTCTGGGAAGGTCGCACGAGAACGTGACAGGTCCATCCGTGGTACACCTTATGCCCGTTAGCAGCAGGAAGGTATTCCACCTATGTGGATTGGAGTCTGCGGCTTCCGTAATTTCCGGTGGTAAGTAACTTCTGTTACTGGTGTAACTCGGCGGCTACGCAGCCTCGTGGACTTATTACTGCGGTAACTTTTCTGCCAGTTCGCACAGCGTCTCTGCATTGCGCGCGGGTTGGTCGCGAAATCGCAGCAGAGCCTCCGGCGGCACTGGGAGCGCATGAAGCAGCGACAGTGAAGCCGGATGTCTGGCCTGCCCGACTTCGGATACAGGCAGACTCTCGACAATCGTTCCCTGGTCAAGAACCGCGATGCGGTCGCAGAGCCGCATCACCGAGATGAGGTCGTGGGAGATATACAGCAAAGTCGTGCCGTAGCGGCGATTGAGTTCGCGCAGTAAGTCGACGATCTGCGCCTGCGTGACCGGATCGAGTGCGCTGGTCGGTTCGTCCGCGATGATGAGCGCAGGCCGGTGCAAAAGCGCGAGCGCGATCAGCACTCGCTGCGCCTGGCCCACGCTGATCTGCGGCGGACGCCGGGCGAGAAAGGCATCGTCGCAAGGCAGCTGCACTTCCGCCATCAGTTCTCTCACGCGCAGCAGCATCGGCTCGCGCCCGCGCTTGTCGTGGGCCCTCCAGGCTTCGCGGAAATGGCTCCGGATGCTGATGGCGGCGTTGAGCGCGGTCATTGGACTTTGGGGGATCAGCGCGATGGATCGCCCCCGCATCGCGCGCAGCTCCTTCTCCCGCAGTGCGAGCAGATTTCGGCCCGCCATCACGACCTCGCCCGTCACGCGGCCTCCGCGCCAGGGCAGTAACCCAACCAGAGACAGCACGATGGTGCTTTTCCCGGCTCCGCTCGAGCCGACCAGCCCCACCACCTCGCCGGGCTGCAGTTCAAACATGAGGTCGCGGAGAACGTCGCTGCCGGAGTACCCACCGGAGAGACGGACCCGCAGAAGAGCTTCGGTATTCATTGCGCTCCCCTCAACTGCAGGCTGTCGGCATTCCATGTCAGGTGGGGCTCCAGTACCGCAGGGCGCACGCCTTCCAGGCGCGGCGATGCGGCGACGAGCAAATTCGGATACACGAGATAGATGAAGGGCTGCTCATTCGCGACGATCTGTTGCACGCGATTTACAGCCTTCCGGCGGATGGCATCGCTCCCCGTGCTGGCCTGCAGATGCATCAGCCGGTCGATCTCTGCCTCCCATGGCGTGGCCGGCGTTTTCTCCGACGGATCCCATTGATGATTGGGCGAAGAACTGAGCCACAGATTCATCATCGCGTTGGGATCCGGATCGACATTTTCGAGGCCCAGCAGACATGCCTCGTAATTCTGCGTGTTCATCAGCCGATCGATCAGGGCAGGGAAGTCCAGCGTAACGACGGTGACCTGCATGCCGAGCGCGGCCAGATCCTGCTGGATCAGCGTGGCCATCTTCGACCGCGCGGCATTCCCGGTGTTGGTGAGGATCGAGAAGCGCACAGGATGTCCATCCGGGCCCAGCAGCACCGAACCCTGGCGGCGGAATCCGGCAGCCGCGAGCGCAGCCTGGGCCGCTGCCACATCGGTATGCGGCGCCGTAAGCGCGCGGTCGTACCAAACCGTGTTCGCCGGCGAGGTGAACGAATACGCGGGTGTGGCATGTCCGTCATAGGCAATGCGCGCGAGGTCATCGCGATGGATCGCCTGGGAAACAGCGACGCGGAAGGCGTGGCTTCGAAACCACGCTTTCTCCCAGCCTGGCAGCGGAGACGCGGGCGACTGGTTGAACCACATCTGCTCGGTGTTCAGCGATGGCCCCAGATCGCGGGCCGATCCCGGTGACCTTTTCGCGAGCAGCGCAAAGTAGTCCGGTGGCAGGCTGTCGATCAGATCGTAGTCGCCGCGCAGGAACAGGCGAATCTCCTGTTCGGTGTTTTCGAGAATGTCGAGGCGAATGCCCGAGGCATACGGCAGAGCGCGCCCTGTAGCGTCTTTGCGGAAGAAATGAGGATTGCGGCGGAGACGAACGTATTGCGAGCGCAGATAGTCGTTGACGAAAAATGGCCCCGAAGTCACCCGGCCTTCGGAGGGCCGCCCCGCCGGCTCGATGGCGATCTCGTCAAACACTTTGCCGATACCGATGACGCGCTGCGGCAGATGGACGACAACGGTTCGGTCGTTCACTGCCTCCACCGAGACCCTGGCGGGCGTGAGGAATTCATCGGCCACCGGCGCCTGCGTCGCAGGCAGCAGAACGCGGCGGAGCGACCAGACCACGTCCCTGGCGCTCAGGCTGCTGCCGTCGGAGAACTCGAGGCCCGGACGCAGGGTAAAGCGGAGCGTTCGGCCATCCGGCGAAACAGTCCAGTTCTGCGCCAGTTCGGGTTCCACCTGCTGCGTCAGGCGATTGAAGCGCAGCAGCACGCCGGCGGTCAGATACCGCACCGTCTCGGATTCCTGATCGTCGACCTTCGCGGGGTCGAAAGTTTTCGGATCATAGCCGATCGTCCAGACCAGCTCGCCCGGCAATCGTGAAGCCGCCTGCGCCGCGGCGGTACGCGCCATGGGCAGCAGCAGAGCCGCGAAGGCAAGAAGCGTCAGCCGGGAGACTCGCATCGACATCAGGCCTCCGCCGCCGTGCCTTCCAGCGCGAGCAGCACGACGACCAGCAGCGCCAGCGGAAAAAAGACCCACCGCGTTTCCAGCAGCATTGCGGAATTGTTCAGTTCGAACAGCATGCCGCCCCACGAAGGCAGCGGTTCACTAATGCCCAGACCGAGGGCACCGAGATTCGCCTCCGCGATCACGAACGCGGGAATGGAGACCAGAAACTGCGGCAGGAGAAGCGACAACAGATTCGGAAGCAGGTAACGGATCATCTGCGTCCGATGCAGACCTGTGGCGCGCGCGTGCAGCATCCAGCCGGAGGTTCGCTGGGCGACCGCTCCACGATAGACGGCACGAGCGCACGCGGGCCACCCAAGCGCGGCCAGCACCAGGAATGTGATGGCAGCGGAATGAGCCGGCGACATTGTAAATGGCAGCGCTGAGCGCACCATCATCAACAGGAACATCCAGGGCAGTGCGAGGAACGCGTCGCAGACCAGCATGGTGCTCCAGCCGACCACTTTCGGGCCGAAGGCTGCCAGAGTTCCCACCCCTGCTGCAGCAGCCGTGGTGAGCGCGGCGCCGACGATGGAACCGGTCAGACTGATTAACAACGCCGCGGATACGCGGATCAGGCGATCGCGGCCGAAATCATCCGTTCCGGCGGGATGCTGCATGGAAGAGCCAGCCAGAGTGGCTTCTCGATCCTGATGCGCATAGCTGGCGCCGGGCCTGGCCACCACGGCGCCCGCGGTGAGAATCAGCCCCACGAGCACCCAGAGAGCGCCGCGACGCAGGCTCATGCGTCCCTCCACGTCGCGGAGCGGTGTGAGCCCATGCCGGCGCAGGTGACCGCGACGGCCATGATCATGGTGACGGCCAGCAGCACGGGAAGATCCCGGTTGATCGCCGCGTTCCAGGCCAGTTCGCCCAATCCGGGAACGTTAAAGATGACTTCGATTGGAACCAGGGCGCTCAGAGCGGTGACGATCGACAGCGAGGCAAGAGCGCTGAGCTGTGGCGCCAGCGCCGGCAGCAAATGAGCGCGCAGCAGATCCCGCGTCCGAATCCCCTGCGCCCGAGCGTGCAGGATGTGAGGATCGAGCCACGCCGTGCGCAGCGCCCGATGCAGGAACTTGAAGTCGCGCGCGGCCAGCAGAAGCGCCATTACCAGCACCGGGCCGCCACTGTTCAGCAGCAGGCAGAGCGTCGCCAGCGCCGCCGCCGGAACCGCCAGCAGAATCGCCGCAGGTACGTGCCACAGCAGCGACGGATTGCGGCCTGCGCTGGACAGCAGGGAAGCGCAGACTGCAAGGGCCCACGCAAGAGCGATCCCGCGCAGCAGCAGAGCGCCGCTTACCGCCAGCCGCGGCTCGACCAGCTCCCACACCGGCACGTCGAACTGGCGCGAGACGCCCGAACTGCCGCGGAGCAGCTCCCCAATCTCAGCGCCGAGTATTTGGCCCAGTGTACGGCTGCCGGCTGCCTCGGCGGAAAGCTCGGCGCGCGCGATGGCTGCGTAGCGGGCGTCCATTTCCCGGGCATCGGAAAAATACCCTGGCGCAAAGCGCACCAGAGCGGTAGTACCCACCAGCACCAGCAGAATTACGGCGGCGGTTCTGGCCAGCCATCGGGCCGCGGCTGCGGCGCGCTCCTTCACGACGCGATACCCGGCAGCACAGATTCCATCACGCGAGTGTCTCGCAGGCCGACACGCATGGCCTTCCTGCGATAGCGGTCGCGGTCCGCCGCAACCCACAGCTGTTCCGCCGTCTTGCCGTCGCGTGGGCACAGTGCGGTGCCGCTGCTCAGCACCCCGGCACCTGCACCCGGGAAGCTTGCCGCTGTATCGTTCAACTCGCAGGCAAGAGCCTCGAACATGCGCTCCATCGCTTCGGGATCTGTGACGCTCGTCAACACGGCGAATTTGTCCTCACCCACTCGCGCCGCCCACGAGGCGGATCCGCAACAACCGGCCACGACTTCCCCGACGGAAAGATGGAGCGCGCGTGCCGCTGTGCTCCCGTGCCGATCAGCCATGGCAGGGAGCCCATCGATGCCGATAAGAACAAAGGAAAGATTCTCTCCCGATGCGCTTGCCTTGTGTGCCTCCGAATCCAGGCGTCGGAGGAACGCTTCCAGACTGACCTCGGGCACTGGACGCTGGGCTTCGCCAGGTTGCTCGGCCCCGCAGTTTTCCAGTGCATTTTCGAATGCCAGCGACAGCCGAAACTGCATGGCTTCGATCAGGTGCAGGTGATCTTCTGAGAAGGCCTGAGGCAGAACCGAGTAGAGCGTCAGCGCCCCAAACGCGCGGCCGCCCTCGGTCACAAGCGGGATGGAAAGGGCCGAACTGCCGCCATGGAAAAGTCCGCTCTCCGCTCGATAACTCGGCTCGACGGTCGGATTCCCGTTGACGGAGGAGCGCTGGTGATAGACCACCCATCCGGAAAGACCTTCGCCCACCGGAATCGGCTGATTCGAGAAAGCCCCTGCGAGGGGGCCATCTTTATAAACGCTTACCAGTTTGTCATCGGACTCGACGTAGATCGCAAAGCAGTCGAACGGGACCAGCGGCCGCAGTCCCGCGAAGATCATGGCGCCCACTTCGCGCGCGTCCGTAAATGCCCTCGCCGCATGAGTCGCTTCCAAGACCCCCTCGGCTTCGCGCAGAGCCGCAGCCAACAGCGTGAGCCGCGCCGAGACCTTCGCCCCCGCGCTGTCTCCGGGGAGATCTTTTTGGAAGCCTGCGCCGGGCGCCGCACCTCGCTCGACAAATATCTCCGTATTCAATGGCACCATTTCGCTGCAATGCTGGTGCGCCAGTTTTTCCATTGCGGGGTAGTGCTGCTCCAGCAACTGCACCACTCCCGGATCGAACTGGGTACCCGCCTTGCTTTTCACCACGGCCATGGCCTCGCTGGTCGTCAGAGCCTTGCGGTAGGGACGCTCGGAGGCCAGCGCATCGAAGCAGTCCACGACTGTCAGGATGCGCGCGCCGATCGGGATATCTTCGCCCCTCAGCCCGTCGGGATATCCGCTGCCATCCCACGCCTCGTGATGCGAGCGCACGATCGGCACAACCGGATACGGAAACTGCACGCGTTCGAGAATGTCAGCGCCCACCACCGGGTGAATCTTCATCTTTTGGAATTCTTCCGGAGTCAGCTTGCCCGGCTTGTTGATGATGGACTCCGGAACCGCCAGCTTCCCGATGTCGTGCAGGAACGCCGCCGTGTAGAGCGCCTGCATCAGCGACGCGTCGAGCTGCATGATCCTGCCCAGCTCCGACACGTATACCCGGACCCGCATCAGGTGATTGTGGGTACCGTGGTCCTTCGCTTCGATGGCCATCGACAGGCCTTCGATCGTGCGCTTCAGCAGCGCCTCGGTTTCCGCCGCATGCCGCTCGCGGTCTCGGACGATGGCCATCTGCGCGCGATACGCCCGGTAGACCGTATAGATCATCGGAATCAGCAACAGCTCGGTCAGCCAGCCGTAATGCACGCCGATGAAGTTGGCGAGCGCAGCGAGCATCGCGCCAACCAGGTAAAACGGCAGATACCAGGGAAACTCCCGCGTCCAGGCCTGCAGTGGCGACGTATTCGATTCCCACCCGAAAATGAAGGCGAATGGCGCCGAATTCGCCAGGAAGTAGACGATCGCGGCCAGCGCCAGCGCCGGAGCTGCTTCCGCGTGCAGACGCATCACTGCGGCGTACGTGCACCAGGCAAGGATGGTGGCCGTCGTGACGTTTGCCACGTTGAACACAATCTGGACGATGGTGAAGCCTTTGATAACGCGGAAGCGGCATTGCGCAATGACGCTGCACACCGCCAGGCAGACGGCCTGCAGCGGCGAGAGCTCCAGAATGCCCAACAGAATGAAGGGAAAGTTGACGGACATCGTCCCTTCGCTGCGGGGCAGGCCAATCTTCATTCCCGAGCTGAGCACAACCGCCGCCAGGTAGACGAAGAAGTGCAGCCACAGGCGGCCGCCATGCTCGGGCATCAGCCACAAGCTGGCCACCGCGCCGGACACGACCAGCGCGATCAGAGCTCTGATCCGAAGCGTCATCGTAGTTGCTCGGACACGGTGAATGTGCGCCGCGATGCCTGGAGAACGCGGTCGCGCTTATCGCCGCCGGAACGCGGTGATTACTGCGGTATTGTTACGGAAGTGGTGTTCTGAACCAATGCTTCTTTAGTTGCAGCCGTGAAAAGAGAAACGCTGGCTCGGCACATGTTGCAGAGAAGGAATCGCCTGTGCCGGTGGGATCCGCCAGATTCCATCCTCGTCCGTCGCATTCAGCCGATTGCCGAAGTCGCGGGTTCCGGACGTGGGGGCGTGGCACACTCCCGGACATTCCGTTTCTCAGTCAGGCATGAGGGCCTCGGTCTTCGCGTAAGCGAGATTGCGGCGCTTCAGTGGGACGATTTCGACCTCGAGAAGAACCAGTTGCTCGTTCAGCGCAGCTTCGTGAGCGGGCATGTGGATGACGTCAAGACCGGATACTCCCGCGACTATGTTCCGCTTCACGAGTCGCTCGTTGAGGTGCTGCTCGAATAGGGAAGGGAAGCCATACCGACTGAAGATCGGTGGGTTTTCGCAAGTCCTTACTCGAACAAGCCATACCACCCGACGGAGATTCAGAAGCGGCACATCCGGCCGGCCGGTTGCTGCCTGGTGGAGTGTCCGAACTGCGGTGCAAGAGTAGGCGCCTGGTGCAGCCAGGTCCCCAATCTGTCCCTGATTCCAACACCGTTTCACAGGGTCGAAAGGATCGCAGCGACGGGCACCCATCGCGGCGGCAAGCAGCGTGGGGGAATCGGGCGCGACGGATGGCTTACACATGGAGGACCTCGGCGGGAGCGAACTGGAGGGTCAGCACGGTGATGTCGTCCTGCTGGCCGTGGGCCTGGGCGGCCTGAGCGATTTGCTCGGCGGACTGCATAGAGATCGCGCGCGTACGTTCGAAGCCGAAGAGTTCGCCGGTGGCATTGCGGGCCTCTACTACGCCGTCAGATAAGAAGGTCAGCGTATCGCCGGGCTGTAGCCGGAGGGTGGACTCGGAGTAGGTGGTGGCGGGTGCGATGCCGAGGGGCAGGCCGGCATCGAGGGGGATTTCTTCGCCGTTGCGATAAGGCGAGAGGTGTCCGGCGTTGGCGAGGGTGAGGGCGCCGCCAGCTTCGATGCGCAGCACGAGACAAGTGGTGAATCCACCGCCCGAGCGGCCCAGCATGCGCTGATTCATTGCAGCAAGGATCTCCGCCGGCCGCTGCGTGTAGTGCGCCAGCGTCCGCAGCGCCCCCACCAGCAGCGACACCGTCATCGCCGCCGGCATGCCTTTGCCGCTCACGTCGCCAATGGCCGCCAGCATTCCTCCGTTTGGCAGCTCGATGACCTGGAAGAAGTCGCCGCCCACCTCACTGGCCGACTTGTAGACACAATCAATAGCCAGCCCCGGAATATGAGGGATTTCTTCAGGCACCAGCACCTGTTGCACCGCACGCGCCGCTTCCATTTCGTTTGCCAGCCGCTGTTCATCGCGGCGCGTGCGCGCAAAGCGCAGCAGCAATACGGCGAGCAATCCCAGCTGGAACAGGAAGTCCGCCGCATTCGACGCGCTGAATGGGAACGGCCGGGTCGCCAGAGTGTTGAAGCGGGTGTTGGCTGCACTCAGCCACGCCGGCAGCGTCGCACCGCTCCAATAGAGGGTTGAAAATGCTGCGCCAACGTAAATCGCCGCGCAATCCAGCCCGAAGGGCAGCAGCAACAGGCGCGCGTCGGTATTGCCGCGCCGCGCTCCCGACACCAGCAGGATCAACACGCAGGCGAAGAACGGCAGGAAAGCAACCGCGATGGCCGCAAACCAACTGGAAAAACTGATCCACTGGAGGTTTCCGAGCAGCCACGCCAGAGCCGTTATCATCACTGAGCCAAGAGCAATCCAATAGAGCCAGCCCCGCCGCTGCCGCAGCAGGATGAACAGGAATGCAAGCAGACACAGCTGCGCTAACAGAGTTGCGCATCCCTGCAGAGCGAAATTACTCATCAGCCTCACCGGCAACTGCCAGGCCACAAACGCACTATTGAAGGCTGTGAGCAGTTCGAAGGCCCCGAACCACAGGTATTCCCGCTCGCCAGGGCCGAGCAGGAACAGGGCGATCCCGGCCAGCCCGGCCAGCACTTCGATCAGCACCAGCACCCCCTGTGCAGCCGCATCGCGAAACTTCTCGAGGGAGCGGAGTTCCAAGGGGGCGTGCAGGGCAGTGGAAGCCCCGATCTGGATGGCATCGCCTTGTTGCGGTCCGCCGCCAAGGGACATCGCCCAGTATGGCCAGTGCCACACCCGAATCGCAAGGGTCAGCGGCTGGCCTGAGATCAGGAGGCCGTTCGGAATGGGAAGGCCCTGCGCGCGGGGAAAGTCGGCCTTCGCGCGGGGCGGCATGCCGCCAAACTGGCCGATCAACCGCCCGTTCGCGTACACCTGATAGCTGGTCAGCAGTTCGGGAATGTAGAGTGCCAGCGGCGGATGCTGCGCCGGCAGGATGACCTGGAAACGGTACCAGGCCATCCCGCTGTAATCCTTATATCCCTGCACGCTCCACGGCTCGTCCGAACGGAGCAGTTTCCAGACGGAATCATTGAACCCCGGTTGTGCCCACGCCGGATTGTCGCCGGTGTGAAAGCGGAACTTACCGTTGAGTTCGACGACTGGCATACGGTCGGATTGAAAACTGAAGGTCTGTGCGTCGGCGAGCGACAAAATGGCAAGAACCAGGATTGAGAGAACAGCGAACTTACGCATGGAGCACCTCGGCGGGAGCGAACTGGAGGGTGAGGACGGTGATGTCGTCCTGCTGGCCGAATTGCTGGGCGGCGGTGGCGATGTCTTCGGCGGATTGCGTGGAGATGGCGCGTGTTCGATCGAAGCCGAAGAGCTCACCTGTGGCGGACTGCGCCTCGACGATGCCGTCGGAGAGGAAGGTCAGCGTATCGCCAGGCTCCAGCTGCAGCCTGGATTCGGCGTATGTGGTCTCAGGGGAGACGCCGAGGGGCAGGGCGGAATCAAGAGGGATCTCTTCGCCGTTGCGGTAGGGCGCAAGGTGGCCTGCGTTCGCGAGAGTGAGTGTTCCGTCGGCGGCGATCAGGGCGCAGAGGCAGGTGATGAAGCCCTCATGCTGCGTTTTGGCCATTTCATGGTTGAGACGGGTTAGCAGAGCGGATGGCCCGGCGGTTTCGGAGGCCAGAGTGCGCAGAGCGCCAACTGCGAGAGTTCCGGTCATGGCGGCTTTGAGGCCTTTGCCGCTGACATCGCCGATGACGACGAGGATCGCATCGGCGGGACAGCGGATGACCTGATAGAAGTCGCCGCCGACCTCGCGCATGGGGCGGAAGGCGACTTCGATGCGCAGACCGGGAACGGGCTCGACGGTGGCGGGCGCGATCATGCGCTGGATTTCGCGTGCAGCCTGCATTTCGCCGGCGAGGGTGGCGCGCTCCTCGGCAACCTGCCGATGCTCACGGAAGAGCAGCGCGAACAAGGCGGCCAGGACGAAGAACATGACGCAGGCTTCCGCTTCGGAGGCCATGGAGCCCCAGCGGGATGCCAGGTCCGGGATACCGGGAAGCCCTCCCCAGGCCGTGCTGATCACCACAAAGAGGACGAAGACCGAAGCTCCCAGTATGAGGCAGAGTCCGGCGAGGGGGCGCATACGACGGGTGAGCCGGGTATAAGGCCAGAAGGCAAAGAAAGGAGCGGTGGACGAGGCCGCCAGCGCCAGATTGCAGGGTGCCGTGAGGTCGCGGCGGTAGAAGGCGTTCAGGCGGAGCGCCTGCGCCGCCGGCAGGAATGAACCGATCGCCGACGCGAGGTACAGTGTGCAGCCAAAAGCAATCAGAAGCCAGAAGATCGCGGGGACGCGGCGCTGCGCCAAAACAAAACAAAAAGCGGGCCGAGCGATGGCGACTGCCAGAGCGGAGGCGGCAAACAGCAGTAAATAGGCGGAGCAGGAAAACGGAACCAGGGCCGCTGCGAAAAGGTAGTCGAGATAAATACCGGGAAGAGAGACGCTGATGACAGCCAGCAACAGGTACTCGCGGCGTTCGCGCTGGGAGAGAAAGAGCCCCAACAGAATGAGCCCAGTGACGCCGATGAAGCTGAAGGAGGCGGCAAGGAAGAGGTGAGGAAGGCTCTGCGCCAGCAGGCGGCCGGCGCGCCGGTCGCGGAGGGCCGATTCGCTCCCGGCGTCGAGCTCGAGAGGCGGTACAACATTCGCGGGCAGCAGTTCGACCAGGCGGGGGGTGACGCGCAGGGCGATAGTGGCGGAACGGAGCGATGCTTCCGGAATCGCGAACGAGCGGATGGTGTTCATGCTGAAATCGCCGCTGCGAACATCGCCGTTGCTGCCGATGAGAGCGCCGTCAACATAGAGCTGATAGGCAGCGTAGAGAGACACCTGCAAGGCAGGATGATCTACGCCGCGCAGCGATCTGAGATCGGCATGGCAGCGCACCCAGTAGCCCGGCTGATCGGGGTTGAGAGTCCAGGCGGTATAAGGCTGCCAGACGGTTTCGTCGAGATCCGGTGCGGCCCATGCCTGCTTATCCCCTGCGTGCCAGATGCACTGCTGCGGCGAGATGGTGATGATGCCGGGAGCGCTCGTTTGAGCATTCACACCGCAGACGGCAAAAATGGCAATCAATAATATGGCGAGCCTACGCATGGATCACCTCGGCGGGCGCGAATTGAAGCGTCAGTACGGTGATGTCGTCCTGCTGGCCGAAGGACTGTGCCACACGGGCGATCTCTTCAGCGGATTGTCGGCTGACCTCACGAGTGCGGTCGAAGCCGAAGAGTTCGCCAGTGGGGGATTGCGCTTCGACGACACCGTCAGAGAGGAAGGTGAGCCGGTCGCCGGGCTGTAGCCGGAGGGTGGAGTCGGTGTAATCGGTGTCGGGTGCGACGCCGAGAGGCAGGGCGGAATCGAGCGGGAGTTCTTCGCCGTTGCGGTAAGGTGCAAGGTGGCCTGCGTTGGCGAGAGTGAGCGTGCCGTCGGCTGAGATCTCCGCGCAGAGGCAGGTGACGAAGCCTCCGTCCGATGAAGACGCCAGTTGGGAATTCAGCCGAAGGAGTATCTGAGATGGTGACAGATTCTCCTGCGCCATGTTTCGAAGTGCACCAAGAACAAGAATACCGGTCATGGCGGCCTTCAGGCCTTTACCGCTGACATCGCCGATGACGATCAGCGCGGAATCATCGCTTTGCGGCAAGACCTGGTAGAAATCGCCGCCGACTTCAGCGGCGGGAAGATAGGCTGCGCCGAGGCGGAAGCGATGGACGGCCGGAAGCGAGATCGGAACAAGTCGCTGCTGGACCTCGCGCGCGGCGGCGAATTCGACACGGAGCTGGTCGCTCTGGCGCCAGGCGGCGAGAGCACGCCGGATCAGCATGACGGCAATGGCGAAGCCCGAAAGCAGAAAGCCGACGTCGAAGAGACCGATGCTGACGGTGCCAATGCGCCAGTCTGCCTGCCATCCGAAGATGGATATGCCGGAGGCCAGAGGGATGACGCACATCGCGGCGGCAATGGCTCGGTTATAGCGGCGAACGAAAAGTACCCAGAGATTCGCCCCGAGGGTAATGGCATTGAAAGCCTGGACAGAGACAAAGATCGCCGTGGCCGACCAACGCACGAAAGAGGAGGGCTGGAAGCTCGACAGCGCCACGATAAATGCGGTGTTATAGACGATCCAGGCGAGATGCGCGGCGCGGCGCCATGCGCGGGCATGCAGTCGGTGAACGGTCCAGATGAACTCGACCGTGGTCACCATGGATGGCAGTATGAAGAGAACCCAGAGCAGCGCGTATTCGCGGCAGGGGATAAAAAAGTAGTCCGGGTGGGTCGCGTCCCAGAACCACTGGAGGAGCGGGTAGAAGATGAGCAGCGCCGCGCACCAGAGCAGCTCGGCCCTTCGGATGCGGAACCAGAAGACGAAGAGCCCGACGCCGACGAGAGCCAGGAGCGTGTTCAGCGCAAGGTCGGGGACCAGACTGAGCGCATTGGACAGGAAGGCGGCATGCTGCGCCAGCTCGGCGGTATCGGCATTCGATATCCGGATGCGGAGATGGGAAGGAATGGCGACGATCCGCCAGGCGGGAACGTACCAAAAACGCACGGCGACGAGAGCCATGGATCCTGGCGCCGCAGTTCCGTGCGGAAGGATGAAGACAGCCGAGGGCGCTGAGTAAACCGGAGTGCCGAGGGGAGGAAATTCGCCTTTGCTGCCGGCATCGCGGCCGTTGACGAACACCTGTTCGGGGCCGGAATATTCGGCGAGGCCCGTGATGCGAACCGCCAGGTCACCGGAGGCAGCGGCAGAGACCGGCGCCAGGGCACGGATCCAGACAAAGCCGTCGGAATAAAAGGCTGGAACCGGCCAGGATCCGTTGGCGGCAACGGGCCAGGCGCCGTCATTGAAGGAGGGCGAGGCCCAGGCGGAATTGTCGCCGTAGTGGTAGCGGATGACTGGTTGCGATGCGGGCGCGGGTTGAGCGCGCAGAACCTGAGGCGCGATTGCACAAGCGATGAGGAAGGAGAATAGCGCAGGCTTACGCATGGATCACCTCGCCGGGAGCGAACTGGAGGGTGAGCACGGTGATGTCATCCTGCGGACCAAAAGCCTGGGCGGCCTGCGCGATTTCCTCGGCAGACTGGGTGCTGATGGCGGTCGTGCGATCGAAACCGAAGAGCTCGCCTGAAGGGGACTGCGCTTCTACGACGCCATCGGAGAGGAAGGTGAGCGTATCCCCGGGACCGAGGTGGAGAGTGGATTCGAGGTAGATGGTCTCGCCAGTAACGCCCAGGGGCAGTCCGGAATCGAGAGGGACCTCTTCGCCATTACGGTAGGGCGCGAGATGGCCAGCGTTGGCGAGGGTGAGTGTGCCGTCGGCGGCGATGCGAGCAGCGAGGCATGTGATGAATCCGCCGTCAGACGACGCGGTGAGTTGATCGTTGAGGCGAGTAAGTATCTGCGACGGCGATAAATCTTCCTGAGAAAGCGATCGGAGCGCGCCAAGAACGACGGATCCGGTCATAGCAGCTTTGAGACCTTTGCCGCTGACGTCGCCGATGACAACCAGATGGGATCCGCCCGGTTGGGGGAGAAGCTGGTAAAAGTCCCCGCCCACCTCAGCGGCGGGGAGATAGGCGGCCTCAAAGCGCATCCCCGGCACTTTGGGCAAAGCGAGGGGCACGAGCTGCTGCTGGACCTCGCGCGCGGCGGCGAACTCGATGCGCAGGCCGTTGCTTTCCTGCCAGTCCTGCCAGGTGCGCTGGAGCAGCAGAACGACCACAGCGAAGCCGGAAACAGTCAGCCCAATAGCAAAGTACGAGGTGGTAAGAAAACCCAGTCGCACAGGGGGCAGACGGATCACGGAGCCAAGCAGATCGAACAGCGACGCTGGGCACATCGCGATGGCCAGGAGGCGATTGTTGCGGCGGGCCAGGACTTGCCAGGCGACCGCGCAAAGGTAGATGGAGCTCATAAGGTGAAAGCCCCAAACATACTTCCTGAAACAAAAGGCAACCAGGGGGCTGGGTTCGCAGGCCCACAGCGCCACGCAGCCGAAAGCGACACTCGCGACGAGACTGCCGATGGCGGTACGCTTCCAGAAGTGGTCGGGCAAGGTCATGACCGTCCAGAAGAAGAGGACCCACATGGCCGGGCTGAGAAACTGGGGGAGAGCCCAGAGCAGTAACCACTGGTGGACAGACAGAGGCACGAAGCCGGCCAGGCTGATGAGCATGAAGAGCAGATAGCCGTTCCCGGACAGCAGCACAATGCCGAACATCGCCAACTCGCGGCGTTTCCACCAGCGCCACAGCACGAGCAGAGCAAACCCGATCAGCACCAGCACGAACTGGGGCAAAAGGATAGGCAATTGCTTCGCCAGCGTCACGAGTTGTTCGTTCTGCGCCGCGGTCGCGAGCACCGACAGGCGATCGACGGCGAAGGACAGCCTTTCCCCGGGAGCGAACAGCAACTCGTCCCGCCGAAGCCGGTGACTCGGCTGCTCCCAGCCGCGCATCGCCACCACCGCGACACCGCCCCGCCCGACCAAACCCGTGGGCAGTGCAAAGACAGACGGCTGCAGCACGATCTCTGCAACCGGGCGCGGCGGCGTACCGCCGCTCTGTCCAATCATCACGCCGTTGACGTAGAGCTCCTCGGCGCTGGGAGCGTTCTCCGGGTACTTTTGGCGGAGTCCAAGCGTTCCCCCCGCCTCCGCAGGCGCACGCAAGTGCACACGGACCCAGACAAACCCGTCGGAGTAAAACGGCGGCGCCGGGATCTCACCGTCCGCTGCGTCGGGCCAGGAGCTGTCGTCGAAGCTCGGAGCCGACCAGGCGGGATTGTCACCGTAATGGTAACGAATGACCGATTGAGATTCGGGCGCGGACTGGGCGTGCAGGATCTGCGGCGCGAAAATCCCCACGGTGAGCAGGAGAAAAGGTGCAGGTTTACGCACGGAGTACCTCGGCGGGAGCGAAGGTGAGGGTGAGGACAGTGATGTCGTCCTGCTGGCCGAAGGCCTGTGCGGCGCGGGCGATCTCCTCAGCAGACCGCATGGCGATAGCACTCGTGCGATCGAAACCGAAGAGCTCGCCCGAGGCGGAC
Organism: Acidobacteriaceae bacterium; assembly: GCA_030041515.1. Taxonomy (GTDB): domain Bacteria; phylum Acidobacteriota; class Terriglobia; order Terriglobales; family Acidobacteriaceae; genus Palsa-343. The sequence continues at coordinate 21,507 of JASHNS010000030.1, read as the reverse complement.
TGCGCTTCAACGACACCGTCGGAGAGAAAAGTGAGCGTGTCGCCCGCTGCGAGCTGGACGATGGATTCGGACGAGGCGGTGTGTGGCGCGATACCGAGAGGCAGCGCGGATTCGAGAGGGATTTCTTCGCCGTTGCGGTAGGGCGGGAGATGGCCGGCGTTGGCGAGAGTGAGGGTGCCGTCGGGAGCGATGCGTGCGCACAGGCAGGTGACGAAGCTGCCGTCGGAGGAAGCGACGAGTTGGGCGTTGAGGCGGGACAGGATCTGCACAGGAGAGAGATTTTCCTGGGCCAGCGAGTGCAGTGCGCCGAGCACCAGCGTACCGGTCATGGCGGCTTTGAGACCTTTACCGCTGACGTCGCCGACGACGATGAGCGCGGAACCATCGCTTTGCGGCAAGACCTGGTAGAAGTCGCCGCCAACCTCGGCGGCGGGGAGGTAAGCGGCTCTGAGGCGAAGACGGTCGATTTGCGGAAGAACAGCGGGTACCAGACGCCGCTGTACTTCGCGCGCGGCGGCGAACTCGGCGTGCATATGCTGGCTCGTCCGCCAGCCGGTGACGGCGCGGTGAACCAGCATCGCGGTGATGGTGACTCCGACGATGACGAAGGCGACGAGCTGGCTGTGAAATGCGACAGGCCCGATGTATAGGGTCAGGGGCAATCCAGCCCAATCCAGCAGGTAGGTGATGTTGATCAGACTCAGGACAGCGGCAATGGTGCGGTTCCGGCGGACCACGAAGAGAGCCCAGAGATCGGCGCCCAGGCAGATGACATTGAAGAGGGTGAGAGAATGCCAGGCAATCGAGTAGAGCGGCGGAGCCCAGGAGGCGGGATGTTGAGCAAGGTTGGTGAGGAGCAGGCCGGCAACAAAGACAATCCAGGTGGCGTGAGCCAATGCGCGGAAGAGCTTGTCGCGGAAGCCGAAGACGGTCCACAGAAATGGGGCGGTGATCCAGAAGCTTGGAATGAGGATGATGATGAAGAGAATCGACCATTCACGCGCGGTTGCGTAGGGCGAGACGAGCTTTGCGGTGGCGAGACTGTCCGCAATCAGAAAGAGCGGCAAGGCAATGAGCCAGAGCGCGTTGAGCCGGAGCTCAGGGCTGGCAGAACGGCCGAAGATCACCAGCAGGGCGATGCCCAGAAGCAGCAGCAGGGCGCTGGGAATAATCGGAGGCAGCGTCGCCAGAAACGCCGTGGCGAGGTCGGATCGGGCAGCCGTGTCAAGGACGGGCAGGCGATCGATTGCGAAGGCGCAACGGATCGGGCTGGCGGTGACCCGGCTGATGGGCGACGACCACACACGCACCGCGACCAGCGCCATCGTCCCTGGCTGGGCCGTGCCCGCGGAAAGGGCGAAGGTGAGCATGCGTGGTGCAAGGCGCGTCTCCCCATGGGGAGGAAACCTCCCATACTGACCAGCGGGGACGCCGTTGACGAAAACCTGTTCGACTCCGGTATCCTGCATGGCTCCCTGAGTCTGAACGCCGAGGGGCCCTGCAAGCCCCGAAGGGACATGGATGCGGGCGCGGATCCAGAGATAGCCGTCGGAGTGGAACCGTGGCCCGGGAATCTCGCTGTTGACAGCAACCGCCCAGGAGCTGTCGTCGAAAGACGGAGCCGCCCAGGCGGGATTGTCGCCGTAATGGTAGCGGATGACCGGTTGGGATGCCAGCACGGCCTGGGCAAGCAGGGGCCGGGGCGGGACAAGACCCGCGATCAACAGGAAGAACAGCGCAGACTTACGCATGGAGGACCTCGCTGGGAGCGAACTGGAGAGTGAGGACCGTGATGTCGTCCTGCTGGCCGAAGGCCTGCGCGGTCTGTGCGATTTCTTCGGCAGATTGACCGCTGATCGCGCGGGTACGGTCAAAGCCGAAGAGTTCCCCGGTGGGAGATTGCGCCTCGACGACTCCATCGGAGAGGAAAGTAAGTGTGTCGTGCGGGGCGAGGTGGAGGGTGGTCTCGGCGTATTCGGCATCGGCACTCATGCCGAGGGGCAACGCGGGCGGAAGCGCGAGTTCCTGGCCGTTGCGGTAGGGCGGTAAATGGCCGGCATTGGCCAGGGTCAGGGTTCCATTCGGGGCGACCTCGGCACAAAGGCAGGTGGCGAATCCACCCTGCTGACGGCTGAGCAGGAGATCGTTGAGGACACGAAGCACCTCAGCGGGGGCGGAAGTGCGGATGCTGTCGAGCGCGCCAACGAGCGCTGATACCAGCATCGCGGCTCCCAGGCCTTTGCCGCTCACGTCGCCGACGACGACGCGGGTCGAGCCGTCGATCTGTACGCTATGGAAGAAATCACCGCCCACTTCCTGCGCGGGACGATAAACCGAGTCGATGCGGAGTCCGGGTTGCGCCGAGGGCGCGGACCGCAACAGCAGAGCCTGGACACGCTGGGCAGCTTCCAGCTCAGCGGCGGCACGTGCCTGCTCACGGCTGACCCGAGTAAAGCGCAGGAACATGACGATGCCGATCGCCAGCAGAAAAAGAAGATCGGCGATGTTGTAGGGCTGCAGCGAGAACACGCCGATGCGCAGCGGGTCACCGATCCAGGCGATGCTATGCCATCCCAGGTAAGAGGACGCGATGCCCAGTTCGATGATCGCGACAGAGATCATGGGAAGGAGGCTGGGCAAGATCAGCCAGCTGCTCTCGCGGTAACCGCGCCGATACCAGATCAACAGAAGAACGAGCAATCCGACCGAAGCGGGGATCGTCAGCATCGCTTCTTCCAGATTCATCACGCCGCGGCTGATGAAGCCCAGCCACGCCGGAATCTCCAGGAAGATGACGGGCGCCAGCAACAGGGCCTCGTAGAGTCTCCAGCCTCGCGTCACCCGCGTGCCAACGAAGCTGAAGGTGAATTCGATCTGCGCGATCATGATCGGGTACGTGGTGGCATCGGCCCAGAACCAGTTCAGGGAAAAGGGAATGAAGCCGCTCTGGGCCAGCATAAAAGCGATGGATTCCGTGGAAGCCCCGACGAGATAGAGCCCCAGCCAGAGGTATTCGCGGTGATCCGGCTGCCACCAGAACAGAAGGAGAACCGGAACTCCCGCGAAAAAGACGAGGAGGCTGATCGCGACGCCCGGCAGAGTTGCATTCAGACGCTGGCCCAATAGTGCGCGCTGCGCGTCCTGAATTGCGGGCAGAGGGCCGATTTGAACCCGCCATGCGCCGCGGTCGGCGGCAAACATCGAAGTCAGAGGCACATCGGTTCTGAGCGCGATCTCAGCTTCGTCCCCGACGGCTGGCAGGGGTACAAGCTGCCCCCGGGGAAGGGTGACGCGCAGCGGAGGCTTCAGCACGGGCTCGGGCATTCGCTTCCCATTGATATAAACCTCGTACGTCCCGTCGCCGCCCGTGACCAGCAGGGCTAACGGCGAGTGCCGCGCCGGAAGCTGCACACGCAGGCGGTACCAGCGCCAGCCAGCGTAGTTGTCAGGAGCGTCGAGCGTAATCACCGGCCACGCGCTGTCGTCGAAGCCTGGCTGGGCCCAGGCGGGGTTGTCGCCAGGATGTGTGCGCCATCCGGAGTTGAGAGTCTGCGAGCCATTGGGCCACGCCGAGACGGGGACGGATTGCGCGCTGACCGATAGTGCGAGAAGCAGGAGAAGTGCGAGCTTACGCATGGGCCAGCTCTGCCGGGGCGAAAGTGAGGGTGAGGACGGTGATGTCGTCCTGCTGGCCGAAGGACTGTGCGGCGGCGGCGATCTGTTCGGCGGATTGGGTGCTGATCTGGCGGGTGCGGTCGAATCCAAACAACTCGCCGCGGCCATTACGGGCTTCGACTACGCCGTCTGAAAGAAAAGTGAGCGTCTCACCGGCAGCAAGCGAGAGCGCCGATTCAACATACCTGACATCGGACGTTACGCCCAGGGGCAAGCCGGATTCCATCGAAACCTCTTCGCCGTTGCGGTAAGGAGCGAGGTGTCCCGCATTCGCTGTCGTCAGGACTCCCCGAGGAGAGACGTGCGCGATGCAACAGGTGACGAGACCACCCTCCAGCCGCCCGGCCAGCGCATGGTTGAGCGTGCGCAATAACTCGGCAGGCGAAGCGGCGGGCAGCGCGCGCAGCGCTCCGAGGATGGTGGAGACCGTCATGGCGGCGCGCAGACCTTTGCCGCTGACATCGCCGATCACGATCAGCCCGCCACCGTCCGGCGCAGGCAGCACCTGGAAGAAATCGCCACCAACCTCGCTCGCGGGCTTGTAGAGCGACTCGATGCAGAGCCCCGGAATGGCCGGCAGTTCCGCGCCGAGGAGTACTTGCTGCATGGCGCGGCCGGCCTCCAGTTCCCCGGCAAGGCGCTCCTTTTCTCGCTGGTCTTCGATCAATTCACGGACGAACACAGCAATCGCTACAGCCCCGAAGAGAACCATGGCGACCGGCCCGAAGTTCCAATGCCATCCGCCAATGCGGAAGCCGATGGGAACAAAGCGGCGCACCCAGGGATCCAGAGGCGCACGGAAAAACCAGAGGAAGGCCAGCGCAGACGCGATCAGACGGGTACGGGCGTCTCTGCGCCGGAAGCCGATGACGACAAGTACAAGGACGAACAGCTCTGACAGGTCGACTGTGACGCGATAACCCAGCTCCAGGAACGGAGACCAGGCAGCCAGCAGCGCGGCAGCGCAGGGAATTCGATTGATCCAGATCCATCGGCGCTTCGCGACGCCGAGCGCATCGGCGGCCATCTCGGGCATCAGCCATGAGGTCAGGATCAGTAACGTGATTTGCCACGAGTTCGGCTCGTTGAGATAGATAACGAAGAAAATTGCGGCAACCGTGAGTAGATACAGACCAACACTGCGAAAAGCGCGAAAAGTTCGGGCATTCCACCACAGGCCCAGGCAGGCTGAGGCCATGAAGAACAGCAGCACGCCGGTCACGAGGTAACCTGTGGAGTCGATCCGCCCCGTCAGGGTTGCGACCTGCTGCTGAAGCTGATGCACATCCGTGGGGGGAGCAGTTTTGGATTGAGCGCCAGCCGTCAGGAACGGAAGCAGGCAAGGGAGGGCCAGAAACACAGCGAGGCCCATGCGGGAGCGGTGCCGCCGAGCAGCAATCAACGCTGTTTGCCCTCCTGGGGAAGGTGCAGTGATGGTACAGCCGGGGCCCGGGAATTCTCAATCAACCGCGCGTAGACAGAACCAAACCGGCATCTCGGGCACACGGCCTCGCGTCGGCTCGCGTTTTAGCGTCAGCGCGAGCGCTTGCCTGGCGGCTTCTCAGGCAGCCGCCAGCGCCGCGGCCTCGTCCTTGTGCAGCGACGCATACTTGCTAATCCCGACCATCGTGAAGACCTTCTGGAAATGCGGACTCAGGCCGAAGATGCCAACGGTCCTGGTGCCCGCTTTGCCGGCCTCCAGAAGCATCTGGATGATGATGGCGATGCCGGACGAGTTGATGTAGTCCACCGCGGTGAAGTCCAGCAGGACTCTGGAGACCGTATTACCCAGCCGGTGATAGGCGTTCAGCAGCACGTCCTTCGAGGCCGAAGAGATGTCTCCCCTGAGGCAGATCAGGGTGATCGATTCTCCGGAAGTGGTCGATACTGTCCGCTCATTCACCGTAGTCACTGCCTGCATGCACATTCTCCAGGATAAAGTTAGGCCGATAACGGCACGACACTCCTGCTGAAAGATTCCGCGGGGCCAAGTCATGGCGAAACCGCGGATAAGGGCGCGCGAATGAGTCTGGAGAGCGCCAGTGTTACTGATCTGGGGGAGTATCCAGTCTTCTCGATTGACCGTCGATTGCAAGCCGACTTCGCTTGGATTCACGGCGCCTCATTGCGCAAAATCGGCAAAGAGCGCCACCCACCCCTGCTTGCCGAGAACTCGGAAAGTATGCCCCTTTCCGGTCAGGTCCTCGGCCAGATAGAGGTGCCCAGGCACAAGTCTCGTGGATTCTCCGTCTGTGGTCCTAACTTCCGCCGCGCCGCTCAGCACCACGATGTAGCGTCTCTTGTTGGCGTTGTGCCAGGTCTCGAACATCCCCGGTGCGCCTCGAACGAGGTAAGCGTCGCTCATGTTCACGGCCGCGGATACCTCGTCCGGCTCACCATGGAAAATGATTGGCACCTGATCGATATGGCTTTGCCCGTCACCACCGGTGTAGAGGCGCGTTACCATCACCGGATGGTTCTGAGCGGATGAGGTGCCCTTGCCATTCTGGCCGTTCGCCTCGACAACAACCGCGCAGAACAGGAAGGCGACGGTCAACAGGACTCGCTGAGATATCCTTCGAATCACGCCGGCAGATAACAACCTCAAACGCATCATGGCCTTTCGTTCAACGGTCAATACAAGCAATTCCCCGGAGCACCCCAAGTATGCGCGTCTGGCATCGCACGCGTAAACCTCAGGGGAACTGTTGTGCAAATGATTATGTACCCCGAGCTGAAGACCATCAATCCTACTGATCAGTAGGGGTCGGATTGGCATGAGCCGAAACAGAAGGAGGCGCAAGGCGGCGCAGCCACTGCGACATGAGTTCGGCGCGGCTGTGCGCGCCGAAGTTGCGCAGCAGCCCGGCCACATACTGATGCGTGGTAGCCGGAGTGAGCCCTAACGCTTCGGCAATCTCCCGCTCCGAATCGCCGGTAAGGAGCAGACGCAACACATCTCGCTCGCGCGGGCTGAGCGGCCGGGACGCATTGAGCAATCCGTGCATCTGCAACAGTTCGCGGTGCAGCAGGGTGCTGCCACGCAGAAAAAACGCCAGCAGATCGCGTTCCCGCGCGTTGAATCCTCGCCCCCCGCTCTCGCGGTCGAAGATCAGATAGGATTCGGCTCCCGGCGCCGTCGCCGCGGCGCCGATCAGGCGGTGGCCGATACCGAGCGGCGCCAAGACCTCCCGGTGAATCCGGTCGCGCTTCCAGTCACGGTCGCTGACGACTTCGTCGCGCAGGAAGCAGCGGTTCTGTCCGAACCGGCTGGCCAGGGCGACTGTCTGCGGATCCATGTAGTTATGCCGGACTGCGTCCATCGCGACTTCGTGCGCACGCTGCCAGGCATCGGTGGGATGAAGCGTGAGACAGATGTGCGGCCGCCAGCCGAGCAAAGGATCGAACGGGTTCTTGCGCTCCCAGTCTTTCTCGCGGGCCGCGCCCACCCAGGTGGCATTGACCGCGCCGATCTGCCGGGCCAGCGCACGCAGGCAGTGCTCGAGCGCCTCCTGCGGCGACGACGCCGGGAACTCCATCAACTCATGCCACAGCTGAATAACGGTGTCCTGATCGCACCAGGACAGCTGTGGTCTGGACTCTGAGTCGTTCATCGGCTCGCCGGCTCCTCCCGGTTGATGACGCTCAACGGCAGGGTCCCGGCAGACGCCGCTTGTGGGATCCGGGAGACGCGAAACTCCGGTTCAGAAAGCACAGCAGAAGAACACGTCTTGCGGGCCATCCCGTGAACTCCAGAGCAGGAAAGGAATGAAACGGGGCTGCTCGGAGCAAGCGAGCCAGCGGATCCGGGCCCGAAATTGCAAGCGCGGAACTGAAAGGTTCGGATCTGTGCCCAATGGTGGGCAGGCAATCCGGGTCCGCTGAAGAAGCTCGCGTGATGTCGGTCTTTATAGCTTTGCCGTATTAGAATATGGGGCCGATTAAGCGGGGAAGGATGCCAACATTAGAGCAGAAGGCTCCAGATTGGGGCAAGCTTTCAATGAATCCGCGGGTTTCATCCACTCGGTCGCCGGTTGGCGAATTCAATCCGCTGAGAACGCCGCCTCTCCAATCCTGAGAGTCCCCCCGCACGATAGGCCAAACCGCTCCTGCAGGACGCAGAGGCTCACGAGGTACATGAGGATCTGATCGAAGGCGGTTCGCGCGCCCACATCCATCCTCGGCAGCCTGTCCAGCAGCGCCACGATTGCCTGCTGGTCAAAGAAGGGCATCGTCCGCATGGCCTCGCCACGCAGCATATCCTGCACGAAGGTCTGAAAGGTATCGTCCGGATTCAGGGTCGCCGGTGGGCTCAGAAAGGGATGTTTCTGCCGCTTGTAAACAGTATCGGTAATCACATCCTTCACGGCCTCCCGCAGCACAAATTTCTCCGTCATTCCGCGAATCTTTTGATTCACCGGCTGGCTGGCGATCACTTCCACGAGCTTGTGGTCGAGAAACGGCACCCGCCCCTCGATCGAGTGTGCCATCTCCATGCGGTCGCCCAGCATCGTGAGAATGTATCCGGCCATCACCGTCTTTGACCACAGATACAGCGACTGGTGCAGCGCGTCGCGGCCCTTGAGCTGGCGGAGATAATCCGTATCGTCGACGACGTTGTATTCGCCTTCCCGGTGTCCGTACTTTTCCAGAAAGCAGCCAGATAACAAGGGCCGCAGCTTGACCGCCCGAGACGAAAACGTCTCCATCCAGGACGGAACATAGCCGAGCACACGCTTCACTCCGTCAAGGTTCCCGATTTCGCCGTCTGGCAGCAGCAGCCCGCGGCTGACTGTGTTGTGATCCTCGAGCCATCGCAGCAACTCTTCGATCGCCGCTGGATCCTGCCCCTCCCGGTTGTACAGCAGCATGTCGCGGCGAAAGTGCGGATATCCCCCCAGAATCTCGTCCGATCCCTCTCCCGTGAGCACCACCTTGTACCCTGCATCCCGCACCGCGCGGCTCAGCAGATACTTCGCAACGCCGTGGGCATTGATGCAAACTGTCTCCGATTGGGCAATGGCATCGGTAAACGCATCGGCGAGTTCCCGCTGTCCGATGGGAATCGCATGGAATTCCGCGCCCGCCTTCGCCGCCATCTCGCGTGCAATCGGGCCTTCGTCGTACGCGGCATCCTCTAAGGTCAGCGTGAACGCTTTGATCGGCTCAGGATGGTGACGGGCTGCCAGTCCCAGCACCGCGCAGGAGTCGAGGCCGCCGCTTAGGTAAACGCCCACCGGGACATCCGCGCGCAACCGGATGCGGACAGATTCTTCCAGCGCCTCCCGAAACTCAGCCGCATACGCGGCATCGCTGCGCAAGGGTGCGGTCTGGTCCCTGGTTGGATAATTGAAATCCCAGTACTGGCTCACCTGCACGTGCTTGTCTGTCACGAGCATGTAGTAGCCGGGAGGCACCTGAAGCACGTCATCGTAAAGCGTTCGCGTCTGATGACCGCCGAACATCATGGAGTGGTAGACACTCTCCTCGTCCCACCGTGCCGGCACGCCCGCGGCAAAGAGCGCCTTCACTTCGGACGCGATGTAGAGCGTTTCACCGATCCATGCGTAGAACAGGGGCTTGATCCCGAAGCGATCGCGCGCCGCGAACAGCCGCCGCCGCTTCTCATCCCAGAGCACCAGTGCGAACTCGCCGCGCAGATGTTCCATGCAATGCACGCCCAGATCCTCATAGAGATGGAGCGCGATCTCACTATCCGATTTCGTGCTCAGCCCGTGACCGCGCTGCTGCAGTTCCCGGCGGATGGCTTCGTACCCGTAGAATTCGCCATTCACGACGATTCGCGTCCGCCCGTCCTCGCTGGCGATCGGCTGATCGCCAGTGGCCAGGTCAATGATGCTCAGCCGGGCATGGCCCAGCCCCACCCGCCGGTCCGCGGACAGCCACTGCCGCTGTCCGTCCGGGCCGCGATGATAGAGGGCACGCGTAGCTCGCTCCAGCTTGGCCGCATCGACCGGCTCGCGACGCGAAAACACACCCACGATTCCGCACATGGCATGATCCTTCGCGAAGAATTCTGATGAATGGCGACTGCGGCTTCCATCTGGAGGAGGAAATCCGGGGTGGAGGAAGTCGCCGCGATTATTGCACACGCATTCGCGGATCAGCCACCCCTACTGATCAGTAGAATTGCGCGGCCCGCCTCGCTGCACAACAATCGTCAGTATTCTCCCGGCCCTCTGATTTCTGCCGTTCCCCCAAAGTTCAGGAGAAGCGCATGGTCACAGCTCCGCCCGTTCAGCGACCTCGCACCTTTCTGCACGTCCGTGGCTCGTGGAGCGCGCGCGACGACCGCATTCCCTCTGCCGTCTGGCTCGCCATCTTCCTCATTGGTACCTTCGCCGGCTTCGGTGTCGACATTCCCGGCTTCATGCGCGAAAATCCGCCCGCGCCCAAAATCGTATACATCCACGCATTCATCTTCACCGCGTGGCTCTTCATCCTCAGCGCCCAGGTGCTCTTCGTCGTCGGCGATCGCGTCGCCTGGCATAAAAGAATGGGGTGGTTCGCCGCTTTCTGGGTCGGCCTCATGGCCATCGTCGGTCCCTGGGCTGCCCTGTCCATGCAGGCCGTGGATCTGCACACGCACCTCAGCGATCCAGGCTTCCTCTCCGTCCAGCTCGGGGACATCGTCGCCTTCATCGCTCTGATCTCCTGGGGCTTTGCCCTGCGTAGAAACCCCGCCGCCCATCGCCGCATGATGATGCTGGCCACAGCATCCATTGCCGACCCAGGCTTCGCGCGTCTCGAATTTCGTTTCTTCCACTGGGACCCGCACTCCGCTCCTCTCCTTTTCCTGACGTTGTTTTATGGAAACCTGCTGATGGTGGCGCTCATGGCAGCATGGGACTGGTGGCGCGGCCGCCTTATGCGTCCCTTTGTTCTCGGAGCCGCTGCCCTCATCGGTTTCGAGTGCTTCGTCTCCGCGTCTCTCCTCTGGGCTCCCTGGAAAGAGTTTGCCCTCTCGCTGGTTCGGGCTTGGGCGAAACTGTGAAGATTCCGCCGTCCTGCATGAACAAGCCGGTGGTGTTTTCGCACACATCGAACCCGCGAGCGAGGTTTGAACAAAATGAAGAACCTGGTCTTGGCAGCTTTGGCCGTAGCAGCGGCGCTTCTGGCATCGCCTGCCAGGGCACAAGCAAAGGGCGAAATCGCGCAGGCGCTGACAGCCGCGCCTCCCGGCGTGGCCGCGGGCGCTGCGGTGGCGCGTATGGACGCCAGTGGGCGAATAACAGAACTGCGCGCCGGAACGAATGGATGGACCTGCATTCCCCCGAACGATCCCGCGCATGTGGGACACAGGAACTTCCCGGCGTGCTTTGACAAGTACGGGCTGGAGTGGATCGAGGATTTCTTCGCACGCCGGAATCCAAATCCATTGCACGTGGGGTACTCGTATATGCTCCGGGGCGGCTGGTCATGGAGCAACACCGACTCGAGCGCAAGGAAGCTCGCGCCCGGGCAGAAGGACTACATTCGCATTCCTCCGCACATCATGATCCTGGGCGCGAGGGCCGCCGACAATTCGGGATTTCCCTCAGGCCAGGCCAATCCCGATAACGGCAAGCCGTTTGTGATGTTCGGCGGCACACCGTTCGCGATTCTGGTTATTCCGGTGAAGTAGCTTCCGGGCTATCGCACAGGCTTCCAGGAATGCGGGCGAGACCTGACGAAGCCAGCGATAGCCGTTTGACAGACATCGAGCGGCTGCCTACGATGGGGCGTTTCCCGGAGGAACATCTATATGTCCACCGTTGCCGCAGCTAGCGCCGTTGAGATTCGTCGAGCCAGAACTGAGGACGCTGCGACCTGCGGTCCAATCTGCCTGGACGCCTTCAACACGATTGCCGACCAATACCACGCACCGCGTGAGATGCCTCCCGATCCGCAAGTGGTGATTGGCCTGATGACAATGCTGTTTTCGCACCCGAAATTCTATTGCGTCGTGGCAGAACAGAATGGGCGCATCGTCGGGAGCAACTGCCTTGACGAGCGCGGCCCGCTCAGCGGCGTGGGTCCCATCACAGTTGATCCGAAGCTCCAGAATGCGGGTGTGGGCCGGAAGTTAATGGAAGCCGTGGTCGCGCGTTCAAACGAGCAGGGGTTCTCTGGCTGTCGGCTGCTGCAGGCGGGGTATCACATGCGTTCGTTGTCGCTCTACACAAAGCTCGGGTTCATTGAGCGAGAAACGGTCGTTCGCCTGCAAGGCCCGTCGATACAAAAGACGATGCCGGGATATTCCTTCCGTAAGGCAACGCCGTCGGACGCCGCCGCGTGCGATGCGCTCTGCTTTCGGGTGCATGGGCACAAGCGCTCCGGCGAGTTGGCGGACGCGATCGCGCACGATGGCGTGACCGTCGCCGAATATGACGGCAGGCTGGTTGGCTACTCCACCGGGCTGCACTACTTCGGCCATACGGTGGCGGAAAACAACCGCGACCTGATCGCGATGTTGGCCCAGGCTCCGTCTTTCGAAGGGACAGGATTCATGGTGCCGGTGCGCAACCATGAAGTCTTCAGCTGGTGTCTGAATCATGGGTTGCGAGCCCAGCACCTGAATACCCTGATGATGATCGGCTTATACATGGAGCCGCAGGGGGCCTGGCTGCCCTCAATCTTGTACTGAAGGGTGAACGCGCCGGCTATAGGAAGCTTGCTGCGGAGTCTGGCAATGGGCGATCCTGGTTTCGCCTACACGGCAGGTACCTTGTGGGCCGCAAATCGTGGGTTTGCGGCCCCACAGTTCCGGCCGCCTTCCAGACATAACACCACTCCAATGGGCCTGTTCGCCGACCGTTCTAAACTGCACCCGGGAGATGGCTCGCACTAGCCGCACAGCCCGAAATCTGAAATGCAGCCGATTTCCTGTTCCCGATGGTTATCGAACCGATGAGCGATTTGGCGATGATGCGCAAAGCGAGAACGACCAGGGCTGATCGTTGGCGACAAGTCCGTTTATCGGGACCTTTCACCCGCCGCAGAATAAGCCTTGCGTAATGATTCGATTGCGCCTCCCAGTCAGGTGCAATAGTCGTAAAACGCCACGGAGTGATATAGGCCTTGACCACACCCTATTCGCCGGGGCGGCTTCGTCTGCTGCGAAATTCCGATCCGATGGCGGCAATGGCCTCCGCGTTCAGCACAGCTGCGGTCCGCGGAAAAACGAGATTCTCCTCCATCTGAATATGGCCTCGATACAGGTCTTTGAGGTGATTCGTCGCGCACAGCAGATTCTCCCGATCATCCTGCGGCAGTGATCCAGAGGCAATCCAGTCGCAGAACAGGCGGCGCACAGTGGCATGCAGCTCATCCGCATCGCCATGTTCTGTCTCAAGCTCGCGGATTGCCGCCAGGTCGTCTGGAGTCAAGTGGTTTTGCAATCGCGGAAACAAGGACTCCTCTTCGTCCTGTGTATGGCGCCGACCGCCGATGTGGAAATACTCAAGAGCTGACTCGGCGGCGGTCCGCTCTTCGGTGCTGAGCGGTCCGTCCCGCCGGTTCTCAGCGACGTGGCAGAGCACTCGTAGAAAGTTCTCGATGCGACGATGGCAATCCCTCAGCATGCCGAGCGGATCGTCGAATCCCGCGTCGATCGTTGCGCCAATCTGCACTGCCATACTGAGAACCTCCAAACTCATTCTCCAGGCTTCCGCCAGAGTCTTCAACTTCAGCTGAAAGCCTCAACCGCAGCTCTCGTCCATTTCGATCGCGCGCGGGAAGAGGATGTTGTTTTCGAGATGCACATGCCGGTGCAGATCCCCTTCGAACTCGGCGAGCGCGGCATAGAAGCCGCGATATGTGGGGCAGGCACCTTCGGGAGGAGTAAAGTCCTGGCTTAGTTCCCGGATTTGCGCAAGCGCCTCACCCGCAGCATCGTGTTCGGCCATCATGACGCGGATGGGATTGCGAACCGATCCGAAGCAGCCCAGCGAACGCGGCCCGCAGCTCGCCAGGTTGCGCTCCAGATTCGTGATGTACGGGAAGAGCATCATCTCCTCTTTGCTCAGGTGCTGCAGCAGATCTTCCCCAGCCGATTCCACCAGATGCTGGATTTGTCCCAGCTCCGGATGGCTGTCGCCGTGCCGCGACACCACTTTCTGCGCGAGTTGGCGCAGACGCGGCAGCTCCGTCCGGATATACGCATGATGCGCCTCGACGATATGGGTGCAGAGGGCTTCGAGGGGGGCTGTCGCCCAGTCGCGGGACGCCGGCTGGTGAGCCTCCTCTGCATTCGCGATCGCCGCCAGGACGGCTTCGATGTTCAGCGAACGCTCTTCGCACGCCTGCGCCAGCGGCTTGCGTCCGCCACAGCAATAATCGATGCCAAACTTCTCAAAGATGCGAATCGCCGCCGGCTGCTCCAGCGCGATATCACGAACCATTGTCTGAGGGGTGCTCATAAGGGATCTCCTGCAACCGAATCTACGGGTAGCGGGCGCACAGCGCTGCGACCAAAGTCACAGTCGAGCGTTTCGTTACAATCTCCCCCATGCCCGAACCTGGAAACGTCGCCTCCGCCCTCGGAGCGGTTTCGCTCTTCTCGAATCTTTCCCCGGATGAATTTCGTCTGCTGGCAGCTCATGCTGTTCGACGACATTTTTCGCAGGGCGAACTGCTGTTCCAGGAAGGCGATGTCTGTAAGGGCCTTCACATCATTGCCAGCGGTAAACTGCGTATCTTCAAGAGCTCGGCCAGCGGCCGCGAGCAGGTGCTGGCGGTGGAGGGGCCAGGCGGATCGGTGGCGGAGCTGCCCGTCTTTGATGGCGGAACTTATCCTGCGTCGGTCAGTGCTGTCGAAGACTCGCAGATTCTGTTCATCTCCCGCGATGACTTCCGCCGTTTCTGCCTCGAGCATCCTGAGGTCGCGCTGAAGATGCTGGCCGTGGTTGGCGCGCGCCTGCGGCGCCTGGTGGGCATCATTGAAGAACTGTCTTTCGCCACGGTGCGCCAGCGGCTGGTATCGGCCCTGGTTCGCCTCGCCCAGACCCACGGAACGCCTTCCGAGCGCGGCATTGAATTCCAGCTTCCCGGCACGCATCAGGACCTGGCGCACCAGTTGGGCACCGTTCGTGAATTGGTTTCGCGCAACCTGATGCGCCTGCAGGCCGAAGGCCTGATTCAGGTTGAGGCCCGCAGCATCACAGTTGTCGATCTGCCCGGCCTGACCGCCATCCTCGACAGCAGTTCCTGAAAATCTATCTCTCGCGACTTAAGTCACTGCCGCCGGGATGTGGGACGGTTCACCGTATCAGCAGGAGATTGCGATGTCTGCCCTGCTGATTGACAACGATCCTGTCCTGGCTGCCACGGCGCGAGAAGATCACCGCGCCCTGCTGGCGCTCGAGAGGCGCAAGAGCCGCCTCTTCCGCCTCTGGATTGCCACCGGCATCTTCTTTATGGTCCTGCCGGGGACCATCCTCGGCTTTACCAATCTGCTGCTCATCAGCGCGCACCATGGCTTTACCGGCCTGTCGCCGGCATGGATTCAGGCGCACGGCCACTCCCAGGTCTTCGGGTGGATCGGCAGCTTCGTCCTCGGCATTGGCTTCTATTCGCAGCCGCACACCGGCGCCAACCGGGGACGGCTGCCGATCATGTGCTGGGGACTGTGGGCCGTCGGGCTGACGCTGCACTGGCTGGCCGGCGCTTACCTCTGGTATTGGCGCATTACGCTGCCGTTGTCCGGCTTGTTGGAATTGACGGCGATTCTGCTGTTCCTCTATGCCGCGAGGCAACACAAGCTTCAGGATGCACCGGCTGCAAACGCCGCTCCGCGGCCCAGGCCACGGATCGAGCCGTGGATGCAGACCGTGCTGGTGAGCAACGCCGCTCTGTTCCTGGCAATCGCGATTAACTTTGGCATCGGCATCCGGCTCGCAATCGAGGGTATTAGTCCTGCCCGGCCTCATGACTTCGACCAGCGATACCTGGTTCTCCTCGCCTGGGGATTTCTGGCGCCGCTGGTCTGGGGTTTCTCCGCTCGCTGGCTGCCGACGTTTCTCGGAGTCCGCCCCGTGCGCGGCCGATTGCTGCAGATTGCCCTCGCGCTTGACGTTCTCGGCGTCATTCTCGGACTCGCGGGGCTGGCGCTACCAACCACCCTGCTGCTCGCGGCCGCAGCCATCCTCGCGGCAGTCGCCATCCGCGTATTCTCATGGCCCGATCGTCCGGCGAAGACCATCGGCATCCACCGTAGCTTTCCGTACTTTCTGCGAGCGGCCTACGTATGGTCCATCCTCGCGGCGCTGCTCGGTGGTTGGGCAGCTCTGGCCGATGCACATGGGGGCATCTGGGGCGGCTCGCGCCATGCGCTGACTGTGGGTTTCGCCGCGACGATGGTGATGACCGTGGGCCCCCGCATTATCCCGCACTTTGCCGGCGTGCGCGGCCTGTGGAGCCGCAAGCTGATGTTTGCCACGCTGCTTCTGCTATTGACTGGCTGCACGCTGCGCGTCAGCATGGAACCACTGGCCTACGAAGGCATCTGGTCCGGAGCCTGGAAGATCCTGCCGTACTCGGGCTGCCTGGAACTGGGCGCGGTGCTGCTGTTCGCGCTGCAACTGATTCTCACCTTTACGCGTGAGCCGAGCCTCTTTGCGGAGCTTCCATAACAGCACTGCGAAGCTGGTTTTTCGGTCAGAGCGGCCATTTCTGGCCGCTTTGCTCTGTGATATCCGTCACCTGATAACGTCCTGGCCGCCCGGCATCATGGGCAAGTGAATTTGTTCCCCAGGTTGTGACATAAGTCCCTGCTTTGCCAAACCCCAGGTTTTAGTGTGCAGCTATGAACGGCGATGCATTACCGCCGCACCGATCAATGAGGAAATTCCATGTCTTATAAGCGCTATTGGATAGCATTAGCCATTGTTGTCGTCGCATCCTTTGCCGTTCTGGGTGGAGTGGGGCGGAAGATGATCAGCCAGGCTCCACCATTGCCAGATGTCTACACGGCTGACGGCCAGTTGCTCTTCAACGGTCCAACCATCACCAACGGGCAGAATGTCTGGCAGTCACTCGGCGGGCAGGAGATCGGCACCGTGTGGGGCCACGGCGCGTATGTTGCGCCAGACTGGACCGCGGACTGGCTGCATCGGGAGAGCCTGATCCTGCTGGACCTGTGGGCGCAGCGGGCGGGCGCGGCCAACTTCGCTTCGCTCAACCTCGACCAGCAGGCCGTCCTGAAAGCTCGCCTGATTCGCGAGATGCGCCGCAACACCTATGATCCGGCGACGAACCGGGTAATCGTCAGCGACGACGTCGCCACAGCCTTCCATCAGTTGGAAGACTATTATGCCAACGTCTTCGGCGCGGGGCGCACCGCCTATGCTATCCCGCCCGGCGCGCTAAAAAACCCCGTCAAGCAGCAACAGATGGCGGCCTTCTTCTGGTGGACGGCGTGGGCTGCGCATACGGATCGGCCCGGATCGAGCGTGAGCTACACGAATAACTGGCCGCATGAGCCGCTTGTGGCGAATCAGCCTCCAGCGTCCGCGATCCTCTGGAGTGTGCTGAGTTTCGTGTTGTTGCTGGCGGGGATTGGCGGACTGGTTTGGTGGTACGCTTCGCAGGAAAAGGGGGATTTCCATCCCGCCTTCCCGAAGAAGGATCCATTTCTGAGTATCGCGCCCACACCCAGCCAGCGCGCCACGATGAAGTACTTCCTGGTGGTGGTGCTGATGTGGGGCGTGCAGATCCTGATGGGCGTCCTCACCGCGCACTATGGCGTTGAAGGTGGCGGCTTCTACGGCATCCCGCTGGGTAAGATCCTGCCGTATGCCATCACCCGCACTTGGCATGTGCAGCTGGCCATCCTCTGGATCGCTACTTCCTGGCTGGCCACCGGCCTCTACGTCGCGCCCGCCGTCAGCGGCCATGAACCGAAAGGCCAGCGCATGGGCGTGAACGTGCTCTTTGGCGCGCTGCTGATCGTCGTCGCTGGTTCGCTCGCAGGCGAGTGGATGGGCATCGAACAACGGCTCGGCAACCTGTGGTTCTGGTTCGGCGACCAGGGTTATGCCTACCTCGATCTTGGCCGCTTCTGGCAAATACTGCTCTTCGTTGGCCTTGTCCTCTGGTTATTCCTCATGGTCCGCGCGCTCAGACCTGCCCTTACGCGCGACAGCGAGAGCCGTCCGTTGATGATTATGTTTCTTATTTCCTCGATCGCCATTCCGCTCTTCTATGCCGCTGGTCTGATGTATGGGCAGCGCAGCGAGCTCGTGACGGCCGAATACTGGCGCTGGTGGGTCGTACACCTCTGGGTGGAAGGCTTCTTCGAGGTCTTTGCCACGGTGGTGATCGCCTTCCTTTTCACCAGACTCAATCTGCTGGAGATTCGTTCGGCAACTCGGACGGTGTTGTTCTCGACGACGATCTTTCTGTCGGGCGGCATCATCGGAACCTTCCACCACCTGTATTTTGCCGGCTCCACGCCGGTGGTGATCGCGCTGGGCGCGGTGTTCAGTGCGCTGGAAGTGGTGCCGCTGACGCTCATCGGCTACGAGGCCTGGGAGAACATCCGCCTGGCTCGCGGCAAGAGCGAAGCGCCTTGGGTGGCCAATTACAAATGGCCGATCTACTTCTTCGTTGCCGTCGCCTTTTGGAACATGGTGGGCGCCGGAATCTTCGGATTCCTCATCAATCCGCCGGTGGCGCTCTATTACTTGCAGGGTCTCAATCTGACTCCGCTGCATGGGCATACGGCGCTGTTCGGCGTCTACGGAATGCTGGGTCTGGGGCTTACCCTCTTCTGCCTGCGCGCTGTGCGGCCGGGAATGCAGTGGAAGGAAAGCCCGTTGAAGTGGTCCTTCTGGCTGCTGAACATTGGACTAGGCCTGATGGCCATGCTGAGCATGTTCCCCATCGGCCTCCTGCAGACAATAGCCTCCATTCAGCGGGGCACGTGGTACGCGCGCTCCGCTGAATTTCTGCAGACGCCTACCATGCAGACGCTGCGCTGGATGCGCGTTCCTGGCGACGTGCTTTTCGCCGCCGGCTGCGTGATCCTGGGCCTGTTCGTCATCGGCCTGCTCACCGGGCATTCCTATGCAAAGGCCGGAAGCGGCCGAATCGCCAACAAGAAGGAAGAGCGCGTGCTGGTCGCCGGCGACTAGGCCCGCAGCCGTCGGATCCGCAGCGGCGGATTCCCGGAATCCGCCGCATTCTCGGTCGCCATGATGCCCATGACAGATACCGGTGAAAGGAACGAAACGTGATGATCCTGGGCGTTGGCACTCCTATAATCGGCCTGGCCTGAGAAGTCGGAGGTTCCCTATGGTTCCTATGTCAGACGCTGAGCGCGCCGTCTATTATCCTGCCGACCGACGGTTTAGGATCTGGATCCGCCCCTCGGCGCTCACAGTTATCGCTGTCATCGTCCTGGTGCCGCTGACCATTGCCTGGGTTCAGGGGCAGTTCTGGGGCCTGCCATATGTCGCCCCAAATCCAGCTTCCATTTCCGGTTCCATCACCGGGCCTCATGGCTTCCCGACCTGGATCCGCTGGGCGCATTTCTTCAATCTGTTTTTCACCTTCATGCTCATCCGCAGCGGCCTGTCGATCCTCATGGATCATCCGCGCCTTTATTTCAACGATGGCTGCACGCCGGGCAGTGAGTGGATCCGCTTTACGCCGCTCAAAGTCCCCAAAGACCGTCTCTGGACGGCGAAGGACGACAATCGATATCTGTCGCCGATCGTCGGAACGCCCGGTTACAGCCATACGATCGGAATCGGCCGCTGCTGGCACTTCCTGACCGTTTACGGCTTTGTGCTCACCGGCGTCTTGTTTGTTTGCGGACTTCTCACCAGCAATCAGTGGATGCGCCTCGTGCCCACATCCTGGGAAGTCTTCGCGCAGGCGTGGAATACCTTCGTCTATTACGCCAATTTCCATCTGCCGCCGGAACCCAACGGTTTCTATGGTTATAACGCACTGCAGCAACTGGTTTACTTTTCCACGATCTTCATCATGGCGCCGCTCGCCATCCTGACCGGCATCGCCATGTCACCAGCACTTGTCAACCGTTTCCCGCGCTACGTGCGCATCTTCCGAGGGCGACAGGGAGCACGATCCATTCACTTCATTGTGATGGTCGGATTTGTCTACTTCATCGCCGCCCACGTCACGCTCGTAGCCATCACCGGGTTCCGCCGCAACATGAACCACATCGTGATCGGGACGGACAACACCGGTCCCACGGGTATGATCCTCGGCTTCATCGGCATTGCGCTGGTGATCCTGTCCTGGGTTGCCGCTCATTACATCTCCTGGTATTTCCCTCGCGGGCTGCAGCACGTTTCAAAAGCAATTACTGATCCGTTAAAACTGGTGACGCTCAGCCGCCTCTCGCCCCGTCAGCGCTACACGAAGGATCAGATCTCGCCTTACTTCTGGCCGAACGGTAAACTTCCGGTGCGCGAGGACTGGAAGCAGCTCGAAGCCGGCGGCTTCAGGGATTACCGGCTCAAAGTGGGAGGCATGGTCGAAAACCCGGTCGAGTTGTCGCTCGATCAGATTCGCGCGCTGGGCGAGGAAGAAACGGTCACCATGCACCACTGCATTCAGGGCTGGAGCGGCATTGCGCAGTGGCGGGGCGTTCCCCTCCGCAGGCTCATCGAATATGTGCGCCCCAAACCAGGCGCGGTCACGATCGTCTTCTACTCCTTCGGCCCGGCTCCATTGGGTGGCCTCTACTACGACACGCAGAGCCTCTACAACGCAATGAAACCCGAGTGCATGCTCGCTCTGGAAATGAACGGCCAGCCGTTGCCCGCTACCTACGGGGCTCCGCTCCGACTGCGCGTGGAGAACCAGCTCGGCTACAAAATGGTGAAGTGGATCGAGCGTATCGAATTTGTCGAATCCGAAAAGCTCGTCGGCCACGGAGAAGGCGGCAGCAACGAGGATGAGGAGTACTTTGACCTGTTGCCCAACATCTGACGCAGTGTCTGTCCTATCGTGAGCCCTGAATGAACCGCGATCCATTAGCCCAACCATCTCAGTTGCAGACCGATCGGAACTCGCCCGATCATGCAACCGCGAGCGCAGCGATTCCTTCCTGGGAACAGTTGTCAGAACCAGTGGTTGCGGATCAGCTCGGCCGTACGACCGCATGCGCAGAGCTTGTCCCGTGGCCAGATCGCCGGACTCACGTTGTTCCCACATGTGGAGGTGATACGACGCCATCGCGGATGAGCAGCAGTTTGGTCCCGAACACATCGGTAAGGCAGCGGTACCGGTACACACACCTCATAACCTCGGACGACGTGCGAGTCGCCGAGCAACTCGGAGCACTTCTCGACAAGGAATTCCTTGCCCAAGATTTGCCTAAATTTGCTCCAAACGCGGAAACGGCCTCCGAACTCATATCGGAAGCCATTTAGAATCATGAGTTTTTTGGTTGCGGGGGGTGGATTTGAACCACCGACCTTTGGGTTATGAGTCGCTATAAATATAGCATTTTCAACCAGTTACAGAGCGTGATCGGTAGATTTGAATATCTGTAAGTCGCTGAAAATAAGGAGGAGCCCTTTTGTACTATTCTTGCACCGGGTTGAGAGAGGGTTGGAAAGTCCGCGTTGCGGCGGTGAGTTGCTGCTTTCCCGATGCTCTCCGTGCGATAGTTTCGCAACCTGTACACAACCTTGACGCGCCTAGTATGTGACATTATGATACATGTAGAGGTGACCTCCCATGTCGGCTTCGCCTGCATTTGCAGTAAGCGCTGATCCTGCCCTGTTCAACCCGGAGTCTGGCCGGCTGGACGCCGCACGTATCGCCCGCGAGCTGAATCTTCCGGTTGGCACGATC
>JASHNS010000029.1 GCA_030041515.1 Acidobacteriaceae bacterium | reverse complement strand
TGGTGATTACACGGCGGATGGCAAACGGTTCCTCTTCCTCGCGCCAGCAGGACAAGGCAGCCAGGCGCAAGCGCCATTCAACGTGGTGCTGAACTGGCAGGAGATGCTGAAGCAATCACAATGACACTGGCATCCGGCACACGGATTGGGTCGTACGAAATCACCGCTGAGATTGGTAAGGGCGGCATGGGCGAGGTCTATCGCGCGCGGGATGCGAGACTCGGGCGCGATGTAGCCGTCAAGGTCTTGCCCGAAGCTTTTGCACGAGATCCTGAGCGGATGGCCCGCTTCGGCCGCGAAGCCAAAGTCCTCGCTTCGCTCAATCACCCGAACATTGCGGCGATTTACGGCTTCGAAGATTCAGGCGGCGCGCATGCGTTGGTGATGGAGCTGGTGGAAGGCCCGACGCTGGCGGAGCGGATCGGCGGGGCGGGGAGTTCTGGTGGCTTGGGGGCGATAAGCCCAACGCCAGCCGGGCTGCCCGGTCCGGCTGCGACTGGAACGCAAACAGCGCGGAAGCACGGCGCTGCAGAAGCTCGGGCATTCCCAATCGATGAGGCGCTGCGGATTGCGCGGCAGATAGCGGATGCGCTGGAGTACGCGCACGAGCGCGGCATCGTCCATCGCGACCTGAAGCCTGCCAACATTAAGATTTCCCGCGACGACGCGGTGAAGGTGCTCGATTTCGGGCTGGCGAAGGCGGTGCAGGGCGAGGCCAGCGACGCGGATATTGGTAATTCACCGACGCTGACACGCATGGCCACGCAAGCGGGCGTGCTGCTCGGCACGGCGGCGTACATGTCTCCGGAGCAGGCGAAAGCTAAGCCGGTCGACCGTCGCGCGGACATTTGGGCGTTCGGCTGCGTGCTGTACGAGATGCTGACGGGCAAGAAAGCCTTCGATGGCGAGACAATCACCGATACATTAGCGGCAGTGGTACGTGCAGAGCCGGAATGGACGCTGCTTCCGGCGGCAACTCCGGCGCGTGTTCGCGTCCTGTTGCAGCGATGCTTGCAGAAAGATGCAAAGCAACGGCTACAAGCCATCGGTGAGGCACGCATTTCGCTCGAAGAAGTTTTCTCCGGCACACCGGAGCCTTCATCAGCAACCGTCAGTGCGTCCGCTGCCGCGCCAGTCTCCACGCCGCTGTGGCGCCGTGCGTTGCCGTGGGCTGTCGCGGCTTGTTTCGCGATTGCGGGAATCGTCGGTTGGCTTCTGAAACCTACTCCGCCACGGCCGGTCACCCGCGCGGTGATCAATCTGCCGCCGGGACAACGGCTGGCAGGATTAAGCAACCTGGCGCTCGCCCTCTCGCCGGACGGTAGCCAGCTCGCCTACGTTGCGACGGCTCAGGGACAGGCAGGCGAGACGCAGCAGATTTACCTGCGGAAGATGGACAGTCTCGATGCCAGCCCCGTTCCCGGCACCGAGGGAGGTATCGATCCCTTCTTTTCTCCCGATGGGCAATCGCTGGGGTTCTTCGCCAACGGCAAGCTGGAGAGGGTCTCCGTGTACGGGGGACCGGCGCAAACCTTGGCCGACGCAGCAGAGCCTCTGGGAGCGAGTTGGAACAACCAGGGGATGATCGCCTTTTCGGCCGGGGTCACACCCATTTTTCAGATTCCGGACTCTGGAGGTGCTCCGCAGCCGCTGACACGTCTCGAAAACGGGGAGATCGGCCATAACTGGCCGGAGGTCCTGCCCGGCGACAAAGCGATTCTTTTTTCCAATGGATCGGGCATTTTTGCGCAATCCATCGGAGCGGGCCAGCGGCGGAATCTGACTCCGGGAGGAACAGGTCCGCGCTACTTGCCCTCCGGGTATCTGATTTATGCCCAAGGGGGTGACCTGATGGCCGCACGGTTCGATCCGCAGCGGCTCAGGCTGAAAGGCGCGCCGGTGCCGGTGGTGCAGAACGTCGTGCAAGAACCAGCACCTGCACCGGGTCAGTACAGCGTATCGGCCACAGGATCGCTGGTCTATGTTCCAGGGAGCGCCCAATCGTTACAAAGCAAGCTGGTGTGGGTGAGCCGCAATGGAACGGAGCGGCCCTTGCCTGCGCCGGCCGGTGACTATTTGAACCCGCGGCTCTCGCCCGACGGCCGCCGTGTAGCGCTTCAGAGCGGAGGTCAGATCTGGATTTACGACCTCGCCAGGGACGCGCTGACCCGATTCACATTCGGAGGACGCGGCGTCAACCCCGCCTGGACGCGCGACGGCAAACGGATCGCGTTCGCGTCAACCAGGGGCGGAGGCTCCGGGAACCTCTACTGGCAGAAGGCCGACGGCAGCGGTGGTCTGGAGCGTTTGACAACCAGCGCACACCTACAAGTTCCGTTGTCCTGGTCCCCGAATGGGCAACTGCTTAGCTTCGTGGAACTCGATCCTAAGGCCACCATCCGCGTACTGCGCCTGAGCGATCGCAAGCTCGAGACTTGCTCCAGATCTCAGGGAATGTTAGCGCGCCGCAGTTCTCTCCTGACGGCCGCTGGATGGCATACGTCTCGGATGAATCGGGTCGCGACGAGATTTACGTCCAGCCTTATCCCGGGCCGGGCGGGAAATATCAAATCTCGACGGACGGCGGCAACCAGCCGGTGTGGAACCGGAACGGACGGGAGCTCTTCTATCGCAATGGAGACAAGATGATGGCGGTGGACATCACGACCGAACCAAGCTTTTCCGCAGGCAACCCGGAGGTGCTCTTTCAGGGCGCCTACGTTAGCATGAGCAACGCATTCCCTGACTTTGACGTGTCTTCGGACGGCCGGCGGTTCTTGATGCTCAAACCCCTTGGGGAAGCGCAGGCGGCGCCGACGCAGATCGATGTGGTGCTGAACTGGGCGGAAGAGCTGAAGCGCCTCGTGCCGACCGGAACAAAGTGATGACGCTCGCGACTGGGACAAAATTTGGCCCGTACGAGATTCTCGCGCCATTGGGTGCTGGCGGGATGGGCGAAGTCTATCGCGCCCGCGATACCCGCCTCGACCGCACCGTGGCCATCAAGATCCTGCCCAATCACCTTGCCGACCGGGCCGAACTGCGCGAGCGCTTCGAGCGGGAAGCCCGCACCATCGCCAGCCTCAACCATCCGCACATCTGCACGCTCCACGACATCGGCCAGCAGGACGGCAGCGACTTTCTGGTCATGGAGTGCCTGGAAGGCGAGACTCTGGCGCAGCGGCTGACGAAAGGCCCGCTGCCGCTGGAGCAGGTGCTGCAGTACTCGATCCAGATCGCCGACGCGCTGGACAAGGCGCACCGCAAGGGCGTCGTCCATCGCGACCTGAAGCCCGGCAACATCATGCTGACGAAGACGGGAGCGAAGCTGCTGGATTTCGGCCTGGCCAAGCTGCGGCAGGACGCCTCGCCGGCGATGGGCGTCTCGCAGCTTCCCACCATGAGCCAGGCGATCACGGCTCAGGGAACGATTGTGGGCACGCTGCAGTACATGGCTCCCGAGCAGCTGGAAGGCAAGGAAGCGGATGCCCGCGCGGACATCTTCGCGTTCGGGGCGGTAGTGTACGAGATGGCGACGGGGAGGAAGGCGTTCGAGGGCAAGAGCCAGGCGAGCGTGATCGCGAGAATCTTAGACAGCGATCCTCCGCCGATCTCGTCGCTGCAACCGATGACGCCGCCTGCGCTGGAGCGGGCGGTGAAG
>JASHNS010000028.1 GCA_030041515.1 Acidobacteriaceae bacterium | reverse complement strand
CCGGCGGAAAGCTCCTCTTTGTCTGCAATCAGCACGGCGATTGCATCACCTCCTTTCGAATGGATCGCCACACGGGATTGCTCACCTTTACCGGCCGGTCGACTGAAGTCGCAAGTCCGGCACACATCATATTTCTGCATTGATCGAGGCTCCGAAGTCGAATGCGCGCGGTCGCCGCCGGCCGGGGCCCTGGTATGATGGAACCTCCGGCCTCCCTGTCACGCTATGGATATACGTATTGCGAATTCGCGGCAGCATCTGGGCGAAATCGCGGCTCGGGAGATCGGCTTCGAACTGAGGCGGTGTCTGGGACGTCGGCGCAACGTGCGAATGGTCTTCGCTGCGGCTCCCAGCCAAAGCGAAATGCTGCAGCATCTCATCCGAGAGTCCGACCTCGACTGGACGCGAGTGACTGCTTTTCACATGGACGAGTACCTCGGCCTCGCTCCCGGTTCCCCGCAACTCTTTCACGAGTGGCTCCGGAGGACGATCTTCGACCGGCTTCCATTCGGGGCAGTGCATCGGATCGAACCCGGCGCGGATCCTGAACGCATCTGCGTCGACTACTCGGCTTTGCTCGGTCAGGCTCCTCTCGATCTTTGCCTGGCGGGCATCGGCGTCAACAGTCACCTCGCCTTCAACGATCCTCCGGCCGACCTCAGCGATCCCAGGACCGTCAAGGTCGTCACTCTGGATCCGGTCTGCCGCCGGCAGCAGGTGGATGACGGATGTTTTGCCCGCCTGGAAGACGTGCCGGCGCAGGCAATCACACTCTCCATTCCCATGCTGATGTCTGCAGAGCGGATCTTCTGCTGCGTGCCCGGACCGCAGAAGGCTGCTGCTGTCCGATCCATGATTCACGACCCCATCAGCGGTCTCGTGCCGGCGACCGTGCTCCGCCGGCATCCTCACTGCACGGTGTATCTCGATCCGGAGTCCGCCGCTCTGCTGTAAGCTCGACCGAACACTGCATCATGAATGCTGCATAATTGGCGATGGCGCATTCCCAGCACATAGAAGGACGCGACATTCGGACCGGCGCCGGCATCGTTCTCACCGTGCGCCACGGCTGTATTCAGTCCTGCCGCCCCACGAACCAGAAGTACGAATGCTGGCTCTCACCGGGCCTCGTCGATCTGCAGGTGAACGGCTATCGCGGTTTCGACCTCAACGAGGATGCGGCAACCCCCGCCACCGTCTCTCGACTCGTTCGCCGGCTGCTGGCCGCCGGGGTTACGACCTTCTTACCCACGTTGGTGACTGCGTCGCGGGAGCAGCTCCTGGCGCGTCTGAGCGCCATCGCCGAGGCGCGCCGCATCGATCCGATGGCACGAGCCTGCATTCCTTTTGTACACATGGAGGGTCCGCACATCTCCCCGAAGGACGGATATCGCGGCGCCCATCCCCGCAAGCACGTGCGCCCCCCTTCGATGGAGGAGTTTGCCCTTTGGCAACAGTCCAGCGGCGGCCTGGTGGGCATGGTTACCCTCTCGCCCCACTTTCCCGGCATCGGGAACTATATCCGTGCCCTGCGCTCACAGCGCGTGCACGTGTCGCTTGGCCACACCCACGCTACGGCCGCACAGATTCATGCCGCCGTCCAGGCGGGGGCCGCATTTTCCACCCATTTGGGCAATGGAATCTCCGCACGAATCGAACGCCATAACAATCCTCTCTGGAGCCAACTGGCGGAGTCGCGGCTGACCGCGATGTTGATCGGCGATGGGCACCACCTGCCCGCCGACGTGCTCAAGGCCATGCTGCGTGCAAAGAGCACGCGCCGCTGCATCCTCGTATCCGATCTGGTGGCCCTGGGGGGCATGCCTCCAGGACGATATTCGGCGCCCATCGGAGGCGCCGTTGAGCTTTCCGCCGATGGCCGGCTCACGATGGCGGGCACGGCGCACCTGGCGGGAGCGGTGCTGCCCTTGATCGAGGCCGTCGGAGTGACCACCCGTCTGACCGGTTTATCCCTCCGCAGCGTGCTGCGCATGGCTACGCTTCATCCGGCGCGAGTCGCCCGCCAGGGCGGCGACCTCGACGTCGGCAGACGCGCCGACATCCTGCAATTCCATTGGCATCCGGAGGAATGCGCGATCCGCCTTCGAGGCGTATGGCTTGCGGGAGAGCCGGTCCGTTCGGTCCGGTGAGCTGCCGGTCTTCAGGAGCCCATGGCAGCATCGCGGACCGGCCACGCCAATCCGGTGATTTCTATACCCGGGAAACGCCCTGCAGGAATGCGCAGAAGCGGTCAGGGTTCTCAGCAAGTGTGGCGGAGTAGTGCGCGGCCCGCTTCCATTGATAGAGCATCTGGTCCTTCGGGAGCAGGTCGATCACCGGCTCTATGGCCGCATCGGCATCTGCGAAGCGCCCCGTGTCCCAGTGATGTGTGAGGGCTTCCGCGAGTTCCTGATCGCGCGCCGCGATCGCCTGAATGAGGAACGTGGCTCTCGTCCGATCCAGCGGCCGATCCCGCGCCTGCTCCACAACCACGGCTTCACGCCAGAACATCCTCCCCAAATAGGTCACGCAAAGAGAGAAGGCGTGAAAATCAGAGAGATTGGCCAGAACGGTTGGCTCCAGCAGGATCAGCAGGCTGGAGAGGCGCGTGAACGGATTCGGAGGAGGGGAGGTACCGGCCGCCAGCACCGTGGCCAGTTGCTCGTCGCTGCTCCACGGAACAGGCAGTTTCATCCCCTGCCAGGAAGCGGTCGATGCTCCCGGCCAGTACGGCGCGGCGCTGTACAGGCTTTCGAAAACCTCCCTCCACTGTTCGTTCCAACTGGCCTGGTAGTGCCTCTCCACGAAACGCCGCATACCTGAGGTTTGCGCAGTCGCGGTTCCTTTGTTCAGGGCTACTCCGGCGTAGGCGAAGCTGTCCCAGATGGAATCCTGGACGTAGCGGCTCGGAATCCAGTTGGTGACCACCACCCCCAGCGAAGCCGGTTCGTTCGATGCCAGATAGGCGTTGGTGTAAGCGTCGACATTGCGCAATTGTTCCGTCCCCACCCGCGGCCCCCAGCGGTAACAGGAGAGGCCGGGAGCTCCGATCGCCCTGGAACCATGCGCGGCCACCTTCCTCAGCGTGTCGTGCAGCGGAACAGCATCGTTCTCCGCATAGTTCCAGTCCATGATGATGATTCGCTTGTCCAGCAGCCCCAGGACCTGCGGCTGTTTGTGGACGACAAAATCCCCCCAGACGATCAGCTCCTTGTGGAGCCCTCCCGCGAGCTGATTCAGGGCATTCAGATATTCAGCCCAGATCTGTGCACGGCTTTGAGTCTGCAACGCACGGCGGGACCGCGCAGAGCCGCCCCAGTTCACTTCATCGCAGCCCCCGTGCAGATAGATCGACGGAAAAATCTGTGCCACCTCGCTGTATAGCCTGCTCATGAGCTCGAGCGTCGCAGGATCCACGGGACAGATGCCGGAAAACTCAGAAGTGCCGTTTGGCGCGCGATCGAGCAGATGGGCGTACGCGGGTGAGCGCGTGATGTATTCGGTGTGGCCGAAGGATTCAATCTCCGGGAGGAGATCGACTCCTTGCCGCCGGCCGTATTCGGCAAGATCCCGCAGCTGTTCCGGCGTAAACGCATTGCTGTGCGTGATCAGGCCCGGCACAGAGGCAAAGCGGAGGGCGCTTCCCTGATCGTCGGTCAGGCGAAACTGGAGGGTATTGAATTCCCAATCCGCGCAGAAGTCGATCAGGCGGCGATAGTATTCGAGCTTCTCCGGAACACGCGCCGCGTCGGCCATCAGCCCGCGAATCAGCGGCGCAGGAGGAGCTATCCCCGCGGCAGCAGCCGGCCGCGTTGGTCCCGGTTCCGCAAGCCACTCGGGAACCGCGATGGAACCGGCCAGACTAAATCCGGCGGCGCGGAGGAAGTCTCGTCGGCTTCGAGGATCGATTGTCAGAGGGCCGCTCCACGATTGCAATGCCAGGCGGCTGCGGGCAATTCTCGCGCACCTTGAGATCAAGCCTACAATAGCAAACTCGCAGGAAACGGCGTTGCGCCCCGCCTCGTGAATCTTTCCAGCGCCGAGGAATCCATTCCTCGGAAATTCGGCGTGCGCGTCCGTCTGGCTGCATGTATCTGCCGCGGGAAGCGTCGGTTATCCCGGCGCCGTCCACGCGCAGCAGAAGTCTGCTCTGCTATCCTATCCGCACTCAAGGGAGTCCGCAGTTGCTCAAAGTCTCCGGCCTCGCCGCCGTCGCGTTATTGGCCTGTGTTCTTCCCTTCACCATCGTTGCATTGCAGCAGGCACAGCATCCAATGGCCGAGGGTGGCACTTCCACCGGCGGAGCCCACGCGGCCATCTATGATGCACAGCACCGTCCCATTACCGCTGGCGGCTTCGTTCAATCCGGTCCTGTCGTTTTCCTGGATGATTCCGAAAAATCCGGCCTCGCCTCGTGGAACCACATCATGGGGTCGCCCGATAAGAAGTACATCATCGAAGCGAATGGATCGGGCGTGTGCCTGCTCGACTACAACAACGACGGCTGGCTCGATATCTACCTTGTCAATGGCTCAACCTATGATGCCGCCTCCGGCAAAGCCACTCCGCCTCACGCCGCTCTGTTCCGCAACAACCACGACGGCACCTTTACCGACGTTGCCGAGCTGGCAGGCGTCACCAATGACCGCTGGGGATTTGGCTGTGCCGTCGGCGATTACAACAACGATGGCTGGCCTGACATCTACGTCACCAATTTCGGCAAGAACCGCCTCTATCGCAACAACCGCGATGGAACTTTCACCGATGTAGCAGAACAGGCCGGTGTGGCCCTCGGGAACTGGTCCACAGGAGCGACGTTCGGCGACTACGACGGCGACGGCTTCCTGGATCTCTTTGTCCCGGGTTACGTTCACTATGACTTCGCGCATCCTCCCATCCCGGGATCGAGTTCTGTTTCCTATGCTTCCTGCGTCTTCCGCGGCGTTCCTGTGATGTGCGGTCCCCGCGGCCTGACAGGGGAATCCGACCGCCTGTTTCATAACAACGGCAACGGTACCTTCACCGACGTCAGCGTCAAAGCCGGCGTCAGCGATCCGTCAAGGTTCTATGGCTTCTCCAGCGTTTTCGTTGACCTCAATAACGATGGCAAAGTCGACCTGGCCGTGGCCGACGATTCCACCCCCAATTACCTCTACATCAACAACGGCAACGGAACCTTTTCGGATGAGAGCTACTCCTCAGGCTTCGCCCTCAACCAGGACGGCCGCGAAGTCGCCGCCATGGGCCTGGCGGTCGGAGACTATAAAAACAATGGCTGGGACGATCTTTTCGTTACCGACTTCTCCGACGACTACGACGTCCTCTATCGCAACGACGGAAACGCCAGCTTCACGGACGTGAGCTATCCAATGGGAATCGCCCAGGATACTATTCCGTTTCTCGGCTGGGGCTGCGGGTTCATCGATTACGACAACGACGGTTGGAAGGATCTGTTTCTGGTGAACGGCCATGTCTACCAGGCTGTCGACCGTCAGGATTGGGGAACCAGCTTTGCCCAGCGTCCTCTCCTCTTTCACAACGACCGTGGCAGGCACTTCTCCCTCGTGCCCGCCGTCGAACACACGGGACTCGCCATGGTCGCCAGCTCACGCGGCGCGGCCTTCGGAGACCTCTTCAACAATGGCAAAATCGATGTCGTCATCAATCCACTTTCCGGTCATGCCATCCTTCTCCGCAATGTCAATCCCGACCACAATCACTGGGTCGATCTCAGGCTCATCGGCGGCCCCAAAGGCCCGCGCGACGCCGTCGGTGCCACTGTTTATCTCACCGCCGGCGGTATCCGCCAGCGCGGCGATGTGCTGAGCGGCGGCAGTTATATGTCGTCGAACGATCAGCGCGTTCACTTCGGCCTCGGCTCCGCCGCCACGGTGGACAAACTCCTCATTCACTGGCCGGGCGGCGATGTCGAGTCTGTCCATCTTTCCGCCGTCGATCGCGTCTTCACCATCACTCAGGGCAAGGGCGTCACCGGCGTTCTCTGCGTTGCCTGTGGCAAACCGTCAAAGCAGCACGCATCGGGCAGCGCTGCTCCGGCGCGGCCCTGACGACGCGGCGGGGCAGAAGTCGCGGCTCACTTTGCCGAACCGGGCTGCACATTCTGCTTCAGCTGGATCGCCCTGGCGAGTTGAAGCTGCCGTGCCGCATCTCCCGGATGTCCCGATTCGCGGTAGGCTCGTCCCAGCACGAAATGTGCCTGCGCGGATTCCGGCTCGATCTCTGCGGCCCGGCTGAGCGGCTTGACTGCATCTCCCGGTTCATTCAGGGCCAGATAGCACCGCCCTAACTGAAACAGG
Organism: Acidobacteriaceae bacterium; assembly: GCA_030041515.1. Lineage (GTDB taxonomy): Bacteria > Acidobacteriota > Terriglobia > Terriglobales > Acidobacteriaceae > Palsa-343. The sequence goes on along the minus strand of JASHNS010000028.1, from coordinate 64,898 downwards.
GCATCGAAGTAAGAAGGATTCACCGCGATTGCGGCCTGAAGATAGTGCAAAGATTCCCCGGGCTTATTCTTACCCAGCAACGCCAGTCCCATCATGTAATTGGATATCGGATCGTTGGGATAATTCTGCAGCTCCTGGCGAAACTCGTTCTCGGCATCCTGGTATTTATCTTCTCTCCAGTCGATCAATCCGAGGCTGGAGTGGACCGATGGATATTTGGGGTCTGCTGCCAGCACCGCCTGAAACTCTTTGTACGCATCCTGTTCCTTGTACTCAATGTCATCCGCGAGGCCCATCATGAAATGCGCCTCCGGCGATCCCGGATTGATAGCCATGATGCGATCGAAGACGCGCGTTACCCCTGCATATTGCCTGGTCCTCCAGTAAGCCTGCCCGAGAATATTCAGCGTCGGCAGGTCGTCCGGCTGCAATTGGCTCGCGCGCTCCAGGTAAGTAGCCGCGTCGGCATAGCGATTCAGTGCGAACAGATCAAGTCCTGTGAGGCCGAGGGATTGGAAGGTAGGCGTCCTCTTTGCAAATGACTCAAGCAGAGGCAGCGCCTCCTCGTAACGGTGCGCCTGAAAACAGACAACACCCAGATTCCTTTCCGTAATGGCATCTCCCGGCTTGAGTTGCAGAGCGCGCTTGTAAAGCGCGATCGCCGCTTCCTCCCGCCCCTGCCGTGCAACGGCCAGGGCCAGGTTGTTCAGAAGTTCCACCGATCGTGGATCCAGCGCGAGCGCCCGCCGGTAACACCGTTCGGCGGCAGAATCGTTGCCCTCCTGGAGCGCCTGGGTTCCCTGCGTGACCAGACTGGTGAATTCGCGGCGTGCGGCCGATTCATCCTGTGCCCGCAGCGAGGGCGGCCCAATCATTCCCAGCGCTGCGGCCCAGCAGAGACTGATGCCGGCGATTCGTCTCCAAAGACAGGAATCAACGCGGATTTCCATGGTGTTGCCTGCACCTCGACATTGTACGGACGGGAGCGACCTTCCTGAAACCGGCCTTGTGGGATTCTTCTCCTCACCCGCGTTCAGGCGCCAGACGCTGTCTCTTCCTTGCCCGCTCCCGCGCCCTACCGGAACCGCCGGACGCGCAGTGTGTGGCGTCCGGATCGGTAAAGCCCCATCGCGTAGACCGTCGCCCGGCTCTTCGTCGAGAAGATCAGCTGCCGGATACGCAGCAGCGAGCTTCCCCGCGGGATCTGCAGCAGCTCGGCGATGCGCAGGTCCGCATCGGTTGCATCGATCTCCTCGTCCGAATACGCCAGCTCCACCCCGCATTCCCGTTCCAGCAGCCCGAACAGCGACACCCGCTCCAGAGGCGCGTCCACCAGCCTCGGATACTCGTCCGCCGACCAGTAACAGGTCTCCAGCGCCACTGGCTCGTCGGCCGCCATCCGCACACGTTCCAGCCGTCCCAGCCGGCTCGTCGGCGCCAGCCCCAGCCGCGCTGCTATCTCATGTTCCCGCGTCACAACCCCGCTCGCGATCACCCGCGAATGCGCCGTCAGCCCCAGACTCGCCATCTGCTCGGAGTAGCCCAGCAGCTTGTTGAACTGCACTCGCGGCGGCGCCACGAATGTCCCCGCTCCGTGCCGCCGCTCCACCAGCCCTTCCCGCGCCATCTCGCTCAGCGCATGGCGTGCCGTCATCAGGCTTACCTTGTGCACCCGGGCCAGCTCCCGCTCCGACGGTACCGGATGGCCCGGCTTCAGCTGCCCCCCGTCGATCCGGCGCCGGATCGCCTTCTGTATCTGCTTGTACGCTGGCTCTTCGCTGCGGCTTGGCATCGCCCCCACCGTTTTCACATCCGGGGCCCGGAAACGGACCGCGCTCTCCAACTGCTTGCCACACCTGCGGACCACTCGGCACTCGTGAGCGGTCGGGTGTTTCCGTCTCCCGATTACCATAGCAGACCCGTTGCTATATAGCGGCGATCGTATCAACAATTCAGGTGCCGGGGAGACACGATGCCACGGCTCTCAATAATTTTCCGCGTATTTCCGCTCAAACAGCCGCCCCCCCTGATGTGGAGTTTGTCGGCCTTCTTCCTTGCCGGCGGAGGCCTTCGCGCGGGCGCAGTGTCTTGACAGTCGATTCCGAATAGTGCTATAGAGCATTATCGATGCTGTAATACGCAGCAAACTATTATCTGTGTTCTAATACATTGATTCACTGGTCGGAAAATTTCTCCTCGGTTGCGGAAGTCAATCGAGTCGAGTGAACAGGCAACAACAAGACCCGGTATTCCAGGCCACGCACGAGCACCAGACCCCATACGCTGACCATGCAGGAAAGAGGGAGCCCTATGCTTGACGCAAAGCGCATGACGAGATTCCGCTGTTTCAGAAACCGTCTTCATCTCCGCATCTTTAGTTGGCAGGCGGCAGCGTTCACTCTGGCGGTCCTCGTGTGCTGCGCGCCCCGCATTTCCGCACAGGAACTGGAGGGTGTCCTGAACGGATCGGTGACAGACCCGACCGGAGCGGTCATTCCCGGTGCCACGGTAAAAGTGGTGGCGGAAGGCGGCAACGCGGTCCCCAGAACCGTACGCACCAACCCGAGCGGCAATTACACCATCTCCGGCCTCGCCGCCGGAACCTATGATCTGACCGTAAGCGCCGCTGGATTCAAGACGTTCCAGGCGCCAAATATCACCCTCTACGTTGCGCAGACGCGCACAGTCAACGCGAAACTCGTTCCGGGCGCCGTCACCCAGACCGTTACAGTTCAGCAGACTTCAGTATCGCTGAACACTACCACCAGCGAGCTGTCCGGAACCATCTCCGGAAAACAGGTGACGCAGCTGCAGCTGAACAACCGCAACTTCGAGCAGCTGGTTACCCTGCAGCCGGGGGTGGTCAGCCAGCTGCCGGACGAAGTGGGCTTCGGGCTCAATAACACCTCGGCCGTCGCAGTCAACGGGGCTCGGGACACCGCAAATAACTGGACCGTCGACGGCGCCGACATCAACGACAGCGGATCGAACTCAACCCTCCTCAATGTGCCCAGCGTCGATGCCATTCAGGAGTTCACGATGGAGAGAAGCACCTACGACGCTGAATATGGCCGCAGCGGAGCGGGGCAGATTCTCACTTCCATCCGGTCGGGCACCGACCACTTTCACGGCGACGCCTACGAATTCGGCCGTAACAACATCTTCAATGCAAACAACTACTTCAACAAGCAGACCACGCCCATAACTCCCAGAACGGTTGAGCGCTATAACGATTACGGCTTTACGCTCGGTGGGCCGATCATGATACCAAAGGTGTATAACCCGGGCACCAAAAAGCTCTTCTTCTTCTGGTCGGAAGAATGGCGCAAGGTCCTCGCTCCGGAAACCAGCAGCGTCTACGCCGCGACACCGGACGATCTGAACGGCACATTTTCGGGCGACCTTACCACCAGCGCTCCAGCCGGATGCGTTACTTACAACGCTTCCACAAACATGAGCACGATTAACCCGTCCTGCTACAGCAAAAATGCCAAAGTGTATCTGACGGACCTCTACGATAAATTCCCCGCCAACACCAGCAACGGCTTTTACACCTTTAGCTATTCTCAATTGGAGAACACCCGCGAGGACCTGGTTCGTATCGACGCCAATCTCACAGACAAACTCCATTTCTTTGCCCATGCGATCCAGGATGAGACGCCTGAGAATTTTCCCATGGGCCTGTTCGCTGGCACCAACTTCCCGAACGTAGCGGGTTCCGCCGTCAATGCCCCAGGCGAGAACGTGGTCGGCAATCTGACGTGGACAATCTCCCCGCGCATGGTGAATGAGGCGGAGTTCGCATACAGCCAGGGAACCATTAGCTCGGCCTTTACTCCCGGCTCGATCGCGACGGATCCTTCCATTGCCAGCCAGCTGACGAACAATACCGAGTTTCCGGACCCTTACGGTCGCATACCCGGTTTTTACTTCAAAGCCGCCGGCTCTCCCGAGGGCTTCAATTATGGGAGCACTCCTTATTTCGAGCGTAACCTGGACCGCACCCTCTTTGATAACTTCTCCGTTACCCTCGGTCGCCACAATTTCCGTGTTGGCGCCACTGTGTCCCAAATGCTCAAGACGGAGAATGCCTCCAGCGGAGAGGCCGTCTTCGAATTCAATGACTTTGCCGACTTCCTTCTTGGCGACGCGCTCCAGTATACGCAGGCGAGCCGGGATACCATCCCCGATCTCCATTACTTCAATTTCGAGTCGTACGCCCAGGACGACTGGCGGATAACCAAAAATGTAACCCTCAACCTCGGAATGCGCTGGAGCTATTTCCCATCCCCGGCTGACGTGTTGGACACGCTGGCCAATTTCGATCCCGATTACTTCAATTCGGCCAATGCGCCTGCGATCGTTCCGACCGGGACGAACGCCGGGAACTTCCCGGCCGGTACGGTGATTCCGGCAAATTACGCGAACGGGCTGATCTATCCGGCTGGAAAGGCCTGCAGCACCGCCCAGAGCACGGCTCTCTATGCGACCTGTTCGCCCTGGGGCGCCCACGTGAATCCGACTCCTCTGAATAACTGGGGTCCGCGCTTCGGCTTTGCGTACGACGTCTTCGGGGATGGCAAGACTGCGGTCCGCGGCGGCTATGGCGTCTTCTATGACCGCATGCTCAACGGCATCTGGGAGCAGAATGCGTTTCAGGAGTCGCCGGGCCTGGTGGAGGCGACCGTCAACAACACGCAGTTCGATAATCCCCTGGCCGGAACCGCCGGCGTTTCGCTGGGCCCCAATCACATCGTCGCTACCGGCACTCCGGGCACTCCGAACATGCCGAATCCTTCGTACCAGGACTTCAATCTCAGCGTCGACCAGCAGATAACTCCGGCGATGCTCTTCGGGATTTCCTATGTCGGAACGCTCGGGCGCCATCTCCTCGGCGACCGGGACCTCAATCAGCCGACGCTGGCAGCTCGAGAGGCGAATCCGACCGCCGCCGTCAATGCCGTGGTGCCCTATGCCGGCTATTCCTGGTTTGAATCCAGAGTTCCGGAATATATGAGTAACTTTAACTCGCTGCAGGTTACTCTCAATACTCGCGAAGAGCATGGGCTGACCGCGGGGATTGCATACACCTGGGGGCACACGCTTACGAACAACTGGGAGGATCGCGACAGCGAGACCTACGACACCTACGATCCGATGATGGACTATGGCAATTCGCTGCTGAACCAGCCTCAGACCTTCGTCGCTAACTTCTTTTACAATTTGCCGTTCTATAAAGAGCAGCATGGCTTCGCCGGCCATGTGTTGGGTGGCTGGGAGGCTTCCGGCATCACCACCTTCGAGTCCGGAACGTCGATCACCATTAATCAACCCTTCGATAACTTCGACTGCCAGGCTCCGCCGGCGGGCTCAGCGGCTCCCTGTGCTGCAGGAACCTATCCGGGCGGCCTGGACATGGATCCCGGCTTTATCGCACCGCGGCCGGACCGCGTCTCCCCCGTCCACATGATAAAGACGCAGGCGCAATGGTTCTCCAGTTCATCCTTTGCGGATGCCGTCGGTCACTTCGGGAACAGCCCCGACGGCGTACTCCTCGGTCCCGGGCTCGATCTGTGGGACCTCTCCGCAATCAAGAATATCGCTGTGGGCGAGCGTGGCACGTTCCAGTTCCGCGGCGAATTCTTCAACGCGTTCAATCACAACAGCTTCGTGAGTGACAGTCTTGACACCGAGGTCGGCGACCCGTCGTTCGGAGCGGCGCTCTCGTCTCATGATCCCCGCGAGATTCAGCTCGGTGGCAAGTTCATTTTCTGACCGGAGTGCCGACCGATCCGGGCCGTCGCCAAAGCTCATTCCGCAGTAAGAACCCGAGCTGGTCTCCGCCGGTGCTCCCGGGGCAGGCCTGCTGAGTCGAGCAGATAATTGATCCTCTCCACGTACTGCGCCTCTGCCAGGCTCTCAGCATCGGAATCCCAGTGCAGTTCCGTGCCCATTAGGGCAGCAACGACCGGCGCAGCCGTGATCGCGTCGCGCCACGAGTGCAGTTGCAGGCCGATGCGGCGTGCCATCACATCCTCAATCGTGACCGCCATTTCGTGGCGCACCGCATAGACAACCTCGGCGCGGATCGCGGGATATCCGGCCACGATGGGCCTGGCGAGCTCCGGATTCTCCCCGCAGAGGTCGAGAACTGTGCCAGCTGCTGTGCCAAATTTGGCGGCGAGATGCTGCGCTGTCGGGCGGCTAATGCTGAAGTCACGACAAAGCTTCTCCCAATAATCGCCGGTGAACCCGGCGCCACCGTGCAGAACGTGGCAGCGAGTTTGCGGCGCGGAACGGGGAAGGCGCAGAGCGTCCTGGACGCGGTCGATCGTGTCTTCCGCCATGGCGCGGTGCGTCGTCCATTTCCCGCCCATGATGCTGATCAGTCCGCTCGATGAGTCGACTTCGATCACATCGTCGCGTGCCAGCGTTTTAGTATCGCCGGCTTCCTCCGAGCCCACCAGCGGTCGCGCGCCTGCAAAGCCACTCACAACATCGTCTGCCGTGACCGGCTGTGCGAGGTACTGATTGAGGTGACGAAGCAGGTAATCGACGTCGGCCTTCGTCACGACAAGTTCGGCATCTGGTTCAACTTCTTCATCGGTCGTCCCAACCAGCAGTCGGCCACTCCAGGGAAGGGCAAACAGCACGCGCCCGTCTTCCGTCTTCGGAATCAGCAGGGCTTTCTCGGTCAGAAATACATCCAGCGGGAGCAGGATGTGTGCTCCCTTGCTCGGCCGCATCCGCTTTTGCACTCCGGGAGTTGCCAGTTGCCGGATCGAATCCGAAACCGGGCCTGTAGCGTTGACGATGGCCCGGGCGCGCACCTCCATCGTCACGTCCTTCATCTGGTCTCTGACGATCACGCCGCAGAGCTTCCCGTCCTCACCACGGATGAAGTCGGTGACGCGCGCGTAGTTCAGCGCATGTCCGCCGCACATCGTGAAAGTTTGCACCAGTGCGAGGTTGTACCGGGCGTCGTCGAACTGTCCGTCAGCGTACCCAACCGCGCCAACCAGTCCACGCTCGTTCAGCTTTGGCATTCGCTGCAGCGTTTCTGCAGCGGAAAAGAACCTGCTGGGCGAAATGCGCCCCGGTCCTGCAAGCCAGTCGTAAATCTTCAGGCCCATATCCAGATAGGCAGCGTCCAGCCAACGGTAGCTGGGCACGAGAAACTCAAGGGTCCGGGTCAGATGCGGAGCATTTTCAAGCATCCGCACCCGCTCGTGCAGAGCGCGCACCAGCACGTGATACTCCTGGAGATCGGCGCCCCTGATCGCCTGTTCGAGATAGCGGACTCCGCCGTGGGCAATCTTGGTCGCGGCGCCGGAGGTGGCGCCGGCAAAATCTCCCGCTTCCACCAGCGCTGTCTCGATCCCGCGCAGCTGCGCATCCAGAGCACAGGCAGCTCCTGTGGCTCCCCCGCCAATCACGCAGAGATCGAAATGCCCGCCGGCGATGTTCGTGAGTTCTTCAGCCCTGTCGTTCATTGGCTCCTGTTCTGCGAGTGAAGCTGATGGTTACTGACGTTTTCGGAAACGCCGTGTCGGAATGCACAGTCAATTCCGCGTATCGGGCGCCCTGGCGCAGCGCTCCCGTTGCGAAGGACAACGTCGTGAGCGATAACCTCCATACTGGTCTGTTTGACCATTGACAAAGACAGGATGCTCCGGCGATGCGATTTCCCGGCCATCTACGGTGACTAGGATGTTCCCCGGCGCGATCCCGGCCATCGACGCGGCTCCGCCAGAGTGGACGTCCTGAAAGATCCAGCGCTTTCCACACGGCGTGTCGTCAGCCAGATAGGTCGCGCTCAGCGCCGCACGGCTCGACGCTCTGCGGGCGCTGCTGTGAAAGTAGCCGAGGTGGGATGTGTGCGCAGGGCTCCGGTCAATAAGTGCGCTGGAAGCCACGCGATACCCGGACAGAATCCCCTTGACAAGCCTGGCGGGCCTCGTTAGTTTCAAATACCACTCTCCCCACAGGTTCACTCCCAATAAGTACCTGACGATCCTGCTCCGCTTATTCGGGATGAACAGCACCGCAGACGCCATTTCCCCAATGGCCATTTGAAGGTTCCATCTGGCGCCGACAAGGACGCTGCGAGAGTGTGGATTCCTGCCGAACAGGCGAACGGCTTTGCTTCGGCAATCAGTGCGCCTCACGGGAGCGGTACATGTCATCGGCGGCCACGCCGATTTTCGGGGGGAATTCAAAATGGCCGGTCAGTCATCAGGTGTGGACTCCAGCGGGCGCTGCAGATGCGCACGCTTTTCCTCGCACAGTCTCTCTGGCCGGCATATCGGCTCAGGATCGGAGCGCGGGGCGCGCCAGCTCGCGTGGCGACAAATCGCTGTCGCGTTCGCCGGCGCCGCGATGTTGGCGACTGCGATCCCCGCGTTCGCACAGGCGCCCACGCTGCAGGCGGGCTGGGCTCAGCTGTCGCCCACAACGGCGCCTCCCGAACGCTTTGCCACCAGTCTCGCCTATGACGCTGCACACGGCCAGGTGGTGATGTTCGGGGGATTCGGGTACAGCAGCGTCCTGAACGACACCTGGGTGTGGAACGGAACGAACTGGGCCAATGTCACCCCTTCTTCGGGCAACCCCTCGGCGCGCTCGAACCAGACCATGGCCTACGACGATGCGCAGGGCGAGGTCGTGCTGTTCGGTGGATCCACTTCCGGAACGGGCAGCAGCCGCCTCGGTGATACGTGGTTGTGGAACGGGACCAGCTGGAGCCAGGTAACAGGCCTGGCCACGACTCCTCCGGCGCGCAGCAGCGCCGCCATGGCTTACGACGCGGCGGACGGGCAGATTGTTTTGTTCGGCGGTCTGGGCGTGAGTAATTCCGATCTCGGCGACACCTGGGTGTGGAATGGGACGAGCTGGGCTCAGGCGACCGGCCTCTCAGCGAGCCCCTCGGCGCGCTGGGGCGCGAGCATGTCGTACGACGCCGCCCTCGGCGAGGTGATTCTGTTCGGGGGATTTGATCAAACCGGAGTCGAGGACAACGACACGTGGGCGTGGAACGGAAGCGCCTGGACTCAGCTCAGCCCCGCGAGCAGCCCCACCGGGCGCGACAGCGCAGGGATGGACTATGACGCTGCGCTGGGGCAGATCGTCCTGTTTGGGGGAGAACTCGCCCTCAACGGCACGTACCTGAACGATACGTGGGTGTTAAGCGGGAATTCCCCAGGCAATCTTACGTGGACGCAGCAGACCTCCGGGACCAGCCCGGCAGCGCGCGCAACATCTGCAATGGCCTACGACGCGGCGCAGAACCAGGTGGTCCTTTTCGGCGGGTACAGCAACATCAACACCTATGGCGACACCTGGAACTGGGGTCTGCCGCAGAACTTCGGCAGCGTGAGCGTCTGTGCCCCGGGAACCGGGGTTGTGTCCACTTGCAGCAACACTCTGACACTCACCTACAACGTTCCGGCGACCACTACCTTCGGTACGCCGCAGGTGGTCATGCAGGGAGCGGCCGGGCTGGACTTTTCGCTGGGCAGCGGCGGCTCCTGCGCCGGCGCCGTCAATGCGGGAACGTCCTGCACCGTCCTCGTCACCTTCGCTCCCCAGGCGCCCGGTTTGCGGACGGGCGCGGTGAATCTGTTCGACGGCTCGGGCACGCTGCTGACCAGCACGCCGATCTACGGCAACGGCCTTGCGCCGGAGATCGCCTTTGCCCCAGCGCCGTCGGTGAGCGGAGTGAGCGGCTCGCCGGTCTCCACCGGAACGGCAGTTCTATCCGGCCCCCTCGGCATAGCGGCGGATGAGCAGGGCAATCTCTATCTCGCGAACTCCGGCGAGTCGAACGTGCTCAAGGTAACGCCCAATGGCGCCGTGAGCACGGTGGGATCTGGGTTCGTCACCCCCCAAGGCGTTGCCATCGATGGAGCGGGCGACCTGTTTGTCGCCGATCCTGGGCTGAACACACCTTTGGGCGAGGTGGTTGAGATTCCGGCCGGGTGCACGGTCCCAAGTTGCCAGGTTCCGGTGTATGCGCCGGTGGTGCACCCCAGCCCGGCCGGCGTGGCAGTGGATGGATTAGGGAATCTTTTTATCGCCGATCCGGTCGCCGGAGTTTTGGAGCTTCCCGCCGGCTGCACGAGCTCTGCCTGCCAGGTCTCAGTGGGCAGCGGATGGTCTCAGCCTGAAGGCGTGGCGGTGGACGCCGCGGGAGATCTCTTCGTCGCCGACGCCGGTCTGCAGAAAATCGTTAAGGTTCCTGCTGGTTGCGCCACCGCCGCGTGCCAAAGCACCGTGGGCAGCGGATGGTCTTCTCCGCAAAGCGTCGCGGTCGATGCGGCGGGTGATGTTTTCGTCGCGGACCCCGAGCTGAACGGCGGCTCGGGCGGGGTGGAGGAGGTTCCGGCCGGCTGCACAAGCAGCAGTTGTCAGGTTTTGCTGTTCAACGGTCTTTCCTACGGCGTCGCCACCAATGCTTCGGGGGAGGTTTTCATCTCCGAGCAGTCTCCTGCCACGCAGATTCTCGAGATCAATCAGTCGGAGCCGCCATCGCTGAGCTTTGAGACTACGGACGTCGGCAGCATGAGCAACCCACAATACTTCTCGATTCTGAATGCGGGCGACCAGCCACTGGTCAACTCCGCAATCGGCCTCACGACTGCCTTTCAGCTGACGAATGGAATTTCCCCCGCCTGCGATATGAGTTTCACGCTGTTGCCGGGCCAGGAATGCAGCCTCACCATCGATTTCGTCCCTGTCGCCGGGGGGAATATCAGCGACGCGGCCACGCTCCAGAACAACTCTCTGAATGGCAATCCCGCGACACAGACCTTCAATGTCGCAGGCACGGCTGTGGAGCCGAACGACACGCTGTACGTAAACGGTCCTGGCGGGGGCAGCGGCACCGTGGTTTCGACTCCGGTGGGCATCGACTGCAGCATTGTGGGCTTAACCACATCCGGGACCTGTGTAGCCACCTTCGCCGGAGGAACGATCGTGACGCTGGAGGAGACTCCGGCAGCAGGGTCCGCATTCACCACCTGGGCCGGCTCCTGCGCCAACTCGTCCAACCCGACCTGCAACGTTACCGTGAGCCCGTTTCTCACTGTGAGCGCGGTATTTAGTCCGGTCTATACGCTGACGGTGACGGACACAGGCAACGGCTCCGGTACGGTGACGGACAGCGAGGACCTGATCACCTGCCTGGATACGAACGGAACCGTATCGGGAACGTGTTCGGCAGCGGAAACGAACTCCACCGTGACGCTTACAGCGGAGGCAACGGGGAACTCGATCTTCGCCGGATGGGGCGGAGCCTGCGCGAGCTCAGGAGTCAGCCCGACCTGCACAGTGACGATGAGCGCGGCGATGGGCGCCAGCGCAAGCTTTGTCGCGCCTGGAGCGGCTCAACCCGGAAACCTCGAACCCATCACAGCGGGCGTTGTCTGGGGACAGGGGGGCAGTTTTACCAGCAATGCAAACAACGGCATCAGCGCCAGCAGCATGCAGGCCCTTGGTGGAGTTCTCGTCGACCCGGCCGGCAATCTCTATGCAGCCGACGGCCAGAACAACAGAGTGCTGTTCTTCCCACGCGGCAGTATGACGGCGACGCGAGTCTACGGACAGAACGGCAGCTTTACCACGGGCACCGCGAATAATGGCGGAGTCAGCGCCAACAGCTTGTCCAATCCTCAGGGTCTTGCGCTCGACAGCAGCGGCGATCTCTACGTCGCCGACGAGTACAACAACCGGGTGCTGTTCTATCCGGCGGGGAGCACGACAGCGACGCGGGTCTACGGGCAGAACGGCAGCTTTACAACGAAGACCGAGAACAACGGTGGAGTAAGCGCCAACAGTCTGGGCCAACCCTACGGATTAGCTGTGGACGCCAGCGGCGGTCTGTATGTAAGCGACTACCAGAACAACCGGGTACTCTTCTATCCCGCCGGAAGCACCACCGCGACGCGGGTGTACGGACAGGGCGGCAGCTTCACAAGTAACGCGGTGAACAACGGCGGAATCAGCGCCAGCAGCCTGAACCAGCCGACCGGAGTCGCGCTCGACTCCAGCGGGGATTTGTACATAGCGGACATCTACAACAACCGCGTCCTGTTCTATCCTTCCGGCAGCACCACAGCCACGCGAGTCTATGGCCAGTTGGGCAGCTTCACAAGCGGCACCGCAAACAACGGCGGGATTACCGCCGATAGCCTCGATAATCCGATGTATCCCGCGCTGGACAGCGCCGGCGACCTCTACGTGGTCGATCGCTCGAACAACCGCATGGTGTTCTACCCCTTCGGCAGCACGACGGCCACGCGGGTCTATGGCCAGTTGGGCAGCTTCACAAGCGGCGCCGCGAACAACGGGGGAATCAGCGCCAACAGCTTCTCCGAACCGTGGGCCGTGGCGGTGGACAACAGCGGCAACGTCTACGTGAGCGACTACTCGAACAATCGAGTGCTCGAGTACGGGCCCTTCGGTAACGTGAACGTCTGTCCGTCCGGCCAGAGCACACCTGCTCCGTGCAGCACGACGGTCACGCTGAGTTACTACGCGGCGGCAACCACGAACTTCGGCGCGACCCAGGTGGTCACCCAGGGCGCAACCGGACTCGATTTCACGGAAGGCACGGGCGGCACCTGCACGGGTGCCTTCTCCGCTCCTGGTTCCTGCACCGTAAATGTGAACTTCGCGCCGCTGGCGCCCGGATTGCGCATGGGCGCGGTGCATCTCCTCGACAGCAGCGGCAATGTGCTTGCCGCGCTGCCTATCTATGGCGTCGGCCAGGCGCCGGCGATTGCGTTTGGCCTGGGAGTGCAGTCCACCGTGGGCAGCGGACTGGTTAACCCGTACAGTATCGCCGAGGATGCGGCGGGCAATATTTTCATCGCAGATTGGGGTGACGGGCGGGTGGTCAAGATCCCGGCTGGCGGCGGCGCACAGACCACAATCGCCAGCGGACTGAGCTATCTCGAAGGCGTGGCCGTGGATGGAGCGGGCAACGTCTACACAGCCGAAATCGACGACAACCTCGTGCTGAAGATTCCAGCAGGGGGCGGAGCGCCGATTACGGTGGGCAGCGGACTGAACCGCCCGGCAGGCGTGGCCGTGGACGGGGCAGGGAATGTTTTTATCGCGGATTACTTTAACAACCGGGTGGTGGAGGTTCCGGCGAACGGCGGTGCGCAGACGACGGTGGGCAGCGGGCTGAACGTCCCGCAAGGCGTGGCCGTGGATGGACTGGGCGATGTGATTATCGCGGATTCAGGAAACAACCGTGTTGTGAAGGTAAGCGCCAGCGGGGTGCAAACCACGCTGCCATTCACCGGGCTGGATGATCCCATCGGAGTGGCGGCGGACGCGGCGGGCGACGTCTTCGTCACGAACTACTGGATCAGCAGCGTGTTTGAGCTAACACCCAGTGGCGTTCAGACGACGGTCGCCGCCACGGGACTGGGTACCAACATTCTTGGCGTGGCCGTGAATGGATCGGGCGATATCTTTATCGCGGACTTCGATAATAACCGGGTGGTGGAGGAGAACCTTTCGCAGGCAGCCTTGAACTTCGGTGCGATCAATGTGGGCTCCCGAAGCGCCGATATCGGAATCACGATTCAGGACGTCGGCAACCAGGCTCTGACAGGCTCACTCGGGCCGACCACGACCGCCGATTTTGCCGAGGACCTGGTCAACTCCACTTGTACCAGTGTGAATGGGGTTTCTCTGGTGCCGGGCGCGACCTGCGTTGAGGGCTTCTATGCCCAGCCGACAACCGCCGGCCCGCTCAGCAGCACGGCTGCCGTAAGCGACAACTCTTTCAATGGCAATCCCGCCACGCAGGTCATCAGTCTCAGCGCCACAGGCATTTCCCCGAACTTCACACTGACCGTGGCCACCGTGGGTTCGGGCTCGGGCACGGTGACCGACAATTCGAGCGCGATTGCCTGCACGGGTTCGAACGGCACCCTCACAGGCACGTGTTCAGGGAGCTATCCGAGCGGAACGAATGTGACGCTGACAGCTACAGTCACCGGAACCTCGGCGTTCCTCGGCTGGGGTGGCGCGTGCGCGAGTTCAGGCACCAATTCTACGTGTATCGTCACCGTGAACGCGGCCGCCAGTGTGACCGCGAGTTTTGTGCAGCAGGATTTCGGCAGCGCCAACGCCTGTCCGGCCGGACAGACCACTCCTGCGCCCTGCAGCGCCGCTTTCCCGATAACCTTCAATATTCCGGCGAACACGACGATCGGCGCGGTCCTGGTAGTGACTCAGGGAGCATCGGGCCTCGACTTCACGCAGGCCAGCGGCAGCACATGCACGCCCGCCTTCTCCGCTCCCGGTTCCTGCAATGTGAATGTGAACTTCGCTCCGCTGGCGCCTGGATTGCGTTTGGGCGCGGTGGAACTGTATAACGCCACCGGCGGCCTGATCGCGAGCGCGCCGATCTATGGCATCGGGGTGGGACCGGTGGCTGCCTTTAGCCCGGCGGCGCAGGTCCAGATCCATACCGGCTCTTACTCGCTGGTCTACCCCGCTGGCCTGCTGGTGGACGCTTCCGGCAACCTTTTCATCGCCGATGGAGACACCGACAATCAGGTGCTGAAGCTTGCGCCGGATGGCAGCATCTCCACGGTGGGCTCCGGATTCGCGCTTCCGCAGGGAATGGCGGAAGACGGAGCCGGCAACCTGTTTGTTGCGAACAACAACCTGAACGAAGTGATTAAGATTCCGGCGGGCTGTACTCAAAGCAGCTGCCAGGCGCCTGTGAGCACCAACCTCACCGCTCAGCTGGGAGTGGCCGTCGATGGAGCGGGTGACCTCTTCGTGGGCGACTTCAACGGTGAAGTTGCGGAGATTCCCTCCGGGTGCACGAGCACCGTCTGCCAGAAGATCGTTTATAGCCCAGGGGCCCCTTCGAACCCGGTCGGCCTGACAGCAGACGCGGCGGGCGATGTTTTCATCGCCGACAATGGCCGCAAAGCCGTCGTCGAGGTTCCGGCCGGTTGCACCGCGGCCAGCTGCCAGAAGCTGATCGGCAGTGGATGGCAGGCTCCGGATGATGTAGCGGTCGACGCAGCGGGCGACGTCTACGTTGCGGATGAAGGGCTGGGTGCGGTTGTGGAGGTTCCAGCCGGCTGCGCGGCAAGCGCCTGCCAGACCTCAGTCGTCAGCGGAATTTTGCCGGCTGCCGTGGCACTGGATGGAGCGGGCGATGTCTTCGTCGGCAATGTCTCCGCAACACAGCCAGAGGTATTGGAGATCACCCGGTCGCTGCCGCCGTCCCTGAGCTTTGCGGTCACGAACGTCGGGGCGTCCAACGGACCCCAGACGGCCTCTGTTCAAAATGTTGGCAACGGCACCCAGCCGCTGTCGGTTTCGGTGGGCGCGACGTCGACCGGGAACTTCAGCGAAAACGCGGCGAGTTCTGCCTGCGGCACCAGTACGCCCGCGAATGTCCTGCCAGGCGGATTCTGCTATGCAAGCTTCACCTTCACGCCGACGACCACAGGCATCCTGACCGACAGCGCGGATTTCAGCGACAACACGATGAACCTTGCATCGTCGGTGAGCGTGCAGACGGTCAACCTGAGCGGCATCGGCAGCCTGTACGGCGCGACCGGGGCTGCCGTTCCCAACGTGGTGGGGATGACGGTGCCGAACGCGACGACGACCCTTACCACAGTGGGACTGACTGTGGGCACGGTGAGCACGCAGTACAGCAGCAGCGAGCCCCAGGGCAGTGTGATCGGCGAAAGCCCGGCTGCCGGATCGCCGGTGAATCTCGGATCCCCGGTCGCGCTTCTCGTTTCAACCGGTGAAGCGCCGCCACCGGCGCCAGACCCGCTCACGTTCGAGAACAACTACTTCGTCACGGGCGATTATGCCGCTGCGGGAGTGAGCCTGAAGGGAGCCACCGCCGCCAACAACCTGGCTACCGGAACCATCACCGTCCCGGATCTGACAACCTGCGGGTGCAGCCAGGGCGTTCCCGACGGAGCTGACATTATCGATGCTTTCCTGTACTGGACAACGATCGAAAATACAGCGACACCTTCCGGGAATAACGGAACATTCCTCGGCTACTCCATCACCGGGGAGCAGGTGGGAAGCGATATCCCGAACTACAGCGACGGTACCAACAGCGGGACGCTGCGCGTGTATCGCGCCGACATCAACACCTATTTCCAGCCCCCGCCAAGCTGGAATGGAGAACGCCTCGCCTCCGGTCCCTTTACGGTCTCTCTGACAGACATCAACATACCCAGCGGACAACTCACCGTCCCCGAGGGTGCGAGCATGGTGGTTCTTTATCGCGCGCTCGTGGCTCCTGGCAACCCAGGAAGCCTGCCGCTGAAATCGATCGTGATATACGACGGGTCGGCGCTGCCGTCCGCTTCCACAACGCAGACGATCCAGGGATTCTATGACGCAGTGGGTGGGAACGGAGAACTCACGACGCTCTACAACGCGGGTGGAACCTGGAGCACCAGCTCCAGTTCTGTTTCGCTGGCAGCAGGAGCGAGCAGCGCCAACGCGCCGCTGAATGCGGGCGCGGCTTATGCCGCGGTGATCTTCTCGACACCGGTGGCGAATAGCGACAACGACGGGATTCTGGACTCGTGGAAGGCCGGCCCCGCGGCGCCTGATTTCTTTGCCGGGCAGCCGGGCTACTACGACGTAAGGACGCAGTCGTGGGTCGCGTTGCCTGGAGCAAAACACGGCGAGAAGGACTTATTCGTTCAGCTTGACTGGATGTGCGGCTCCGTGGATTCGCAGGGTAACTGCACGGGTGAAGACCTGTTCCCATCGCCGGACCCCAGCGGCGCTGACCCGCTGTCCATGGTCGAAAAGGCATTCGCCAACACGGGAATCGTGCTGCACCTTAAGATCGGTAACCCAGTTCCGGAGACCACCTGCACGGACAACACTTCGACCACGCCGCCGCAGCTTTGCGAGTTCCCGGGGCAGCCGGGGGTGATCGGCTGGAAGAACAGCCTGGAATTCACCAAGCTGTGGCCTCGCAATTTCAATTCCTGCGCTGCCGGTGGCGACTGCACAGCTCGCTTCCCCTACGGGCAGAAAGACAGCTATCACTACGTTCTCTTCGGGCACTCCCTGGCGGTACCAGCGTGGAGCACGCTGTTCGGAACGCTGAAAACGATCACCGCCAACGCCTCGACCGGCCAAACCACCATCACAACCGCCGACCGGGGTTCGCAGGGCGACATCAACTATTGCCCAAGCCGATTCACCATCTCCGGAGTACTGAGTGATCCGGGTCTCAATGGCGTCTACAACACGGCGTCGTGCCCTGACGGCTCGACGATCATTCTCTCAACGCCGGGCGTTGCCAACTGGAGTTACGCCAACAACACACCGGCAGAGCCGGTGACGAGCCTCACTTCGGGCACAGTCACAAGCATCTCCGGTTACTCCGATCTGGGCGGCCAGGATTCGGCTGTAACACTGGGCCTGTGGGAGACGGATCCCACTCAGGACATGAGCAAGCGCGCCCAGGTCATTGCCGGCACGTTGTTCCACGAGATCGGCCACACCCTCGGCTTAACCCACGGCGGCCTTTACTTCAAGGGAGGAGCGGGCAGTTATATTCCGACCTTCGACATCAACTGCAAGCCCAATTATCAGAGCTCGATGAACTATCTGTTCCAGCTCGACGGCGTGGGACTGAATGCAGCCGTTGCTTACTCCAACCAGACGCTGGAAACCCTGTCCGAATCGACGTTGAATTCGGTGGGTGACCTTCTGGCCAATGACAACACGACGCCGGCGACTTTTTCCAGCTCGGCGTGGTACCAGGCGTCCGCACCAGCCAATTCCACCGGCAGCCCGTCTTCGACGGAGAGCGCAGCCCAGCTGCACTGTGACGGCACTCCTCTCAACGGGGATACGGGATATTTTGTGGAGGGGTCTGTCGCACCGGTCACTCCACCGTGGCAGGCCGACCAGGACATTACCTTCGATGGCGTGCAACCCGGGTCAACGGGATTGACGGGGCTGCCCGGATACGACGACGTCGCCAACATCGACCTGCGCCAGGTGGGCGCGACCGGCGGCGAATACGCATCGCTCGCGAACTTCCTTTCTTTCGGCGCTTCTTCAACGCCGGTCAGCGTCAGCTCCGGTCAGAGCGTGGCTGTTGGCGCCGGCGGCACAGTAAGTGTGGGCGACGGCGGCAGCGTGGAACTGAATAACGGCGGCAGCGCAAGCGTTGGCAGCGGTGCAGTTCTCAGTGGCGGCGGAACCATGACCTTCAGCACAGGAGGCAGCCTGACGCTGAGCAACGATGCCGCCGGCCCGAATACCATCACCCCTGGAGCCGACGGGAAGATCGTGTTGCCCGGCGGCGGCACGGTCACCCTGAGCGGTACGGGAACCATCACCATGACCGGCACCGGTGGCACGGTGACGCTGGGCGGCGGCGGCAATGTGACCCTGGGCGGCGGCGGCACAATCACGCTTCCCGATTCCGGCGGCACAGTGACGATTCCTTCGACGGGAGGTTCCTACACAGTTCCCGCCGGCGGTACGGTGACGCTGGGCGGCGGTGGAAACGTGACCCTGGGTGGCGGCGGCACGGTCACTTTAGGCGGCGGTGGCAATGTGACCCTGGGCGGGGGCGGCAATGTCACGCTCGGTGCCGGCGGCAACGTCACCCTGGGCGCGGGGGGCACAGTGACGCTGGGCGGCGGTGGCAATGTCACTCTGGGCGGCGGCGGCAATGTCACACTGGGAGCCGGCGGTACGGTCACTCTGGGCGGCGGCGGCACGGTGACGCTCGGTGGCGGCGGGAATGTCACCCTCGGCGGCGGCGGCAGCGTTACCCTGGGGGGTGGCGGGAACCTGTCGATCGGAGCCGGTGGCACGATCACTCTGGGAGCCGGCGGCAACGTCACACTCGGAGCCGGCGGCACCATCACTCTGGGCGCGGGCGGGACCGTTACGCTGGGCGGCGGCGGCAACGTCACGCTGGGCGGTGGCGGCACGATCACTCTGGGGGGCGGCGGCACGGAGACCGTACCCCCAACCGGAGGTTCGTATACGGTACCCGCCGGCGGCGTAGTGACGCTGAGCAACGGCGGCACGGTGACGCTGGGCGGCGGCGGCAATGTCACCCTGGGCGGCGGCGGCACCGTGACGCTGGGCGGTGGCGGAACTGTCACATTGGGCGGCGGCGGCAATGTCACGCTGGGTGGCGGCGGCAATGTCACGCTGGGCGGTGGCGGCAATGTCACGCTGGGAGCCGGCGGCAATGTGACGCTGGGCGGCGGCGGCAATGTCACATTGGGCGGCGGCGGTTCCACGACGACCGAGATGGATTACGACACAGCCAACTCGATCGTTCGCCCACCGGGTTCGCCCACCTATTCCGTCGTGCCCGCAACCACCAATACGCCGGAAAGTATCCAGGTGAACTGGACGGCGCCGGTCTTCGGAGTCGTTGCGACCTACACGATTTCTCGCAGCGTGAACGGGGCGCCCGCGGTGGTGATTGGAAGTGTGAGCGGCGTGAACGGGAACGCGCCGGCGACCACGTTTACCGACACGAATCCGCCCGCCGGGACCCTGGTCTACACGATTACGACCACGCTCGTTGCGGACGCAAACGGTTCTCAACGCCAGAGCGCTCCATCTCCCCCGGCGGTGCTCACCATGAACCAGACGGTTGTTCTTGGCTCGTTGCCCAGTTCGGTGTTGATTACGAATTCGACAGTTCCGGTCACCGCGACCGCCGAGTCGAACGGCGCTCCAAACATGCAACTGGTGAGCTTCAGCGCCTCAGGTCCCTGCTCCGTGGGAGATTCGACAATCAACACGAATGGAGTTTCCTCGGCTACGGTGGCCCTGAACAGTACGGGAAGCTGCACCATTACCGCGACGCAGGCGGGCGACAGCACCACGGCGACGACCCCACCCGCCTACAGCGCGGCCACTCCTGCGACGGGAACCTTCACGATCCTGCCGCAGGGTTCCACCACGCAGTCGCAAACCATCGCTTTGGGTCCGGCGCCCACCGTGCAATATGGCAACGGATTCACGATCAGCGCGACATCGAGCTCTGGATTGCCCCTCAGCTTCGCGGCGCCGCTCAACGGGCCCTGTGCCGTGGGCAGCGCGTCGTCGTCCGGAGGCGGCTTATGGACCACAACCGGCACTGCCAGCGGGGCCGGTCTGTGCCTGATTACGGTCACGGCGCCCGCCGGACAGGTAGGCAGCTCTTCCTACAGCCAGGCAACCGTGACGCAGTCGTTCTACATCGCCGCCGCTCCGCTTACGGTCACGGCGGCCAGCTTCGGCGCCGTGTACGGGCAGTCGCTCCCATCCCTGACTCCAGCCCTCAATGTGACGTACAGCATCACCGGCTTTGTGAACGGTGACACGGCCTCGGTGGTCAGCGGTGCGCCGGGCTTAACCACGACTGCCACCCCAACCAGCGGCGTCGGCGCATATCCCATCACCGTATCCACGGGCACCTTAGCTGCGGCAAATTACTCGTTCCTCTATGTCAACGGGACATTGACGATCGCTCCCGCAGGCTCGAGCATCTCACTCGTGTCTTCCACCGGGGGGGCCTCGAATTATGGCCAGCTGGTTACGTTCACCCCGACCGTGACGCCGGTTCCGCCAGGCACCGACTCGGTCCTCTATTCCTACACGAACAGCACGATCAACAGCGGCGCCTCGGTTCCGCTCGGGAGTGTGCCCGTCACCCAGGCCTACAGCACATTCCTCCTGCCTCCGGGCACCAACACGGTGACCGCAACCTTCGGCGGGGCCAATTCAGATCCGAACTTCCAGTCCAGCTCGGCCTCCGTCACGCAGGTGGTCGCATCTGTGCCGGTCGCGTTCATCAGCCCCGACGGTGTGGCGTTCCCCAGTACGGATGTCGGATCAACGAGCGCCAGCATGACTGTGGTTCTCACGAACATCGGCACAGCGCCGCTGAATGTCACCGGAGCCCAGATCGTCTCCGGCGATTCGGGACCGGCCGACTTCATCATCCAGTCGTCCACCTGCAGCGGCAGCCTGCTGCCCTGGCAGACGCCATTAGGACCGCAGCGTGTCGACAGCGGATGGGCCGCGGCTCCGGCTCCGCTGGCAGCGAACACCAGCACGATAGCCACCGGTGACAGCTGTACCGTAACCCTCGCGTTCGCCCCCAACCCAAAACAAGGCGAAGGCGTCCGCACGGGGACTCTGGTCTTCACCGACAACGACGGCGGCCAGACAGGAGCTACGGACTCGATTGCGCTGACAGGGTCGGCGCTCAGCGGTATCAGCGGCACCTTCCCCATGCCGCCGGCGCAGAGCGTTCCAGCCGGCGACTACCTCTGGTTCAACAGCGAACTGTCCGTGGAAGGTCCGCTCGATCCGAATGGCAATCCGTTGAAGATGAGTACGGACGAAGTGCAGATCATGGTCACCAACGGGAGCATTTCGTTCACCAATCCTACCAATGGCACGACCACGACCATCCCTGTCCCGGATGCGCTGATCCAGTTCGTCCCCGGACTGACCCAGGCGAGTACCACCTTCGATGCAACCAATAATCGCTGGGTCACGCAGGTTCCCATGACCGACCCCGCGAGTGGCAGGCAGCAGTTCACGATTCCGGGAAACATTTTCGTCTCCGGTGTTCCGTACCTCCTGCCGGCCGCGATCGGGCAATTACCCCGAGGTTGGGGCAACGGCCCGGGCGCCAGCCAGAACGTCACCTGGTCCGCGGAGTTCACCACGGACACGCCGGGAGTGCTCATCAACTGGCAATGGGGAGCTGCGGTTTATAACCCATGCTTCGGAAACCAGCCCACCAGCGCGAATCCAACCTGTGCGGGCGAATCGCTGAATATGGCCAATCTGGGTGTGCTCGGCGTCAACAGCGCCGATCCTGGCAAGTGCCCGATTGCTCAGGAGAACAGCTACAACGCAGGCACGCCCTATAATTTCCTCGCCGACCTCGTCTCGAACGAGCAGCCTGGACACGGTGAGATTGGTCCTCCTGACCTTTACACAGGTCAGGCTTCAGAGAGCGCTGGCGTTGTTCCGGCTGTCACGCCTGTGATCTTCACGCCGAGTCCGCTGGTGTTCATGCCGGTCAATGCCGGCCAGTCCAGTGGCGCGATGACGATCACGATGACGAACCAGAACGAAAGCCTGCCCTTCAATCTGTCCGGCGTGAGCCTGACCGGATCGAATGCGGGGGATTTCGCAATTACAGCAACCACTTGTACGAATGCCAGCGGGGCAGCCACCTTCTCGGGCAATTCCGTCGGCGCTCTGACTTTGGCTCCGGCCGGCGGCGGCGCCAATAGCTGCACCCTGTCGATTGTCTTCACGCCCGGGGACCTGGGCACCCGTACCAGTTCTCTGGTGTTTACGTACGCCACCCCACCCGGAATGGCTCCCAATGAGACTCCTCCGCCGCAGACGGTGGAGCTCTACGGCACGGGAGCCGGCGGGTCCAATCCGATTGTCGGCTTGTCCGCTGTGAGCCTCACCTTCCCCCACCAGGAACAGGGCACCACCAGTTCATCCCAAACGGTGACGCTGGTGAATGCCGGGGGCGGACCGCTGACCATCAACAGCATCGCGGCCAGCGGCGAATTCGGCGCGTCGAGCACCTGCCCCGTATCTCCGGCGACCCTGGCGAGGGGAGGGGTTTGCACGATCTCCGTGTGGTTCCAGCCGCTCGCCACCAGCGTCGGTTCGCGCTCGGGAGCCATCACGATCATCGACAACAACAATGGAGTCGCCGGAAGCACGCAGACCATTTCGTTGTCAGGCCAGGCATCGCCATAACCATCCGCGCCGGCTGAGTCCTTCCTGAGCTTTGCCGGCCGAACGCTGAAATTGAGCGCTCCTCCGGGAGCTTCGATGCTGCTGCCATTTAGTGGCTGAGACGGCGGCGGATATCGGAGAGGAACGGATCGTCGGACGACTGCCCGCGAATGCCCAGATAGTCCCTGTAGAAGTCCGCAAATCCTGCGCTCTTCATTCCCTGCCGCGCGCGCCCCTCGTAGTAGTACACCGGCGGGAAATATTCGTACGTCGGAACATTGTCGTCGAACAGCTCGATCGCTTCTCCCCGCCGCTGGATGCATTCGCTCAACTCCGAATCCGCCTGGTTGAATGCTCCCGCGGCAAGGTAAACGTGCCCCAGATCGAAGTGGCCGATCCAGGTATCCAGCAGGCCGTTCGCAGCTCTGATCTGTTCAACCGCCCCATTCGTATCGTTTCGCCTCAGCGCGATCAGGCCTTCGATGATTTTGCCGTACGCCTGGGATTCGCCGGACAGCTCGGAAGAGAGGCCTGTCGCCAGCTTTTGCGCCTTCGCAAACTCTCCCGCATTGGCATACGTGCGTGCCGCCAGGAACTCAATGGGAACAATCCTGCTGTGCGCCAGTGCCTTGTCTGTATCGGAAATGGCTGCGGCCTGTTCTCCCAGCGATTCCTCGATCGTGCCCAGCGCCACGTATTTCCTGGCCGCGGCGTCGGCATCCCCGGCGGCCAGATCGGCGGCTGCTCCCTCCGTCAGAACGCGTTCCGCTTCCGCATACCTGCCCTGGTAGGCGTCAAGATCGGCCAGCCCGGCCACCGCGGTCGATGTCGCGCCCGGACCAAAGGTCTCCAGCTTGCGATAGGCTTCCGCGGCCTGATCCAGTTGCCCCTGCCCGAGGCTGGCTTCGGCCAGCGAAAGGTATCCCTGTGCAGCCGAGGGATTCATCGCCAGCGCGGTGCGCGCTTCCTTTTCGCCCCCCGCAAAATTTCCGGCAAATGCGTCGATGAAGGCCAGGTTCAGCCGCTCCGAGACCCCTCGGGGCACGATGGCCACGGCGCGCCTGGCCGCCTCGAGTGCCTTCGGCGCGTTGCGCAACTGCGTGTAACAAACAGAAAGGTTATTCCAGCCGACGCGGTCGGCGGGGTAGTGAGTCACGAGCTTCGTGTACTCCTGCGCGCAGTCCTGCCAGTCTCCCGTGATCCGATAGTAGAGTCCGCGGTCGCGATAGCGCTCCCTTTCGGTCATGTCGTCGATGTGTTCCATCGCCTGATTCATTTCCTTGACGGCGTCCTCGGGTTTGCCGAGGTTTTCCGACATGGCCGCCATACCCGTATACGCCCACGTAAAGCCCGGATCCATCGCCGCGGCGTTCTGGAACGAATCGAATGCCTCCTGGAATTTGCCCGCGAACTGCTCGTCGAGACCGATCGAAACCTGGTGAACCGCCTCCAGAGATGCGGCTTTGAATCCCCCCGCGACCTCGTTGAACTGAACCGAGGCGGGCGTGGTGTCGCCCAGAGCTCTGCGAATCGGCACCGCTAGTTTCGGAAGGCTCGCGAGGATCTCCTTCTCGCTGCCCACGCCGACATCCGACGTTGCGAGCACTTTGCCGCTCACCGCATCCAGAGCCACCGCCGAAATGCCGTAACTGTCACCGCGCAGAGTGATCTGACCCGTAACTACCACGTTGATGCCCTGGTTGATGGCGACCAGGCGCGCTGTCTGCTCGTCCAGTTTGTTGGAGGGATGGGAGAGCTTTTCCGCCAGCTTGCGCGCGTCTTCGCGGCTGAATACATTCACGAAGCTGGCGCCTTCGAGGGCCTCGCCGAGCATCGGTTCGATCGTATTGTTCAGCAGAGGGTCGCCGGTGAGGTTGGTAAAGTCGGCGACCAGCACCGAGACCGGGGCGTGAGTACCTGATTTCGCGGCCCGTTGCCTCATGGCAAACCAGGCAAGTCCGGCGCCCACCGCCACAACCAGCACACCTGTGATCGCAAAACGTGTCCACGGAAGCTCTCGAACGCGGTTCATGCGCATTCGCATGGCCGTCGCGGAAACCTTCTTTCCTTCGCCCCGGCCCTGCCACGCGCGCAGATCGGCATCCAGTTCCGCAGCGCTCTGGTAGCGATTGGCCGGATCCTTCTCGAGACACCTGGCAACGATATTGCTCAGCGAGCCAGGGATGTTCTTATCGATCTCCACCAGGGGTGCTGCACGCTGCTGCGTGCGCATCAACAGGCTGGCGATCGCGCTCTCCGCGTGAAACGGCGTCACTCCGGCGAGCAGTTCATAAAGGATCAGGCCCACCGTGAAGATGTCGGAGCTGGGTTGGAGTTCCTTGCCCTGCGCCTGCTCCGGCGACATGTACTCCATGGTGCCCAGCATTGCGCCGCTGCGCGTAAGGCCGTCGCCGCCGATGCTGCGCGCCAGCCCGAAGTCCATGACCACCACCCGGCCATGGCTGTCCCGCATGATGTTGCCGGGTTTCAGATCGCGATGAATAATCCCTTCGCGGTGGGCAGCCGCCAGTCCGGCAGCCACCTGTTCCATGATGTCGATGGCTTCCGCGGCCTCCAGCTTTCTCTGCCGCTTCAGGATTTGATGGAGGCTCAGGCCGTCGATGTACTCCATCGTGATGAACTTGATGCCGTCCGCCTCTCCGAGATCGAAAATGCGGATGATATTACGGTCGGTCACCTGCCGGGCAAGGATCAGCTCCTGCTTGAACCGCTGCAGGATTTCAGGATTTCGGGACAGCTCAGGTCGGATGACCTTGAGGGCAACCTCTCGCTCCAGTTCGAGGTCACGGGCTTTGTAAACCGCGCCCATGCCGCCCTCGCCCAGATTCATGAGGATTTCGTACCGATTCGCAAAGACGCTTCCCGGCTGCAGGGCCTCGCCACTCCCTGCTTCGCTGCCGCCGCCTGGGGAGCGGACCGGCCTTTCGGGAGACAACCTGACGCTGCCTGGCAGCCCCGGATCGGTTGCAGACGGTGTCGCCCCTGCCTCTGCTGGCGAATCGGAGATTGGCTCTCTCTCACCTGAGGTGGGCGGGGTAGACACACCTGTGCTCACCATGATCGTCGGAGCTTCCTGGTCGTACTTCTGCCCCTTTGGGTCGTCCATCCCTGATCCGCCCGTCGCAGTGGCTGGCTATGTAAAACTCCAGGATGCTGCTTTCCTCCGCTTCCCATTGCAGCAGATGCTTCAAGCCAGACGGCCACCGGCTTCATGCCTGTGGGCTGGAGCGGGCAAGCTGCGTGGTAGGCGACAAATGCTGACCCGACTCGTCCGGGGTGCCGACCTTCGGTCGACGAATGTCTGGCCTCCTTGCGGAGGCTTCGACCAATTTCCTTCGCCTGAAGGCGAAGAATTTCAACATCGCAGCGAGAACATTACACCCTGTCTCATCTGCGCCCCGCGCTCGAAAGCGCCTCGACTGCGAAGCGCCATCGAAGCGGGTCCCAGGCGGTTCGCCGGAGCCGGGGACCTCCTTATGAAACCTATCCTTATTGATGAAACCGGCCCTGAGTAGCCTGGGTTTCCCGTAGTATACGCTCCCGATCACGCCAGGGATGCCGAACGAAAAGTCGGCCAGGGTTGAACCATCCTGCCGAGCCAGCCAGCTTCCGCGTACACGCCAGGGACGGATTGCCTCTCAGGGCACCACGGTAGCACGCCATTCCCCTGATCTGTCACGGCAGGAGCGGGAGGAACTCTCTTTTGCAATGGGTGAGTTGCCCCATTGTTGCCCCCGGATTTTCCGGCTCTCAACGGACAGGCGCGGCCAAGCCAGGCCCAAAGTAACGCACAAAATCAATCTTTTGCCGAAATCTTCGGATGGTGTTGGATGTACTCGGAAGCGGGCTTGGTAGCGTCATCGGCTGCCACGAACGAGTCCATGCGACTGTAAAACATAGGTGATGGCAGCACAGGGCAGGGAAGAGTTGCCCCCAAAGTTGCCTCCATCATCTGCCGCTGTCGTTTAAATTGCGGGTGGCTCCGGGGCGGCGAGGATCGGTCTTCGGAGATTGCTGAAGCCAGGCCGACATTCCGGTCCTAATCTGCCCTCGACGAGTGAAGAGGCGATGATGCGCCAATTGACAACCTGCGGGAAACAGCCCGGCACGCGCCTTCAGGACAAAAAGTGGTGAACATTCTCTGACGCCCATTGTTCCAGGGAAATGGGCTTTCGTCCCAGGGTCCGCTCGACGCCATCGCCGACAGCAGCGAGACGTCCCTCGCGGATGGCGCGCCACAGCGCAACGTGAGCTTCGGTCTCCTCAGCAGAACCGCTGAATCTGGAGTAGCGTTCGCGCGCCTCCTCGTCCGATATCGGCTGATAAACCAGCTGCTTCCCAATCGCATGGGCAATGATCTGCGTGGCGTCTCGGAAGGTCAGCGATTTGGGCCCGGTAAGCGATAGAATCCGGCCCGCATATTTCTCATCGAGCAGAGCTGCCACCGAAACTGCGGCGATATCGTCGGAATGGATGAAGGGCCGGCCGCCGTCTCCCGTGGACGATCGCACGATTCCTTCAGTTTTGATGGAATGCGCCCATGCCAGCAGATTGCTCATGAATCCAGTGGGCCGGATGAAGGTGAAGGCGACACCGGAGGCTCGAATCGCGGCCTCGCCCTTTGAGTGCCATACTCCGATGGCAAGCCCCTGCTCGACATCGAGCGAAGACAGCTTGACGATGCGCTGTACTCCTTCGTCCCTGGCGATCGCCGCCGCGGCCTCGTCGCGCTGCGGGATCTCCGGACCGACGTTCACCAGAAAGAGGGTATGCGCGCCCTTCATTGCCGACCGAATCGTTGTCGCATCTGCGAGATCGCCTCTGCAGACTTCTGCGGACTGTCCAAACAGCGCACGCGCCTTTTCCGCGTCACGCACCAGAATCCTCGGACGGATATTTCGCTCTGTCAATTGCCGCACCACTCGCGCACCAACGTCGCCGGTGGCGCCGGTAATCATGTAGGTCATTGTCCTCGCCTCGACGCTCACGGTTTCGTCCCGGTGAGTCGTCTTCAGGAAAAGTCTAAGGGCATTGCAGGCTCTGTCTACTCGCATTCCGGCCTCAAGCAGGAGCCTGCCCCTTCGTACTGCGGCGCGGAATAATTCAACGATTGCTCACATTTTCAGATAGACTCCATGGTGAATGCGGAAGCCAGTCAGGAGCCCGATTCGGCGACGCCACCCCGCCCAGAAGCGGGCGCAGGAGACTGTGAGTGCCATCCTCGACGCAGTCATCCGGCTGCTGAAGCGATCCGATGCATCGGGAATCACCACCAACAGCATTGCTCAGACAGCGGGCGTAAGCATTGGCTCGATCTACCAGTATTTTCCGGACAAACGGGCTATCTTTATCGCGCTGCACGAGCGGCATATCGAAGAGGTCGACCGGGTGCTTCAGCGGAAGATCGGCGAGAGCGCTGGCGAACCGCTTGACCGGCTGGTTTCTCACTTGATGGACGGCATGATCGAGGTGCATGCCTCCGATCCCGAGCTTGCCGCCCTGCTGGATTCTGAAGTTCCTCACCGCGCCGATCAGGCCAGAGAGTTCCCGCTCAGACTCCACGGACCCCTGCGGAAAGCGCTGCTGCCTCACGCAAAGGATCTGGGGGGCGCCGTAAAGCTGGATCTGCGGGCGTTCCTTCTCGCCAATATGCTGGAAGCCTTTGGGCACGCCGTCGTGCTGCGAAGGCCGCCTGCGCTGTCGCAGCGAAACGCGAGGATCGAGTCCTGTAAGGCGATCCTTGCCTGCCTCAAATCCTGATCGGGCCTACGGCCGCAGGAAACCGCACCGGAGACGGGAATGCCGGCGGCTGGCCCGACAGGCTCGGCCTGCTTCTCGGAGGTGGGCGACAGCTGCGGGTGCATGAGGCACTCACCCCTTGCTTTCCACATGAACTGTCGCCTCCAGGGCAAATCACTCATTGAGCGACAAGTGTCGCTACCGTCTGATGGTCAGAACAGGTCCGGGATGCTGGTGAATGCGATCCGGGCCGGGGCGGCGGCGCCGGCCAGCCGCATGCTGGCCGAAAACAGGGTGGCCGTCCCATACTTCTGGTTCAACGCGATTTAGCGAAATCGCCGGTCAGTCTCGGATGGGCTCGGAAGCGGGCTTGGTGGCGTCATCGGCTACCACGAACGAGTCCATGCGACTGTAAAACATAGGTGATGGCAGCACAGGGCAGGGAAGAGTTGCCCCCAAAGTTGCCTCCATCATCTGCCGCTGTGGTTTAAATTGCGGGCGGCTCCGGGGCGGCGAGGATCGGTCTTCGGAGACCGCTGAAGCCAGGCCGACATTCCGGTCCTAATCTGCCCTCGACGAGTGAAGAGGCGATCACGCGCCAATTGAGATGGCCCTTGCCAAAACTGTCGGATTGCCGATGACTTACCCACCCGCAATGCAGTTTCGGATGTCCATGGGCCGGCCACGGCGCAGCCCGTGGCGACGGGATTGGATCCCGACGCAGAAGCAGCCAGATCCCACCATTCCCAGCGGAACTGCGCCAATGTCCGGGGATTTCGCTGAGCAGGTCGTCGATCCCGTTTGGAGGTTCTTCCATTCTCTCTCGGATTACCGGTTAACATGTCGTGCGCCACGCCGCGCCAGACCAGACGAGCGATCCCGTCTGGTAGAGTCATGCTGTTTCTCATCGGCGGACTCGTGCACCAACTAAGTTTTCTGGACGCCATTCAACCAGCGAAAGGCCGGGTTACCGGTACTGCAGCGCATTCAGGAATGCATTGGGCGAGATTGCGCCCTTTGCAGCAGATTGTCGGCCAACGTCAGTCTCTTCTGGCAAGACTCCTGGAAATAGGACGACTGGCACAGCAGTCGTGAATACTCTTCGATAAGGCGAACCATCCCTTTCGAATGGCCTGATGTAGGACCAAAGGCCAATAGACACACACTGCTGAAGCCAGATACTTTTCCATACAAGGACGGTTGATGGAACACCGGATCGTCATCGTCGACGACAAAGGCGAGGCCTGCGCTGTGCACTTCGTCGCACCCATGTCGCCTTGAAGCAGCGGCTCTGGTCGGTCCCTTGCACGGCGCCCATCGCCCGGCGATCTGTATCACTCTGAGGATCCCTCCGCTGCGGATTTTTGGCCACCGAAGAAATGCAGCACCCGTTGGAGAACAGCATTCGCGTGGCCGGATGGCTTATCGGGGAGGAGATCGTGGCCCTGCACGCAGGTCCCGTACCGGTTCCCCCTCATCGTGTTCTCGTATGACGAATCGTGGATAGTGGGACCGAACGTTGTTCCGTAATTTCGATGAAGTGGATTTCCAGGCTCGTTTGCAGGACTCCCCAGACTTTACCTGCACAACACTCAACCCTTCGGGATCGCGGACCGCCAACAAGGAGATCTGTCATGAACAGGTACGTTCCGAATCTCATCTCGAACGGGGGAACCGTGCTTTCCCCGATTTTGCGCGATCCGCATCAGCTGCGGATGGTCGATGACCCCCGCGCTGTTCCCGTCGATGGTGCGGGTATTGCCGGACCGGCTGCCGAGCCCCTTCCCCGGAAAACTCTCGACGTTCTGGTCGCCGATCCTCATCCAGTGGTGCTGGCAGGGGTGACAGCTCTGCTCGCCAGCCACGAGCGGGTGAGAATCGTCGGCGAGGCACGAAATGGACGCGAGGCGGTGGACCGATTCCTGGCGACAAGACCGGATGTGGGCATTTTCGAGGTACAAATGCCGCTGCTCGGCGGGATCGAGGCGGTGGCCGTGATCCTGCGGCAGGTTCCAGATGCGCGGCTGGTGATGTTCACGACCTGTCAGAGCACCGAGGACGTCTATCGCGCCGTGCGCGCGGGCGCCCGGGGGTACGTATTCAAGAATGCGCCGGTGGAGGAACTGATCCAGAGCATCTGGGCGGTCTCTGCCGGACAGCAGTGGATTCCCTCCGCCGTCGGAGTCCAGCTGGCACGTCGCATTGTCGAACGCGAACTCACCACGCGCGAGCGCGAGGTGCTGGTTAGCATCACCAACGGCAAAAGCAACAAAGAGATAGGAGTGGTGCTGAACATCAGCGAGTCTACGGTCAAAGTGCACGTGACCCACATCCTCGAAAAGTTGAGAGCCAGCGGCCGTACGGACGCGATTCGAGTCGCAGTGCAGCGCGGACTTGTGCACTTCGACCTTCCCAGTGCAGCGTGACGGATGCCGGCTACGACAATGGTAGGATTTCCACTTCTCCCGGGAGCGGGGGTTCTGACGATCGACTTACTGCTGAGACCGCACCCCATCGGCTGCCTGATTGTACAGCGCAGCAACGGCAGCTAACATCAGCCGTAAATCACGCAAACAGCATGCTGTACGAAGCGTGCCGGGCAGGAGAAATTTCATGACAACAGCAACACTGACACATACGGACCAGGAGATTCAGGCAAACGTAATGGCTGAACTTCGCTGGGATCCGAGTGTTCCCGCCACCGAAATCGGCGTCGTCGTGAAAGATGGCGTCGTTACGCTGACGGGAACTGTCGATACCTATATGAAAAAGTGGAGGGCCGAAGAGGGCGCTCATCGAGTCAACGGAGTCATCGCCGTCGCGAATGAAATCCAGGTGCGCTCGATCGGAGAGCGCACGGACTCCGACATCGCGGCTGCTGCGCTTCATGCCCTGAACTGGAATTCCACGGTTCCGCAAGGCAAGGTTCACGTGACGGTGGACAAGGGCTGGGTCACTCTCAAGGGCGACGTGGAGTGGCAGTACCAGCGCCAGGAAGCCGAACGTGCGGTACGGCGTCTTCTCGGCGTCAAGGGTGTCAGCAATCTGATCACGGTGAAGCCAGCGGCAACGCCCTCCGATCTGAAGAGGAAGATCGAGGATGCGCTGGTGCGCAACGCGCAGGTCGATGCGGAGCGGATTACGGTGGAGGTACAGGGGAGCAAGGCAGTCCTGAAGGGCAAAGTCCGCTCATGGGCCGAACGGGAGGAAGCCGAACGCGTTGCGTGGCTGGCTCCAGGGATCACCTCCGTGGATAACCAGATCAGCCTGTTCTGAGGCAAAGCGGGGATGAGGCGATCCGTCGTCCGTGCGAAGGCGACGCGCGCCAGGGAAACCCTGTACGACTTTCTGCTTTGGTTCGCAGTCTCCTGCCCCGGCACCGGGTCGCGTGGGAGGGCCGGGGCCAGGAGACGTTGTAGTTCGGCGATCGCTCACAGCCCAGCAAACGCGAGGTTCCTCATGAGACTTGCACACGCACGCACGCGGCTAATGGTTGAAGGAATCATGGTCCTGTTGTCTCTGGCAGTGCTGCCCTTGCTCTCTGCCGTCGTTCCCCGGGAGACAAGTGCACAGCTCACCGAGTTGCTGTGGGATGCGCGAGATGAGGCTGCCCAACTGGCGAGTGACGCAGACCAGATGCTCATTCTGAGCGATAGCAACTGGCTGACCCACGACCTGATGTTGCATAGAATCCAGGGCCACGTGGACGACATGGCTCTGATCGTCAGAAAACTGAACGAAACACAGAAGTCAGGTTCCGATATCCAGCAGCAGGCCGTGGAACAGATGCTCCCCCTGGTCCGCGAGTTATCGGAAAACACGACAGCGGCCATCCACTACCTGAACCAAAATAAGAACCGGCCGCCGTCGGATACCTACAGGCAATACCTGCAGAAGAATGCCGATACCGCCCGTGAATTGTCATCGATGGTTTCGTCGCTGGTCGACTATGAGCAGAGCATGGAAGACATTGCAGCACTGAGGCGCAAGCTGGCGAGCGAATGAGAATTGGCGGAAGAAGTGGCGAAGGCGAATGCAGGACGCAGGAAGCGGAGCTCCGGTGAGCAACGGCATGCTGACTCTGGCGACTGAGTTCCGCCAGCTGCAGTCTAAATGGCGCACTCTGTCGCTCTATGAACGATTCGAGCAGACGGTGGTTGCGGCACTGACCCTGGTGATCGCGCTCATCGTGGTGCTTGCCACGTGGCAGTTGCTGGGTGAGATGGCGGGCCTTCTCAGGCGAGGTGCGGCGAAGACAGCAGATCCGCAGATCTTTCAGGGTGTCTTCGGCATGGTCCTTACAGTTCTGATTGCGCTTGAATTCAAGCACACGCTGCTCGTTGTCAGGCACCATCGCCGCGCAGTGGTGGAGGTGCGCTCGGTGGTTCTGATTGCGCTGCTGGCGCTCGTGCGCCGCTTCATCATTCTGGATGTCTATGACGCCTCACCGGCAATCATCGCTGCGCTGGCGGGAGCGACCGTGGCTCTGGGAATTGTCTTCTGGCTGGTCGCCGATCACTCCGGGCAGGAAATGGATGCGGAGGCTGAATGAGCCGAACGATCGTTTGCTGTCAGGGTCAACGGGCGCCGGCACAGCAGGTGCTCGCATCACTGCGTGAGAGCGGGGCACCAGGACAGGCGCAAGGCCGAAGATTCGATGAACGGAAAGGCCGCAGAGCTATGTTCAATGATGGAACAGCGTTTCCGGGCGTCACCCACCGAATGCCGGATGTCACAATTCCGGCGGCGCAATACGCGTCCCTGCAACTGCTCTCCTCCATTGTTTGCTCTTCGGACGATGCGATTGTCAGCGCCACGCTGCAAGGCAGCGTGATGAGCTGGAACCGGGGAGCGGAACGGATCTTCGGCTACACCAAAGAGGAGATGATGGGGCAGCCGCTGATGCGCCTGACGGGGAGCGCAACTGAGAACGATCTGAGGGGGAGGCTGGCACAAGTTGGCAGTGGAGAAGAGAGCGGAAGCTATGAGACCGTCCGGTGCTGCAAGAGCGGGAAACATATCCCTGTGTCAGCGACGATGTCGCCGCTGCGAGACGCCGCGGCTCGGATCATCGGTGTGGCAGAAATCTCCCGCGACGTCTCTGAGCGGAAGCGGGCGGAGCGAAACGACCGTATTCACGAACGGCTCAAAGCGATGGCGCGTCTGGCATCGCGCCTCGCGCACGACATCAACAACCCACTGACCTCGGTGACCAATCTGCTCTTCCTTCTCGAAAAAGAAGTTTTCTCGCCGGAGGGGGTGCAGTATGTATCCCTGGCTCACCGCGAACTGCGACGCGTTGCAGGCATATCGGCACAGGCGCTCAACCTGTACCACATCGCCGGCGACCCGGAAACGATCTCGATTCACGACATCGCAGACGATGCGCTTGCGGAACACGAAGACCGATGTCACACGATGGGGATTCAAGTGGTGCGGGAGTACAGGGTCGTGCCCAGGATTCGCGGCTATGCTGCCGAACTGCGGCAGGTGCTGACGAACCTCGTGGGTAATGCCCTCGACGCGATGCCGCGCGGAGGCCAGCTGCGGATTCGCATCTGCGAATGCAAAGACTGGGCCGGCAGCGGCCGCTGTCTGCGCATTACCGTGGGCGATACAGGCCGCGGCATGAGCGCGGAAACGCGACTCCGGCTCTTTGAGCCTTTCTTTACCACCAAGCAGGCGACCGGAACGGGCCTCGGCTTATGGGGCTGCGCTCATGTTGTCACGCGGTACGGAGGCAGGATTTTGGTGCGGACCCGCCAGAACGGCAGACCCAGCGGTTCGGTTTTCGTTTTGTTGCTTCCGCTGTGACGAGCCGTTCGCAGCGGAGCATCAGGCGCAACGCTCCAACGGCTGGGAGGACCGAATGGACAATTGCTGCGCCATGCGTACAAGGTCGGGCAAAGAGCGCGCCCGCATTTTGTGCATCACCCGAGCGCGGTGGACTTTGACCGTCTTTTCGCTCGTCCCAAACTGGAAGGCGATCTGCTTGTTCAGTAGTCCCTCGACCACGCCTTCCATTACCTCTGCTTCTCGTGGTGTGAGCGACGCTAAACGGGCACGCAGCACAGCCATCTCAGCCCGCTGTTGTCGGGCAGCGGAGCTGTGCCGGATTGCCCGGTAGACAGCGCCGAGGAGATCCTGGTCGTGAAACGGTTTGGTAAGGAACTCCAGGGCGCCTGATTTCATCGCGTGCACCGCCGTCGAGATGTCGCCATGGCCGGTAATGAAGATGACAGGAATGGGGAAGGATGACTTTGAGAGCTGATGCTGCAAATCAAGTCCGCTTATGCCGGGCATTCGGACGTCGATGACCAGACACTCCGGGGCATCCTCGCGCGTGGACTCAAGAAACTCTGCGCCACCGGCGAAGGTACGCGCTTCCATACCCACCGAGCGCACCAGAGAGCTGAGCGAGTTTCTGACGCCAGGCTCGTCGTCGATGATGTATACGATCGCGCGGGGATTTGTCATATCAGAGAGGGCGCTGCAGGGGGAGAGAAAAAAGGAACACGGTGCCACC
Source organism: Acidobacteriaceae bacterium (assembly GCA_030041515.1). Classification (GTDB taxonomy): domain Bacteria; phylum Acidobacteriota; class Terriglobia; order Terriglobales; family Acidobacteriaceae; genus Palsa-343. The sequence continues at coordinate 29,833 of JASHNS010000028.1, read as the reverse complement.
CGAGGGATTGGGGGCGGCCCATAAACTTCCGCCATGGGCTTCGACGATGGAGCGGCTGATGGGCAGTCCCATGCCGAGGCCGGCAGCTTTGGTCGTAAAGAATGGCGCAAACACCTGATCGGCCGAGCCTGGATCAAATCCTGTGCCCGAGTCCCGCACGCCGATAACGACCGTATCGTTGGCTTGCCTGGTTAGCGTCAGCAGCAGATCGCGATCGCCGGCCGGTCTCGGGCTCATTGCATCGACAGCGTTAAGGATCAGATTGAGCAGCACCTGTTGCAGCTGCACTGAATCACCCTGAATTGCCGGGATATCGGGCTCCAATTCGCTTTCGACACGAATGCTGTGACGATCGAGATCGGGACGTGTCAGCAGGATCACGTCGCCAATGAGCTGGCGAAGGTTGACGGGCGCGAATTGCGGCGGGCCTCTCTTCACCAGGTTGCGGATCCGGTCGATCACTTCGCCGGCGCGCTGCCCCTGGCGCAGGATCTCCTCGAAGGCGTCGCGGGCTTCCTCCAAATCCGGCGGGGAGTGGCGGAGCCAGTTCAGCCCCGCCCGTCCGGCGTTGACGACTGCGGAGAGCGGTTGACTGATCTCGTGCGCGATGGCTGTAGCCAATTGGCCCAGAGTGTTCACCCTGGCAATGTGGGCCAGCTCCGCCCGGGCTTCCCGCAGTGCCTCGGCTGCTCTTTTCCGCCGGCGCATGTCCCGTGCAATGGTTCCGAAAGCCACGGCCTGGCCACTGACTTCGTCGCGAACGACAAAGGTATGCTGCATCATCGGGATCAGGTCACCGGTCTTAAAGTGTCGGAAGCGTATTTCACCCTGCCACTTGCCTTCCCGCATCAAGGTGGACATCATCTGGGGAAGCAGGTCCTTCCTGTCCTCTTCCGCGATGTAGTCGGGAATTCGCGTGGCGCGCACAGCTGCGAGGTCGTCGAGGCCGACCATCTCCCGACCAGCGCGGTTCACGATCTCCGCCTGGCCGTCCAGGGAGGCGAGGCCGACGAAGTCCATGCTGTTTTCCACGACCGAGGCGAGCCTGAGCTGATTCTCGAGGCTGCGCCTGTGACTGATGGCTTCGGTGGCGTGCCTGGAGTAGAGCTCGATTAGTCGAGACTCACTTTCCGGCGAAGAGCGAGGACTGGGGAAATAGGCTGACAATACACCGATAGGTCCACCGAGGCGATTGAGCATGGGCGTGAAATGCACGGAGCGAAAGCCGCGCGCGACTGCAACGTCCCGCCAGGGAGCGAATTTCAAGTCGCTAAGAACATCTTCGCTAACGACGCGCTGCCCGGTGAGCATAGCGAGCCAGGCAGGCGAACCGCGGTCGTACAGTCCACCGTAGTCAAAAGGAAGTGCGGCCGGGAATCCGGCCGACGCAACCAGATCGAGCGAATCCTGATTAGAGTTGTACAGGCGAATCTCCCCCCGTTCCGCAGACTGGACAGCAAGGACGGCCTGCAGCAGGTCCCTTATCATTATGGAAACATCATTTGTGCCAAGCAGGCGGGTGCTGAAGTCGGAAAGGCGCTGAATGGCGTCCAGTTGGGCGGCAAGGGGATCCTTTCCCCCCGGTGAGTCCCGTCTCATGCGGTCGTTCTCAAACATTTCGGAAAGTACCCAAAACCACTGCCGGATCCTTCCAGCCGGATTTGGCAGCCAGACGCAAGTGACGAAAGGCCAGAGCGCCTCTTTCTTCCTGAATTTGTAGTAGAGTTCCGGGCCCCGGATTCCAATGATCCGGGAGCCGCCGAGGGGGATCGGTTCGGTCAACTTCGGTTCAGGCTGCTCGCCGTCTGTCCCGACCGCGGGCCGAAGAGATCACCCCGCGAAGCGGGGACCTCCCCAACCACGAATCAGGCTGTTCTGCGTGTGTCCGTCGCAGTCTGCGATGTGATTTCTGAGAAGCGTTGCGATTCCGCGATCGCGCGCAGGAAACTCGATTCGTCCCAGAGTTCCACTCCTCATCAATTGTAGGCGCAGCGGAATACTCGCGATCCCTATCTTTTGATGGGGCGAACGATCCAGCCTCGGCTGCGCTGCTGGATCAGGCTGCATTTTCGATAGCCCTGCGCAACGAGAGCACGTCGATCAAACCCGTATGACGCATGCCGTTGATAAAGAAGGCGGGCGTCCCATTGACGCCGCTGCGCGCGCCGCCGAGGAAGTGCTCGCGGACGGCGGGCGCCCAGGCGTGAGCCGCCATTTCACGGTTGAAGAGGTCCATGTCGAGGCCAGACTGGCTGGCGTAGAGGCGGAGATGGCGGTCGGTAAGCTGCGTCTGGTGTTCGAAGAGAGCATCGTGCATCTGCCAGAAAAGCCCCTGGCAGCCGGCGGCTTCGGCGGCCTCCGCTGCGTTCTGCGCGTGAGGGTGGATGCTGGCAAGCGGGAAATTGCGAAAAACGAGGCGCAGCCGATCGCCAAACGACTCCCGGATCGCGCGGACCACCGGATACGCCTGGCCGCAATGGAGGCACTCAAAATCCCCGTATTCCACCAGCGTCACGGGTGCTGACAGCGAGCCCAGGAAATGGTCGCATTCACCCACGGGGGAACCGAGTTCGACATCGCGCTCATTACCCACGTGGCCGTCTGCAAGCGGAGCAGGCAGGAGCCGCCTCCCGAGGGGAATGAACCAACCCACCCCCCGCATGTTCGAAACCTGCGCCTGAGCAGAACTATCCTCGCGCAGATGCGGCAAGAAAGGGCTGACGAACTCCGATTCCATTTCCATAGCGGACTCCTTTTCCCAACTGTGTTCGTGATCGATGATCTTCACCAACGATCATGCCGCCGATACGCGAAGCCAGGGGGTACCCGGAGATGGGGCACTGCCCTCCCAGGCGTTCGTACGTCGATACGCCGGCTGGCAGCAACAAGTCCGCTATGGCTCCTGTGCGCTGGGGATTCCGAGCTTCTCCTCCATCTTCTCGAGGGTGGTTCGAGACTTTGCGTATTTCACCAGGTCGGAGGTTATGTCGGCTAACTGATGCGCGGTGTCTGCATTCTCCTTGAGGTAAGTCACGTAATCAGGCGTAGTCGGCCGAACTTGATTCGCGTTCAGGTGGTTGATCGCTGCCGTCGTATTGGAAGCCAGTTCCCGGAGCAGAGGAAGGATGCGATCGACCGCCTGTTGCTGCCACTCCGATCCCGACTCATAGGTTGTATTGAGACGCGCCACGGTCCTGCCCAGCGTGTTCACGTCTTCTCGGATTCGATCCAGCATGTCGGCATGGGTTTGCCAGCTCACGTCGGAATTCAGCAGCGACTCCATATCATCGGCGTCGCGGCTGAGCTGGGCTGCTTCCTGCGCGGCCTGCGAGAGGAGGTCAGTAACCGTGACGCTGCCCTCGCGTTCTACCGCATGCAGGTTTGGCATCAGGCAGAAGACCACGGTGATTGCCAGCGACGCTGCCAGGACCAGCCGCCAGGGATGTGTGACACGATTCACGTTCGTTCTCCTTTCCATCCGAAACGCTGTGCGCATCGGGGACCGATGTTCATACGGCATTGCATCATCGGTGTTCTTTGCCGGACAACTTTTTGAGCAGGCCAGCGATATCTGCTTTGAGGCGCTCAAAGGGCTCGGTCGTGTTGGCCGTTCCCTTCAGTTGTTTCTGAAGATCTGAGATCTCCCTGTTCAGCGATTTGTAGTCATGGGAATCGCTGCTGATATAGCCAAGCTCTTCGCATCTCTTCAACTGATTGCTCGCCGCGGTCAGCAGCGTCTGCGCGGTGGCTTTATCGCTTTCTCGAAGTTTCTGCGCAGTCCCGACAGCCGCCTGTGCCAGGATCAGGGGAATCGGCGTGACATGATCGACCACGACCAGCGTATTCAGCGCTGTTTGCAGGATGCCGCTGGCATCGCTGTTCTTCCCCTCGCCCAGCAGGCGAGCCGCCTGTTTCAGGGCGTCGGGATAGGAAGCCAGCGGCAGGTTGAACGTGCGCACACGCAGCTCGCTCGTCAGGTTGTAAAGCAGGAGGCGGCCGGCAGGAAAATCGTGCAGAGCGACTGCGGCCTCAGCTGCGGCAACGAGCCGTTCAACGTCCTTGTCATCGAGCGGAGCAACATCAATCACTTCGACTGTAACGTCGACGGGCAGGAGCGCCGTCGCCGGATTGCGGGCCAGGAGGATGTCGATCTTGCCGGTGGCCTCCTCAATGGCAGACATTGCTTTGTTTTTGTCGCCGGATGCAATCGCGTCGATCGCCTTCCGCGTATCCCCGATAGCGGCCATGGCATCGGGGTTGAGGCTGCCTTGCGCCTGCTGCTTTTGCTCCTCGCGCTGCTTTTCAACATCAGGGTTAGGATACTGTTGCTGACCTGGAGAGGCGGCCGGTGCGGGTTGAGAAGGCGAGGGATTCGAAGGAGGGTTCTGCGTCGCAGATCGATGGGAGTTACAGCCTGCGGTGATACTCGCAGAGATCACCAGGAGGGTTGGGAGCAGGATGCGCGGTATTTCAGGAATCACTCGCATGGCAATGGCACCTTCCGGATATGGGTGTTGCTGGCGTGGCAACTCTATCTGCGATGGAGGTGGTGAACTTCAATGCGTGGCCCGGCGTGGCGAATCCACGGATGAATATAAGGGTGAACATAGAAGCCGCGATTGAACCAGACGCGGTTCCATGGCGAGCGGTCGATGATGATGGCGTGCGTTCCCCACACGAAGCCAGGACTGATCCATCCCCAGGGTGCGAATGCGGCCCCCACAATCACCGCGGGTCCGAAGCGGATGGCGGCAGAGATCGCGAATCCGGGCGGCGGCGGTCCAAACACAATCGCCGGATCATAGGTGGGTACGTAAATGTACTCAGGATTGATCGGCAGGATTTCGATGTAGCCTGCGGAATTGACAACCGCATCGTAAGGCGAGGGGCGGAGATATCCATAGTCGTACGCGCGCTGCCGCAGTCGCTGGACCGCATCCATCAGATCTGCACGCTGGTTCAGCACCGCCTTTCCCAGTCTTTCGGTCCACGCCATGTCCTGAGCCATCATGTTCAGCACAGAAGGGAACGGGAGCAGGGCAAGCACAGAAGGATCCCAGGGCAGATTGTCGGCGCGAATCGCGTCGGCCAGCGCGCTTCCCCTGAGGTAGCTGTGCTCATTTGCCCACTGCGCTGCTTCGGGGATTTCGTCCCAGTAGCTCGACGCTGTGAGCACATGGGCCAGCAGCGGATCCGGATAGAGTGCAATGCGCGACACCAGATGTTCCAGCTCCGGCTCGGTGAGCAAAGGGCCGGGCGGCGGGGGCAGCGTGGTTTGTTCCGTCGACGGCGGTGGGGGTGGTGGTGGCACATATTGTGCCAGAACGACTGGTGCCAGAAACATAATCCCCATCTGAAGAGCGACCCAGAGTGACACATACCGCACGCCAGGCAACGGCCCTCCCGACCGAAAGGCTGAACCGGCGGTCGCCCGCAAATGCGGTGACTTGTCACGACTGGCAAATCCGGATGGCATCACTTTCTATCCTGGTGAAGAGCGCGAATTGTGCCGCTCCCAACGTTACCTGTGCATCCTGGCAAACAGGCAAGTTGATCGACAATTCGTCAGGTGGAGAGTTTGTTGGCACAGCCATGGATCATGGCCGCAAACCCACGAAGCGTTTACGGAGCGGTTCTCCGTCTGTGCTGGGAGCACATAGGTAAAAAGTAGTAGCCCTCAGTCCCCTGATCTTCGCAGAGACGCGCACCCTCGCGGAGATAGACCGCTCACGTACTCACGACCAATTGTTTCCGCACCTGCGTTGTGGGCACGATGCTCAATGACAGCTCCCGCTCCTCACTGGCACGGTACGAGGCGAGCGTTCAGCGTGGATCGATCGCCGTTGTGAACGACAACAGGAGACATCCCATGGCAGCACAAAGCGAGAAGGCATTGGCAACAACGAATGAGCAACAGGGGAAAGAGCAGCAGGGGTCGTTGGGATCCGCATCGCTGGCACGCCGGCTCAGAATTCCCGACACGGGACTGCTGCTGAATCCTTTCGATCTCTTGTGGTTCAGCCCGTTGGGAATGATGAGGAGAATGACCCGGGAGCTGGAACGTGCGGCGGGAGGCCTCGGCCTCATGAGCGGCGATGCAGGGTGGCTGCCGGCGGTTGAAGTGAGCGAGAGCAACGGCAAGCTACATGTGCAGGCGGAGCTGCCGGGACTGTCGCCCGAAGAAGTTCGGGTGGAGATCGACGATAACGAGATCGTCATTCAGGGCGAGCGTCGCGTCCAGCATGAGGAGAATCGTCGCGGTGTGCGACGCACCGAACGCGAGTACGGCGTCTTTTATCGCACAATTCCATTGCCGGAAGGCGCGCAGGTCGATCAGGCGAAGGCCAGGTTCCGCAACGGCCTTCTCGAGATCACGGTTCCCGCTCCGCCACGAGCCAGCGAGCGGCGGCCCGTTGCCATTGAATCGGGAAGCGAACAGGGGACTGCCGCAAGCCAGGCGGCGAGCGAAGAGAGCAAGCCGGCTGAGCCGCAAAAACAGGCGGCGTGACGCACCGTGGGCCCTCGAACCATGCAGAGAGCACATAGAAGGAGACGCTTTGTGAAGTTCTTTCAGAAAACCGGATTCATGATGGCGCTCGCACTTGGCGTGATGCCGTTGATCGCACGGGCGCAGCAGATAGTCACCGACTACGATCACTCCGTTCACTTCTCGCAATATCACACCTACTCGTGGGGACACCTTTACTGCTCCGACCCGCTCTTTGAGCCTCGTATTAAGGATGCTGTCGATCAGGCACTGCAGTCGAAAGGATGGCAACTGACTCCCGAGGGCGGAGACGTAACGGTGTCTGCGGTTGCGATCCTGAAGCACCAGAGGGAATACACCACGTTCTACGACGGCCTGGGAGGCGGTTGGCGATGGCACGGCTGGGGCACCGGCTGGGCAACCACGAACGTGGAAGAAGTTCCCGTAGGCACGCTGATCGTAGACCTGTACGACACAGCGGGAAAGGGCCTGATATGGCGCGGCGTGGCACGCGACACGCTCTCTGACAAGCCAGAGAAGGACACCGAGAAGATGCGCAAGGCGGTTGACAAGATGTTCTCTCACTTCCCGCCACATGTCGAGTGAAATGCATTCTATGTATTTCACGCCAGAAGAAGCCGCTGATTTGGGTACTACCAAGCTCAATCCGGAGGAACGCTGAGGTGAACACATTTGCATCGACTCACAGCGCTCCGCTGAGGACGCGACGCGAGACCGGCTGGTCCATTTTCATGGGCATCATTCTGATGCTGGCCGGTTTTGCCGCCATTTGGGTTCCCTTTGCCGCCGGTCTTGTCGGTACCATCTTCTTCGGGAGTCTGGTGCTGATCAGCGGGATCGCACACCTGGTCTATGCCTGGTTTGGAAGAAAGGGCGGCGGCGTGATCTGGCAGATTCTCATCGGGCTCATCTACTCCATTGCCGGTGTCACCATGCTGCTGCTGCCGGTCAACGCGGTCTTCGCGCTTACCCTGGTTCTGGCCTGTTACATCGCGATCGAAGGCGTGCTCGAACTGGCGTTCTTCCTCTGGCTGCGGCTGCTGCCGGGATCGGCATGGTTCCTGGTCGACGGAATCATCTCATTATTTTTGTCGGTTCTGATCTTCGTGGGCTGGCCGTCGAGTTCGCTGTGGGCGCTGGGGACGCTCGTGGGAGTCAGCCTGTTGTTCAGCGGTATCGCGCGGCTCTCGCTCCCGATGCTGCGGCCGAGACCGGTGAACGCAGCTTGAAGTGGAAGGGATCGATCCAGACTGCCGCCGCTCCAGCAAAAAACTCCTGCCCCTTGCTCTTCCGTTCAGGCGACGACGCCGGCTGCCGCAGAAGAGCGATCCATTTTCTATTCAAGCGGCCTTGTTCGCGGGTGCCTGACCCGCGGAGGACGTGGAATGCTCCGATTGCCGCTTCACAAATGCGGTGAGGTTTTGTATGAGCTTCTGGAAACTCGACGCAGTATCGCCGCTCCCGCGCAACTGCTTCCTCAGGGTCTCTATCTGGCTCTTCAGCGTTTCGTATTCCGTATCTTTCCGCCTGTAACCCAGCGTCTTAGCCCGATTTAATGCGAAGCGCGCGCGCTCGAGCTCCTCCTGCGCCGCATCCTTGTCTTTAGCGGCCAGCATCTGCGCGTGCTCGACAGCCTCCTGCGCCAGCAGCAGGGGGATCGGCATCACTCGATCGGATGCTATCAGCGTGCGCAGCGCCGCCAAGAGTGCCTTGCCTGCAACCTCGCGGTCCCGGTCGAGCAGAGTCGCCGCATCGCGCAATGCTGTCGGAAAATCCACCAGCGGCAAATACCATGTACGGATCCTGATTTCGCTGCGCAGCGCATCGAGCAGCGACCGGGCGCCCGGGTAATCCTCCAGCAACATCGCGGTCTCGGCCAGATCGGCAAGCCGCCGGATTTTGCCCATATCTGCAGGGGCCGCATCAAGGATCACCGCCTCCGTCCGGACAGGGATGCGTGCCAGCTTTGGGTTGCGCGCGATGGCAACGTCCACCTTGCCCGTCGCCTGCTCGATCCTCTGCAAGGCCTCTTTCGTATTGCCGGAGGCGATGGCATCGATGGCCCTCACTGTCTCATTGATGGCGGCCATGGCATCTTCGTCCAGCGTCTCCTCGGCTTTGTGCTCGGCTGTCTGACGCCATTTTTCAAGCTCCGGACGAGCCTGTTTTTCGGCATGGCTGCGTTGTGTTTCCAGCGCCGGTCGTGTGTCGGTTTCAGTCATAGCACTCCTTACATGGCGGTCTCCCGTTGAGAGCTGCCACTCGAATTGATTGTCGTTGCTCCGCCTCGCACAGTTGATACTGGTGGGGCGATCTGGAAGGAACTCCACGGACACACGATAAGCCCTGACTTCCCGGGAAAAACAATTGGCCAGGAGGAGAGGGGATCCATGGGCGATTCGTCGTAGCCGAAGATGCCCTCTGTGGAGAGCTGATTTGCCGGTTGCCTGATAGCTCGCGGGACGATCCGGGCACATGACAGGTACTGAATGTGGTCTACGTCGCTGCGAAGCGCGAATGAATTCGCAGAACTATCTTCCCAACGACATGTCCTGCCGGCAATCGCTGAGATGAGACATAGCCTGGGTGTCTCGAAATGGGCGCCTGCCACTCGGCGCGGCTATGTTGTACCCGTCGGAAAAATGAAGGCTGCAAATTCCAGGACAACGTGATCGATGTAACACCATCCCCAGTTTTCCCCTGATTCGAGGGACCGCATGATCGGGTGACCCGACCAGTGGAAATGTTTCCGCGCATGCTTGTTTTTCGATGAGTCGCAGCACCCTACATGTCCGCACTCCAGGCACAGGCGCAGGTGCACCCACGGATCCCCCAGCTTCAGGCATTCCTCACATCCGCGGGGAGTGCGCGGAGTTACGGAGCGAATGTGGTCGAGATGAGAACAAGAGGCCATTTATCATCCTCCCTTCTTCACTGGCGTGCAAGATATCGATGGGCGAAAGTCACCGCCATGGCTCCTTCGCCTACTGCCGACGCGCAGCGCTTCACCGATCCATGGCGCACGTCGCCGGCGGCGAAGAGCCCCGGAATGCTCGTTTCCAGGTAGAACGGCTCCCGCTCGAGCGGCCAGTTGTCCGCGGATACGCCATACCGCCTGAGATCAGGCCCGGTCACGAGATACCCCTGCTCATCCCGCAGAATATGAGAGTGCGCCGCCCACGCCGTGTTGGGCACGCCACCAAGGCAGAGAAAGAGCCAGTGCGTGTTCACCACCCATTCATTGCCTGACTGATTGTTCCTGATCGTAATGGCCTCAAGTATCGGGTCGCCGTGGAGTTCTACAACTTCGGTGTGCGGCAGCACTTCGATATTTGCCGCTGTGAGGATGCGGTCGACCAGATACTGCGAGACCGTCTCCTTTAATCCGTCCCCGCGAATCAGGATGACAACTTTCCTGGCACGCTCGCAGAAATGCAATGCCGCCTGGCCGGCGGAGTTGCCACCGCCCACGACAAAGACCGTTTCGTGGGCACACAGATCGGCTTCGCTTGCGCCGGCGCCGTAATATACGCCTGCACCGCGCAGCTGGTCTTCATTCCAGAGATTCAGGCGGCGATAATCCACACCGGAGGCACAGATCGAGGATCGCATCCCAAACCGGATTCCGTCCGCGAGGTAACCAATGCCTGCGCCGCCCGCAAAATCAGCGCGTACACCTTCCTGGAGAAGCAGAATCTCAGCCCCAAAACGAAGCGCCTGCTCGCGCGCCCGGCAGGCAAGTTCCGAGCCCGCGACTCCTTCGGGAAATCCCAGATAATTTTCGATGCGTGAACTGGTCGCCGCCTGCCCACCGACCGCCGAGCGCTCGATCACCAGAGTCTTCAACCCCTCCGATGCGCCGTAGACCGCGGCACTCAGGCCAGCCGGCCCGGCGCCCAGAATGGCCAGATCGTATTCAGTGCGGGAAGGCGCCCGAAGCCATCCCAACTTATCGCAAACCTGGTGGATGGTTGCATGGTCCAGCCGCGTGCCGTCTGGAAACAAACACAGTGGCAGGCGACTGTCGGTCAACCCTGCCAACTGAGCATGCTCGCGCGCTTCAGAGTCGGTGGTGAGCTCAATCCACTCGAAGGGAACGCCACTTCTATAGAAGAAATCGCGCAGAGCATAGGCCTCTGCCGATCCGCGTCTTCCCAGGAGCTGCAGCGGCGACTTACCGTTATTCATATCAAACTTCGTCATAGCCGATCTGATAACCACAGGAGTTTGTTCCATAAGCTCACCGCCCCTAACGCCACCTCTCGTCGATCTGGATCCTGGGCTCTTCCCCTCGTTCCTGAGCAAGCGTCGGATAATCGATGTATCCGATGGCTCCTCCTCCGTAATAGGTCGCCGGATCGTCGGCGTTGAGGCGGGCATGCTGGCAAAAGCGTTCCGGCAGGTCGGGATTGGCCAAAAACTTTCGTCCGAAGGCAATGAGATCGGCCCGGCCCAGCTGTAGCCACGATTCCGCCGTTTCATGATCGAAGCCGCCAGCAATGATCAGAGGGCCGCGAAATTGCTTGTGGATCGTGTCGAGCATTCGGAGTGCGCGTGGGTGCGGCTCTGTCCCTCTCTCCAGTGCCGGCACGTCCGGATTGACCAGGTGCAGATACGCCAGCCCATATTCGTTGAGCGCGCTTGCCACCAGATCGAACGTTCGTTCCGGATCGTGATCTTCTATATCGTTGAACGTACCCATGGGGGAAAGCCGCACGCCCATCCGGTCAGGTCCCCATATTCCTGCGAGCGCCTCCACAACCTGGTTCAGCAAACGCATACGGTTCTCGACCGAACCGCCATAGTCATCCGCGCGCTGGTTTGTCGAAGAACACAGGAATTGATCGAGCAGATATCCGTTCGCTGCGTGAACCTCGATGCCGTCGAAGCCGGCTTCCAGCGCCTTTTTCGCCCCGCGTACGTATTGCTGCACAATGTAGGGGATCTCTTCTGTTTGCAGTGCGCGCGGTGCCAGGAACGGAACCAATTCACCCTCGCCGCGCTCATTCTCAATAAAGGCCATCCCTTTCGGTTGAACCGCGGAGGGAGCAACTGGCAGCATTCCGTCAGGCTGCAGTGCAGGATGCGAGATACGGCCGACGTGCCATAGCTGAAGGAAGATCAGACCGCCAGCTTTGTGAACGCCTTCGGTGACAAGCCGCCAACCCTCCACCTGGTCCCGGCTATGGATCCCAGGAGTCCACGCGTATCCCTGTCCCTGCATCGAGACCTGGGTGGCTTCCGTAATGATGAAAGCCGCGGAGGCCCGCTGAGCGTAGTAGCACGCATTCATCGGTGAGGGAATGTTCCCCGGCTGGCGAGCACGTGACCGGGTAAGAGGCGCCATAACGATCCGATGCGGCAGATCGTAGCGGCCAAGCCTGAAGGTCTGAAACAGCATATCCATCATGAGCATCTCCCCGTAATAGGTGCATCGACAGACGCCGGCTCGGTAATTCACCTGGGTAAAGGTCCTGCCGTCGCCTACAGCATGGGCAGCGAATGATGCCCGGGAGGACGGGGAAAGGCCTCATCGATTTGCGCCAGTTCAGCTTTCGTTAAGCGCAGGTCTCCGGCACCTGCGTTTTCGCGGGCATGCTCAGCGCTCGAAGCTTTGGGAATCCCAAATACCGCCGGCGATCGCACCAGGAATCGGAGCGCCACCTGGCGGGGAGTGGCCTGATGGGCGGCGGCTATCTGCTGCAGGACCCGGCCGCCAGCGGTCCGGGGGCTGGGAAAGCTTCCATGGCCAAAGGGACTGTAAGCGATCACCGCCACACCATGCCGCTCACACCACGGAAGAACCGCTTCCTCCGCCGTCCGCTCCCTCAGATGATAGAGAACCTGATTGCAGACCATATGGCCCTCCGGAGCAATCTTCGCCGCTTCCCGCAGATCGGCTACATCGAAATTACTCACCCCCCAGGAAAGAATCTTGCCGTTCTTCTGCAGATCCTCAAACCCTGCGATCGTCTCCTCCAGCGGATAATTCCCGCGCCAGTGCAGGAGGTAACAATCCAGTCTGTTCGTTCTGAGGCGCAGCAGCGACGCCTCGCAGGCTTCAGCCGTTCTGCTGCGCGAAGCATGCTGGGGAAGAACCTTGGAAACCAGGAAGACCTCATCGCGGCGCCCGGCGATCGCCTCCCCAACGATCATCTCCGCAGCGCCGCCCCCGTACATCTCCGCCGTGTCGATGTGCGTCATGCCAAGCTCAAGGCCACGGCGCAACGCGCTCACAGCGGCCGTTCGATCCCTTTCATCGATGTACCAGGTCCCCTGACCGATCACCGGTACTTCGCGCTTCGTCGGGCCAAACGGACGATGTTCCATAGACCCCACCTCATTCTCTGGGATGGTGCCGCATCGAATTGCGAAAAATCGGCGGAAACAGGACGCTGCCCCCGCGCCCTGCCGCTAAATGTCCCTGGGCACAGGTCGACGAGTGCATGACCATTTGGATTCCGGAGAAGAGACAGACGAACCCATGAAGGCACGCTAACGATGAGCTTCGTGGTAAAGCAATTCTCCTGATGAAGGAAGGCCGGTACACAAGCGAGTAGCACGCGCCCTGCTCCGAAAAGCAAGTTTCGAGCTACGACCATTGGATGAGCATCTGAGCGCCTGCATTGAGGACCCTCTCTGCTCCGACAAAATGCGCAGACTATAACGAAGGTCTTAGAGCCGTAGCCATCCATCGTCTCCTGCCGTCCTGCGCGGTTTCTCGAAAAGCATGTCCATCTCATGGCCAATTGTGGAAGGACGCGCGGTTTGCCAGGATTGTCTCCGAAGATCGAGCTCGCAGAGGACCAGGCTTGATTTGGCGAATGACAATTCTGATAGTAGGTGCCGTTGTGCTCGGAACGCTGGCTGTTGCTCTTTTGTCCTGGCGGCGCGCGATCGCTCCCATTGAGCGACCAGATCCCTCCAGTTTCCCTGCAGCCCTGGTTGCCAAAGGAGAGGTTCTCGCCGCGGAAGGCCATTGCGTGTCGTGCCATACCAGACCCGACGGGCCTCCTTACGCCGGGGGTTATGGGGTCAACACACCTTTCGGAGTCATCTACGGATCGAATCTTACGCCCGATCTAAAGACCGGAATCGGACGCTGGTCGCTGGCAGCGTTTACTCGTGCAATGCACGAGGGTGTCTCCCGGGACGGCGATCATCTGTTTCCCGCGTTCCCGTACTACGCGTACACGGAACTCTCGGACGGGGATGTTCAGGCGCTGTACGCCTATCTGATGACGCGTCGTCCCGTGAGCGCCACGGTACCGCCGAGCACCCTTCCCTTTCCTCTCAGTGTCCGCTTCCTTCAGGAGGGATGGAAACTTCTGTTCTTCAGGAACCGGCGCTACCAGGCGAATCCATCAAAGAGCGCGGAATGGAATCGCGGTGCCTATCTGTCGGAAGCGCTCAGCGATTGCGGCGGCTGTCATACGCCGCGGAACCTGCTGGGGGGCGAAAAGATGCGCCACGTTTATGCGGGCGCCGTAGTGGATGGCTGGATCGCGCCAGCACTGACCGACGCGAATCCCTCTCCGCTTCCATGGACTGCAGATGCGTTGTTCCGTTACCTCCGCACCGGGGTCAGTCCGCTGCACGGGGCAGCGACGGCTGCGACCATGACTCCGGTCATCCGAGACGGTCTCGCTCTTCCGGTGGTTTCGGACTCTGACGTTCGCGCGATCGCGCTCTACTTCAGCGATGTCGACCACGCGCGCGAACGCGCGACCGACCTCGGGGCCATGATGAGAAAGGCGGTAGCAATCTCCTCGCACCGAAGCGAGGAGAAGTATGATTCAGACGCCTATCTCTATCATGCCGCTTGTCTTTCGTGCCATGCCAACGCCGCCTCAGGTCCTCTCCCCGCGCGACCTGAACTGGCCCTCAACAGTGCACTCACGCTGGCCGAACCCGCCAATTTCATCGAGCCCGTGCTCAGGGGCATCGGTAGCCGGGATGGCGCGCCAGGGCTGGTGATGCCCGCTTACGCAGCGGCGTTGAGCGATGCCGAAGTGGCCCGGCTCGCGGCCTATCTCCGCAGAACGCGCACAACACTGCCACCCTGGAAGGATCTGGAGAAGAAGGTATCTGCGGCCCGCAGGGATCTGCCTTATGAGTGAGCGGAAGAATGGAGCCATGCGATCATGACCACCTTCACACTGAACGGCCGCAGCGTCTCGGTACACAGCCCACCGGATTCCCCACTGCTATGGGTGATCCGCGACGAATTGGGTCTCACAGGGACGAAGTTCGGTTGTGGCATCGGCTTCTGCGGCGCCTGCACGGTACATGTGAGTGGGCGCGCCACTCGATCCTGCATTACGCCGGTTGCGTCGGTTGCTCAGGCCGAAGTGAAGACGATCGAGGGACTCGATCCCGGAGGAAAGCATCCACTGCAGATTGCGTGGGTGGAATTGCAGGTTCCCCAATGCGGCTATTGCCAGCCAGGACAGATCATGCAGGCAGCCACGCTGCTGAAAGATTATCCGGATCCGGACGATGCGATGATCAATGCCGTAATGGCCGGGAATCTCTGTCGCTGCATGACCTACCTGCGGATACGCAAGGCAATCAAGCTGGCGGCCGCAAGGATGCAGGAAAGAGGCGCTCATGGGTAACGCGTGGCGCCTCGGGTCTGGCCACCTGCCCTCACGGCGATACTTTCTGATCTCCATGGCCAGCGCGGGCGTGATCCTGGGCTATGCCCGTTCCGGCCTGGCCCGGGCGGAAGCTCTTGCCGTGCGCACCGGCCGGGTGCATAGTCCAGCAGAATTATTCGAACCGACGATCTGGTACGCCATCGATCCAGACGGCAATGTCACGGTCAACATCATCCGCGCCGAGATGGGACAACATGTTGGCACCGCACTGGCGCGCATCGTGGCCGATGAACTCGAAGCCGACTGGAGCAAAGTGCATATCGTAATGGCCGATTCTGATCCCAAATGGGGCGAAATGGTCACCGGCGGCAGCTGGTCGGTGTGGCAGAGCTTTCCCGTTCTCAGCCGGGCAGGGGCCGCAGGTCGAACGGCTCTGCTTGAGGAAGGCGCCAGACTGCTGGGCGTGCGGCCGTACCTCTGTGTGGCGCGCGACGGTGCTGTCCACGCGCAGGGACGATCCGTACCTTATGGAGAAATCGTCGCGCGGGGCCATCTGCGGCGCGCCTACACACCCGAGCAACTGATCAGGATTCCCATCAAGCCGCCAGCCGATCGGCGCCTGATCGGGCGTAATACACAGGCGCTCGATATCCCAGCCAAAACCAACGGCCAGGGTCGCTACGGCATCGACGCCGCAGTCGAAGGCATGATCTATGCGCGTCCGAAAGTTCCTCCTACCCGGTACGGCTCAAAAGTGCTCTCGATCGATGATTCAGCGGCAAAACAGGTGCCAGGCTACATCCGGAGTCTGGCTCTGAACGACCCCTCGGGCACGGTGCCGGGCTGGGTCATGGTCTACGCGGACAGCTTCGTCGCGGCAAACCGGGCGGCTGATCGGGTGAGGGTCAGGTGGAAGTCGGGCGATGCAGCGCATGTTTCCGAGGGAGACCTGCAGCGCCGGGCCGCCGAACTGATCGCCGATCCAGGGGCCGGCGCCCTGGTCGTGAATGATCCCGGGTTAGAAGCTGCTTTTGCAATTGCGAGGAAAAAGATCGAGCGAGCCTACACCACCAGCACCGTGATGCACTTCGCGCTGGAGCCTGTCAATGCACTGGCTTTCGAAAGGAACGGCATTTTTGAGATCCACACAGGGAATCAATGGCAAACGCTGATCCTGCCGGTGTTGGCGAAAGCTCTTGGCCGCAGCCAAAATACTATCGTGCTGCGCAGCTATTTTCTCGGCGGCGGATTCGGGCGTCGCCTGGATGGTGATTACGCGGTGCCCGCTGCGCTTGCCTCCAAAGCAGCCGCCAGGCCCGTCAAGATGCTCTGTACTCGGGAAGACGACTCGCGCTTCGACTGTCCGCGCTCGCCATCCCTGCAGGTCCTGCGCATGGCCTTTGGTAACAACGGTCAGGTGATCGCCATGGATCATCAGGCAGCTGCCGGCTGGCCGACGGCTGTGATGGCGCCCTCATTCCTGCTGAAGGACGCGCGCGGCGTGCCTTACGATCCGTTTGCAATTCACGGCGCCGACCACTGGTACACGGTGGGCGCTCAGCGTGTGCGCGCACTGCGCAATGACCTGGCCGATCGCACTTTCCGCCCGGGATGGCTCCGCTCCGTGGGTTCCGGATGGATTAACTGGGCTCTCGAGAGTTTTATGGATGAAGCGGCGCAAGTTGCCGGAATCGACCCGGTTGATTTTCGTTTGCGCCTGTTGACCGGCACCGGTCGCAATGCCGGCTCGGCGCCGAACTCGGTTGGAGGCGCGCACCGGCAGGCCGCTGTGCTCGCTCGCGTCGCCGAGAAGGCCGGATGGGGCAGCCCGTTGCCCAAAGACACCGGACTGGGCGTCGCCTCCAGCTTCGGTCAGGAACGCACCATGCCTACGTGGGTGGCCTGCGTGGCTCGCGTGCGGGTCGATCGGCACAGCGGTCGTGTCACCGTTGAGAAACTCACCCTGGTGGTCGATGCCGGCACCATCGTTCATCCCGACGGCGCCGCTGCCCAGGTGGAAGGCGGGGCGCTCTGGGGATTGAGCATGGCGTTGTTCGAAGGCTCCGAGTTCGTCAATGGCCAGCCGAAGGATGCGAATCTCGACACCTACCGCATGCTCCGCATGGGCGATACGCCGGAAGTCGAGATTGAGTTTATCCCCAGCACAGAAACTCCCGTGGGCCTCGGCGAGCCAGCGACAACGGTCGTCGCGCCGGCCATTGGCAACGCTATCTTTGCGGCCTCAGGAGCGCGGGTCCGCGATCTGCCCATTCGACCAGTTACCGTGCGCGAGGCTCTCGCCCAAAAGGCCTGACCTGTGAGCGGGGGATATAACGGAGAGTTACAATGTTGTCCGTTCGTCAGCGCAGACCATGGGAAATGTACGCGCAAGTCAGGGTCGTGAATCCTTACCTCCCGTCTGAGGGAGTCCGTTGTGACAGATCGCGAATTCTTTGACCGCCTGCACTTCGCTTTCACCATCAGCTATCACTATTTGTTCCCTCAGCTCACGATGGGACTGGCTTTGCTCATTGTTGTTCTAAAGACCCTGGGGCTCCGTCGGAATGACAGTCGCTATGACGATGCAGCCCGTTTCTGGGCGCGCATTTTCGGGATCAACTTTGTGATGGGGGTCGTCACTGGAATCCCGATGGAATTCCAGTTCGGCACCAACTGGGCTGAGTTCTCGCGTCTCACCGGCAGCGTTATCGGGCAGCCGCTTGCCATGGAAGGTGTCTTCTCCTTTTTTCTCGAATCCGCGTTCCTCGGACTCTTTCTCTTTGGTGAGCAGAGGCTTTCCCGGCGCGCCCACTGGGCCACGGCGGTGGCCGTCATGACTGGCTCATGGCTCTCCGGTTACTTCATCATCGTGACGGACGCGTGGATGCAGCATCCAGTCGGCTACCGTATGGGGCCAGGCGGCACGTTTGAGGTCAGCAGCTTCACCCAATTGCTGGGCAATCCATGGGCGCTGATTCAGTACGCTCACACGATGTGCGGTGCGGTGGTCACAGGATCCTTCGTCATGGCCGCGGTCGGAGCGTTCTATCTGCTGATCCACCGCCACGAGCAGTACGCTAGGATCTTTCTGCGAACCGGCGTGATTGTCGGCGTCGTGGCCTCGGTTCTCCAGGTGTTTCCCACCGGAGATGAACACGGCAAATACATGGCGCGGCATCAGCCGGTCACCACGGCGGCCATGGAGGGACTCTTCCACACCGAAAAGGGTGCTCCGATCGTCCTGGTCGGACAGCCGGACGTCGAACAGCAGCGAATCGACAATCCTCTTGCGGTCAACGATATGCTCAGTTTTCTGGCTTACGGCACGCCGCGCGCCGTGGTGCCAGGCCTCGATGCATACCCGCGCAATCAGTGGCCGACAAGTATTCCGATCGTCTACTACGCGTATCACATCATGGTCGGACTCGGGACGTGGTTTGTCGCAGTGATGGCCGTGGCGGCCCTTTTCCTCTGGCGGGGGCGCCTCTTTCTAACCCGATGGCTGCTCTGGCCTCTGATGCTCAGTTTCCCCCTGCCCTATATTGCAAATACCGCCGGCTGGGTGACAGCAGAAGCAGGACGTCAGCCGTGGGTGGTCTATGGTCTGTTAAGAACTTCGGCCGGCTATTCGATCCACATCTCGGCGGGCAATATTCTCTTTACTCTGCTGGGATTTATGGGCATGTACACGGTGCTCTCCATCCTGTGCCTCTTCCTGGTGTGGCATGTGATCGCGAACGGCCCGGCATGCAAACAGGCTTCTGAGGCAGGCGCAGGCACGCACGTCTCTGCGGGGTAGGAGCAAAGGATTTGGCATGGGAACGATCTGGTTCTGGCTGGTCGCGCTGATCCTGGCCCTTTACGTGGTCCTCGATGGATTCGATCTGGGAGTCGGTGCGCTCCATTTTTTCGCCGGGCGCACCGCGCAGGAGCGCGAGCTGGTGCTTCGAACTATCGCGCCAGTCTGGGACGGGAATGAAGTCTGGCTGGTAGCCGCCGGCGGCACCCTCTACTTCGCCTTTCCGCTGCTCTATGCTTCCGCTTTCAGTGGATTCTATTTGCCGCTCATGATCGTCCTCTGGCTGCTGATTCTGCGCGGAATCGGCATTGAGTTGCGTTCGCATTTCGAGCTCGGCATTTGGCGGGACTTCTTTGACGGTATCTTCTCACTCGGGAGCGGTCTGCTGGCCTTCTTCTTCGGAGTTGCGCTCGCCAACGTGATCCGCGGTGTGCCCCTTCAGGTTGACCATTTCTTCTTTCTGCCCCTGTGGACAAACTTCCGTCCGGGCCCGCAACCGGGCATTCTCGACTGGTATACGGTGCTCGGCGGCATACTCGCCCTGGCGGCTCTCGCCGAGCATGGGGCTCTTTACCTCACCATCAAGACCGAAGGCATGCTGCAGCAACGAGCCAGGCACATCGCGAAGCGGCTCTGGTTTCCCCTCGCGGCACTGACCGCCCTGAGCCTGGCCGCGACCATCATCGTCGATCCACGGTCGACAGCTGCCTATCTCCGCAATCCAGTGGGTTTCCTCTTTCCGGCGGCAATCGCCGCAGGGTTGGGAATGATGTTCGCCTTTGCCGTTCGCAAGGAGGACGAGAAGGCCTTTGCCGGCAGCATCCTCTATCTAATTGCTATGTTGCTCGGTGCGGCATTTGCTCTCTATCCTGTGGTCTTGCCGTCCACTCTCGGGTCCGCCGGAGACCTCACGATTGCGAATACGCAGGCGGCCTATTACGGTTTGTCCGTCGGCTTGATCTGGTGGGGCGTCGGAATCGGCATCGCCATCGCATATTTCATCTTCGTGTACCGGATGTTCCGCGGGCGCGTGCGGACCGCGCCGCCCCACGGGCCCGAGCCGGTGGGAGGGAACGGTCATGGATGAGCCCTTTGATTCGCCCGCGCTGCTCTTCGACCTCGATGGCACTCTCATCGACAGCGTCTATCAGCATGTCCTCGCCTGGTATGAGGCCTTACAAAGCATGGGGTTTTTGCTCGCCGTCTGGCGGATCCACCGTCGCATCGGCATGAGCGGCGGTCTTCTGGCCCAGGCGCTGGGCCGCGAGATCGGTCAACGGGTCACCCACCAGCAGGCCGAAGAACTCCAGAAGCGTCACGCCGCTGCCTTCCTGAAATACCAGAACGAGATCCAGCCCCTCCCTGGCGCCGCGGACTTACTGGCAACGCTCCGCGAAGCGGGCATTCCCTGGGCCATCGCCACCAGTGGGCGCAGGGAAGCCGCGGCCCCGGCTCTGGAGAAGCTCGGCGTGCTTTCCGCAGATCCCGTCATCACCCGCCAGGAGGTCCATCGTGCGAAGCCCGATCCCGATCTCTTTCTGGCGGCCGCGAAGCGGTTGCGGGTGCCTGTCAGCCGGGCGATGGTAGTCGGCGATAGTGTGTGGGACCTTCTCGCCGCCCGCCGCGCGGGCTGCCTCGGTGTTGGTGTACTGTCAGGGGGCTACGGCAGGGAAGAACTTCAACAGGTCGGCGCGTACCGCGTTTATCAGGATCCTGCAGATATGCTGGCCCACCTCGATGAGATCGGTATCCGTCGCGACGAATGAGGTGATCCCCGGACAGGCCGTTGCCGATTAGGCTTCCAAAGGCACTCGCGCAGCAGGATCGTATCGAGATTCATCCTAAACTCGGCGCGGCGTCAGTTTCCATGCCATGCACCCACTGCTAACTCGTTCAGGATGCTCCGGTTACAGGACTATTCGGGGAGATATCGCGCAACGGGCCTGCGAAGAATACCCTGCCCTAAGTTCCCTTATAAGATCTGCTGGAGCATAGCCGAAACAGAAACCCTCGAGGAACAGAGTGACATTGATCACATTCCGGGCAGAAACCGCAACATACGATCGCGCTATGATGGCTACACTGCCGGAACTGAAAACCAATGCCAGGACTTTTCGCCGCGCCCTGGACGGCGGAGAATTCGTCCCGCATTTTCAGCCAATTGTGGCCTTAGCCACCGGCAAGATACGCGGCTTTGAGGTGCTTGCGCGTTGGCAGCACCCCCGCGTGGGCCTTATTTCTCCGGATACGTTCATTCCTGTCGCGGAAAGGGAGGGATGGATCACCGAAGTGACCAGGCAAATCCTGCAGGGAGCCTTTGCCGCGGTCGCCAATTATGCGCTGGACCTGCACCTCGCATTCAATATCTCTCCGCGCCAACTCAAAGATCTAAGTTTACCGGCACAGATCCGAGAGCTTGCGGAGAATGCCGGGTTTCCTCCTGAGCACGCGACAATTGAAATTACGGAGAGCGCCCTGGCCGACGATATTGCATCGGCTCGGCGCATCGCGGAGGACCTGAAGGCCATTGGATGCCGGATCGCACTGGACGATTTTGGAACGGGCTACTCCTGTCTGTATCATCTGAAATCTCTTCCCTTCGACGAATTGAAAGTGGACCGTTCCTTCGTCAGTTCCATGGCCACAGAACGCGAAAGTCGCAAGATCGTCGCCGCTGTGGTGGGACTGGGACAAAGCCTGGGGCTTACCACTGTCGCCGAAGGCATCGAGACCCGGGAACAGCGCGACCTGCTGTTGCGGCTGGGCTGCGATATGGGGCAGGGTTGGCTGTTTGGCCGTCCGGAGACGGCGGACGTTCTTCCGGCAATCATCGAGCGGCGGCCGCAAGCTCCGACGATCCGGAACGCCTGCGGCAATGAACCTTCCGTCGCATGCAGGGAGGGACTACCCTCACAGCGACTGGCTCAGCTTGAGGCGGTATATGACGGCGCACCCGTCGGATTGAGTTTTGTCGACCGCAGTCTGAAGTACATCAACATCAATCGAAGGCTCGCCGAGATGCATGGCTGCTCCATCGAGGACCATTGTGGCAAAACGGTCAGGGAGATGATTCCCAGCCTGTACCGGCTGATCGAGCCCCACATACACCGAGCCCTGAACGGCGAGAGTATCGCCAATGTGGAGATCCGAGAATCGAGCACCTCCCCAGGCAATCCCGGTAGAGTCTTTCTTGCGTCTTATCAGCCTGCCTTTGACGAAGCGGGAGAGGTAATTGGCGTATCGTGTGCAGTCCTGGACTTCACGTCTCGCAAAGCGGCCGAGGACAGGCTCCGCCAGTACGAGAGAGTGGTCGAAGGTCTGGATGAAATGGTTGCCGTTGTGGACCGCAGCTACCGCTACATCCTGACGAACCGCGCCTTCATTGATGCCTTTGCTCCGAGCGAACAGTCGATTGCCGGGCGGCTCATTTCGGAGTTTGTGGACCGGAAGGTCTTCCTGCAAATCGTCGTCCCCAGGCTCAAAGAGTGCTTCGCCGGCAGGCACGTTCTCTTTGGCATGGAATACAGCTTGCCTCGCATCGGGAGGCGTGCATTAACCGTTTCCTGTTCTCCCATTGAAGTTTCCGGATCCGTGGAGGCAGTCGCGTGCGTGCTTCGGGACGTGACGGATATGAAACGCATTGAGACTGTGGAAACCGGTTGGCAGAAGCGCATCGAACTGGCGGCGGGCGCTGGCCTTCGAATTGGGCTTTGGGATTGGGACATTCGGGAAAACACAGTCGTGTGGTCCGATGAGTCCTATCGGCAATGGGGATTTACACGCGATACATTCTCCGGCAAAGTAGCTGAAGCGGTGCCGCGAATCCACCCGGACGACCGCCCCCGGGTTGAAGCGGCCATCCACCGAGTCATCTCCCGCGAAACAGATGAATATTCATCCCAATACCGCGTTCAACGACCCGACGGCTCCGTTTGCTGGATTGATGCACGCGGTGTGATCGCCCACCCATCTTCCTCGCGCATGATTGGCATCGGTGTGGATATCACCGATTACAAACGGAGACACACACAGTCTTCTACCGAATCGCCGTCTTCGGCGACGGCAACTAGTTCTTGTCCGCCGACTGCGGCTGTATCTGGCCGGGCGGAGGCCTGCTGGTGAAACTGGCAGCTTGCGGAAAGCTCGAACTCAGCTCCTGGCCGGACGTATAGCTGGCATTCACCAAGGTGAAGTCTGTTCTACGGTGGTTCAATAGATTCGCGCCTACCGGAGGTCTAACCTGCAGGCATGGTCTCCTCACGCGCAGGTCATCTGAGCGGAAAACGCAAACAATGCCTGTCACTACCCAGGTCCCGCAGGAGGCTCCTGTGCCACCTGGGCCGCTCAGATCCTTAAGGCGTCCGATATGCGGCGAAGGCGGCGCTTCGGCCAACTTCGGTTCTCCATTCTTCGCACTCAATGCGAAAACACCTCATGCTGATACCTGCTGACCACAATGCTGAATGAGGCAATTGCGATCGCGCATGAAGTCAAACAACCTCTGACCGCAGTTATCTCCAATGGTAACTATTGCCTGCGGCTGCTGTCCGAGTCATCGCCGAACCTGAATGAGGTGCGCGAGACAATTCAGGAAATCATTGACGCGGGCAATCGCGCGACTTTGATCATTTCTCGTATGGGAGCGGATCTGGCGAGACAGTGCCAGGAACGAGCAGCGCTGGAGATCAACGACATTCTTAGCAGGGCGTTCGAGCTTCTGCGGCCTGAGCTGGACCGGAGCGGCACAGACCTGGCCCTGGAGCTTGCCAAAAACCTGCCGCTACTGATGGGCAACCCCGTCCAGCTTCAGCAGGCATTCGTAAATGTAATGATGAACAGCATTGAGGCGATGCGCTCCATCCCCGGGCAACGCAGGGCCATTTTCGTCGAAACCGGCACAAGCCCCAAAGGAATCTTTGTCGAGATCAGGGATCTGGGCCCCGGAGTTCTTGCGAACAGGTCCGAGCGGATCTTCGAACCTCTTTTCACAACCCGCACGGACGGGCTGGGTTTGGGTTTGCCGATCAGCCGGTCGATCGCGGAGGCGCACGGGGGCAGTTTGACCGTCATCCCAGCCACGGAAGGCGCAATTTTTCAATTCATCCTCCCCATCACAGCGGAGAGTTCTCATCGCTGACGCTTCTTCCCAGGTGTTCGTGATTGATGATGATGCTTCGGTGCGACGCGCTATCCGCCGTCTGGTCGAATCCGTTGGCCTCCGCGTGGAAGTCATGGGATCGGCCACAGAATTCCTTCGCACCAACCGGCCCGAGGTTCCCAGTTGCATCATTCTCGACGTCCGATTGCCCGAAATGAGCGGTCTGGAGCTCCAGAGTGAACTCGCCGCCAACGGCGCTCCCATCCCCATCATTTTCGTCACGGCTTACGGCGATATCCCCATGACAGTGCGCGCGATGCGATCCGGGGCGATAGAATTTCTTCCCAAGCCTTTTCGGGATCAGGACTTGCTCGATGCCGTTCAGATCGCACTGGAAAAGGACAGATTACGGCGCCGCAGGGATGCGGAAATGAGTGTGCTGCGCGACCGCTTCAGGTCTCTGACGAGCCGCGAAAGAGAAATACTCCCTCTGGTCGTCTCAGGCCTGCTCAATAAGCAAATCGCTGCGTTGATCGGGGCCAGCGAGGCCACGGTCAAGGTCCATCGGTCCCAGCTCACGAGGAAAATGGGGGCTCGCTCTCTTCCTGAGCTGGTGAGAATCGCTGAAAAGATCGGCATTCCCGGCACAAATCCTCGCGAAACGTAGTACTGGCCTTTACCAAAGTGAGGTCTCTCTAGCCGACGGCACAATATCTTCTCCTCGCGGCGGGGTCTAGCCTGCGACACATGGCTTCCTGGGCTGAATCCGAATTGCGCAAGGCGATTAAGGCAGATCAGTTTGTCTGTCATTTTCAACCGAAGGTGGACCTTCGAACCGGCGCTGTACTCGGATTCGAGGTGCTAAGCCGCTGGAATCACCCACAGCATGGCCTCATCTCACCGGGCAGTTTCATCCCCATCCTTGAGAAAACGGGGCTGTCTCATGCTTTTGCGACGAGGATGCTGCGCAAAGTCTTTGCCGAGGCGCGTGACTTCCTCCCTCCGTCGCTGTCCGTGTCGGTCAATATCTCTCCGCCTCAGATGCTTGGAGGCTCCCTCCCCGCAATGGTTCAAAGGGCTTCGGAAGAAGAAGGCTTTCCCCTGCATCGGCTCGTTCTCGAGATTACAGAATCAGCTCTGCTGGATGATCTCGACCGAGCGCGCGCCAGCGCGAAAGGGCTCAAATCACTCGGAGTGCGGCTTTCTATCGACGACTTCGGGACCGGCTATTCCAGCCTGCATCACCTCCAGGTGCTCCCCTTCGACGAGATTAAGATCGACATGTCATTCGTGCGCTCCGTGCTGCACGAACGCGAGAGCCGGAAGATTGTCGCGGCCCTTGTCGGATTGGGCCACAGTCTTGGGATGATCACGGTCGCCGAGGGTGTCGAAGAAACGGCACAGGCGGCCATGCTCATCAGCATGGGGTGCGATCACGGGCAGGGCTGGCTCTACGGAAAGCCGGCGCCCGCGTCCGAGTTAACGAATATGATCGCTCCGCCGAGCGGCAAAGGTTCAGGCCACCGGATTGATTGCCCAAACGCAAGAGAGACATGCGCCAATTTGGAGTCATATCCGGCGCAGCGGCTTGCGCAGCTCCAGGCCATCTACGACGGCGCGCCCGTAGGTCTCTGTTTTGTCGATTCGAGGATGCGCTTCGTCAGCATCAACGAGCGTCTGGCAGCATTGCACGGCCGCACCGTTCCGGAACATTTGGGGAGGAACGTCGGAGAAATCGTTCCAGACGTCTTTGAGCAGATCAAGCCGCATCTGCAACGCGCCCTCGAGGGCGAATCTATTCAGGACCTGGAGGTTAGAATTCCCGGAGCATCGCCCAGCGACGCCGGCCGCGTACTGCTCGCCACCTACCAGCCCGCGCGCGATGAAGCAGGCGAGGTCGTGGGCGTATGTGTAGCGGTCGTGGACATCTCCGCCCGCAAGCAGATGGAAGAGGCGCTGCGAAGAAGCGAAGCATACCTGAAGGCCGTCTTTAATGCGGTACCTGTTGGAATCATGATTGCCGACGTGAGTGACGGACGAATCATTGCAGCAAACCGGCAGGCAGCAAAGATCCTTCGTCGTCCCCTCGATGCGGAGGGAATGCCCAATGCGTTTGATCAATGGCTCGCCCCCGGGGCTGCCGGCCAACAACTTGAACCCTCCGAATATCCGATAGCCCGCGCGCTCCTGCGCGGAGAATCGATCCATAACGAAGAGCTGCTCTGCGAGAGGGCCGACGGCAGCTGGGCATGGGTGAGTTTGTCCGCTCGACCGATTGTCGGCCGCGACGGCCACGTCGAAGGAAGCGCTGTTACCTTGCGAGAGCTCGACGAGTTGAGCCGGACGAACGATTCGCGCACGGAACGTCTTCCCTCATGATCGGAGTTGCGTGCGGGTATACATTCGGCTAAGGTTTCTTTGTCCTGACGCCAATCCTCTCGGCCATTCTCACCAGATCGGCCAAAGACTGAGCTCCCATCTTGCGCGTCAACTGGCTGCGATGGACCTTAACCGTTGCTTCACTCGTCCGGATTGAGGCTGCGATCTGCTTATTGAGCAGGCCGGAGACGACCAGCGGCAGGATTTCGCGTTCGCGGGGGGTGAGTGACTCAAACCGCTCCCGCAGCAATTGAATATCTGCCTCAGTCTCCCGACGGAGCCGGTCCCGTTTGAGCGCGAGTTGAATGGCATCCAGCAGATCCTGATCTCGGAACGGCTTCGTCAGAAACTCAACTGCGCCTGCTTTCATCGCCCGTACGCTCATTGGAATATCGCCATACGAGGTGATGAAGATGAGCGGGATGTGCATGCCAGCCGACGTGAGTTCACGCTGCAATTCGAGTCCGCTCATTCCAGGCAGCCGGACGTCGAGTACCGCGCAGCTGGGCACATCCGGACGCGAGGCGTCAAGAAACTCCTGGGCGGACCCAAATAGCTCAACACGCAGACCGACGGATCCGAGCACGCGCTGAATTGCGCGACGCAGGGAGGCGTCGTCGTCGATCACAAAAACCACGCCCGGCTGATCGTTCATGGGAGTTCTCCGGCCGCCTGAGGAAGCGCAAATTCAAAGATCGCACCGTCCGAGCCCGGGATGTAGGAAAGCCGGCCCCCATGTGCCTCAACGATCGAACGGCTGATCGACAGGCCAAGACCCATACCCTCCGCCTTGGTCGTGAAGAAAGGCTCGAAGAGCCGGTCGGATACATCTGGAAGAAGGCCTGGGCCGGAATCCTCAATTCGGATCACGATTTCGTCGGCTTTTGCCTTAGATGTGATCACGATCTTCCGTTGTGGCTGGGGAACAGGCCGCAACGCTTCCATGCTGTTCATAAGGACATTCATAAAGGCCTGCTGGAGCTGCACGCGGTCCACGTGAACTGGGCTTAATGGATCCGCCAGCTGCAGCTGTATGTCAACTCGGTTCTGCTCCGCTTCAGCATGGAGGAACTGGAGCACGTCGCGGATAATTGCGTTTACGTCTGTCAGGGCCCGTTCAGGGGACTCTTTCATCAGCAGGTCACGAACGCGGGAGATGATGGCATTCGTGCGATTCCCGTCGTCGACGATTTCCTGAATAGCCTGGCGTACCTCCTTCAGGTCGGGCGTGGCTTTCGCGAGCTGACCCAGCGAGTAGTTTGCATTCGTGATGATCGCAGTCAGAGGCTGTTTGATCTCATGGGAGATTGAGGCCGTCAGCTCGGCCATCAGCGTCAGCGTGGCGGTGTTTGCAAGATCCACTTTGCCCCGTGCCACGGTTAGCTGGAGATATTGTGCCGAAAATCGGCGGTCTACAAGACATGAGACGATCGTGGCCGCGAGCAGCGCGAGGATGGTGGCGGCAATGCCCAGCGTGCCGAGTGTCGAAATGTAGACCGTATGTGCCGCTGAAAAGTGAGAGGGCGCCGCCCTGAAGGTAGCGGAGGCCATGCCTGTGTAGTGCATGGCAGCAATAGCAATACCCATCAGCACTGCCGCTCCGAGTCTTCTCCAGGCAGTCTGGAGCGGCTCGTCCCGGAAGTAATAGCCCAGCCACATGCCGCTGGTGGCAAATAGGATTCCAAGAACAACCGCTGCAACCACGATGATCGGGTGCAGCGTGTATTCCGCATCCATACGCATGGCCTGCATGCCCAGATAATGCAGCGCCGCCACGCCTGAGCCCAGGACCGTGCCGCTGATCAGCGCATAGCGCCATCCCATGCGTTTCCGAGTGACGACATAGAGAGCCGCAGCCGAAGCCAGAATGGCGAGGAACAGTGCCTCAACCACTGTGGGCCAGTAATAGAAGACGGGCACGGGGAGATGGAAGGCAAGCATTCCGACGAAATGCATCGTCCAGATCCCACTCCCCATCGAAAAGGCTCCGCCAGCCAGCCACGCTGCCCGCACCACCTTTCGGTTCGCCATGACCCGTCCGGCAAGGTCAAGGGCCGCGTAGGAAGCAGCAATCGCTATCAGAACGGAAAGCCCCACCTGGAGGGGATCATAGGAAAATGACATCACCGCGTCTGAAGGCGCCGTCATCAGGATCTCCAGTCCGGGCATATGCGGAGCACACCACCCGGCAGCACATGATGAACCTGCAACTTTAGAAGGCTGCCCTCATCATCGGCAAGGGCTAAAGTTCACGATGAAAACAGTAGCCCACAGGGCGTGCAGAATCTCCGGTGAGGGACGGCGTTCCCTCTGCGCATCCGGCGGGCTCTTATGACAACACCGCGCGGGGAGGACTCGCTGCCGCTGATATTCCGCGTCCGTCACCAGTCCGGATGCCTCCTTACGGGAGCGGTCCGGTCCGGCGAAGCTATACCGGGAAAGTTCGCAGCATCTGTCGGCCCGAAGCGACGAACTCGACGAGCACAGGCTCTGGTTGGCCGGTGTCCCAGGGTAGATATCCGGAGGCGTAGCTCTCGTTCCATGACGGGTATGGCATCCCGGTACGAGTTTAGTCCAATCGCAATGGCGTTAGTTGAATCGCTCCCGTATTTCCGCAACCACTCAGGACATCAGACGCGGCTAGCTGAGCGCATTGGCGATAGAGCGCTCATCGACGACTCACCACACAGCCCTGAGAATCCGTGGACCCTGGCCCGATCCTCAGACGTAAACCTGAGAATTGCGGAGAACCGAGCCCCTCCAGGCGAGCTGGGACATTCGTTCGAACAAACGCCACTGGACAAACTCAGAATTCGATTCTGAACGTGGCCTGTCCCTGACGGTTGATAATCGCTGAGCCTTCGCTGGTCACTTCGCCGAACGTCGAGTCCTCGATGTTGTTATCGGGACCATTGACGATGGTTCGATTGAACGCATTGAAGTAGTCGATGCGGAGAAGAGCGTTGATCCTTTCTGTGATGCCGAAGTGCTTGATCAGATCGAGATCTTCCATTCGCAGCGGGGGATTGCGCAGCGACGCATAGTTTCTCGCTGAGTCTCCCAGCTGATATTGGTTCGCCGTGGGAGTAAAGGCGTTCGTGGTGAACATCTTCGGCGGGGTGCCGAGTTTGCCGAGAAAGTAGTCCTTGGCCTGGTCATAGTTAAAGGTTTGCCGACTCACGCCAGGAACCACGAAAGGGCGATCGAAGCCATCGATACCGCTCAGGCTTTCCGTGGGGCCGATCGGCGTGCCTCCTTCGTAGTCGAAGATGCCGCTCACCTGCCATCCGCCCAGCACCTCACCGGTGAGGCGGCGGTTGTTCAGCCACGCCTGGCCCGGGCCGAAGGGCAGGGCATAGGTGGTGGCCACGCGCACCAGGTATTTCTGATCATCGTTGGAGACGGCGTATTCGGGCCGCTGGTTATATTTGTTCAGCGGCGTGTTGAAG
>JASHNS010000027.1 GCA_030041515.1 Acidobacteriaceae bacterium | reverse complement strand
GCTGCTGCTTGCGCATCGCCGCTAGGCCCGGTTCAGGCGTGCGGGAGGTATTGTTCATCCGGACCGTGCGCTTCAGGTTTGGCCGCGAGTGCGACCTCCTCGGAAAATCGATAGCCCACGCAGGAATCTGTCAGCAGGTAGCGGGGGTGGGCCGGGTCCTTCTCGATCTTCTTGCGGAGTTGCCGGACAAAGGTTCGCAGGTAGTCGACTTCCTGGCGATAATCCGCTCCCCAGACCAGTGCAAGCAACTTGCCGTAAGTGACCGCGCGGCCCGCGCTGCGCATCAGGCAGTAGAGAATGTCGTACTCCTTGGGTGTGAGCCGTATGGTGTGGCCGGCCTTACGGACGATGCGGCGGGCGGGCTGGATTTCCAGCTCGCCGATCCGGATGGGGGCGTCCTCGGCACGCTCCGGAGCCTGGGCGCGGCGCACCGCGGAGCGGACGCGCGCCACACACTCACGGATGCTGAAGGGCTTGGTGATGTAGTCGTCGGCCCCATTCTCCAGGGCCTCCACTTTATCGTGCTCCTCGTCCCGCACAGTGAGCATGAGGATCGGGAGGCGCGGCGCGAAGAGACGCAGGCGGATGAGGGTCTGCATGCCGCCAATCCCCGGCATGTTCATGTCGAGCAGCACCGCGTCGAAAGATTCGGCGCGCGCCAGGTGGATGGCCTCTTCGCCGCGCGAAGCCTCCACGACCTGGAACCCAAGCTCCATTAAGGGTGTCCGCAAGGCGCGGCGGATGGCCGGCTCGTCATCGACGAGCAGGACACGGATTGGCCGGGCCGCCTTCAAGGCTGACTCCCCGAGGGCATTGCGGGAAGCGAGGCAAAGAACGTGGTGCCATGGATTTCATCGCTGGTAACCCAGACGCGGCCGCCGTGAGCCTGGGCTGCCCGCCTGGCCACCGAAAGGCCTATTCCTGTTCCAGGGGCGTGGTGTTGCGGCGCCGAGCGAAAGAACCGCTCAAAGATGCGCTCATGATCTTCAGCGGGAATTGCGGGGCCGAGGTTGTGCACCGAAAACAGAACCTCACCGCACAGATCGGCCGCACGAATGGTGACCGCGGAGCCGGAGGCGGCAAATTTGCCGGCGTTGTCGACGAACTGCGCCAGCATGGTTTGCAGAAGGCTGCGATCGGCGACAATGATGAGGTCATCGCTCGCGAGAACGACTTCCACTGCAATGCCGGCCAGCTGCTCCTGGGCCCCGGCCACGACGTCTTCAATCAGGGGCGCAATCGCGACCGGCTCTGAATGCAGGCTCTGCTTTTCAAGGCGCGCGGTGCGGAGCAGACGGTTGGTGAGCCGGTTGAGCAACTCCGCCTGTTCGCTGATGAGCGCGACGAGGCCGCTCTGCGCGGGAGTGAGGTGGCCCATCTCCTGAAGGCCGGAGCTGGCCGCCTGAATCGCGGTGAGCGGAGTCTTGTAGGCGTGGGCCAGGCTGTCGAGGACTGTGGTGCGCAGCTCCTCGGTCTTTCTGGCTTCTTCCATGCGCAGCTCACTGGCCAGCGCGTGGTAGCGATCGAAGGTGATTGAGACCAGGGACGCGATGTTGGTCGCGGCGAGGTCGCTCGTCTCGCCCCGGAGCAGCATGGCGCCGATCGGGAGGTCCCGGACACGAAGCACGCGGCGCACGAGGCCGGTTTCGGGATCATCGCGGACGGTTTCAAAGATGAAGATGCTGCGGATCGTGTCCTCCAGACCGGGAAACCACGATCCTGACTCGTAGATCTCGTTGAGATCGCCGTCGAAGATGGCAACCGCCTCCACACCAAAGATGGAGTGGATGAGGCGAGCCATCTGAGGGCCGGGCTTGTTCTTCAGGTTCAGTTGACCCGCGCTCTGCACCAGTTCGCAGACCTTCTCCGCTTCGGTGCTGTTCGCCTGCGCCCCGGCGGGAAGGGTGTGATGACGAGCCATTGACGGATCCCTGTGCGATCAGAGTGGCGGCGCGGGCCGCGGGCCGAAGAATACTCGCATCCGGATGCGGACGGGGCACGGAAGAAAGTGTCGGTCGTATAGCAGATGTTGCCTCAGGTTTGCATAGTCGCGGATCGAATTCAAGTTTTCTCTGCGGGGAGCCGGGACCCCTGTGCGTGAAATCTTCATAAATTCTTCATGAGTTCTTTGCGTTCATAGAGGCACCGGCAAGATAGAAGCTCACACGCAGTCCATGCTCAGGAAATCTGTGTCGGCCAGAGTCCATCAATTCTCATTTGGAGGACCGACCGCATGACTCTGAAGCCAAAGCGGCTTCTTCAGCTCACGGCAGGCGCTCTCAGCGTTTTCAGCCTCTCGGTTGGGGCTCGGGCGCAGAGCCCGGCGCCTGCTCCCGCGCCGCCCGCAGCGGCAGCGAGCACGCCCGCGAACTGGCATTTTGCCGGCGTCGACTGGACGGCGTATCTCGACGGGTATGGCAGCCTCAACAACAACCATCCGACCAATGCCGCCAACGGCCAATCGAACGATCTTTACAATTTCGATGATCGAACTGATCAATTCGACCTGGCCGAGGCCAGGATTACGTTCAATCGCAATCCCAGCCCCCTGGGGGTTCACGCGGATGTGGTGTTCGGGCGGGTCAATGCGTTGCTGCATCCCGACATCACGAAATACGACGATAACTATCTGGAGCAGGCGTACCTGTCCTGGGTGCCAAAGAAGACGCACGGGACGGAAGTTGATTTTGGGCAGTTTGTCACGTTCGCCGGCGCCGAAGTGATTGAGGCGAAGGATAACTGGAACTATTCCCGGTCGATCCTCTTCTCCTGGGCCATTCCCTACTACCACTTTGGGCTCCGCACTTCCACACCTGTCACGAAGGTCTGGACTGCCGGCGTACAGCTGGTCAATGGCTGGAACAACACGATCAACGGCGAGGGAGGACCGACCGGGGCATTCACGAGCACGCTGACGCTGCCGAAATATACCTGGTCGGCCGATGTCTACACGGGACCCGAGAAAAGTGGCGGCCTGAGCATGTATCGCAATCTGCTGGACACCACCGTTCTGCTGACCACGACGCCGAAATTCAACGCCTACATCAATGTGGATTACGGCCACAACCATACCGACGCTCGAGGCCCGGTGGCGGCGGCGGACGCTCACTGGGGCGGCATAGCGGCCGCCGTGCACGAGCAGTTCACCACCCAGCAGGCCTTAGCGGGACGCATTGAATTCCTGCAGGACAAGGAAGGCTTCGCCACGGGCATGCCCCAAATGGTGAAGGAAGGCACAGGGACTTACGAACACAAATTCTGGAAGTCGCGCTTTCTTGGACGGATGGAGTACCGGCATGACTGGTCAAACGAGCCGTTCTTCCACAAAGGCGCAAACAACCTTGTCGATGCGCAGTCGACGCTGAGCCTCGGCATGATGGCCATTCTTGCTCCCGGGACGTAAGCAGCGGGATCACGCTTCAACCTGAAACCATCAACAGGAGAGAACATGGCAGACCAGAAGACTACAGGCCAGATGCAGGCGACGCTCGGACTGACCGGGCTGACCAGCAATGCAATGGCGCTGATTGCTCCCGGCGCGTTCCTTTGGCTCACGTTTGTCATCCAGGCGGGGACGGGCGCCACGGCGCCCGCGATGTGGGCCGGAATATTTGCCGCGCTGCTGCTGTGTCTGGCCACCGCGGTCTCGTATGCGGAGATATCGCGGCTCTATCCCGGCACGGGTTCCAGTTACTACTATGCCGAGCAGGCGCTGCTCTCCAAAGACAAAGCCTTCCGCTTCGCCCGGGTCTTCAAGTTCATCGTTGGATGGGGTTCGCATCTGTATTACTGGGTGTATCCCGGAGTGATGGTCGGGGTCACCGGGCTGTTCGTCGGGTATGTGGTGGGCTTTCTCTATCCGAATTTTCTGAGCGGGTCGAACCCGGGACCTGTTTTCACAGGACTGGTGGCGGTCGCGTTTTCGTTCGGCGTGGCATGGATCGCACAGCGCGGCGCGAATGCGTCCACGGCAGTGAATGTCGCGATCAACGTGGTGCAGATTTCCGCTTTGATTCTGTTCAGCATTCTGGCGCTGGGCTATCGCGTCAACCATCCCGCGGGAACGGCCGCTTTCCAATACGATTCCAGCACGCTTGCGACGTACACCTATGAATTCGCGACCCAACCGGACGGCACAATTGTGCGCAACGCGGCGGGCATTCCTCAGCCGCTGCTGGACAAGTCCGGAAAGCCGGTACCGTTCCACATCTCGTATCCAACGACGGATGCGACCGGCAAGTTCCTCACCCATCCCAACGCCGCGTCCGTGATCGGCGTACACAACTTCAACTGGATGATGATTCAGGCAACGGT
This sequence comes from Acidobacteriaceae bacterium, assembly GCA_030041515.1. GTDB lineage: Bacteria > Acidobacteriota > Terriglobia > Terriglobales > Acidobacteriaceae > Palsa-343. The sequence goes on along the minus strand of JASHNS010000027.1, from coordinate 78,004 downwards.
TGCCATCCTGATCCTGGTCGGCTTCGAATCGGTAACCGCGATGGGAGGTGAAGCGAAGAATCCGAAAAAGCACATACCCATCGCCGTGATTGCATCGCTGCTGATTCAGGGCCTGATCTGTTATCTGATCGAGTATTTCGCCGCGAATTACTTCCTCAATTCGGGCTATACGATGCAGACGGCGACCGGCTCAGCCGCGCCCATTGGGGACATGATGATCATGGTCGGCGACGCGCTGCTGGGACAAGGGCGGGGCAAGTACTTCATGCTGGCCGAGGCGGTGACGGTCTTTCTCGCGCTCATCGGGACGACGCTCTCCTGCATGAACACCGGCGCACGCGTGACCTATGCGATGGGCCGCGACGAGGAAGCGCCGGAGCACTTCGGGATGCTGCACGCGAAGAACCTGACGCCGCATCGGGCGATCTGGACGCTGGCCGGGATCTCGGCGGTCATCGGCGTCATCGCTGTGTCCCTGGCGTTCGGCGATGCCGGGGCGCCTGCGAATTCTGTCGTGGCTGCGCTGCCTCATGGAATCTTCTCCAGTTTCGGCTATTTCTCACACGACAAGATGGCCGCGCTGCCGAATTCCCTGCTTGCGGTCACTCTAACGTCCAACTTCGGCACGTTCATCCTGTACGCGCTGACGTGCTTCCTGTGTATCGTGGCGTTCTACAAGCGCCCGGAGTTCAGCCTGCTGCGCCACATCCTGATCCCCGGGTTCGGATTGCTGGCGAACCTCGGTTGCATGATCTTCTATCTGATCGGTCCGGCACTCGGCTACGGAACGGTGAAGGAGCCGCTGATCGCGCTCGGAGTGGCGGGTGCCTGGGGTCTTTACGGAGCAATCTATTTCGTTCGAGCCTCGAAAGCGAAGGGGAAGAAACTTCTGGTTGCGACCAAGAGTGTCGAGATGGCAAGTTAGAGCATCCGGGTAAGTCGAAAGGACGCATTCCGCGGCTTGCGGAGTGCGTCCATTCGCTGTGAGTGCAGCCGGACAGGCTGGGTGAGCGGTCAGGAATGCTGGAAGTCGAATTCGGCCAGGCGACGAGTCCTGGCAAAGTTCGGACGAACAACGAGGACGCCATCGGGGTTTTTTGTCCCAAATCCCGGCAGGAGGCGCGGTCGCGGGGCTGGCTGTTTGTACTGGCCGATGGCGTCGGGGGGCTTGATCTGGGCGAGGTCGCTTCCGCCAAAGCGGTGGAGGTGATCTGCGCGGGGTTCGCGGAAGCACCGGAGAACACTTTTCTGCCAGGCTTTCTGCCGCGGCTGATTCAGCATGCGAATGCCGCGGTGCACGACGAGGGCCTGACGCGCGAGCGGCGCGGCAAGACGATGGGGACGACGGTGGTCGCCTGCGCGCTGCGCCACGATCAGGCGTGCATCGCGCATGTGGGCGACTCCCGCTGCTACCACGTGCGCGATGGCCGCGCCACAGCCGTGACTCACGATCACACCTGGGTGAACGAGCAACGCAAATTGGGGCTGTTGTCGGAGGCCGAGGCCGCCAGATCCGAATCGCGGCACGTGCTGACTCGCTCGCTGGGCCCGGAGCTCTTCATCACGGCCGATATGACGACGATCAGCCTGCGAGCCGGCGACTTCCTCGTGCTCTGCTGCGATGGGCTGCACGGCGCTTTGCCGGATCGGGAGATCGGCAGAATTGTCTCTGAACTCGGCAATCCTGACGAAATCGCCCGCACCCTGGTGAATGCGGCCGTTGAGGCCGATGGTTCGGACAACACGACGGTCCAGATCGTTGCCGTCCGGTCCGTCGAGCCGATGGCGATGTACCGGGGGCGGCTCTATCCGCGACCGGTGGGATAACGGCAAGCCAGAGGATCCGCATGTGGTACTCGCCGATCGCGAACGCAAGTCAACTTCCAGTTCCGCGGCGGCGCCAGGGCAGTTACTTTGGTACGCCTCTTTTGATCGCGTCGATGTAATTCTTTTGTATTCGGGCCTCGGCGCGCGCCGTGCGGGACCACACTGGTACCACGAGCGCCCTGTCCCTCCGGTGCTCGCCGGGATTTCATGAACGCCCTGCTTGTTTATCCGCGGTTCCCCGATACGTACTGGTCTTTCCGCTATGCTTTGTCCTTTCAGGGAAAGCGCGCGGCCCAGCCGCCCCTCGGGCTGATGACGGTCGCCGCCCTGCTGCCGGCCTCCTGGAACAAGCGCCTGATCGACACGAATGTCGAGCGCCTGAAGGAGTCCGATCTTGCCTGGGCCGACATCGTCCTTCTCAGCGGGATGCACGTTCAACACGAGCACCTGCTCTCGATTGTTCGCCGCTGCCGTATCCGCGGCCTGCGCACCGTGGTGGGCGGACCGATTGCCTCCAGTTTGCCCGCCGCCGAACTGGGGGCGGACCACATCGTGATCGGTGAGGCAGAGGCGATTGCGAGCGACCTGGTCCGCGACCTCGAAGCAGGGTGTGCCCGCCCGGTCTACGAGGCAATCGAACGTCCGTCGCTCGACCGCACGCCGTTGCCCGACTTCAGCCTGATCCGCATGAATCGCTACAGCACGATGACCGTGCAGTATTCACGGGGATGTCCGTTCAACTGCGAGTTCTGCGACATCATTGAGATTTATGGGCGCCGTCCGCGGATGAAGCCAGTTGTCAAGGTTCTTGCCGAATTCGATCAGCTCTACGCGCTGGGGTGGCGCGGCCCGGTATTCGTGGTCGACGACAACTTCATCGGGAACAAGGTTCGCGTGCGCGATTTACTTGCCGCGCTCGCCATCTGGCAGCGCGAACACCGCTGCCCATTTCGCCTGATTACCGAGGCTTCGCTCAATCTCAGCGACGACCCCGACCTGCTGCAGGCGATGAAGGATGCCGGCTTTGCCTCGGTTTTCCTTGGCATCGAAACCCCGGATGCGTCGAGCCTGGCCGCCGCCAACAAACACCAGAACACGCGCCGCGACCTGCTCGACAGCATCGCGACGATCCAGAGCTACGGCATCGAAGTCATGGGCGGATTCATTCTCGGCTTCGATACGGACCGCGAAGATGTCTTCGATTGTCTCGTTGAGTTCATTCAGAAGAGCGCCATTCCAGTTGCCATGGTAGGGCTGCTCCAGGCCATGCCCGGAACGCAGCTGCATCGCCGACTGACACGCGAGGGCCGCATCCTGCACGCCGGCGGAGGCAACAACACCGGCTGCGAACTCAACTTCGTGCCGCGCATGAATCCGCACCGCCTCGTCGAAGGGTATCGCTCCGTGCTTCGCAGGATCTATAACTGCGAAGCTTATTACGAGCGCGTGCGGGACTATTTGCAGCGATGCCAGCCGCGCTACCGCGCACGCATCAACATCGCAAACCTTCGCGCTCTGATGCTGTCCTTTCTGCGTCAGGGAGTGTACGGACGGGCACGACGCAGCTACTGGAGATTCGTGGTCCTGGCCGCCATTCGCTACCCACGTTCGTTCGGGGCCGCGATGACGATGGCGGTCATGGGCTATCACTTCCAGATGATGACGGAGCAGATCGCAGACACAGAGATCTGAAAGGCGCGACTCGACTTTGGAGTGCGGGCGGGAGCGCTCAGGCTCGGTTTCACTCCGGGCGCGTCGGGCCCCGAACTTACTGCGGTAGCCGGCAGCAGTCTTCCGGAGGCCCGTCGTTGCTCGCATCCAGCGCCACTTTCCACTGGCCGTCCGGCTGCTTCTTCCAGACAGTGATGTAACGCCCGGACGTGGTCACGGGATTCCCTTCCTGATCTTTCGACACGCCCTGATAATGGCCCCAGGTGAAGCCCATGTCGCCGCCGGGGCCGAGGCGGGCGCCTTCCGGCGTCCAGGTAAGTTGATAGCTTTGCGGCTTCCAGGTCGCCTGCGCTGCAATGGCATCACGTCCGACAACCGGAGCTTTTCCGTTCGCCAGCGTGACCGCGTCCGGCGCGAACCAGGATGCGAAGGCTGCGCCGCCGCCTTTGGCGGTCTCCGCGGCAAACTTCTCATCCAGCTGATACAGGAACTGCTCGCCCGGGGACATTCCCGGGTTCGTGAGCAGATTGCCATTTTGCGCTGCCGGCGCATTCGCAGAGGGCGGCTCGAGCATCTGCGCAGAAGCCGCCGCTCCCGCGATCAGGGCGCACGACAAGAGGACCGGGACACGGAAAAGGGTTCGCATGGAATGTTTCCTGCCCCCAGAATAGACCACGGCCGCCGTTGAAATACCGATGTTCTTCTCCGGCGTAAACGCGCTATGCTGTCTGTTCCATGGCGCCCCCTGTTCCAGAACGCAAAGCGCGGTCACACCGGGTAGCCGGAGTCGTGATGGCGGGGATGGCCCTGTACAGCGCGGCCGCTTTCGCGCAACATATCGCGCCCGGGTCGCGCTCGGCGGATCTGGCGGTCCGCCTGGCCGCGCTGTTGCTACTGGCGTGGGCATGCTGGCGACGGCGCTCGCTGACCGGGTGGATCTTCCTCGGCATGATCGCGGGGCTGGAACTCGGCATCGACGCGCCCCACGCCGCTCTGGCCAGCCGCTTCCTCAGCGACATCTTTCTCCGGCTGATCCGGCTGATCGTCGCGCCGCTCATCCTCGGCACGCTGATCACCGGCATCGCCGGGCACGCCGACGGGCGCGCCGTCGGCCGGCTGGGCCTGAAATCGCTCGTCTACTTCGAAATTCTCACCACGATTGCGCTGCTGATCGGACTCGCAGCCATCGATCTCGACCACGCCGGAGCCGGTCTCGACGTCACCCACACGCACGCACTTCAGGCGAGTACGATCGCTTCCGCGCCGGCATTGAGCTGGCAGCAGTTCCTCGTGCACATCTTCCCGGACAACATCGCTGCCGCCATCGCTCGCAACGACATTCTGGAGATCGCGGTCTTCGCGATCCTGTTCGGGCTGGCGCTGGGGCGCCTGAGTGAAGCGCGCCGGGCACCGCTGCTGCGCGTGGCCGAGTCGCTGACGGACGCGATGTTTGTCTTCACGAACTACGTGATGTATTACGCGCCGGTGGGGGTGGGCGCGGCGCTGGCCTATACGGTGGCGCAGTCCGGTGTGGGCGTGATGTTCAGCCTGGGCAAGCTGGTACTCACGCTCTACGTCGCGCTTTTGGTTTTTGTGCTCGGCGGAATGCTGCCGGCCGCGCTGCTCGCGCGCATCCCGGTGCGCCGATTCCTGCGCGCCGTGGCCGAGCCGGCCACCATCGCCTTTGCCACCAGCACCAGCGAGGCGGCGCTGCCGCGGGCTATGGAAGCCATGGAAGCCTTCGGCGTGCCGCGCGGCATCGTCGCGTTTGTGATTCCCACCGGCTACGCCTTCAACATGGCGGGCTCGGCGCTCTATCTTTCCATCGCGTCTATTTTCACCGCGCAGGCCGCGGGCATTCACATGACGTTTGGCCGCCAGATGCTGATGCTGGCCGTGCTGATGCTGGTGAGCAAGGGAGTGGCGGGGGTGGCGCGGGCCGGCCTTGTTTTACTTCTGGCCACCGCGTCGATGTTTGGACTGCCAACCGCGCCGATCCTGATCATTCTTGGGGTTGACGCCATTATGGACATGGGAAGAACGGTCATCAACGTGACTGGCAACTGCCTGGCCTGCGCGGTTGTGGCGCAATGGGAAGGCCAGTTTCAGCAGCAAGCTTCAGCCCCGGAAACGATCGCCGCGCTGCATTCCTAGCGCAACGCCGGTTGTTGCCCCGGGGTGCCGCTTGCAGGCGCCGGCCTCCGCCAGGAAAGCTTGTTTAAGGGAGGGCCCAGAGGGGCAACGACCAGCCGGTTTACTGAACGGCGAAGGACGGGTGCGGATCGCTCGTTTTGCGGAGCCCCTTCAACGAGCACGCCGTCATCCGATCGGGCGCCATGCCCCGCGCGCGGGTGGTGTGGAAGCGATGCAGGCGCAGATACTCAACACGCAGGCCGCCCATGGTTGCCGGCATGGATTGCGGAGTGCGGCCGATATCCACCAACACCAGCAGCGCAGCCTCGGCAGGGTTATCGCGACTCTGCGATACGCCAACACCAAAGATAGCGGGGTCGGTCATCCATTGCGGAGCAACTTCCTGGACGACTGCCTTCGCGTGGGCGAGCGCTGCCGGGGTCAGGTGCAAACCGGGTTCGAGGGCGGGCATGGCAGGCGCCTGTCCACGGGCGACCGCATCAGGATCAGAGACGATCACCTGCGTCCGCATTCCATCGACGGTTTGCGGAATCTTCGCGTCCGCCGTTGCCACATACACGATGACAGCGGGCTGGCCAGGATTGTCGAGGCTCGCGCCTGCGGCTGTTCCCAACGCGCCATCCTCCCGCAAGGGAGCCAGGGATTCGTCCGCGATGGACTGCGCCTGACTGCGCAGCGCAGGCGAAATGGGAGGTGGTGCGGCGGGCACCGCGGGATCGTAGCGAAGGCACGCGATGGAATGCGGGGTTGTAGTTCCGACCAGACTCATGCGGCTGCCCGCTGCGGCGCCCAGCTCATGCAGTACGTCTCCGATGGGGTTCGCAACGCTGAGCCCGTGCCCGTCGCCATCCGTTCCACCGGCAAAATACAGCCCAATGGCCTGGGAGTTGGCCGCGTCCAGTACCAGCGCGCCGGAATCACCGCTGTCAGTAAAATGCGAACCGCCGATCCCAATCTGATTGGTGTAAGTTTTTGTCGTGTACGGCTCAGTTTCGGCGCAATCCCTGTAGTAGTCGATCTTCACGGTCAGGGCGACGGCATCGACGTTCGAGCAGGTCAGGCCCGTGGTGCGCCCGCTCTTGGCGACTTCCATGCCCAGGTTCGACGCGTTCAGTCTCTCGCCGGCGCCGGCCATCGGCGGAGCCGCGCTCAACTGCCCGTCCGCGCCGGGAGTTCCCAGGCCGAGGATCGCTCCGGAGGGATCGATCGCACCGGGTGCGGCCAGGGCCAGGGCCGCATCCACGTTGGTCTGCCGGGATGCCAGGGGCACGACATACTTCAGGGTGCCGACGGGATCCACGACGGAGCCGGGCCGGTTCAGCGGCGTGCATGCGCCGTCGATCAACCCGGGCTGATCGATGATGTCGCCCACGTGTCCCTGGTCCGATTCGGCCAGCACATGGTTGTTGCTCAGGATGTACTGATTTCCCTGCTGATCCTGAACAAGGGCGCCCAATGTGCCGCCGCAACAATCGGCCAGGTATGAATCGCCGTTCGCATCCTGATACGTGTCATAGTCGCCGTCGTTGCCGCCGGAACTTCCCAGCGCGGCCGTCCCAGGCTGGATGGCCTGATGCGTCACCGGATTGCTGACGATTCCATGGCTGTCCACCAGCACACGCAGCGGCGCAGTTGTTCGGCTTCCGTTCACGGAGGCGACTACGAAAACAGGCTGTGCGGGAATCGCGCTCGGCGCACTGTAGGTCGCCGTGCAGGTCGTGAAATGGTCCTCGCTGCGCTGGCACGCGCTGCCGCCCACCACGCCCAGAACGCCGGGCGGCAAAGCCGCTCCGCCCTGGGGTGTGGTCGACAGAGACCAGCTAACATCGCCGGCATTCACCTCGGCAATTTCGGCCGTGACTTCGGCGGTTGCGCCCGGCATGAGAGCCACATCCTGGGGCAGCAGCGGCTGGACAAAGCCTGGCTTCACGGTAATCGTCGTCCACGCCGCATCGGTGGGATCGGCGATCCGCCTGGCCTCAATCGTCACGGTGGCGCTGTCCGCAGAGACCGAACCGGGTGCAGTGTAAATGCCGGCGGCATCCACACTTCCCTGCCCGAGCGAGGCGGCATTCGTGCCGGAAACCACACTCCAGGTAACAGCGGGGGTTTCGCCGAGCGCGCCGGTGGCCCGCAGGGCGATCTGACCATTGGTGGTCGTCGTCTGGGACGACGCCGCGATTTCGAGGGCGCCACTGCCCGCATGGGCAGGAAAATTCATACTCCCGCAGCCAGCCACCGCCAGCGCGAGCACGCCCAGAAAGAGCCGACTTAGGACCCTGCGCGTCATTCCGGTTAATTGTTTATCTTAGCCCCGGGCATCTGGTGCTCCAAACAGAAAAGGAGCGCCAAAGCGCTCCTTTCTCCCCCAAAAGCAGTACTTCTTTCAGAACGCTTTCAGGCAGCAATATTGGATTTGTGTTCCGGGGCCGGGACCAGTTGCGGACGGGACGGCTTGACCGGCATGACCTTTACTTCGCCGGCCTGTGCCACCTTCATCCGCCGCACTTCCCATGGCGTAAGCGGGCGCATCTCCTGCGCGGAGTAATAAATCTGCTTTCCACAGTCCAGGCAGACCTCATAGGTTTCGTCATTCAAGGTAAACGGGCGCGACAGTTTCGAATGACTGCAGCCGAACAGAATCTCTGTAAAAAAGTCGAGAACCGCGCGCAGGCAGGAAGTAAGGAGTTTCATCGGAGTCCGCGCTCCTTTCTGAAACAACCGTAGCGCATATGCTAAGATGCGCAGGCTGTGAAAAAGTCGCCTCAAACTCGCGACTTTTCACACCACGCAACGGATCACCAACTTACCGAAGTGCTCGCCAGCATGCATCTTTCGTAACGCATCCGGTGTTTTATCCAGGGTAAATACCTCATCTATCAGAGGTTTCAGCCTGGCTTGGGTAACGGCCCGATTCATCTCCTCAAAATGGGCCCGCGAACCGACATAAATGCCGCGCAAATGGACCTGGCGGTGCAGGATCAGGGGGATCTCGAGGCCTTCGGCGGACTGGGCCAGCACGCCAATCTGCGCGACGGTCCCGCCGATGCGCAGCGAGCGCAGGGAGCGCGAGAACGTGCCGGCGCCGCCGACCTCGACCACGAGATCGGCTCCGCGTCCGCCGGTCTGGTCCATGACCCACGCGTCCCATTCCGGCGTGGAGCGATAATTTATGCCGGCATCCAGACCGAGTTGCTGTAGTCGCGCCAGCTTCTGGTCACTGCTGGACATGCCGAGCACGCGCGCGCCCAGCATCCTGGCAAACTGCAGGGCGAAGATGCTCACGCCGCCGGTACCCTGCGTGAGGACCACATCGCCGGCTTTTACACGGCCAGCGTGCACCACCGCGTTCCAGGCGGTCACAGCAGCGCAGGGCAGTGTAGCAGCCTCCTCCATGGACAGATGATTGGGTACCGGCACCACGCCCTCTTCGCGCAGCACGACATACTCGGCCAGCATGCCGTCGATGTCGCCGCCGAGCGCGCCGCGAATCCTGTGGGCGTCGGCATCGCCGTCGATCCAGTTCTGCATAAAGATTCCGGCGACGCGATCACCGGCCGCTACGCGCGTGACGCCTTCGCCCACGGCGACAATCTCGCCTGCGCCATCGGAGCATGGAATCCGCGGCAAATGCATCCGCGGATTGTATTTGCCGAGGACGATCATCAGGTCGCGGTAGTTCAGGGACGCGGCGTGGACTTTCACGAGCACTTCGCCACGTCCTGGCTTTGGGTCCGGGAGGGTTGCGAACTCCAGATTTTCCAGTCCGAACGAAGAAATTCTCCAGGCCTTCATATCGTCAGCGATGCCTCAGGGTAGCTTTGAGATGCGGCGAGTTCGGTCCCTGAGGTTTAGCATAAGAGCATGGCCAGAGGTTGGGAAAGCAAATCCGTGGAAGATCAGGTGGAGCAATCGCAGCTACGGGAGTCGCACGCCGTATCCAGGCGAAACGAAGAAGACGCCAGTCGCCTGCGTCAACGCATGGCCCTGGAGCTGCAGCGCGAACGCATTCTCGACGAGCGAACTTCGAATCCGATTCGCCGTCAGGCCCTCGAAGCAGCGCTTGCCGAGATTGAAGCGAAGCTCGCCGCACCCTGAAGGGCCGCCCGGCAGCTACTCCCTGCCGACAGGGACCAGACGCACCGTTCCGGGAACTTTTGATCGACTCCCTCCGCAAGGCTCGCAGCGGTCTGGATCCGTTGCTGCCCGGAGGCTCTTTGCATTCCCATTGGCCGTTTTATCTGCGTGCTGCGCTGGCGTTGCACTACCCTCTCCGGTTAAACATGATGGAATTCGCCTGATCGATCGTCGTGATCAGCACGTGCGCCACGTTCACGTGCGCGGGGCGCGTGACTGCCCAAACGATGGCATCGGCTACGTCTTCCGCCTGCAGGGGCGTGATGTTCTGGTAGACCTTCGCGGCGCGCTCCTTGTCTCCGTGGAAGCGCACGTCGCTGAACTCCGTCTCCACCATGCCAGCGCCCACATCGCTCACACGGATGGGCGTCCCCAGCAGGTCCTGGCGGAGACCGTCGTTGATGAGCTTCAGCGCGGCCTTGGTCCCGCAATACACATTGCCGCCGGGATAGGCCAGATCCTGCGCCGTTGATCCGAGGTTCACGATGTGCCCGCGACCGCGCTGTACCATCCCCGCAACAACGGGCCGAGTGACCCACAGCATGCCCTTGACGTTGGTGTCGATCATCTCTTCCCAGTCCTGCGGCTGGCCCTGCCAGAGCTTGTCGAGGCCGCGGCTGAGACCGGCGTTGTTCACCAGCACATCGATCGCCTGCCACTCCCGAGGCAGCTCGGCCAGCGCACGCTCGACCGCGGGGCGATTGCGCACGTCGAGCGCGAAGGCGTGCACCGCCGCCGCGCCTGCCTCCAGCAGATCCACCTCCATCGCTTCCAGACGATCCACGCGCCGCGCCGCCAGCAGCAAGCGCGCGCCCTCCGCCGCAAACGCTCGCGCGCAGGCCGCGCCAATGCCCGCGCTTGCGCCCGTGATGAAGACGATTCGGTCCTTCAGGCTGATCTTGTTGCTCATGCACTTATCGTAATCATTCCGCGCACCGCTGCGAAACAATGCCGCCCCACATGACCCGCTGCCGCGCACGGATGGCGGTTGACGGATCATCAATGATTCCTGACTACTGATTGCCGGCTCTCTGCAACTGCAAATAACCGGCCGCCCAATCCTGATCCTTCATCCCCGCTTCGATTGCGCGATGGAAGGTCGCCAGGAAAATGTCCGCCAGCGGAGTGGCCACGCCCGCACCCTGTGCCGCTTCGCGGAACAGCCGCGTGTCCTTCTCGCCCAGCCCCATCGTGCCACCCGGCCTGTCCGGCGGATGCAGCATGATGTTCCCGTACATCTCGTAAAACGGCGACTGGAAGAGCGCGCTGTTCACCGTCTGCAGGAACACCTCTGGCTCGATCCCCAGCTTCTCCACGCTCAGGAACGCCTCCGTGAGCGACGCAATCATTGCCGTGATCAGGAAATTCCCCGCCAGCTTCAGCGCGTGCGCGCTCCACGGCGTCTCCGCGACCACGGTGATGCCGCGGCTGAATTTCTCCACCAGCGGCCGGACTTTTTTCACCGCGTCCTTTGCGCCGGCCATCGCCACCCACAGCTTGCCTGCCTCGGCGATGTGGGGGCGCCCGAAAACCGGCGCCGCGACGAAATGCTGTCCGTGCTTCTCGTGCTCTGCCGTCAGCTTCCGTGACATCTCCACGCTCAGCGTGCTCAGCGAGACATGAATCGCACCTTTGCCCATCGTTTCCAACACCTTGCCGTCGTACACGATCTGCTCCAGCGCCGGATCGTCCATGACCATGGTGAAGACGACGTCGCAGCCTTTGACCGCTTCGGCGGGTGCCAGAACGACTTTCGCGCCACCACCCTCCAGCGCTTCGGCGTGGGAGATCGTTCGGTTCCATACCGTCAGGTCCTCGCCACTCTTCAGCAGCAAGCGCGCAATCGCGCTGCCCATTTTGCCCAGGCCCAGAAAGGCAATCTTCATTCACACCTCCGCGTCTTCTCTCTTGTCAGATGCCTCAGCGGGAGAGGGCTCCAGGGCGTTCCCGTCCGGCACAGGTGCAAGCCGCCGCGCTCATTCACCGCGCAGCGCCTCGATCGGGTCCACGGCCGCCGCTCGCCGGGCCGGCAGGGTCGAGGCGAGCAGCGCCAGGACAAACACTCCGACGGCCGCCAGCACCAGCACCGCGGGATCGTACGCGCTCACCTGGAAGAGGAAGGTGCGCATAAAACTCGCTGCAAAACCGGCGCCCACCAGTCCGATCGCCGCTCCCACCGCAGCCAGCTTCGCTCCGGAGAACAGCACCAACCGCAGGATGTCCGCGCGCTGCGATCCCAGCGCAACACGAATGGCCATCTCCCGCACGCGCGACGCCACCGAGAAGGCGACGACGCTGTAGATCCCCAGACCGGCGAGCAACACGGCCGCCAACGCAAAGCTTGCAATCACGGTTGTGTTGAAGCGCCGCGGCCCTTCGCTCAGCGCCAGCACCTCATCCATGGTTTGCACCTGGCTCAGCGGCAACTGGGGGTCGAGCTGCCGCACCACCTTCCGGATTCCGTTCTCTATCTGATCCGGCGGCAGCGCCGATCGCACCACAATGTAGCCGCTGTTCCCATTCAGGTCGGTGGGCTGCGCCAACGATCCGGCGTCTTTCTCCGCTTGCGCCACAGGCGTGAAGAACTGCTCCCCCGCATCCCGATCGGGCGAAATCAGCTTCGCGTCGGCAACTTCACCGACGATGGTCATCCACGGCGTCGGAGATTTCACCGCTCCCAGCCGCATGCGCTTCCCAATCGGGTCCTGATGCGGCCAGTAGTGCTCGGCAAACTCATGGTTCACAATCACAACCAGCTGATTGTTCGCATCATCCGCGTCCGTAAAATACCGCCCGCGCAGCAGCGGAATCCCCATGGCAGTGAAATAGTCCCCAATCACCTGAATCGGCGAAGCCGCGGTGCGGTCCGGCCCCCGCGGATCGACGTACCCCTGGGCAACAAACGACTCGAGCCCGTCTCCTGTTGCGGGAATGGCGCTCGCCAGGCCTGCGTATCGCACGCCAGGCAGCTGTCGCAGCCGGTCCAGCAGCGAACGATTGAAGGTGTCGATCGTCGCCTGGGTCGCGTACTGCTTTTGCGGCAGCGAATACACCGCGGTCGCCACGTGATCCGGAGCAAAGCCCAGGTTGACTTCACTCATTTTCCTGAAGCTCTGCAATAGCAGACCCGAAGCCGCCAGCAACATCAAGGCCACGGCAATCTCCAGCACCACCAGCCCTGAACGCAGCCACGCATGGGTGCCGCTGGCCGAACCGCTGCGCCCGCCTTCCTTCATCTGCGCGTTCACGTTGGTGCGCAGCGCTGCGAAGCCCGGTGCCAATCCGCAGAAGACTCCGGTCAGCACGGCCAGCATCAGCGCAAATCCCGCCACCGCCCAGTTGAGCGCAATTTCGTTCGTCAGGGGCAGATTGTCAGGCAGAAAATTGCGTCCGCCGTAGATCGCAAAGGCCGCCAGCCCGATGCCAATGAACCCGCCCGCCACGCTCAGCAGCAGGCTTTCGGTAATGGTCTGCCTCAGCAGAGTCTTTGCGGTCGCGCCCAGCGCGAGCCGCACCGCCGTCTCACGCTGCCGCTGGATCGCCCTGACCAGCAGCAGCCCGGCAAAGTTGGCGCATGCGATCAGCAGCACCACCGCGACCGCCCAGAACAGGAGCCGCAGCAGCGGCTGCACCTGGAGCACCGTAATCTGCTGCAACGGATACACCACCGGGCGAAACCGGAAGTTGGCCTCGTCCGGCGGATAATTCCGAATGATCTCCTGCGCCACATGGCTCACGTCAGCCTCAGCCTGCGCCACAGTCACACCGGGCTTCAGCCGCCCCACCATTTCCAGATACCAGCTCGTCTCCGCTTCCGGGCCAAGTTCCTCCGGCGCAAAGCTCATCGGTACCCACAGTTCGACTCGCTGCAGGCTCCCGCCTGTGAGCGGAAACTCGAAATTCCTCGGCATCACGCCGATTACGATGTAGGGCTTCCGATCCAGCAGGACCTTCGTGCCCACAGCGTGCGGATTGCCGTTGAAGCGCGACTTCCACGTGCGGTAACTCAGCACCGCCACCTGCGAGTGCTGCGTGTCCTCCTGCTGCGTGAACACGCGCCCCAACAGCGGCGCAACGCCCAGCGTGGTGAATGCGGACGGCGTCATGCGGGAAGCGAGGACGGTCACCGGCGTACCCTCGCCGGAAAGTTCATAGCTGTTGAACCCGAACCCGCCCAGGCTGGAAAACGAGTGCAGCTCCTGCTGGTAGGTCACCACTTCATGCGGCGTCACAGGACCCTGATCGTGCTGGCCCCAGTTGGTCCCCGCGACCTGGTCGCCCAGCGTCACCAGCTGGTGCGCATGCGGAAACGGCAGCGGCCGGAGCAGTACGCCGTCCACCACGGAAAAGATTGCTGTGGTCGCTCCGATGCCGAACGCCAGCATCAGCACGGCGATGATCGCAAATCCTGGCGACTTCAACAGCTGGCGTCCAGCCAGGCGAAGATCCGCAACGATTCCCCGCATCTCTACCTCCCACGCGTGGGGTCAGGCAACAAGTTAGAGATTAGACGAGTCACAGACCCTTCGGCTTTTGCGGTTGCTGTCCGTCGGCTCGATATCCGGCTTCCACGGCAGGGAGGGCCCAGGCGCGGTATCGTTCGTTGCTGACCGGCTCCAGCCAGTCCACGAGTTTCCCGTCTGCTTTTCCTGAAATGCACTGTGCGTCATCGCTGCAGCCGGCAAGGCCCCGTGCCAGTGCTTCTCACCCGGAGGAAACTTCACTACGTCGCCGGGCCGAATCCTCTCTTCCCACCGCGTTGCAATGGTCGATCTCCAGCTGACGCCTCGCTCATCCAGCTTCCTGGGGGCTGCTCCCTGCATCAGGATAGACAGGGCGCACAAAGTCTGCTCCATCTCACTATGGGAGTCTTCAGATGAATTCCAGGCCCTCATGGATCCTGCTGCCTGGCTTCGCCGGCGCGGTCGCCGCCGCCGCGTGGTTCGGATCTCGCTATAACCCAGGAAATCCAAAAACCAAAACCTGGTACCGAAAACTACGCAAGCCGCCCTTCAACCCGCCCAATGCCGTCTTCGCACCTGTGTGGACCGTTCTCTACGCGCTGATGACTGTTTCTGGCTGGCGCACCTTCCGGGCGCAATCCTCGCCGGAGCGCACGCGCTCTCTGGGTCTCTGGGCTCTGCAGCTTTTTTTCAACGCTGAGTGGACCCACCTCTTCTTCGGAAAACAGAACCCAGCGGTCGCGCTGGCCGACGTGGTTCTTCTCGAGGCACTGATTCTCGATTACATTCGGTGTGTCCGGAAGGTGGACGGCGTTGCCGCGGCATGTTTCGTACCGTATGGCTGCTGGGTCGCCTTTGCCGCGGTGCTCAACGAAGAGATCGTCCGGCTGAATCGGTGAGGGTCCTGGCGCGATCTTCAGTGAACCATTTTGGGGTGGAGGGTCTCGGCGCCAACCCCGAACAGCTCCTCCTGCGCCGCTTCTGCCGGCGCAGGCGCCTGGGCCTCCGCCTTTTTCCTGCCGCCAATCACGGCCGCCACTTCCAGTTCCTCCACGGCGGCTCGCGGAATCCAGATGCGCTGGGTATTCGACCGCAGATCGGGAGGGGTGAGAAACAGACCTTCGCTGGCGATGAGGCTGGCATCGTTGGCTGCCAGACCCTCGACCAGGTCACCGTCCTTCAGGCGTACGCGCAGGAACAATCCATCGCCGCGTGGCCGCCCGGCGAAAGTTTTTCGAATGAGCCGTTCCGGATTGTTCAGTTCCCCGGAGTTAAAGTCGCGGACGTAGCAGATCCACTTCAGATCGTCGGTGTCCAGCGACACGACCTTGCCTTCCAAATCGAGCATCTCGACGCGGCCGCCGTGGACGAAATCTCCCGCAGGCAGGTAGCCCGCCAGCCAGTCGCGCGACAGCTTGCGGAAGATTGCCTTTTTTCGGCTCGATGCCATGGCTTCCCCGGGGTTTCCCAGGAGATCCTGGGAAAAGAAACAAGGATTGTTGCACATCCGCGTTCGCGCGCATCGAAAATTGTGCAGACGCGCTGGTAACGCACGCGTTCATTATGTTACATTGTTAGTTCGGATTACAGCTCCTCTGTCCGGTAAGTGGCTGTATCTTCAAGCAATTAGGAGTCGTCCCGGGCAACGGAGGCGAATCGCGCCGAAGGACCTGTAGCTGTATCAGCACAATGCCCGACTATAACTATCTTCTCGAAAATCGCCTTTCCGCCGCACAGCAAAACGCCCTCCGCCTTGTACGTGATGCCGCCCGTAATGCCGGCATGCCTTTGTTTTTGGCCGGCGGCGCGGTGCGGGACCTCACGAGCGGGTTTCCCGTCCGCGACCTTGATTTTTCCGTTCAGGGTAACGCCCTCAAGTTAAAGAAAGTGCTGGAGAAAGCTGGCGCAGTCTCGTGGGGAGAGCACGAGCCTTCGCGGACGCTCTTTTTCTGGTTCCCTGGCTCGGTGCGCGTGGAAGTTTCCAGCTGCCGGAGTGAGGAATACCCGAAGCCGGGGAAGCCGGTTTACCACTGGGCGCCTATCCTTGAGGACCTGCGGCGCCGCGACTTCACGGCCAATGCCATGGCCATTTCGCTGAACGAGGGTTCGTGGGGGCTGCTGCTTGACCCGCTGAATGGCTTTGCCGACATTGAGTTGCGCCATTTGCGTCTCGCCAGCAATTACGGGTTCCTGGAGGATCCTTCGCGGATGATTCGCGCGATTCGGCTGGCTGTGCGCACCGGATGGGAGATGGAGGCGCGCACCAGGCAGCGTTACGAGAACGCCAAAGCCGAGGGGATTATCGACCAGATCTCTCCGTACCTGCGCGGGTACGAACTGGAAGAGATCGCGCACGAGGAAGATCCTCTGAAAGTGCTTCGAACGCTGGAAGCTGAGGGGTGGATGAAGGCGCTGTGTCCTTCCTGGACCGCTGCGAAAGCCGACGTGAAGGGCCTGGAAGAGCTGACCCGTATTTACGTGCGCCTCCTCATGCTGGGCGTGCATGCAGACACTTCGGCGGGGCACATGGAGTTGCTGACGGCGAAGATGCCGCCCAAGGATATTGCCTCTCTGAAGCGTGCTTTCCCGCGCCATGGCTTCGTGGAACAGTGGAACGGCCTGGAAAAATCGGCAAAGGATTTCGCCAAAGAGCTATTGGGTAAAGGGGCGAGCACACCCTCTTCCACCTGGAAACTGCTGACCAGCTATTCGCCGGAGGCGGTGCTGTGGCTGGCGTTTTCCTCAAAGAACGCGCAGGTCCGCGAGAAATTCAATAATTTTTTCAACGTCTGGCCGGAAGCACGGCAAAAAATTCCGGTTGCCCTGATGGCCGAGATGCGCATCACGCCGGACCTGCCGGATTACGGCAACGTCGCGGAAGCGCTGTTCTACCAGTTCATGGACTCGAAGCTGCAGACCGACGAGGAGATTCGCGCCTTCCTGCAGCCGTTCTCACCACCGGCTCCGCCCCCGCCGGTCGTTATTCGCCGCACGCGACGCCGTGCTGAGCCCAAAATCGAGGAGGAGGAAGAAGACCTGGATCTTCCCCGCAGTGCCGACGACGAGCACGAAGATGAGGACGAGGAGGCAGAGCGGGAGTATGCGGAGAAACTGCCGCCTGCGCCCAAGGCAGCCGGCAAGGGCGGCCCTGGCAAAGCCGCGAAAGAGGCTCCCAGGGTTGCGGGCAAAGCTCCAGTGTCGGAGGCAAAGCCCAGCGCCAGGCCTGAGGCCAGGGCGTCGGCGAAGGCGCAGCCGAAGACCGCGGCCAAAGTTGAAGGGAAACCTGCGGCCAAAGTAACGAAACCGGAGACGAAGGCGGCGACCAAACGAGTGCCGAAGCCCAGGGCTCCTGCGCCACCCGCAAAGAAGGCCGCCAAACCGGCTGCGAAACCAATCTCGAAGAAAAAGGCCGCGAAGCCTGCCGTAAAGCGGCCCGCGAAGCCCTCAAAGCCGCTGAAGAAGGACCACAAAAAGAAGAAGCGGTAGCGCCACTCCGCTCCCCGGGGAGCTCTTCCACAACTCGGACTATTGATTGCTGCCCAGATTGAAATCGATCCGCTGCCCCACCTTCAAGTGGTGCAGAGCAATCGATCCCACCGGCAGCTCCAGCACATACTTCGACGGTTCATGTCCGCCGTAGGTCGGACACGTTGCCGCCTTGCCGCGGCAGGGAGGCGTGTTCGGGCTCATCTCGACGATCTGGTGGCTCGCATCCATCCAGACGATGTCGAGCCCGATTTTGCAGTGATACATCCAGTAGCCGTGGTCGGCCAGATGCTGATGAACAAACAGCATGCCCCGCCCCTGCGCGAGGTGGGTGCGCTCCATCAGGCCATACTCTCTCTGCGCTTCCGTCGTGGCCAGCTCGACGTGGACGGTGGATCCATCGGGCAGCATCACGAGCGTATTCGCGGGTCGCGGCGGCGCATACGGAATCACCGGCTCCTGCGCTGGAAGGCGCAGCGCCACAAGGCCCACCATCCCTGCGAAAACAACCACCGTCGCCAGAAGCTTTTTCATTTCGGACCGATCCTCTCGGGTCTATTCTCTTCGCAGTTGCCGTTCCGGCGCAAAAGGCGGCTCCGCCGCGGCTTTGCCTGCCGGCTTCGGCAGCCAGGGGGCGTCCTCATGAGACGATCCAGCGCGTCCCTCGTTACCGCGGTCTTCCTTCTGGTTGTGCCCGGCATCGTCGTCGGGTTTGTCCCCTGGCTCATGACCAGCTGGCGCATCGCTCCCGCGCGCTGGGATCCAATTCCCCTTCGTTACGCGAGCGCGGGTCTGATGGCCATTGGCGCGATCGTCGTACTCGATTCTTTCCGCCGCTTCGTCTGGGAAGGCTACGGCACGCCCGCGCCGCCTCTGCCCCCGCAGTTCCTTGTCGTCACTGGCCTCTACCGCTACGTTCGCAACCCAATGTATGTTTCTGTGCTCCTGTTCCTTCTGGGAGAAGGAGTGCTCTTTGCGAGCCCCGGTGTTCTTGTCTATGCGGCCTGCGCCTGGCTGGCAACGCATCTCTTCGTCTGTTTTTATGAAGAACCGACTCTACGCCGCAAATTCGGCGCAGAGTACGAGCACTACTGCGCCCACGTGCACCGCTGGCTGCCGCGCCGCACGCCCTGGAACCAGCCGCGACTCCACTTCAAGCCGCGCAACACGACGAACTAGCAATCTTGCCTCGCCCTCCACAATGCTCCCGCTGCGGGATCTGCCGGCTTCTCCAGCAGCGTAATCCCGGGATATCGCGCGGCCAGAGCGAGCTTCATGGCGTCCCGCAGGCGAGCGACTCGATCCAGAATGCTCCCCGCGACGGCGACGGCGGGAACCTCGAAGGCGCCGCCCTCCAGGATCCGCATCCGTTCGATTACCAACCCGGCCAGCATTGCCAGGTCGCGCCCTCCCTGCTCGATCACTTCCCGCGCCACGGCATCGCCTTGTTCCGCCAGCGCAACCACCCCCGGCGCCAAAGGCGAAAAATCCGGAGCCGGATTGGCGTTCGCGTACTCCACCAGAGCCTCCACCGAACCGAGCTCCCAGAACTTCCGCGCAGCCTCCAGCAATCCAGTCGAGCGCTCCTCGTCGCGCGCCAAAAATCCGCGTCGTAATCCTTCCAGCCCCAGAAAATGTCCCGAGCCCTGATCCGCAAGAGCCGGACCCCATCCACCGGCGCGCAACACCTTGCCGGCGGCGGTCCTTCCCGCGACGTTGGAGCCGGTGCCTGCCAGCACCAGCACGCCGCGGCCGCCAGCAAAGACAGAATCCAGCGCAATTTCGACGTCTCCGAGGATCAGCAACTCCCCGCCCACGTGCCGGGCAAAAGCCTCGCGCAGCCAATCCGTCACCAGGGGAACGGTCTCACCCGCTGTGCCCACGCAGGTCCGGGCAACGGCGCGCGCCGAGACTCCGGTAGCTTCCTCGAGCGCTCCCAATCCGCTTCGCAGATTCGCCTCCGCGGTTTCCGCATTGGTCTTCATCCGTTTGAGAGTGCCCATGCGCGCGCGGCCCAGCTCACGCGTTTCATCGCCCAGCACAAACTCCGCTTTGGTCCCGCCTGCATCCACGCCCAGAAAATATGCCATCGTTCCGTTGGGTCCTCGCCGTTCAAACCACGCGCGATTGTACAGGAGCGGCGCAGGCGCGCAGCACGCACGCACCAGCCTCTCCGCTCCAGACAGTCCTCAGATTACTCGCATAACCAGCGATCTCCCGAACGGAAGTATCCTTTCCGCTTCACCCGGCGCTTTACAAACCGCGCAGGCACCTGCGACTCTGGTAAACGTTGCCCAGGAGCGAATCCTTGCGCCGTTCATTCAGTCTTGTTGCTGCATATCTTGTCTGCGCTCTTTACGCGCTTCCCCTCGCCGCTCAATCGTCGTCGCCGGAACTTCACGGGCCTGCTCCCGACAGTCCCGCCATCGAGCACCAAATCGACACAATGATCGCCAAAATGAGTCTCGAGCAGAAGCTCGACCTGATCGGCGGTGTGGACAGCATGTTCATCCGGGCCGAACCCTCGGCGGGCTTTCCGAGGCTCAAGATGAGCGACGGCCCCGAAGGCGTTCGCACCTGGGGACCGGACACAGCGTATGCCGGCGGCATCGCGCTGGCCGCTTCATGGGATCCCGAGCTTGCGCACCAGATGGGCGTTTCGATCGGGGACGACGCGGGGGCACGGGGCGTGAACTTCCTCCTCGGCCCCGGCGTGAATATCTATCGCGCCGCCCCTGACGGCCGCAATTTCGAATTCCTTGGCGAAGATCCTTTCCTTGCCGGACAAATCGCTGCTCAATACATCCTGGGCGTGCAGAGCCAGGGCGTGATCGCCACGGTCAAGCACTTCGACGCCAACAACGAGGAGTTCAATCGGCACAATCTGAGTGCGGACATGGACGAGCGCACGCTGCGCGAAATCTATCTCCCCGCTTTTGAAGCCGCCGTGAAACAGGGCCACGTCGGCGCCATCATGGACTCGTATAACCTCGTTAACGGTGTTCACGCTACCGAGAACAAGCACCTCAATATCGACATTCTCCGCAAGGACTGGCATTTCCACGGCATCCTGATGTCGGACTGGGATGCGACCTACTCCGCCGTCGGCGCGGCGAATGGCGGGCTCGACCTCGAAATGCCCAGCGGCCGATTCATGAACCCGGAGAACCTGACTCCGGCCGTCCAGTCCGGCCAGGTTTCTGTCACCACGATCGACCAGAAAGTCCGACGCATTTTCCGCGAAGCGATCCGCTTCGGATTCGTGACGAATGACAATGCCGACCAGCTCGAGCCATCGATCGCCAAATATAGTCAGCTCGGCCGCCGGGTAGCACTGCAGGAAGCGCTCGAAAGCATCACGCTGCTCAAGAACGATGACCATCTGCTTCCGCTCGATATGGCGAAGGTCCACACCATTGCCGTACTCGGCCCCGATGCGTGGCCGGCCGTGCCGGGCGGCGGCGGAAGCTCCCAGGTCGAAGCGTACTCGCCGGTGAGCTTCATGACGGGGATCTCGGACGCCTTTGCGGGGAAAGTGAAGGTTCTCTACGCGCGGGGTCTGCCCACGGAAGACGACATGTTCCAGCAGACCAACTTCTATAACTCCAGTGGCCAGCCCGATCGGAATACGTGGATGGGACAGGAAGTGAAAGTGGAGTCGTTCGACAATCCCAACTTCCAGGGAACGCCGCGTGTCTTCCACGTCTCGCACATCCTGGCCTACCCTGGGCCTTCGATGGGCAAGCCGAGCGAGCACAGCGTCCGCTACACGGCGCAATACCAGCCCACCACCACCGGCGACTATCTTTTTCTCGTCCACGCCGATGGCGGTGATGCGTACAAGCTGATGGTGAATGGAAAGACGGTGCTGGTGCAGCCCTCACGCGAAGGACAAGGCCCGCTCTACGCGGAGGTTCCCCTTACGGCTGGGCAGCTCGCCTCAGTTCAGCTTGACTACTGGACTCAGTCCACCTATCCGCGGATCAGTCTGGGCATCCGCGCGGTCAGCGACCTCGTGACACCCGAAGCCAAACGCATTGCCGCCATGGCGGATGTGGCTGTCGTCTCGGTAGGTTATGACCCCACAGAAGAAAGCGAAGGCTTCGACCGCACGTACGTTCTGCCCTTTGGCCAGGACCAGCTGATCGAGTCGGTCGCGCATGCCAATCCGCATACCATCGTGACCATCACCGCCGGGGGCAACGTGGATATGCACCGCTGGCTCACCGACGTGCCGGTGCTGCTGCATAACTGGTATCCGGGCCAGGAAGGCGGCCGCGCTCTCGCGGAGATCCTGAGCGGCGAGCACGATCCTGAAGGTCATTTGCCGATTAGTCTGGCGAAGTCATGGGAGCAGAATCCTGTGCACGACAGCTACTACCCCGCCCCGCCCACAGCGGCAGAAAAAGCGAAGTGTCCCTACTCTGAAGGCGTTTTCCTCGGCTACGACTACTATCATCCGTGCCGTACGCCCCACGTCACCTATAGCGAAGGCGTATTCCTCGGCTACCGCTACTACACGACGAACGACATCCAGCCGCTCTTCCCCTTCGGCTTCGGGCTTTCGTACACCACGTTCTCGTTCTCGCACATCGCCATCGCGCCCTCCGCTGACAACTCCGCGGCCAGCCCTGCCTACACGGTGTCTTTCGATGTAACGAACACCGGAAGCCGGAAAGGCGCGGATGTGGCGCAGCTGTACGTTGGCGATCCTTCGGCGAAAGTGAAGCGCCCCACAAAGGAACTGAAGGGCTTCGCCAAAGTTCGGCTGGCGCCGGGCGAGACGAAGCACGTCACGCTCGCGCTCGATCGCCGATCATTCGCCTACTGGAGCGACGCGAAGAACAACTGGCAGGTGGATCCTGGCCGCTTCGTCGTTTATATCGGTGATTCCTCGGAGCACACGCCGCTGACGCAGGATTTGCAGGTGCCGTGACCTCTCTATCGAGGCTGCTTTTTCTGGAAGGATATGCTGAGCTGGATGCTGAGCAATACGACCCCAGCGAAGAAGACGCCGAGAGACGCGTGGTTCGCGCGGGAGACGTGCCCGGCACGCAGCAGAATATAACCGATCACGAGATTCAGCAGCGCCCAGAGGACGTTCACCGTCGGCGAGGAGAGTCCGCGGCCTGGCGGCCTGGCAAATGGAGTGGGAAACGGGTCGCCGGAGACGCCGTGGACGAAATGGGGAACCACATTTGCGAGAAACATCCCGGCAAAGAATGCGGCGAGGTAGTCATACCAGGGCATCGTGGGCTTCCTCCGAACCGAACAGCGCTTCGCGTAACCCGTAATCCGTATCCCGTCATCGCTAGTTCAGGAACATCGTGCGGTACAGCGTGTCGCGCTGGGCGGGGCGGAAGCCGGCGTCGCGGATAACGCGGCGCAGCTCTTCTTCCGTGGTGCAGTTCGCCGTGCCCGCGGCGCGCACGACGTTTTCCTCCAGCATCACCGAGCCGACATCGTTGCCACCGAAGCGCAGGCCCATCTGGAGCACCTTGAGTCCCTGCGTCACCCAGCTCGACTGCACGTTCTCGATATTGTCGAGGTAGAGACGCGAAATCGCAAGGACCTTCAGGTAATCCACTGCGGTCGCTTCTTCCCATCCGCGTCCGCCGAGGGCGGTGTGCCTGGGCTGGAAGCTCCAGGGGATGAAGGCTGTGAACCCACCGGTTTCGTCCTGGAGGCGGCGGATCACGTCGAAATGGTTGACGCGCTGCTCCAGGGTCTCGCCGACGCCGAACATCATGGTTGCCGTGGTCCTCATGCCAAGCTGATGCGCGGTGCGATGCACCAGGACCCATTCGCCGGTCGAACACTTGAGGCGCGCGATACGCTGGCGCACGTCGTCGTCGAGAATCTCCGCACCACCGCCGGGGATGGAGTCGAGGCCGGCGTCGCGCAGGCGCTCGATGGTCTCGCGGACGGTCAGATCGCTGTACTCGGCGATGGCCAGGATTTCCGAAGCCGAGAAGCAGTGCAGCCAGATCTTCGGGAAGCGCTGCTTGATGCCGCGCAGAAGGCGCTCGAACCAGTCGATTTTCAGATCGGGATGCAGGCCGCCCTGCATGAGCACGCCGGTTCCCCCCATCTCCAGGGTCTCGGCGATCTTCTGGTAGATCGTCTCGAAATCGAGAATGTAGCCCTCGCTGGCGAGCTTGCCTTTAAGCGGGCGGTAAAAGGCGCAGAAGGTGCAGTACTCTGTGCAGAAATTGGTGTAGTTGATATTGCGATCGATGATGTAGGTGACCACGCCTTCGGGATGCAGCCGGCGGCGCACGGCGTCCGCCTCCATGCCGAGGCCGATCAGATCGTCGGAGCGAAAGTACTCGAGAGCCTGGTCCCGGGTGAGCGCCATAATCTCATTGTCTGGAAAAAGCGGCGGCTCGTCCAGCCGATGCAGCCGCCACTGCCTGTGACTCCTGAGGCAAGCCGCTCCTTTAGGCCGCCGACGGTCCCAGGGCTGCAACGCTATTCCGCAACCTGCGCATCGGATGGTGAGAACATAACTATGAACCTCAGGAAGGAGTACCCCCTCATGCCCCTGTACGTCCTGCGCTCTCGTCTCGCCGCGCTTTCGCTATTGCTGCTATGCGCCCCCGCTCTCTCTTACGCTCAGAAAACCCCCGCGACGCCCGACACGCTGGTTTTAAAGGACGGCAACACGCTGCGCGGCACGCTGGTGAGTGAAGCCGGAGGCACCGTCACGTTCAACACCCCTGCGCTGGGGGACGTGAAAGTGCCCTGGGCGAAGATCCAGGAGCTGCATGCCACGGAGAACTTCGCGGTCCTGCCCGCCCACATGAAGTCGATGGGTAAACAGACCGCGGCGAGCCTGCCCGTCGGCCCGCTGGATGCCACCAGCGAGTCCGTTACGGTGCATCCGGCGGCACAAACAAGCGCGCCGCAACCCACTCCGAGCAAAGATGCCGCCTTCATCGTGAGCAAGGACACACTGGATAAGGAGCTTTACCACGTACCTGGATTTTTCCAGGGCTGGAATGGCTCCGCTACGGCGGGCGCGACACTGGTGAGCGCAACGCAGAACCAGTACACCGTTTCCGGCAGCCTCGGCCTGGTGCGGACCGTTCCCACGGTCAGCTGGCTCGACAGCCGCAATCGCACCTCCGCGGATTTTGCGGGGTCCTTCGGCAAGATCACGCAGCCGGCCTATGCGGGCCCCAC
Organism: Acidobacteriaceae bacterium; assembly: GCA_030041515.1. Lineage (GTDB taxonomy): Bacteria > Acidobacteriota > Terriglobia > Terriglobales > Acidobacteriaceae > Palsa-343. The sequence goes on along the minus strand of JASHNS010000027.1, from coordinate 53,081 downwards.
GGGACCCGTGGCGGCAACGACCACCAAGACGTCCATCCTGCACCTGGACGCCGAACGCGATGAGTACTTCTCAACGCGAATGTTTGGGCTGGCGCAGACTGCGTTTGACCATAACTTCAGCCAAAACCTGAACCTGCAGCAGATCTACGGTGGCGGCCTTGGCTGGACGGCGATTCACTCCGCCAAACAGCAAGCTGACCTCAAAGCCACGATCCAATACGAGAAGCAATCGTTCATCACGGGGCCGTCCAGCGCCAACCAGAATCTGATCGGGTCGACGATTGCAGCGGATTACATGCTGAAGGAGAAGATCTTTACGCTCACCCAGGAGCTTGCTTACATTCCGGCCTTCAATAATCCCCACGCCTACTCTGCGGACGAGACGGACACTGTGGCCTTCCCCACCTGGAAGAACTTTGGCTTCTCGGTGGGAACTATCGACAGCTATTTGAACGACCCGCCGGCGTCGTTCCCGCCGACGAAGCCTAATTCGTTCCAGTTCACAATGGGACTGACTTATGCGATCAAATCGACGTACTGATCGCCGATCTATGAGGCTGGATCGTAGTTGAGATTCGGTCCCAGCCAGCGTTCCACTTCAGCCACGCTCATTCCTTTGCGCGTGTGGTAGTCCTCGACCTGATCACGGCCGATTTTGCCGACGGCGAAATATCGCGACTGGGGATGGGCGAAATACAGGCCGCTCACGCTGGAGCCGGGCCACATGGCGAACGACTCGGTGAGGCGGATGCCGGTTTTCGCTTCGACATCCAGCAGCCGCCAGAGCGTGCCCTTTTCCGTGTGGTCGGGGCAGGCAGGGTAGCCGGGCGCGGGACGAATGCCGCGGTATTTCTCCTGGATCAGTTCGGCTCTGGTCAGATGTTCGGCGCAGCCGTAATTCCAGTCGCGGCGCGCGCGCTGGTGCAGGCATTCCGCGAAAGCCTCTGCCAGGCGGTCGGCGAGCGCTTCGGCGAGGATTGCGTTGTAATCGTCATGCTCGGATTTGAATTTCTGCACCAGTTCCTGCAGGCCGATGCCGCCGGTAACCGCGAATGCCCCGATGAAATCGTGCAGGCCGGATTCCTTTGGAGCGATGAAGTCCGCCAGCGACCGGCACGGCTCGGAACCTTCGCGATTCGCCTGCTGGCGCAGGAAGTGAAAACGCTCCAGCACGCGGGAGGAGGACGAATCCGCGTAGACCTCGACATCATCACCCACTGCATTCGCTGGAAACAATCCGTACACCGCGCGCGCCGCGAGCAGCTTCTCATCGACGATGCGCCTGAGCAACGCCTGGCCATCCGCGAAGAGCTGCCGCGCCTGCGCGCCCTGCTTCTCATCGTCAAGAATGCGGGGATAAACGCCCTTCATTTCCCACGTGTGGAAGAACGGGCTCCAGTCGATGTATTCGCACAGCTCGGCCAGCGGGAAATCGTCGAGGACTCGCACTCCGGTAAACGAAGGCACGGCAATGTCCTCTGTACGCCACGTGATGGGCGTGCGGCGCTCGCGGGCTTCGGTCAGTGAAACCAGCGGCTGCGCCGGTGCCGCGTGAGCCTTGCGGACCGCAGCGTAGTCATCGCGCAGATGTGTGACGAATTCGTTTCTGCCGCCGCCCAGCAGGCTGCTTGCTACCGGAACGGCCCGGCTGGCGTCGAGGACGTGCACGACAGCCGCGCTGTAATGTGGAGCTATCTTGATCGCTGTATGCGCGCGGCTCGTGGTCGCTCCGCCGATCAGCAGGGGAATGCGGAATTCCTGGCGCTCCATCTCGCGCGCCACGTGCACCATCTCGTCCAGGGATGGCGTAATGAGGCCGCTCAGGCCGATGACATCAACCTTCTCGGCGCGCGCACGATCCAGAATTCTCTCCGCCGGAACCATGACGCCCATGTCGATCACTTCGTAGTTGTTGCAGGCCAGTACGACGCCGACGATGTTCTTGCCGATATCGTGAACATCGCCCCTGACAGTGGCCAGGAGGATTCTGCCCTGGGAACGGACTTCTTTTCCCGCCGCAGCCAGAGCGGCTTTCTCCTCCTCCATGAACGGTGTCAGACAGGCAACCGCCTTCTTCATCACGCGCGCCGATTTCACGACCTGCGGCAGAAACATCTTGCCCGCGCCGAAGAGGTCGCCGACTACACTCATGCCGTCCATCAGGGGACCTTCGATCACAGCCAGGGGACGCCCGAGCTTCTGCCGCGCCTCTTCCGTGTCGACCTCGATGTACGTGTCGATGCCCTTCACCAGGGCGTGGCTCAGGCGCTCCTCGACGGTACCTTGACGCCATTCTTCTTCCTGTTTTGTGACTATGGCCGCGTCCGCACCAGAAGCTTTCAGAGCCTCGCCGATCGCCACCAGCCGCTCTGTTGCGTCCGGCCGCCGATTCAGGAGCACATCCTCAACCAGCGTCTTCAGCTCCGGCTCAATCTCCTCGTAAATCTCCAGCTGGCCCGCGTTCACGATGCCCATGTCGAGGCCGGCGGCGATTGCCTGGTACAGGAACGCCGCGTGCATCGCTTCGCGCACCTTGTTGTTGCCGCGAAAGCTGAAGGAGATGTTCGAAATACCGCCGCTCACTTTGGCGTGCGGCAGGTGCTCTTTGATCCACCGCGTCGCGCGGATGAAGTCGACCGCATAGTTGTTGTGCTCTTCCATCCCGGTGGCGACGGTCAGCACGTTGGGATCGAAGATGAGGTCTTCGGGAGGGAAGCCGATCTCATGGGTGAGAATGCGGTAGGCACGCTCGCAGATGCGTATCTTCTCCTCGAATGTCGCCGCTTGTCCCCTCTCGTCGAAGGCCATTACCACTACCGCGGCGCCATACTTGCGCACCGTGGCCGCGTGCTCGCGGAATCTCACTTCACCTTCCTTGAGCGAGATGGAATTTACGATGCCCTTGCCCTGCATGCATTTCAGGCCGGCCTCGATGACTTCCCACTTCGACGAATCGATCATGAAAGGGACGGCCGCAACTTCCGGTTCACTGGCCAGCAACTGCAGGAAGCGGGTCATCGCGGCTACGCCGTCGATCATGCCCTCGTCCATGCAGATGTCGAGAACGTTTGCGCCGTTCTCGACCTGCTGGCGCGCAATGGCGACGGCCTCCTCGTACTTGCCGTCCTTGATCAGCTTTGCGAATCTCGGCGAACCGGCCACGTTGGTCCGCTCGCCGATCATGATGAAGACGTTTTGCTGCTGCGTGAAAGGGCGCGAGCCGGACAAGCGCAGCGGGCGGAACTGCCAAGCTGCTGGCGATGTGGTCAAAGGCGGAGCACCCGCTGCGGGAAGCGAGACGGAGCGCAATTCCCGTGTGGGCTGACCTTCCAGCGCCTTCGCAATCGCCGCAATGTGCTCGGGCGTGTTGCCGCAGCATCCGCCCGCGATGTTGATGAGGCCTCCGCGGGCGAACTGACTGAAGCGCTGCGCCATATCCTGCGGGCCAAGATCGAACCCAGTGGGTAAGAGCGGATTCGGCAGTCCCGCGTTCGGATAGCAGGAAATCGCCGTGCCGGCTTTGTCCGACAGCTCCTCCAAAAATGGATACATCAGGTCCGGACCGAGCGAACAGTTGAGACCGACGGAAAACGGACGCACGTGCTCCACGGCGTTCCAGAACGCCGCCACGGTTTGCGCGGATATCATCGTTTCGCCGCCACGTCCGACGGCTGCGGAGATCATGATGGGCAATTCCCTGCCCTGCTCGGCGAAGACTTCCTGAATCGCGACCAGCGCGGCTTTCGCGTTCAGCGCGTCGAAGATGGTTTCCACCAGCAGCAGGTCGGCGCCACCGGCGATGAGCGCCCGCGCCTGCTGCGCATACGCGTGCTTCACCTGGTCGAAGGTGACGACGCGGAACCCGGAATCGTCGGCGTCCGGTGAATTGGACAGCGAAACCGTGAGCGGGCCGATCGCTCCGGCGACGAAGCGCTGGCGGCCCGTGGCGTTGGCGATGCGATCAGCCCACTCGCGGCACTGGCGCGCCGACTGCTCATTGATCTCCCAGGCGAGCTCGTCGAGAGAGCGGTTGTCGATGACCCTCTGATAAAACTCGGGATCCTTGCGCCCGCCGCGCTCGCGGGGATCCTCCACGAAGAACTCACTCTGGGCGATGCTGGTGGCGCCGAAGGTGTTCGTCTCAATGATGTCAGCGCCCGCCTCGAGAAAGCGACGGTGAATGTCCCCGATCATCTGCGGCTGGGTGAGCGTGAACAGATCGCCATTGTTCACCAGGTCCTTCTGCGCGTCGCGGAAGCGCTCGCCACGGATATCGGCCTCCTTCATGCCGTAGGTGCGGATGGTCGTACCCATCGCGCCGTCGATGATGGCGATGCGCTCGTTGAGAATTCTGCGCAGCGGATGTTGGGAGAAATCAGCCATAAGTTGGGGAGTCCATTTGATGCTAACCAATTGCGCGCGATTCTCGAAGCGCGGCGAGGCAACTCGTGCAGCTTTGCTCTACACTATCCCGGCCGTCACAATTCCCCTGAGAAAGGGCCACCGAATGGCGAGAAAACGCATGCGAATGGGATGGATGGGCCTGGCGGGGCTGCTGCTGGCGGCGGGAGCAGCGGCGCAGAGCGCGCCGGTGCGCAATCCGCTGGGTCCGGGATTCGTGCAGGCGACGGAGCTGCCGAATGGTCAAGTGCCACCGGCCGATGCGAACGGCAACTTCATCATCGGCCCCACTCATCCGGAAGCGCAGGAGATGAGCATCCATCCGGGCGTACCACAGGGCCGAATTTTCGTCTTTACAATCACCTCGGCGCAATCGAAGTATTATCCGGGCATCGCGCGCGAACCGCATACCTTCGGCATGCATGACCCGAAGAATCCCAGGAGGCTCATCGTCACCACCAGCCATCCGGCTCCGTGGACGCGGACAGTTACCGTCTATGTGCCGCGCGAGTACATGCCAGTAACCCCAGCCCCATTTCTCGTCGAGCAGGACGGCCCGGATCCCAGCCTGTTTACCGCGCTCGATAATCTCATCTTCGAAAAGAAGGTGCCGGCGCTGATTGCGATTTCCATCGAGAACGGCGGAGGCGACGCCCAGGGCAGCGAGCGCGGGCTCGAATACGACACCATGTCCGGCAAATACGCGGAGTGGGTCGAGCACGAGGTTCTTCCGCTCGTAGAGTCGAAATGCCATGTACGCCTCACGCGCAATCCGGACGGCCGCGCAGCGATGGGCGGCAGTTCGGGCGCGGCTGCAGCCTTCATCATGGCGTGGTATCACCCGGAGCTCTACCACCGCGTGCTGTCGTATTCAGGCACGTACGTCAACCAGCAGTGGCCGTGGAATCCGAAGACGCCCGACGGCGCGTGGGACCTGGCGCACAAGCTGATTCCGGCGAGCCCGCGCAAGCCGCTGCGCATCTGGATGGAGGTCGGCGACCGCGACCTCTACAACCCCAACGACATGCGCGACGGCATGCACGACTGGGTGGTCGCCAACGAGGACATGGCGAAGGCGCTGGCCGCAAAGGGCTACCCCTATCAGTTCATCTTTGCCCGCAACGCGGGACATGTGGATCACGCGGTGAAGATGCAGACGCTGCCTGAGGCGCTGGAGTATGTGTGGGAGGGGTATCGGGCCACAAAGAATTGAGCGAGCCCTCCGACGGAGCTTCGCTCACTTCGGATACGCCGGATCCATGATCGCGCAGGCATCCCCGCCGAAGGGCGTGTCGTCCGCGTGGATGTCGGTGCCCGTTTTCGGAATTTTCAGCCACGGCCCGAACTGCTTCGCCTGGTACTGCGGCCACGCCGCTGGCCCGGTGGGGACGGCGTTCTTCGCAAAGCTGGTCCAGTACTCGTGCATGGCGTGCGCAATCTCCATGTCTTGGGGCGACGGTTTGACTTTGTGCTGGAACGAGAAGACGTAATACAGCTCCGACGTATGGATGGCCGAGGCGTCTCCCGGATCCGGCCGGTCGAAGCGATACACCCACGTCGGGAACCCATGCGACGCATGCCACGCTGCCAGCAGCCGGACGGCGCAGTGAAAGTCGTGATCGGTTTCGAACCGCGTCTCCGGCGTCCCCAGCAACGGGTCCGGCGTTTTGTCGTAGAGCGTCTCCAGTTGCGCCGCCGCCTTGTATCCCAGTATCTCCGCCATGTCGTGGCGCAGATCATTGAGGGTTTCACCTTCGGGCACAATCTCCTGCACATTGGTGCCGAGGACCAGTGCCACCGGCGCCTCTTTGCCGTCCTGGTAGACTCGCCACGGCATTTCGGGCAGGACCCATCCGTCCACGCTGGCTCCGCGATAGCCCCACCAGTTCACTGACGCCGGTTTGGGAGCCTGCGCGTCAATGGCCATCACCTGCGCGGCCGGCATGGCCCGTTGCGCCGCCAGCGTGGCTCCGAGCGCCTTCGCCACGGGCGCCCAGGCCGTCTCCGATTCTCCCTGGGCGGAAGTCGGCATCAGTCCCAGAACTTGTCCGCTTTCTTCCAGTGCGGCGCGGAACAAGCCGCGCGCAAGAGGCGACGCCAGCAGCAGCCCGGTGTCCACCGCACCAGCGGACTGGCCGAAGATCATCACCTTGCTCGGATCGCCGCCAAACTTCGCGATGTTGTCGTGGACCCACTGCAGCGCGGCAATCTGATCGAGTAACCCGTAGTCGCCCGAGGCGCGGCGGGGAGATTCGGCGTCCAGCTCAGGCGTGCGGAACCAGCCAAAGATGTCCATGCGGTAATTGACCGACACGAAAACGACCCCGTGACGTACCAGCGGCTTGCCATCGGCAAAGCCGTCGCCGGCCAGGTTCGATCCACCGTGGATGTAGAACATCACCGGCAGGTTATGCGCGCCCGCCGGCGTCCACACGTCCAGGTGCAGACAGTCCTCGCTCCAGTGCTGCGAGTCCCAGTGGTTCCATCCCTCGTCGAGCTGGGGACACGGAGCGCCGTGATGGTCGGCGATGCGCGTTCCCTGCCAGGCTCGGGGGGGTTGCGGGGGCTTCCAGCGCAGATCGCCGACGGGAGGCTGCGCAAAGGGAATGCCGAAGTAGGCGAAGATGCCGGGAGACGGTTCGATTCCTTCGAGCGCGCCCTGCGCGAGGGTGACGCGCGCTCTGGGCGATGGCTGCGGCGTGACGCCCTGCGCGGAGCAAAGAAGAGGAATCACCAACAAAGCGGCAGAAAGAACACTGCGAATTGCTCGCATCGACAGAGATCCTTTGGCTCGGCCTTCGAACCTCTCATCGTAAATCCTGGCGAACCTGGAAATGTTCCCGTGCGCGAGCTGCTGGCGAAAGAAGTGTGGGCCTTACTTCGTCGAATCCGCCCCGACCACCGGTCGCCCCGGCATGCCCACCCCCGGCACCAGCATGTCTTCCTTACGCATCACCAGATTCGTGGCGTTCAGGCTGGCCAGCTCAAACCCGTGCCCGTGCGTGATCGCGTCGGTCGGGCACGCTTCCACGCAGTAGCCGCAGAAGATGCACCGGTTGTAGTCGATGTTATAGACCTTCGCGTACCGCTCGGCCGAGGAGATGCGTTTCTCCGCCGTGTTCTCCGCCGCCTCGATGTAAATGCAGTTCGAGGGGCAGGCCGCCGCGCACAGGAAGCACGCCACGCACTTCTCCAGGCCGTTCTCATCGCGCTGGAGCACGTGCGCGCCGCGAAAGCGCTCCTGCAGCACCGCTCCGCGCGTCGGTCCCTTGCCGTCCGGATAATTCTCCACTTCCGTGGGCTGAAACATCTCGCGGAAGGTGATGCTCATGCCTTTGGCGATAGCCGCTGCGTTGCGCACGATAGACATACATCCAGTATAGAAGGCTCGGGCACCGGCAAGAAATCGAGCGGCACGGGAGGGGTTCCTTTCGTGCAGAGTCTCTCGCTTGCGTGCTATCCTCAGTGAACCGTAACGATGCGCCGCGTCGCCTCCAATTCGTCCGCACGCCACTACTGGAGCCGGAATCTCGTCCGCGCCATCGCCCCGCGCCGCTTCCTGCGCGTATTGCCCACCCGCACGCGACCGAGCCTGTTCGGCAGCGACTAGTCACCGCTGCTCCGGCGCCTCCCCAGACCCTCAGCGCCGTGCCCGAACAGGACTTTTCTCCCCACGCGCCATTTTTCCGATGGTCCTGACCTCCGCCTTCAGCACGCAAGGAGAATCCCCATGACGATTTCTTCCGAAGTTCTCGCGCAGTATGGCCCCAAACTCCACGGTTCCCTGCCCGGGCCCAACGCCCGCCGCATCGTCGATGCCGACGATCACTGGATTTCGCCCAGCTACACGCGTTCGTACCCTTTGGTCGCAAAGCGAGGCCGCGGCGTCCGCGTGGAAGATGTCGACGGCAACGAGTTCCTCGACTTCGCCGCAGGCATTGCTGTGTGCTCCACCGGCCATTGCCATCCTGAAGTGGTTGGCGCCATCCAGAAGCAGGCCGGCGAGCTCATCCACATGTCCGGCACGGATTTCTATTACGAAAGCCTGGTCACGCTCTCCGAGCGGCTCTCCAAAATAGCGCCTATGCGCGGGCCGCACCGCTTCTACTACGGCAACTCCGGCGCCGAGGCGATCGAATGCGCGCTGAAGCTGGCCCGATACCACACCCAACGCCAGAACATCATCGCCTTTCTGGGCGCGTTCCACGGGCGCACCATGGGCGCCTTGTCGCTCACTGCCTCCAAACCGCAGCAGCGCCGCCGTTTCGCGCCGCTCGTTCCCGGAGTGACGCATATTCGCTATCCCTATGCCTACCGCGGCTGCGAGGGCGGCCCGCAGGAGGCCGAGGCCTTCGCGCTGGGATGTGCACGCTACATCGAGGACAAGCTCTTCCATACGACGCTCGCGCCGGAAGAAGTCGCGGCGATCTTCGTCGAGCCCATCCAGGGCGAAGGCGGCTACGTGGTTGCGCCGACAATCTTCATGCAGGAGCTGCGCCGCATCTGCGACAAGCACGGCATTCTGCTTGTCGCGGACGAGGTCCAGTCCGGCGCCGGCCGCACCGGCAAGTGGTGGGCCATCGAGCACACCGGGGTCGAGCCGGACATCGTCTGCATGGCCAAAGGCATTGCCTCCGGCATGCCGCTGGGCGTGTGCATGAGCCGCGCCGACATCATGGACTGGAAGCCAGGTTCACACGCTTCGACCTTCGGGGGCAACCCAGTTTGTATCGCCGCTGCGCTGGCAACGCTGGACGTGCTGGAGCGCGACGGCCTGGGGAACGCGGCACAGCGGGGCGAACAGGCGTTCCGCCGGCTGAAGAGCTGGCCTTCCCGGCACCCGGTCGTGGGCGATGTGCGCGGCCGCGGACTGATGATCGGGATCGAGATCGTCAAGGATCAGAAAACGCGCGAAACAGCGCCGGAGCTCCGCGACCGCATTGTGGAACTGGCCTTCGAGCGCGGTCTGCTGATCCTGGGCTGCGGCGAGAATTCCCTGCGGCTGGCGCCTCCGTTGATCGTCGGCGAGCAGGAAATGGACGTGGCCCTCGACATTCTCGAGGAGTGCGTACGAGTCGCTGAAGAGGAATTGGCCCGGCCGAGCAAGAGCAGCCACTGACGGGGAGGGGATCGGTGCGCTCTCACGTGCCGATCCGTACTCGCTTCACCGTTGGCTGTCGCGGCCATGCTGGCGTTTCGCCTGACGCCGGAAGAAGATGCCAATCCCGAGGAAGAGTGCAGAAATCCCCGCATCCGCAAGCCCCACGCCCAGCGCGCCGTGGTGCATGCCCATCGCGGCGTCGAAAAACCAGACCGCCGCTCCCAGAAACCAGATCCAGTTGAAATGCTGGCTCACAAATTTTGGGATGCGCCGATCCCCCTCCTGCGCAATCAGGATAGAGCGAAACCAGCCCCCCTGCGCTGAAAAATACCTCACCCTCCGCGCCGATCCGGCGTAGCATGTTGCGCATATGCCACCCACAGGACTTGTAGCCCACGAGATGGTCACCACCGCGTTCGAGCTCGACAACTACCGCATCGTGCGCACCCTGGGCATGGCGCGCGGCATCGTTGTGCGCTCGCGCTCCGTCTTCGGCACAATTGGCGCCAGCCTGCAGACCATGGTCGGCGGCAACATCTCGCTGTTCACCAAAATGTGCGAGCAAACCCGCGAGGACTCCTTCAACCTGATGCTGGAGCACGCTGGCCAGATGGGCGCCAACGCCGTGATTGGCGCGCGCTACGACGCCACCGAGATCATGCAGGGCGTCACGGAAGTCCTGGCCTACGGCACCGCGGTCATCGTCGAGCCGATCCGATAGACTGCCGCGGCAGCCATCCCCCGGTCCCCAGCTACCCCCTCGCTGTGCTACCATCCGTGTTTCTGCGGTCGGTGGACCCAAAACCACCCCCGCCAGGGTCCCCCCATGCCGGACGAGGACCTCCGGCCCGCCGCAATCGCGCGCCGGAACTCATTCCGCCTCTCCCCTGACGCCTCCCGCGACGCCTTCCCGATGTCCCTGTGCCCGGCATCACGGCCTGCCGGCGCCCTTCTCCTGTCTACTGGTCCGTCCTCAACGGCCCGGATTTCCATGAGCCGCAACCATCCCGTACACCAAGGAGCCTCGTATGAAGAGCTATCCAGGAAGTGATATTCGCAACGTAGCTGTAGTGGGGCATGCGCACAGCGGCAAGACGACGCTCGTCTCCGCTCTGCTGCATGCCGCCAAAATGACACCCACCCTCGGCCGCGTGCAGGACGGTTCGGCCGTCACCGCCTATGACGAGGAAGACGTGGCCCGCGCCACGACGATGCAAAACGCAGTGGCCTTCGCCGAATGGAACGGCATCAAGGCAAATTTTATCGACACTCCCGGCTTTCATATGTTCGTCCATGAGGCCCGCGCGGCGATGTTGCCGGCGGAATCCGCGCTGGTCGTCGTTCATGCCGTCGATGGCGTGGAGGCCATGACCGAGCGCGTGTGGAAATACGCCGAAGAATTCAATCTGCCCCGCGTCCTTGTGCTCAGCCAGATGGATCACCCGCGCGCGGGTGAATCCGCCGCGACGACGCTCTCGACGCTGCACGAGCGCTTCGGGCGCCAGTGCATCCCGGTTCAGCTGCCCATCGCCAGCGACAAAGGCTTTGAAGGCGTCGTCGATCTTGTCACGATGGAGGCGTTCTTCTACACCCCAGGCGGCGACGGCCACGGGAAGATCGGTGAGATTCCTGCCCATTTGGCCGAGGCGGCCCGGCAGGCTCATGAGACGCTGGTGGAACTGGTGGCCGAAGGCAAAGACGAGCTGATGGAAGAGTTCTTTCGCGAGGGCACCATCCCCGAGCAGCACCTCATCTCGGCGCTCCACGAAGCTATCCGCGAGGACCGTATCTTCCCCGTGCTCTACGCGAGCGGCCTGGCGAACGTCGCCACAGATCATCTCCTCGATTTCATCAAAGTCTATGCGCCCTCGCCCATCGAGCGCGCACCGGTTGCTGCCCGCGCCGCGCTGCAAACGGTCGCTGCCGGCGGCGGCGGAAACTCCGGCGAGGAATCGGAGGGCATCACTCGCAAAGTCGATGACACCGAGCCGCTCTCCCTCTACGTTTTCAAGACGATGTCCGACCCCTTCGCCGGACGCATCAGCTTTTTCAAGGTTTTCTCCGGCTGCCTGAAGAACGACGCGTCCGTGCAGAACTTCGGCCGCCGCACGCCGGAAAAGTTTTCGCACCTCTCGATCATGCAGGGGCGGAACCCAGTAGCCGTCTCTGAGCTTCACGCCGGCGATCTGGGGGCAGTCGCGAAGTTGAAGGAAACCCTGACCGGCGACACCCTCGGCGATAAGGCGCACGAGATCTTCTTTGAGCCGGTTGCGCTGCCGGAGCCGGCCATGACCTGGGCCATCGAGCCCAAGTCCCGCGCCGATGAGGACAAGCTCGCACCCGCCGTCCACAAGCTGATGGAAGAGGACCTGATGGTGCGCTTCTTCCGCGACGGGCAGACGAACGAGTTCCTCATCGCCGCCGCAGGACAGCCACACATCGAATCGCTGGTGAACAAGCTGCGCAAGCGCTATCACACCGAGGTGACGCTGAAGGCGCCCCGCGTGCCCTATCGCGAGACGATCCGTGGGCGCGCCGACGCCCAGGGACGCCACAAGAAGCAGACTGGCGGTCACGGCCAGTACGGCGACTGCAAAATCAAAATGGAGCCCCTGCCGCGCGGTGGCGGCTTCGAGTTCGTCAACGACGTCTTCGGCGGCGCGATTCCCCGCAACTTCATCCCCGCCGTCGAAAAAGGTATTCAGGAATCAGCCGCCCGGGGCTATCTCGCCGGCTACCCCGTCGTTGATTTCAAAGTCATCCTCTACGACGGCAGCTACCACGATGTCGATTCCAATGAGCTCTCTTTCAAGATGGCTGGCCGCCTCGCCTTCCGCAAGTGCATGGAGCAGGCCAAGCCGTCTCTGCTGGAGCCCATCATGAAGGTGGAGATCGAAGCTCCCCAAGAGTTTGCCGGCGCGCTCATGGGCGACCTGAATCAGCGCCGTGGTCGCGTCCAGGGCATGGAATCCCACGGCGCGACCACCCTCATCCGCGCCGAGGTTCCCATGGCCGAGATGCTCACGTACGGCCAAACCCTCACCGCGATGACGCAGGGCCGCGGCAGCTTCCACATGGACATGGACCACTACGACCTCGTTCCGCAGCCGATCATGGAGAAGATTGTCGCCAACGCGAAGAAGCCAGCGGGCGAGGAGGAGGAAGAATAAGCGCTGCTCACCGCAGATCGCCTTCAGCGTTTCACAGAAAAACCTCGGACCAGAAGCAGGAGGGCCCGCCAGTTTTTGGCGGGCCCTCCTGCTTCAGAATCCGCGTAGCTTACGAGAACATCGCGCCGACAACCTTCAGAGCCACGATGATCACCCACCATCCCCACACCGCCGCCGCGGCCTGGCCGCGCCTGACCTTGCCCACAATCGAGCAGCCAATGGTCAGCAGGATCAACGACCAGATGGTAGTCGCATCCAAAGCGGTTCCCAATGCGACCAGCCATCTTGGCATGTCCTGGGACAGGTAATACCCGATGTTCGTGCCGACAAAATTCTGGAGATTAAATGCTTCCGGATCCACCCCTGCATAGACCGTAACTATCCCCAGCAATCCCTGGATGGACCATGGCAAGGTCGCAAACATCCAGACTGCCATCATCTCTCCGAACTTCGCCCGCCCTCCGAAACCGAAGTTGATCGTCCCGAGCAACACCCCGGCCGCAATCAGCGCGATGATGAGCGCAATCACCGGCGTGGCCCAGAAGCCGATTTTCGTTATGTTCTGGCGCATGGTCATAGCCCTCGCCTGCTGCTCGGGAGTCAGCTGCTCCATCTGCTGCATCTGCTTTGGGCTTTGCTTCAGGATGTTCTGCGCGGTCTGCGGCCAGCCGATCTTCTGCTGGATAGCGAACCCCAGGCCGAGAGTCACAACGACGGCGATGAGATAGGGCAGAAGCCAGTTGGCGCTGCGCTGAATATCGCGAAACGTCTTGCTGGGCGCGATAAACGTATCGACAACACGCTGCACCTGGCCTAAGGGCTGCGTTGACGCTTCGGGCTGGGTGAGGGCTTCCGGCATGACGAGACCTCCGTGGATTTTCAGTGAATCAAACCAGGATGAGAGCAGGTTGGCTGGAATTCTACTCCGGTGTCCGCTTAGCGCAAATGAAAATCGGCCGGAGCCGGAGCCGGAGCCGGAGCCGGGCATCCCCGCGCTTCGCGCCATGCCCCGTTCGTTGCACACTGAGGAACCAGAACCGTTACTTTCTCGTTCGACGGAGGTTCGATATTCTGAATGGGCTCTCGGCGGCTCCGCCGCTCCTCCTGATCATGCGTATGCGTTCGGTTGTGTTGTTTGCGATGGTGCTTTGTCTGGCGCTGCCAGCGATGTCGGCGACGGTCACCGCTACTTCTGTTCGCCACCGCCGCGCCCGGCATCACCACGTCTCTACGCGCTCCGTGAGGACGCATCAGCGCGCCATCCATCGCGAAGGCCTCCGCAGGGCTCGCGTCCGTGAAGTCCGGTACGGGCGCCGCGTGCATCATGTTCGCCGCGCGGTATACGTTCCCGCGTCGGCTGACAGCTTTTCCCGCCGATTGGAGCGGATCGGGTTTGTGGCGCCGCTGCGCGGCTCCCGCGCCTCGCTGCTTCGGCAGAACGAGCGGGACAACGCCGAGGGCCTGGTCCGAATCCAGGATGAGGCGCAGCTCCTCGATCTGGAAAGCGCTGGCAAGCTGGTGCCCATCCCGGTCAGCGTCGGGCTGCGCGTCAACGCGAGTCTTCCTCCGGATCGCCGCTACTGCCGCCCCTGGACGGCGCGTTTTCTGGCCGCGCTGGCTCGCAGCCACTACGCGCGATTCCATCGCCCGATCGAGATCGATTCAGCGGTCAGGACGGTTTCCTTCCAGCGTCACTTGCTGCTGATCAATGGCAATGCCGCACCGGCGGAAGGCGATCTGGCTTCGCCGCACCTGAGCGGCGCGGCCATCGATATCGGCAAAAAGGGCATGACCTTCTCTGAGATCTCCTGGATGCGCGGCTGGCTCCTGCCCATCCAGACGGCTGACAGGATCGACGTGGAGGAGGAGTTCCGCCAGGCCTGCTTCCATATTGACGTGTACAGCAGCTACGACCGGGCTCCCGCTGCAGCCCAACCCTCGGCGAGCCTGATTGCCGCCAGCGTGAACTGAGACTGAGCGATCAGCAAGAATCGGCGGGAAAGGCTCTCCGGTTGCCATCGATTACCCCGCTTACGGAACAACTCCACGGCGCGGCGGCGCGTCTCCATAGTCCATGGAAATGCAGCTGGCGAAGCTTCTGCAGCGCAGGATCGTTGTCCTGGGCCCGGCACTCCTGGATCAGCCCACGCTGGAAACCGTCACTTTGCTCGGGGTTGACACAGCCGGCATCTGGATTGAGAGCGAGGCGGCGGCCAACCGGATCGCCGAGAGATTCCACGTAAAACCCGCGGCGCCCTCGGCCTTCTTTATCCCCTTCGCCCACATTCAGATGATCATCGCTGCGCCGGAAGCCGTTAGGGAAGAACCGGCAGCGGCCTGACCCGCTGCGGAGAGAGAGGCTCGGGCGGCCGCTCAAACGAAAAGCCTCGCCGGGGGGCGAGGCTTTGCCTGCTGGATGCGGGGTTTCTCTGATTACGAGGGTGTGCCTTCGAGAGCGCGGGATTCCACTTCCGCGGCGCGTTTGTGAAGCTGGTGATGCAGGCAATAGAGCGCCAGTTCAAGCCGATCGGAAACGCCCAGCTTGTCGTAGATCTTGCGCAGGTAGTTCTTCACGACCTGCTCGGTCGTTCCGAGCTGGTAGGCGATCTCCTTGTTGCGCTTGCCCTGGGTGATACCGGCGATAATCAGCATCTCTTTCTGGTTGAGCCGCGGCTGATTCTTCGGGTTGGTCAGAGCGCTGGCCTGGGACCGGTACGCCTCGATGACCCAGTTCACCGACTGATTGTCGATCCAGGTTTCGCCGGCAGCGATTTTGCGCACGCACTTGACGAGCAAATCGGGCGAAATGGAACGGGGGATGATGCCGCGCACGCCACGCCGATAGAGGTCAACGGTGTGCGATTCGTCCGTGGAGGCGGACTGCACAATGATTTTGAGCTGCGGCGCGTGGCGCAGGACGGCGGGAATCGCATTCGCGGTTCCGGTGATCATGGAACCTTCCAGCAGCAGCACGTCGGCGGGATGGCGCTGCACCACTTCCTGGAGAGCTGTCAGGCTGTCGGCCTCTGCGGCGACCGTCACGCCGGAGTCCGGCCCAAATACTTTGCGCATGCCCACGCGGTAAATTGCCTGCGAATCCGCGAGGATTACGCGAACTTCCGGTTGTCCTTCGGTGGCACCATTCGTCGATCCATTTGTCTGCGTCATCGTCTCACTGCCAAAGCCTCAATTATTGAAACCGATATTCGTCAATGACCGCTGCTGCCCAGGGCGAGCCATCCTTCCAGTAACTGCGGACGATTCGTCCACGGCAATGCACGGCCGCGGTGTGGGAAAAATCCAGCGTTCCGGCGGGGATTTCCACAAGGAACTCCACCTCCTGGCCCACATGCAGCGGCTGTCGCAGTTGAAACAGCACGCCGCTGGCGGACATATCCGCCGTTACCGCCTCGTTCTGTTCGCCATCTGCCAATACGGTTGCTGGCAAATGCACCGCATACCGAACCGAGCCCCGCGCTGGCCGCTCGTCACGAACCTTTGACACCGAACAAGTTGCGGATTCCATAGGCCGATCTCCTGCCTTTGCCCTACAGTACCCGCATCCAGCGATTCGGACTAATTACCAAAGTTTACACGTGCGAGTTCTTTTGTACAGCACCAAATTGTGCGGGACAATGACCTGAACGGGGGAGATTTCGAGGAGTGGGGCGACGGCGTGGAAAAGGCAGGCTAAACGCTAATGCCTTTTGAAAGAATAACTTCCAGGTGCAAGCCTATCGCCGTGAAGCAACCGGTTACCAAGGGTAACCGCGCGTGTCCGGATTTGGTACATGGGAAGGAACTGGTTACTTCGCTGCTAAAGCCTTCACCCGGGCACTCAGGCGGCTTTTGTAGCGGGAAGCGGTGTTGGCGTGAAGAACGCCCTTTTGCACGCCTTTGTCGATGACCGAGACAGTGGACCGGTACTGCTCGCCGGCAGCCTTCGCGTCGCCCTTCTGGAGGGCCTCGCGCAGTGCGCGGAGGCTGGAGCGGAAGCGGCTGCGGCTGGCGCGGTTGACCGCAGTGCGTTTTTCGGTCTGACGGGCGCGCTTCAGCGCGGAAACATGGTTGGCCATGGAGGGTAATCTCTTTCTTTCGGAAATCGATGCGGCTCACAGCGGCACACAGCCGCGCCCGCCGCAAAGAATCAGTTTACGGGCTTTCGGCGGGGTGGTCAACCGCAAATCCGGCTGGGTAGTGGGCTACTTTCAATCTTTACTAAGCATCAGGCCGCATACTAGCAATGCAACCCCAAAAGCAATTTCAATTTGGCTGTGCAGGGGCCAACCAGCGGTAAAGTCCCAACCAAGCTCCCCTTCAGTCCCAGGCAGCATAAACGCTGGCTTGCCCAGCGCTTGCCAGCCGGTCAGCCCAAATGCCGCTAATCCGCCGCCAAACATGCTGAAGAGAAAAGCCACTTTCTTCATGAATCCTTATCTCCGCGCACTATGCTACGCCGCTCTTTCCGCCCTCCGCTCATATGACCCCCAAAGGGCTACGAGGTCTTGCACATCCCACAACCGATCCGTCACACCCGCCGCCATTGCTGGCGTCATGCGCAAGGTGCGGTGAATCTTGATGAAGTTGTACGCGAAGTAGTTTAGCGCGACGGCGGCAGCATGGTTCTGTAGCTTGCGGCTAAAACCGTTTGAGAGGCGTGTGTAGCGCCGCACGTTAGTTCGCAGGGTCCAGTTCTGGCGCTCTACAAATGACGTGCTGACATGCCTGTAGTCGGGCTTCCCGATCATGGGTTTTGATTCGCACGCGATGCATTTCGCAGGTGAATAGCGCGTCTCGTTTTCCTGGGCAGCGGCATACACCTTGGTCAGAATTGCGTAGTCTACATCTGCACCGAAAACATCTTCGATGGCGTTCAAATAGACGCGGAGGCCGTCGCTGGTTAGCTGCACGCGATTCCGCAACCTCGAAGCCAGGTCGCTCACAAAATCCATTGCGGTACTCAGATCGCGCTGGCCTAGGGTCCATGACGGAACCAGCTTCGTATCCGCGTCAATCGCGACCCAGAGCCATACGTCGCCAGCATCAGGATTCACGCGGGCAATCTCTTCAGTCCGATTTTTCTCTTTGCAGTAAATCCAGCTCCAGCACTCATCCAGCTGCAAACGGCGGCACGGTAAGTTGCGGAAGGCCGCGTCCTGATACGCTTCGCACACTGCGCCGACTTCACAGAGCACGCGCATAACAGTCTTCTTCGCTGCTCCGGTGATACGCACGGTTGCACGAATGGAGCAGCCGTCAATGAGGCACCTGATGATTTGTCCTCGTTCGGCAGCACTCAAGCGATTCATGAGTACATGCTACCATAGCGCTTTAGCATGTCAATCAGTAAATATGGGGGCAGCGGCACATTTTCGTATCATGGACCAAAAATGATGCAATCTGCCACGCTTGCAGGAAAACGTACACATCGCAGTTTTCCTTCATTTTCACTTGCGTATTTTTTGGATTTCGGGCGTATAGTGAGATGAGCGGGGAAGTCCAGACTCAGTTGCCAAACCAGACTGGACCCCCCCAGCCGGAAGGGGTGATCGTATGAGATGACCAGCACCCGCGAGGGTGAAGGGGTCGGGGAACCGGCCCCCTACGCTCTTTCTCTGTATATCACGAATCACCGCACAGATAAAGGGGGAAACGCCGATGGCGGACGAAATGAATCTTGGCGGATTCGGGCTAGGTCCGACTGTCGTGGGCCTGCGAAAAGTGCGCGCATACATCGACGCGGCCATTGGAAATCTTGAGCAGGCTATGGCCGCGACTGGTGCTTTAGTCCCCACGGACGATACGGGCAGTGTTTCTGCCTACATACCTGGAGGCGGCGATTCGCAGCCGGTGGAGTTGCCACGCGGAGCCTTCTTGGGCAAGAGCCTTCCTGCTGCGATCAAGCTTTATCTCCACGCCATGAAGCGCAAGCAGACCATCCGCGAGATCGCTACAGCGCTCCGCAGCGGCGGGGTTGAGTCCACATCGGATAATTTTGAGGGCGTAATCACCGGATGCCTGAATCGGCTGAAGGGTAACGGCGAAGTGCTGCGCTTTAAGGAAGGATGGGCGCTCGCTGAGTTTTACCCTGAAAATCTGCGCAACAAACTGGCACAGGAGAGCGGCGCCAAGCGGATCCCAAAGAAAAACGCCAGGAAACCAAAAAAACAGCCACACTCTGCCGAAACCAAAGAAGCAAAAACCAGTGACTCGAAGGACACTGGATTGGAGCGGCGCATAGAAACCTACCTGGAACAGGAACGCAAGGGCAACTGGGTTTCCGCCGGCGAAATCGTGAATGCGGTTAATGCTGAACCAAAGTCGTTTCCTCTAGTGATGGGGCGCTTGGTGAAGAAGCACGGATGGCAGAAAGGCGAAGACGGACGGTACAAGGCTCAGGCTCAACAGTGACGTGAAAGGCAGCGATGGTTTCGCTGACAGGAAAATCCACGATGGCAACTCGCCGGGATGTCCAGGAGTTCAGGTGGCATTATCGGGAACTGGTTGTAAAGGGTGATCTGCCCGCTTTCGAGGCGCTGCTGGCGGAACACGCGCCGCACTTGTCGGAAGCGGATAAGCGGGAATACGTCGAGGAATTTAAGCGCGCCGCCGCGCGGGCTTTGCGCTTCCGGTGGCGCTCCTCAAGATAGACGCAGAGTTTCGTTCGGCGCGCTCGCGTTCCTCTGGCGTCATCTTATTGCGGGCCTTTTCTAATGCGTTAAATACCCTGTCGGCGGAGCCGTCCAGTTCGGCTTCAAATTCGAGTCTTTCGGCTTCTTCGGGGCTGACGTGTGGCTGGCTGGCCAAACGGGTCATTCGCGGACCTTTCTTTGGTGGATGTGAAGCCATGAGCCTATTGCCTTTCGGGATTCTCTCTCCTGTGAGGATTGTGGAAAATGCTGACAAAGTCAATCCCCTGAGAGCGGCGTTGCACACAAATTGTTGCTTGACAAGATTACCGCTCGGGTGTGGATTTCGCCTTTTTCCACCGGGCATTAGCGGCGCGGGAAGCAATTTCGCGGCGCTGCTCATCGGTCATGGTGACAAGACGGCGCTTGCCTCCAATCTTGCCGCCCCTTCTGCCCATCTGTGACATGATGCGCGACACAGCACGAGGCACGGGAAGCCTTACCGGGGGCGCAACTTCCGGTTCGCTCTCCTGCGTTGATCTTTCGACCAATAGTTGCGCGATCTGGTTTATATCGGTGGGGCGTGCCTTGCTATTCCGCTTTGGCATACCCTCAGTATGGCACGACGGACCGACGCTTGAGAGCCGTTTTCAAAGTAGCCCACTACCTCCGGCTGAGATGACGCTGGTTACAATGCGAACAGATGACATCCACCACATTGTCCGCTGAGGAACGCGCGCGCCGCATACAACTTCTGATCTTCGACGTCGACGGGGTGCTGACCGACGGCGGCATCTGGATCTTCCCTGCCCCGGGCGGCGACACCGCCGGACACGCGACCGCGCAGAGCGCAGATGAACACAAAGACAAAGGCGGCTACGGCATTTGCTCGCAGAGCATGGTCGAGGCAAAGGGCTTCAACGCCCAGGATGGCACGGGTATCTCGATGGCGAAGCTTGGCGGCATGAAGTGCGCCATCGTTACCAAGCGCATCTCGGAGACCGTGGCGCTGCGGGCACGCGACTTGCGGATCGAATACGTGTACATGGGCCAGGCGTACAAGATGCACGCGGTGCGCGAGATGATGGCGAAGGAAAACATCGGCCTGGAACAAATCGCGTACGTCGGAGACGACATCATCGATCTGCCGGTGATGCGGGTCTGCGGCCTGGCCATCGCTGTAGCCAACGCCCGCGAGCAGGTGAAAGCGGCGGCGCATTACGTGACGTCGCATGAGGGCGGGCATGGCGCCGGGCGCGACGCGGTGGAGTTTATCCTGGCCGCGAAAGGCATCCTCGACCAGACGGTGGAGCGTTACATCGACGAGCGCGATCCATTGCCGGCGAACATGGACATCGGAAAGGGCGGATTCTGAAGGACAGAGAGCAGAGCTCAGAGCGGAGAGCTCAGGAAACCGGCCGGCCCGGATCCTCGCGGCGGTTCCCTCGCGCCATTCTGGCCACCGGTTTCCTGGCGCTGCTGGCGGCGGCCGCATCCGTATGGCTGATCGGGAGAAGTTCGGGGGCGGAGATTCACTGTGATTCACTGGCTCCGCTGACCGTGCTGGCGACGCTGGCGGCGTTTTTGATTTCGGTGTGCTTCCGCCAGATGGGGCGATATCCGGATCGCCGCAGCCGCTGGGTGCTCCTTGCGTGCCTGTTGGTGGCCGGGGCTGCGCTGTTCGCGGATTTCCGATTTGTGCGCCACTATCGCGGATTCTGCGGTGAGTTGCAGCAACAGCTCCGGCAGCCGGGCCACCCGTAGGAAACGTTACTTGGGGACGATGGCTTCGCGGCCCGGCATCGGCGCCGGTTCATCCAGGAAACCGTTCACCACCGGGGCCATGCGGCCCGCGCACTGCTCCGGGCCCAGATGCCCGCAGCCAACGAAGATCTCCAGCTCGGACTGAGGGACGTCGCGGTGGATCTGCTCGCCAATGGAAACGGGCAGCAAGTGATCCTGCTGGCCCCAGACGATCAGCATCGGCATTTTCAGGGCGCCGAGTTTGTTATCGAGCAGCGCTTTGCCGGTGAGCATGGAATCCATATTGCGCCGGACGACCCATCCATGCCGGTCGACGTAGCGAAAGATGGCGTGCTGAATGAAGCCAGGCACCGCCGGCGCCGGCGTGGGCCACAGCAGATTGTCCAGTTCGCGCAGTTTCTCCGGCGTGTTCGGCTCAAACAGGGCGGTGTTCCAGTTGAGTTTAAAGGTGATCCCCGCGCTGTCGAAGACCACCAGGCGGCGAATGCGCTGCGGCTGATCGAGTGCCACCTGCATGGCAATCCACCCGCCCATGGACCAGCCAGCGAGGTCGGCGTGCGCCAGATGCAGATGGTCCATGAAGGCCTCGACGGCCTGCGATTCCTCCGCGATGGAGTAGCTGGCGTTGCGCGGCCAGTCGGAACGGCCGTAGCCGGGAAGATCGAGCGCATAGACGCGGTGATGATTGCGGACCAGCAGTGGCATCAGATTGGCCCAGTCCTCAGCCCGGCCGCCCAGTCCGTGAACCAGCACGATCGGCGAGCCTGAACCGCCCTGGAAGTAGTGGACCCGGACGTAGCTGGAGCCCGCAAAGGGAATGTCTGTGTACTCGCTGTGAATGCCATCGAACCAGAGACGCGCCTGGGTGGCCGCAACGAGGAGCGTCAGTGGTTGCAGCAGGGCGAAGAAGATCAAAGCAGAGAGCAGCGGCACGACGACCAGCAAGAGCCAGCGAAGCACCCTTCGGAACCGTCGCCGTTTTTGCGGAGCCGCTGCTGTTGTGGCCATATCTCCCCGACCCTGGCAAACGCCGATGGGTTAGATGACGGCGGAGGCCATCTGCATCGCCTTTTGGATCACTTCCATCGTCAAAGGTGTTAGACAGTCCAGTTCCCCGGGGCCGGCCCAGCGGGCTTCCGTCGCATCGCTGGCGCAGGCCAGCGAGCCGCCGGTGACCCGGCAGAGAAAGTCCACGAGTACGTAATGGTAGCGAACGCGGCCGTCAGCGTCGCGCGAGATGCGATCGAAAGCCTGAACGATTCCGGCAGGCTCCACGGCGAGGCCGGTTTCCTCGAGCACCTCCCGGCGGATGGCTTCCTCGAGAGTTTCGCCCAGCTCCACGGCTCCTCCGGGAAGCGACCATTCGCCTTTCAGTGGTTCCTGGCCGCGACGGATAAGAAGGACCGACGGCGGATCGCCGCCGCGGAGGATCACCGCGCCCACGCCGGGAATGGGCGCATCGGGGTATTCGCGTCTCACAGGCGGAACGGCTTGCCGTACTCGCCGTCGAAGACGGTATGCGCCATGCTGAAGCGGCCGCCGTTGAATTTGTCGGGCCCCTGCAGATGGCCGATGCCGAGCAGCGCGACCACTTCGTAGCTCAGCGGCAACCGCAGCACCTCACAGACTTTGGCTGATTCATAGCCCTCCATGGGAGCCGTGTCGTAGCCCAGAACTTCCGCCATCCACATCATGGTGGTCAGCGCGATCATCACATGGCGGTTCAGCCACGCGGACAAGTTGGGATGGTCACCCAGATATTCAGGAATATTCACCCGCGCCTGGGCGGCGTAATTCTCCGTCATGCCGCCTTCGCGTCCCATGCGGATCATCTCTTCCATGTCCGTGCGCCAGCCGTCTTTGTCTCCGCAGGCCACGATGACCACCGAAGCCTCCTCGACCTTCGCCTGGTTGAAGCTGGCGGCGCGCAGACGCCTGAGCTGCTCGGGCGTCCGGACCACCACGAAGCGCCAGGGCTGGAGGTTATAGCCGCTGGGAGCTTTCAACCCAGCTTCGAGAATTTTCTTCAGATCCGCCTCCGGGATCGGCTCGCCGTCGAAACTGGGGGTTGCGCGGCGCTCCTCAACTGCTTCGCTGAAAGTTTTTTCCATTCGTCTGGCCATGCCCGAAAATCTAACCTGTCTTCTTTCCTGATTGAGATGTGTTCTGTTGTCCTGCAGAGGGAACGGAATTCTGGATCTGGCTCATCGGTAATTCGAGCGCAAACGCGGGCTGACCGGGTACATCGGCATAAACCCAGAGGCCATGAAAGCCGAGGGCGAGTTCTGGGTGCTGCTGGAGGAGCGCTCGCATCACTGCCGTCACTTCGGCACGTTCCGCCACGGGATCCGGTTCCGGGGCTCCCCTGAAGTTGACAATAAGATCCAGCTGACCAGCGAGTTCTCCGGTGTGGAGACTGGTGATGTCGAAACCCTGGCCATCGCTGCTGAGGTGCATGGGCTGCTCATCCGGCAGTCCCGAGGGCTGGACATCTTCAGCCTCGCGCAGCAACTTCTGCAGGTTGGGACTGGAGAGAAAATCGACAGGATTCAGCAAATACTGCGCCGTCTGGTAATAGAACCATGCGTTCCAGCTCTGCTTCTTCGCGGCATAGGCGCGTGCCTGCTGCCAGAACCACACGCCATCGTGCCCGCCCAGGGTCATGGGCCTGGTGAAGAAGCCCGCCAGCTTCCATCCCCCGCCTCCAGAGTTCGAAAGGATCATGGAGAGCTGTTGCGGGTGCTCCACGCCGGTGGCATGCAGAACCGCTAAAGCGTACTGGCCAGGCGGCAGGTTGGGAATCGTCAGCGTAACGATGAGCGGGGACCCGGGTACACCGCAGAAGAACTGCGCCTCCTGGGCGGCGGCCAAATCGGTGGCATTTAACTGGTAGAGCGCGTCAGCTGTCAGCGTGGCGCGCTGAATGAAGGGCTGCACAGCCTGTACGGAGTCCGCGATGCCGGTAAACTGAGCCGCCACGCCGGGCAGCGTCTGCGCCTTCAGAGCAGTCAAATTGCCGGCGCGCACATTGTTGGCAAGGGCGAGCGCCGACTGCTCCAGGGCCATGCGCTGCGCCGCGGTCATCTGCGATTCTGTGGTGCAGGAAACCGCACAGGCGGCAGAGCACACAGCCACGGGCAGGAGACCAGCGAGGAATCTCACAAGGTGCCGGCGCATCGAGCTCTTCCCTTCCCGCACTTTCCCGAGCGAAATCGAAACACTGCTAGTCTAGTACACAGGTGGCAGGCGGTTCCGGGTTCCGGGGATTCAGTCCTGCTACCCTTGCGGAGTTCGATGCTCTTTCCATCCTTTCTGCGCAAGCCGGCATGGGCAGGAATCGCGATCCTGGCGGCTGCGGCGGTCTGTGCAGCGCAGCCGGTTTCGAGGCGCGTTACGCACGAACACCATCGCGACGCGCACGCCAGGCTGATCAAGGCGGACACGGGCGCTCACGTGAAACTCGGAGCCAGCACCGCCCCCCAGACAAAGCCGACAGGACCGCTCACGCCGGTGGACGAGCCGCCGCAACCTGCGACCGTTACCCTTGCAGACGGCAAGCTCTCTGTGAAAGCGGACAACTCGAGCCTGAACGAGATCGTCGACCAGCTTGGGAAGTCGGGTGGCATGTCCATCAGCGGGCTGAGCCAGGATCAGCGTGTTTTTGGTGTGTACGGCCCGGGCAATCCCCGGCAGATTCTCACGGAACTTCTTGAGGGAGCTGGCTACAACGTGCTGATGCTGGGCGTCACCCCGGAGGGCACGCCACGGGAGCTGGTACTGAGCGAGCGCGGGAACGCTCCTCCTTCGTCGCCGCAGTCCTTCGCGCAGACCGATGAGCCTGATTACCAGCAGCCGCTCTATCAGCGTCAACCTCCGCCGCCCGCCGGCAATTTGAACTTCCCGGTGCGAACCCCGGCGCAGATGTATCAACAGATGATGCAGCAGCGCGAACAGCAGCGGCCCCAGGACTGAACGCGAAACAGGTTTCCTGTTTGTCGAGCCGCGGCATCCACATTCAGTTCAACTCGCGCAAAAGCCCCGTGCCGGCGCACTGAGCTACTCGGCAAGGGGCCGCGGCCAGCGCGCCTCGATGGTCGTGGAAATGCCTCCGCGCGGCCGGAAATCGCCTTTGACCACAGCCCAGACCGGATCACAGGCCTTCACAACGTCTTCCAGCACCTGGTTGACGACGTTCTCCTGAAAAATACCGAGATTACGGTAGCAGAAGAGGTACTCCTTCCAGGATTTGAGCTCCAGGCACCGTTCCCGCGGCATGTAGCGCAGCGTGATGGTACCGAAATCCGGAAGCCCGGTCTTCGGGCAGACGGAGGTGAACTCCGGATCGTCAATCGCGATCTCATAGGCAGGAAATTGATTGGGCCAGGTTTCAATGGCGGGGAAATCGAAGTCAAGACCGGCCTTCGCGTGCTCTTCGGTGTATCGGGTTGCAGAGGGCATAGTCTCATTCTAGAACTGGTCTTGCCCGGAGGCTTCGGGCTTCGACGAGCAGCCAGCCACCGATCCGGCGATGCCTGGGAGCGAATTCCGTTTGGGGGAGGCCAGCCAGATGGGGCGCGGCTCTCGAATCACTTCAGACCGCAACGCGCTGGGAGACCCGTTGCTGGCCGGGGACGTATCACATTAGGAACCGTCATCTTTTCAGAAGCCTAAGAGCCCTGAGGTGAGTCCTATATACTGACTCACGGTTCCCTCGATGGCGACAAAAAAGACCCGGCATACGGCGCGAATCTGGTTGCTGACGATTGTGGCACTGATCCTTGTTTTTTATGTGGTTCACCTGGCCACTCGTGAGAAACTGCCCATCCGGGTAGCGACTGCGGCCATCGGGGATCTGACAAAAACCTCCGCCACGAATGGCAAAGTGGAACCCGAACCCCAGGCGAACTTTGAGGCTCATGCGCCCTTTCCGGGGGTGGTCCGTGCGGTGTATGTTCACTCTGGCGAAGCGGTGCCCGGCGGCAAGCTGCTGCTGGCCATGGACGACAGTCAGGCGAAGGAGCAGGTGGCCAATGCGCGGGCTGCGCTCAAGGGCGCTGAGGCAAATTACCAGGCCGCCGTCCACGGTGGAACGCCGTCCCAGCAGATCACTCTGACCGGCAACCTCGACAACGCCAGGATTGCACGAGACCAGGCGCAGCAGGATCTTCAGGCGCTGCAGCGGCTGGAGTCGACCGGAGCCGCCTCAGCCAGTGAGGTGAGCGCCGCCCAGCAGCGTCTGGCGGCGGACACCAGTGCGCTCCAGGTTCTGGAGCAACAAAAGAAGAATGGCTATGGGTCCGCGGACGTAGCGCATGCTCTGGCCGCCCTCCAGGATGCGCAGGCCGCTTATGCTGCCGCGCAGGACGCGTTGCGGCAGGCCGTTGTGCACGCGCCTTTTGCCGGGACGGTGTATTCCCTTCCCGTGGCTCCGACTGAATACGTGCAGCAGGGCGATCGCCTGCTGTCCATGGCCGACCTGCATCAGTTACAGGTGATCGCCTACTTTGACGAACCGGAAATTGGCGATCTGCAGACGGGCCAGCCCGCAACCATTGTGTGGGACGCACGTCCCGCGGAAGTGTGGCACGGACATATCGTCCGGCTGCCCTCGACGATCGAATCCTTTGGAACCCGGAATGTTGGCGAAGTGCTCGTCTCGCTCGACGATGCGGATGGACACCTGCTTCCGGACACGAATGTTCGTGTAACGGTAACGGTCGCGAATGAATCTAATGTGTTAGTCATACCGCGCGACGCGTTGTACTTCGAACAGGGATCGCCGTACGTCTATCGCGTCGCCGGCGGATCTCTGCATCGCACGCAGGTAACTCTGGGCAAACTGAATTTGAGCGATGCGCAGATTGTCAGTGGGTTGAAAGCCGGAGACGTCGTGGCGACTGGCACTACGAACGGCCAGCCACTGGGCGATGGGCAACCGGTGACGATTGTGCAGTAAGGGGGCAATTTGCTGAAGAAGTTGCTGTCAGGAAGCGCATTCGCGGTGGGGAGCGTTCTGTTGGCGATGTCCGCCAGCACCGCGAATCCGGTTCGTCGCGATCTGAGTCTGGGACGAGCGAACGTGGCCCTGCAAAGCCTGAACGGCGTGCTTGCGCAAACTCCCTCCGATGCCGAGGCTCACAACCTGCGCTGTCGTGTCTATTACGAAGAGCAGGAATGGGATCAGGCAATTGCCGACTGCCAGGCTGCGACTCTTTTGGACGCGACAAACAGCAATTACCACCTCTGGCTGGGCCGCGCGTATGGGCAGAAAGCGGCCAGCATCTCGTCCAAACTGGCCGCCTACAAACTGGCTCGCAAGGTTGCGGCCGAATTCCAGCAGGCTGTGCAACTGGACCCGCATAACGCAGCAGCACTTTCAGATTTGGGCGAGTTTGACGTGAGCGCGCCGTATGTGGCCGGCGGAGGACTCAGCCGAGCGCAGGCGGTGCTCGAGCAGTTACGGAGCGTCAACCCGGACGATGCGCTGCACCTTCAGGGGCGCATCGCAGAGGAGAAAAAAGACGACGCTGCCGCCGAAGCCGATTATCGGGCCGCTATCTCTCAGGCGAAAGATCCAGCGAGTGCCTGGATGGATCTGGCTGCCTTTTACCTGCGCTGCGGACGCGCGAACGACGCGGTTACAGCGGCTTACAACGGCGCGGCCCTGGATCGCCAGCACGGTCCGGCCCTGGTGGAAGGTGCCACCGATCTAAACGCGACGGGCCGCGACCCGCGCACGGCGATCCAGTGGCTCAGGGAGTATCTGGCTTCACCGGCGCAGTCAGAGGACGCACCGTCCTTTGCCGTCCACGCCCAGTTGGCGCAACTGCTGGAAAATGCCGGCCAGGAACAGGAAGCGCAGCAGCAGCTCGCCGAGGTGCACGCTCTGGCGTCCGGCTACCGCATTCCGGCCTCCGGTTCACCGGCGCGGGCCAGCCGCTGAGACGTACACTCAGAACGATGCCAGGATCGGGAAGACGAAAAACCGCGCCGGGAGCAGCCGGGCTTGTGCTGGCGCTGGTTCTGCCGCTCGCCGCGCGGGCCCAGATTTCTCTTTCCACCGCGGTTGCACTGGCGGAGAAAAACAGCCCGACAGTTCACGCCGCGGCGGCGGGCGTTCAGCAGGCCGCAGCATCTCTTACTCAAAGTAAAGATGTGTACATACCCAACCTCACGATGGGCACGACCCCCGGATATGCTTACGGCTTTCCGCTGGGTGAGCCATCGCTCTTTACGGCGTCTTCGCAGTCGTTGGCTTTCTCCTTCTCACAGCGAGATTACATTCGCTCCGCCCAGCAGGCGCTGCAGAGCGCGACGCTGAACCTGAAGGATACTCAGCAGCAGGTTGCCGCGGACGTGGCTCTGGATTACGTGGAACTGGATCACGATCTGAAGGAGATCGCTGCGCTGGACGAGGAAAAGAACGACGCCGACCAGCTTGTGCAGATCGAGCAGCAGCGCGTGCAGGCAGGCGTGGATCCGCGCTCCTCTCAGCTGCAGGCAGAGTTGACAGCGGCGCAGGTGGATGAGAAGCGCATCCATCTGGAGAACGACGCGGATGAGATGCGCCAGAAACTGGGACATCTGACGGGATTGACCGCGGACGGGCTGACGACCGTCAGCAGCAGCGTTCCCCCCGCGCCGGCCCTGAGCGCCGGAGACGACGACCGGCTCGCCGTGCAGAACAATGCCGGCCTCGCCGCAGCATTTGCCAATGCCAGGTCGAAGTTTTATGAGGCGTTCGGCGATTCAAGGCAAAACTTTCGGCCGCTGATTACGTTCGGGGCCCAGTACAGCTATTTCGAACCCTTCGCCGACTACAAGACGTTCTACAAGGTATTTCAGTACAACAACGCCGGCATCGGTTTTCAGATCACGTTACCGATTTTCGATGCCGCAAAGCGGGCCGCAGCGCGCGTCTCACGGGCCGCAGCGCTCAGGGCGGAGGCGGATGCTGAGGCGTCACGGAGTCAGGTGAGCGAGGAGACGCTGACCATGCGCCGCACCATTCGCGAGCTGGCGGCGCAGCAGCGCGTTGCGCATATTCAGGATGAACTCTCACAGGAGCAATTGAAGTCAGTCCAGAGCGAACTGGCCAACGGATCGGGCTCGCCGGCGACGCCGGCGGCAACCCCGATTCAGGCACGGCAGGCAGAAATCGAGGAACGCGAACGCTACGAGGACGTGCTCGACGCAGATTTTGCGCTGATGAAGGTCCAACTGAACCTGATGCGCGCGACCGGCCAGATCACCAGCTGGGTGCAATCGTCGCTGACGGCGCCTGCAGGCGCCAGTGTGCAGGGCACGGCGCAGAATCCCGGGATTTCCTCACAGCCTTAATCCAGCAGATACCGATACTTACAGACCGCAACGGCGGCGCATCCCCGGTGTTAAACTAATGGGAACCCGATGCCCCTGAAGACTTTATTCCTCAACCCCCCGTCGTTTGAGAACTTCGATGGCGGAGCCAGCTCACGGTGGCCGGCCACGCGCGAAATCGAGTCCTACTGGTACCCTGTCTGGCTGGCCTATCCCGCCGGCATGCTGGAAGGCGCGCGCCTGCTCGACGCCAATCCGCACCACATCTCGTGGCCGCAGGTCGTAGAGATCCTGAAGGACTACGAGTTTCTCGTCCTCTTCACCAGCACCATCGCGTGGAGTGGCGACCAGCGCTGGGCCGAGAAGGTCAAGGATACGTATCCGAACATCAAGATTTGTTTCGTCGGCCCGCCCGTGACCACTGACCCGGATAAGGCGCTGACCGAGTGCAAGGCCCTCGATTTCATCTGCCGGCGCGAATTCGACTACTCCGTCGTCGAGTACGCGAACGGTAAGCCGCTCAGCGAGATCCTCGGCATCAGCTATCGCAAAGACGGTCAGGTCGTCCACAACCCCGACCGCCCGCAGATTGAAAATCTCGACGCGCTGCCGTGGGTCACGGATGTGTACAAGCGCGATCTGGACGTAACGAAGTACAACGTCCCGTTCCTGCTGCATCCGTTTGTGTCGCTGTACACGACGCGGGGCTGCCCGGCACAGTGCACCTTCTGCCTTTGGCCGCAGACCACCAGCGGACACGCGTGGCGCAAGCGCTCCACGGATGATGTCGCCGCGGAAATGGCACACGCCAAGGAACTGTGGCCCAATGTGAAGGAGTTCTTCTTCGACGACGATACGTTCAACATCCAGAAGGCACGGACAGTCGAATTATGCGGCAAACTGAAGCCGCTGAAGCTGACCTGGTCGAGCACCTCGCGCGTGACCACTGACTACGACACGCTGAAAGCCATGCGCGATGCGGGATGCCGGCTGCTGATCGTCGGCTTCGAATCGGGCGATCCACAGATTCTGAAGAACATCAAGAAGGGCGCCACCGTGGAGCGGGCGCGCGATTTTGCGCGCGACTGTCATAAGCTGGGGCTCACCATCCACGGGGATTTCATCCTCGGCTTGCCAGGCGAAACGAAGGAATCGATTCGCAATACCATCCAGTTCGCCAAATCGCTGGATGTGGAAACCATTCAGGTTTCGGTTGCGCACGCGTTTCCGGGCACGGAGCTGTATGAGTACGCGCGCGTGAATGGCTTCATCACCAATGGCAACAAGATGGTGGATGAGGGCGGACACCAGATCGCGCACATCGAGTATCCCGGCCTTCCCGCCGAGTACGTGCTGGAGATGGTGAACCGCTTCTACGACGAGTATTTCTTCCGGCCCAAAGCGGCGTGGCGGGTGATCAGCAAGGCCATTGTCAACCGCGACCTGGGGCGGCTCTATCAGGAATCGAAATCGTTCCTGAAGTTGCGGGCGCAGCGGGATCGCATGGTGAAAGAGACGCGCACGCAAAAGTCGGGCGAAAATGGCTCCAACTCCGCGGTGAACGCGGAAGCATAATGCAGACCTTCGGGCGGCCAGCCGCGAGAGTGGCTGCAGATCCGTGTTGGGGGTTGGCGGCCGCGTGACGAGATCCACGATGACATTCCGCCGGTATTTGGTCCTGGCTGCGGTTACCCTGACTTCCTCACTGGGCGATACTCTTCTCGCCCGCGGGATGAAAACCCTGGGCCCGGTCTCTCTGCATCATCCGGCAGAAATGATCCACGCGATCTTCTCTCCCTGGGTAGCGGCCGGTATCGTGCTGCTGTGCGGTTTTTTCGCCTCGTACCTGACCGCACTCTCCTGGGCCGATCTGACGTGGGTGCTCCCAGCCAGCTCGCTGGGCTACGTCATCATGACTTTTCTGGCGCGCTTCTGGCTGCACGAGCAGGTTTCTCCCTTGCGCTGGCTGGGGGTGGTCTTCATCACTGCGGGTGTGGGTTTTGTGACGCGCGGCCCCTCCTATACGGATCACGGCAACGGGCAGCCGGAACCTGAGGAAGAGGCGGTTCTCGAGGAGGCGCTGCTTTGACTCCCCTGCAGATCCTCACCACCATCGCCATGATCGCCAGCGTTGTCATTACGGCGACGGCGGGCGACATTCTTACCGCCTCCGCAATGCGGCAGATCGGCGACCTGGATGTGATCCGCGCGCGGCGTGGGATGCTCGGCGCGATTGCCGCGGTCCTCTCGAACGGGCGCTTTGGCGTGGGAGTGGTCTGCCTGGCGCTGAGTTTTTTCTCTTTGCTCTTTGCGCTGAGCCATCGTGAACTGAGCCTGATCGGTCCGGCCGCCACATCGCTCACCTTCGTGACGAACGCGGTCGCGGCGAAGATCTTCCTGAAGGAAAACGTCGACAGGCGGCGCTGGACGGCCGCTCTTCTGGTGTGCGTGGGCGTGACGCTGCTGGCGTTCTAGCGCAGACGCGCGACCGGCTGTCGCTGCCGTCGCCGCGCAACCGCCATGGCCGCAAAGAAGAAGCATGCGGCCGCAAAAATCGCCGTGCGGCTCTGGGCGCCGCCTGGATGCGCAAAGAGCCAAACGGTCACGCGATCCGCAGCAACCGCTGTCAGCCAGAGAAGCCCCAGCGACACCACGGCGGCACCGAGGATGGCAAATACCTTTCGGCAAGTCCCCGGCATCGCTTCCCTCCACCGTGATTTTTGCACGATTCCATTCGTTCTGGGCCGAGGGATCAAATCAAATGCTCCGGCTTTACATGCTCAGCGGCATAGCGCTCGCCCAGCCGGCGCAGCACCGGGATGGCATGGACAGCATCGAGCCGCGCGAGACTGGGGTGCTCGCGCAGCAGATCTGTGACCTCGGCTGCTTTGAACGAGCGGTTGTAGCGTATATAGCTGAACCAGCTCTGCCCCGGAAGCGGTACGCCGACCAGACTCTTCACTTCGCTGTCGATCGGCTCGCCGTACAGGCACTCGCCGAGACAGCGACAGAGATAGTCCTGCTCGGAAGCAATGCCCTGGATGAGCGCCGCGGGAATATGCGAGGCGTTGTAGCCGACCCAAAGGTGATGCGCGGTTGGGGGCAGTCCTGAGGGAAACCGCAGCGTGCCCAGCGAGATCATTCGGATCTTGTCCGGGCCGGTCTCCCACTCGAGATGGTAACAGGGCAGAATGGCAGTCAACGCGGCGATCAGCGCGGGATTGTTGTAGGGAGTGATTGAGCCATCGACAAAAACGTACCTGCGCCTGCGCTGCCTGCCCAGATCGATCACTTCGGGATCGAAGTAAACGGGCGCAGCCGTACTGGCGCGAACCAGCTTGTAAAGCGGGATGTCGAGATTACACTCGTCCTGTTCGCGCTGATTGAACTCCGCGTAAGGGTTGTTCGTCACCGGCCATGCAGAGCCGGTGGTGTGGTTGCGCACCACCACCAGCAAAAGCTTCAGGGCGCCATCGGGCATGCGCAGCTTCTCCGTCCCCAGCAGCGCGGGCACTTTGCCTTCCCCATCCTCCGAGAAGATCCGCTCCAGCATCTGGGAAAGAGGCTGGGCATTGAAGCGCGATATACCATACCGCTTCAGCGGGCGATACCAGGGAACCGGCTGGAACATCTTCTTTCCGAACCGGACATACAGATCCAGGATCTGCTCGACGGAGTAACCCCAGGCGAGGCAGGCCGCGATGATGGCGCCGGTACTGGTGCCGGCGAAAAAATCGAAGTGATCCCGCAGAAGAAAATCGCCGCGGCCGTAATGATTGCGCAGCAGTTTCTGCATGTGCAGGAGGATTTCGAGGCTGAAGACACCACGAATGCCGCCACCGTCAAGGGAAAGAATGCGTTTCACGGGTTCACTTCCTCGGCAATTTTGCATGGCGCATGAGCGAGCGCCACTCCAGCAGTTCCACAAGCAGCGCACGTTCGATGCGCGCGGCGATTTCGAGAACGGAGCGCAGCGTGTGCAACGCCTCAAACTGCGGCTTCCAGTTGCTCAGCCATAGTTCCAGCTCGCGAAAACGCCGCTGGCGGCGGTCGCAGTCGCGAATGACCACCATCGCCCCGGCGACGGTGGCGACCTGAAACAGGGCAGAGATGAGCAGCGGAATCCAGCGGGCGGCGGCATGGTGATGCAAGCCCGCCGGATCGAGCCGGCCTGAAAACCACCAGGCGGCCACCAGGAGCGCCAATCCGGAACTGGTCCAGGTCAGGAGGCGAAAGCGGTTGCCGTCGCGTTCCGACTCGGCCGACTTTCCGTCAAAATAGTCGATTTGATTCTGGAGCCGCTTTTCGCTGTACTCCTTTCGAAATTCCTCGAGGGAAACCTCTGAGCGTGCCGCATCGCTGCTGTGCAGGAAATTGAGCGAAAGCAGGACGCCGGACAGCTCCGGGATGGCCTCCGGGCCGATCAGGTCGTAGTCGCCCGGCGTGGGCCACAAGGCAATCATGGAGCGGCAAACCTCCGCGGCGGTTCGGGTGCGCGCCCACAGGCGCTGCCAGTGGTCGAGGCGCAGCAGCGACGGCAGCACGGCCGCGACCACGCCCATCGCGGCGCTCAGGCCCATCCACAACGTCGCTCCGGGCGCGCGCGCCGCGACACCGCTGAACAGCGCAGCCGCCGCCGTCCACGTGACCGGAACGGTGGCCAGCTTGCGGGAGCGCGGCGCAAAATGATTGGCATTGGCGTCGATCTTGTCGAACCAGGCGCGCGCGAGACGCAGCCCCGGGCCGGAGGGTGGAGGCACGCCTGCGTCGGGCAGCCGGTTCAGGAAATCCAGCTCCGGATCGTCGAGGAGCCGGGCCATCCTGTCGGCGTGGAGATCGCGCCGAGCGCCCGTCTGGCTGTGGAAGCACACGACAGGGCGACCGACCTTATCGGCGAAATCGACAATCTCGGCTGTGCCTCCGCGCCCGCGCGCATCTTCGCCATCCCACAGCGCAACGAGCAACCGCGACTGCTGTACCGTGCGGATTCCACATTCGTAGTACCGTTCGGGGCGGTCGCCGCCTTCACCGGTCACCTCAACGGAGATGGCGCGCACCATGACACCTTGAGCACGCGACCAGCCTTCCGGGTCGAAGTCATCGCGGAATTCCTCGGCGGGCATCGGCAGCAGAATACGCAGCGGGATACCCAGTTCCAGGCAGCTTTCAGCGAAAAGCAGATCCCCGCCCGCTGCGGCCGAGGACACGCCATAGACGATTGCGGGGGTGGAGGCCTTGTATGCGCGCAGAAATTCGTGGAGGACAGCCCGAGAAGCGGCTTCATCCGGAAGGCGGCGATGGCCGGTAAAGCCGATGGGCAGAACCGCCGGAAGGCGAATGTTCGAGTAGGCGCCTTTTTGTCCCTGCAGGAGGCTGCCGCCTCGTCTTGCCATCATGCGAGCAAAACTGCTCCCTTCGACGTTCTAATCCGAGTGCAGCTGGAGGATTTCCGGCAACGGGAACTTGGAGATGTCCACGGTGACCTGGGAGCTAAGGCCCTCAATCAGGCGAAACATGTCGCGATTCCAGGTGGCGTTGGCCGCGAGGAGAGGGCTCTTTTCATCGGTGACCTTAAATGAGGCGTCGTGGTAGACCACCGAAACCAGAGGAGGTCTGAGCGCATCCGCGTGCACATCTTTCCATTGCAGGCGCAGCACCGGGGTTTGTTCAATGCGGGGAACAATCGTGCGGAAGTCGTAGCTCCCAACTGGCCTGTCCCTGGGGTTCTCCGGGTCGTCCGGGATCATGGGGTTCTCTTTCATCAGGTCCATGAAGGGCTTCTCCTCCTGAGACGAAGCCGCCATGACCTCGATGATCGAACGCATATAGATGTGAGCTGCAAGCGTGGAGGGGCAGATATCCTGTTCTTTCCCCGGAGAGGGGATTCCCTCCAGAGAAAAGCCTTCCGCCATGAAAGGCAAAACAAACGCGGAAATGCTGCTCATTTCACGGTCATTGAGATTGACTTGGGGGTCGATGAGCGCAGACACATCCGGATTCGATTGAAGTTCGGGCAGGATTTCGCCCCAGACAGTCTGCGGATCAGAGGAGAATTTCCCCCCTTTTTGCTGAATCGGACTCAGCAAAAAGGTTCCCGAAAATACCTTCCGGCCCAGGATCCAGCCCGTCTGGGTTTTATTATCGGGCGCAAACTGGGGCATCCAAATGTCCTGGCGCGCTACAGCGTCATTTTGGTCTTTGGGTTGAAGAGGAACCCCATTGCTATGACCATTGCCACCCGTCGTGCCCGCATTATCGCCGGGCGATTCCTTTCCGGAACCGAGGGGGAGGACAGCATTCGGGTCATAAGGCACAAACGTATTCGTCCCTCGTAACACCAGCACACCGCTCTTTTGAAGTTCGTAGACCAGGGCGCTGACGCGCAGAAACGTGACGTAATGGCTCAAGGCTACTGAGTCGTAGCGCATCCTGCCGTCCGCGCTCCGCACGCCGAGGGGAGGAGTATTGCGGAACGTCTCCACCGAACATCCGCCATTCCCGTCCGGCACACTCGTCTCGATACGGTCGACAAGGAGACGAAAGAGCTGGTCCATCCTCCAGCCCTGTTCGTAGAGCGCGTAGAAAGTTTCCGGCTGAATTGGAGCCATCAGCAGCCGCGCGTTCGTGTCGTCGTTCACAGGGATGTACTGGAACGTGGGGTCGTTCTCAAAGATGATCCCGGGAGAGCCGCCGCCGGTGGGAACCTGGCCTTCCGGGCTGGTGACGGCGCTCAGCTGCCCCGCGGTGGTCAGACTGCCCTGCATGCGATAGCTGCTGGTGATTTGGCCCATCTTGAAGAAATAGGCCGGGTCGCGATTTTCCAGCCGCGCCAGATTCAGCAGGAGCTCGCGATTGGAGGTCTCCGCGAAAGCCGTCTCATAGGCCTTGAAATCCGTTTTTACGTAGTGGTGCCCGAGACACCCGTCCACCGGCAGAAGCGCCAGGCACGCCAGCGGAATTACGAAACGGCGAACAGTTCGACGAAAAGCAAGAGGACGCAGAATACGCAGGCCAGAAAGCTCCAAGTTCATGAGAGCACCCGGGATCGACCGATTCAGCGACTGCTATCGAAATTTGAGGCATCATATTGCAGCTTTGGCCGCGATGCAAGAGGAATCGCAGGAGACGCGCTTCCCGGCTCCGGCAGGTTGAAAATCGCGGCAGCCTGCTGCTGAAGTCTTCGTCAGTGTGAAGTGGACTGGATCACCTGCGCCGTCTCGTGCATCTGCGGAATCTGGCGCGGGTAGTAGCCCTTCGTCGTGCGTACGATCAGCGTGCCGTAATGGCGATCGTGAGCCTCCACACGCACGGTGCGGAATCCGCCCAGGCCGGGCGAGCGCGTGGGATGGTAGCCGATCGTGTATTGATTGCGTATATCCAGGGCGATCTGGGCGACCACTTTGTCGATGTCGTCGGGCGAACGCGGGAAAAAAGCCAGGCCGCCAGTATCGTTCGACAGAGTTTCAAGAGCGTTGCGGGCGCTGGTCGCGTCCTCCGGACTGATGGCGTCGTAGAGGAGACCGATGGAGTACACGACCGGACCGCCAAGCCGCTGCACCCGCTCCACAGCCTGCTGCAGGGTCAACCGCGAGGCGTCGTCACTGCCGTCAGTAATGATCAGCAGCACCTGCTTGGGCTGGGTGGCGTGGTGCGACAGCTCATCCGCAGAAGCGGTGACCGCATCGTAGAGCGCCGTCATTCCCTTGTCGTCGAAATGAGCCAGGCCGGACTGCAGATCGTCAACGTTCGAGGTCAGAGCCGTATCCAGGTAGGCATGCTGATTGAAGTTGACGATGAACGCATTATCATCCGGATTCGAATCATGGATCAGGTCCAGCGCGGCCTGATTCGCCGTTTCGCGCTTGCCGATCATGGAGCCGGAGTCGTCCACAAGAATCCCCATGGATACGGGCACATCCTGCGCCACGAAAGAAGCGATCGTCTGCGGGACCCCATCCTCCCAGACCTGAAAATCCCGCCGGTTCAATCCCTTCACGAGGCGATTCTTCTGGTCGACGACGGTGCAGTTCAGCAGCACTTCGTTGACGTTCTCCTGCAACGTATACAGCTTGTTGCCCTGGCTGGTGAGCGGCTTGCCGGGGGCCTGCGGCGCGATGGGCGCTTCATAATCGGGGGATGGAATCGGGTCGCGGTCGACATCCAGCGGGGGCTGCGCCTGACGCTGCCGGTAATCCACCGAGGGGGCGGGCTGAGCAGTCTGGGACTGTGCCCCAGCCGGTGTCAGCGGGGCCGAAAGCAGAATTGCGGCCGCGGGGAGCATCCAGCGGCGAACGATCGATCGAGCAAAGGCCATATCGGGCATAGGGGTCTTGCGGGAGTGCAGACACTCCCCGAGCTTATGACTTCAGATGCACGGAAAGCGGTTGAGGGAAAGCAGGAAATCAAACTACGAAAGATTCTCCCCCAGCATTTCGCAGGCAATAGCGGCCTGGCCCAGCGAAATCCCCCCGTCGTTGGCGGGAATCTCATGGTGGATAAAGACCTGGAAGCCCTCGGAGCGCAGGCATCGTACGCATCCTTCCAGCAGCAAAGCGTTCTGAAAGCATCCCCCGCTCAGGCAAACGCGATCGAGGCCGAGGTCAGCGCGCATCCGGTGGCAGATGGCGGCAATCGAGGCGGCGAGGGTTTCGTGGAAGCGGGCAGCAATGCCGGACAAGGGCTCACCGCGGGCCAGCTCCTCGACAATCTCGCGGATCATGGGGCGGAAATCCAAATCCAGGGGGCTGAAATACCCCTGCGGCACAGCGAATTCAGAGGGTGCAGAGCCGGCGACGATTTCAAATGGGTATGGGATGAGCGATGCCGGCCGATCGGAAGCTTCCTGGGCTGCCGCTTCCAGCATCATGGCTGCCTGTCCCTCGAACGAGACGCTGTGGCGGAGCCCAATCAGTGAAGCGACGGCGTCAAAAAGGCGGCCTGCGGAGGATGTCAGGATCGTGTTGACCCGCCGCTCCAGCATGGTATCGACGATGCGCAGGCGTTCAGGGGGGATTCGGGACTGCCACTTCTGCCACAAGCGGGCAGAGGGGGGGCGCCCATGGTGGGCGCCCGGATCGCAGGTGTCAAACAGATAGCTGCGCGCCACGCGCCACGGCTCCCGCACGCCTGCGTCGCCGCCCGGGAGCAGCACAGGACGCAGACGAGCAAAGCGGTCGAATCGACGATAATCTGCCGCCAGGAATTCCCCGCCCCAGATGGTCTGGTCGGTGCCGAGTCCAGTGCCATCCCACGCGACGCCAATGACGCGCCCCTCGAGCCGGTGCTCGGCCATGCAGCTGGCGATGTGGGCGTGGTGGTGCTGCACGGGGATCCGCCGCAGGCCCTCCATCTTGAGCGCGAGCTGCGTGCTCAGGTATCCGGGGTGCAGATCATGAGCGACGGCAGTGGGCCGCACATGAAACAGACGGCTCATCCGCTCCAGCGTTTCCTCAAAGAAGCGCAGCGTTTCGAAGTTCTCGAGGTCGCCCAAGTGCTGGCTGGGCAGAGCGAATCCGGCACGGGTGAGGCAGAGCGTGTTCTTTTGCTGCGCGCCCACGGCCAGTACTTCGGCTTCGCCGCGGCCCAGGAAGACAGGCTGCGGAGCATAGCCGCGAGCGCGGCGCAGCACCATCGTCTCGCCCATCGCAACACGAACGACGGAGTCGTCCACGCGCGTGTGAATGCGGCGATTGTGGTGCACGAAGGCGTCGGCGGCGTCCGCGAGCCGCTCTTCCGCTTCAGCGTTCTCAATGACAATCGGTTCTTCGCTGATGTTGCCGCTGGTCATGATCAGCGCAGCTTCCCCTTCCCAGCGCTCGCGCAGAATGCGAAAGAGAAGGTCGTGCATCGGCGTGCAGGGCAGCATGAGGCCCGTGGCCGGATTGCCGGGGGAAACGGCCTCGGCAAGGGACGCACCGGGCCGGCGGCGCAGGAGCACGATAGGCCGCTCGCGGCTGACCAGAACATCGCGCTCCGCAGCGGAAACATAACAGAGGCTGGCCGCAACATCGGCATTGGCGACCATGACGGCGAAGGGTTTCTCGCTCCGATGCTTGCGGCGGCGCAACTCTTCGACCGCGAGGGGCTGCGCAGCATCGCACGCCAGCTGATAGCCCCCCAGTCCTTTCCATGCAACGATGCCGCCCAGGCGCAGGATCTCCGCTGCGCGTGTAAGAATTTCTCGGGCTGACAATCCTGCCTCAGCTTCGCCTGGTACGTTCAGGATGAGCCGTGGCCCGCAAATGGGGCAGGCGTTGGGCTGAGCGTGAAAGCGGCGATTCTCCGGGTCCTGGTATTCGCGGCGGCAATCGGAGCACATCGCAAACTCTGCCATCGTCGTCAGGGGCCGATCGTAGGGAATGTCGACGATGATGCTGTAGCGCGGTCCGCAGTTCGTGCAGTTGGTGAAGGGATAATCGAAGCGGCGATTTGACGGGTCGCGCGTGTCGGTTAGGCAAGCTTCGCAAACGCAGATATCCGGAGGAACAAGGGCAAAGGCGGAGCCGGCAGCCTCGCTCTCCCGGATGGCAAAGGCGGCATCGCCGGTGGCAGGAATCTCCTGCCGTTCCATGTCGGCGATACGCACCAGGGGCGGAGCCTCGTGTCGCATGGCGAAGAGGAAGGCATCGACGGCCGAAGGCGGACCCTCGATTTCAATGAAGACGCCGCGCGGCGAGTTCAGCACGAATCCCGCCAGCCCATGCCGCCGCGCAAGATTGTAGACCCACGGCCGGAAGCCGACGCCCTGGACAATGCCGCGAACCCGCAGCTGGCACCGGATTGTCGCGGCGGCAGAAATCGCAGAGGCCCCCAGGGGAGCATTATCGGCCACGCGCGCCCCCGAGGACTGTGATGGATGTCGCTGCCGGCGCGCTCAGGACCTGACGAATTCCAGCTCCAGAGTGATAGAGACGTCCTCGCCAATCAGGACGCCCCCCGTCTCCAGCGCTGCATTCCAGCTCAGGCCGAAATCCTTGCGGTTGATCTTCGTCGTGGCCGCCACTCCGATGCGAGTATTGCCCCATGGATCTTTGGTCGGCGGAGTTGGACCCTCCACCTGGAATTCAACTTCTTTTGAAGTGCCGTGCATGGTGAGCGTACCGGCAACTGTCAAAGCTCCGTTCGCCCGGCGCGTCACACGGGTGGATTTGAAGCTGAACCTGGGAAACTTCTCTGCGTCGAAAAAATCGGAGCTCTTCAGGTGCGCATCACGCTGCGCGTCGTGCGTGTCCAGCGTGGAGACGTCGATCGTGGCTTCCACATGCGATTGCGCAGCATCGCTCTCGTTATAAGCAAGCGTACCCGAAACGCCCGTGAACTGCCCTCGTACACTGGAAATCATCATGTGCTTCACACGGAACTCGGCGATGGAATGCACCGGATCGATGCTCCAGGTGGATGCACCGGCATTCTGAGGGGTCGTACTCATGGCTTTCTCCTTCCGGGGATGAACTCGACGTCAGGGATCAGCCCGCCGGGCCATCAACCAGAGAGATGACCGAGGCTGCGAATCGTTGCAGAAAAATGTGGTGAAACCTGACAGGAAGGGCAGCGGGAACGCGGCTTCAGCCATTTTCCTGCACAGCCAGCTGATCTCCCGGCTCGATGCCGCATTGCTCAATCTGGCCAGGCGCCAGCTCGAGAACGCTTTGTACCTTCAGGCTGACGCTGGTCAGGCGCCAGGGGCGCAGCCGCGGCCAGATTCTGACCACGCGCATCTGGCGATCGAGACCGACAACATCGATCGCGAACCGCATGAACATGGTATGCACGCCGGAAGAGGGCCGGATCAGAATCCCTGAGCCGGGCTCCAGAGATTTCTTCCCCATGAGCCCGAGGAAGCGCGTCGGTGAGGTATTGGCCAAACCGATGCGCGATCCGATGGTAACGGATTTCGCCGGGATCGTGACGGTAAGCTGCTTCATGGGCAATCAAGACCGCCCGTTCCGCGGTGGAGCGCAGGCACCGGCGGCGGCACCAGCGACAGGCTGACACCGCACCGGGACGCAGGCGCGACAAGGCTCAATTCTTTGCGGCGGCGGAGGAGGGGGCGTATGCCAGCGGCGCACCAGCAGCGCAGCACTGGCATTCCCGCAGTTTCTGTCCTCTTCAACCGCGCAGGAACAGGAGAATCGACCTAGGCGTTCCGACTCCTCCGGCGCATGATGATGACGACGAGGAGAATGGCTGCTCCAACGATTGCTACAACCTGAACGAGATGACCACCGGTCATGGGGAATGCTCCTTTCGCGCCGCCCCGTGTCACGAGGCGGAGTCGGTTAGTGGAAGTTTCTCATGATGCTGAGTACGGCCGGTCCCAGCAGCACGATAAATAGGCAAGGAAAGATGAATAATACCAGCGGAAACAGAATCTTTACCTTTGTTTTTGCAGCGGCTTCTTCCGCGCGATGCCGCCGATCGATGCGGATTTCTTCTGAGTAACGGCTGAGAGCACGCACAATCGGCGTTCCGAAGCGGTCCGTCTGCTGCAGCATAGTAACCAGCGAGGCGAACTCGGGCAGCTTGGTGCGGTCCGCCAGTCCCTGCCATGCGTCCAGGCGGGGCTTGCCGGCGCGCTGCTCCAGGTGGATCTGCGTAAACTCCTCGTTCAGTTCCGGATAACTGATGGATAACTCCTGGCCGACGCGCAACATAGCCTGGTCCAGGCCCAGTCCGGCTTCCACACAGATGACCAGCAGATCGATAGCGTCCGGGATTCCCTTTCTGATCCGCTTCTGCCGCCGCTTCACCGCGCGAGTTAGCCAGATATCGGGAAGAAGATAGCCGAGAGCGCCCAGCGCCAGGCACCAAAATGCCGTGTTCGTGGGAATGAATGTCCCCGAAACAATGCCAATCATAGGCATCAGGAACCGTGCGATGAAGTAGACGTCGAGCTTGCTGCCGCCCTTCAATCCGGCGCTGACGAAGCGCTGGCGCAGCTTTTCATCCTCGGAGAGCCCCAGGCGGGCGCGAAAGCTCCGCGCCAGGTCCAGAACCTTCTCCTTCGCGATCTCTTTACTGCGGACGGTTCGCTTGTCGGGCCGATTGCTGGTGACGACATCGAGGAGCCGCCGGGCCTCGTCTGAAGGCCGCAGCAGCCACGGCGCGGCTGCCAGCGCCACGCCCAGCAGGATGGCCATGACCAGCGCAATGAAGAAGGCTACCTGGACAGTCATCCACAGCTCCTAAACATCGATCGAGTTAATGATGCGGTTAATGAGCGTGCCACCAAGAATGATCATGCCGATGCCGGCATACATCATCTTCTGCCCGGTTGGGTCATGAAGCAGCACCCTCGAATAGCCTGGGTCCATGACGTTGATCAGCAGCAGCATGGCCACGGGAAGCATGGTCAGAATCCAGCCTGTCAGCCGCCCCTGCGCGGTTTGGATACGAATCTCGCCGCGGATACGCTGCCGTTCGCGGATGACGAAGACGGTGCGGTCGAGAATCTCCACCAGATTGCCGCCCGTTTCGCGCTGGACGATGATGCCCGTCACCACGACGCGAAGATCCTGGGACGGAACGCGATCCAGCATCTGCAGCAGCGCATCCCGGAGGGGAATTCCGAAGTTCTGCTGGCGGAAGACCTCGGCAAATTCTGACTTGGCCGGCTCCGGGGCTCCCTGCGCGACCAGTTCAAAAGCGCTGGCAATCGAGTGGCCGGCGCGCAGAGCGCGGGCCATCATGTCGATGCCGTGAGCCAGCGAATCCTCAAACAGCTTGACGCGCCGGCGTCTCGCCCACCAGATGCGCACCATGGGCAGCGTTCCAAACAACAGCGCACCCACGGCCCCCAGCAGGAACATATGGACGAAGAACATCACCACAACGTAGCCGATGCCCGCCGCCACCAGCGTCTGCACCACCAGCATGGCAGGATCGTCTTTGAGGCCCGACTGCATGATGAAGCGGCGCAGGCGCTGCATCGGCGCGTAATGGCTGAGAACGCGCTCGATCCATTCGAACCGGGCAACCGCCTGCTTGCGCAGCAGCTGCA
This sequence comes from Acidobacteriaceae bacterium, assembly GCA_030041515.1. Lineage (GTDB taxonomy): Bacteria > Acidobacteriota > Terriglobia > Terriglobales > Acidobacteriaceae > Palsa-343. The sequence goes on along the minus strand of JASHNS010000027.1, from coordinate 9,698 downwards.
TGGCCTCCTGTGGCGCCTCGCCAACCGAGGCACGCGCGGCGATGGCATCCATGCGGCTCTGGAAGACCTTCGCCTCATTCGTGGGCGACATGGCCATCACCACCAGCCCGAAGCAGAGGGCGAAGACCAGACCGAAGATCAGTACGAGAAGTATCATGCGCCCCGCCTCAGATCTCCACAGAGTGGTCCATCAGACCGCTCGGCAGGGCAATGCCGGCAGCGGTAAGGCGTTCTCCAAAACGGGGCTGGATGCCGGTGGAACGGAACCTGCCCTTCACTCTTCCGTTTTCTCCGAGTCCCTCCTTCTCGAAGACGAAGAGGTCCTGCATGCTGATGACGTCGCTGTACGCGCCGGTGAGTTCGGAGATGTGCGTGATGCGGCGGGAACCGTCGCTCATGCGGGCCACCTGGATGATGATGTTGATGGCCGAGGAAATCTGTGTCCGAATGGCCTTCTCCGGCAGCCGGATATCGCCCATCATGCACATCGTCTCCAGACGGGACAAGGCATCGCGCGGCGTATTGGCGTGAATCGTGGTCAGCGAGCCGTCGTGGCCGGTGTTCATGGCCTGCAGCATGTCCATGGCTTCCTCGCCGCGGACCTCGCCCAGGACGATGCGATCGGGACGCATACGGAGGGCGTTGATCACCAGTTCGCGCTGCTTGATCGCGCCCTTGCCCTCCACGTTGGGCGGACGGGTTTCGAGACGCACCACGTGCTCCTGCCGCAGCTGAAGTTCGGCCGAGTCTTCGATGGTCACAATGCGCTCGCGATCGGAGATGAAACTGGAGAGCGCATTCAGCAGCGTCGTTTTACCGGCACCCGTGCCGCCTGAAATCACGATGTTCAGCCGCGCTGCCACGGCGGCTCGCAACATCTCCAGCATGGGATGAGTGAGCGCCTTGTTGAGCACCAGTTTTTCCGCAGTCAGCGGCGAGCTGCCGAAACGGCGAATGGAGAGAATGGGGCCATCGATGGCCAGCGGCGGAATAATCGCGTTGACGCGGGAGCCGTCCTTCAGACGGGCGTCCACCATCGGCGTCGATTCATCCACGCGGCGCCCGACGGCGGAGACGATTTTGTCGATGATCTGCAGCAGGTGCCGATTGTCCTTGAAGGTGACGTTCGTGCGCTGCAGAATGCCGCGCCGCTCCACATACACCGTGCTGTACGTGTTCACCAGGATGTCGTTGATGGTGTCGTCTTTGAGCAGCGGCTCCAGCGGCCCAAGGCCAAAAAGCTCGTCCAGAACCTCCTGGGCCAGGCGATCGCGCTCCACCGAACTGAGGGGCACGCCCTGTTCGCCGATGATCTGCTGGATCAGAGTAAACAGCTGCTGCTGTCCTGCGCGGGTTTCCTGCGCCTCCGCCAGTTTCTCCAGATCCAGACGCTCGATCAGTTCATGGTGAACGGCAGACTTGAGTTCCTGCTGTTCCTTTTCGCGCAGCAGCCGGGGTCCGCCGGTAGAGGTCCGCAGCCCCGATCCGCCCGTGCGCAGCGCGCCGGCATCCGGGCGCGGAGTAAGGTTCAGGTTCAGGTCAGCCATAACTAGCTAGTCCTCTTTTGCCCAAAGAGCGAAAAACCCTTCCGGGCCGGCTGGGGCTGCTCCTCAACGGCACCTGTCAGAATAGCCGCCCACCGTGAAAACTGCGCGGCGAAATCGGATTTCTTATCCGGCGCGACGGGCTCGCCGATGTTAATGGCCCGCAGGCACTCGTTGTACGCGTTCGGCAAACGAACCTCGACCGGCACGCGAATGGCTTTCTCGATCTGCTCGATGGATACGGCTCCATGGGAGGAATAGCGGTTAATGACCACGTGGAGGCGCGCCGAAGTGGATTCGTTGCGGCTCAGGCCATCGATGTAGCGGGAAAGATCGCGGATGGAGCCGAGATCCGGCGTAGCCACAAGGTAGATCTGATCCGAGCAGTCCATCACCGCCAGATTCGCCTCTTCGAGCGAGGTCTGGCAGTCGAGGATCACGTAGTCGTACTCACCGCGAAGAAACTCAAGAGTCCGCTCGAGGGCGTCCGGATCGATGGTGCGCGAAGGGTCGTGCGCTTCCGGGGAGGCCAGAACTTCGAGCCCGCTGGAATGCTTCGCAATAAAGCCGCGCAGCAGCGCTGAATCCAGGCGAGTCACGTTGCGGATTAACTCGTCGAAGTGATAGCGAGTGCCGTCCAGACCGAGATACAGGCAGACGTGCCCGAACTCCGGATGATTGTCGATGAGCAAAACGCGCTTCTTGTGCAGGTTCACCAGAAAGTAGGCCAGGGTGACGCCTACCATCGTGGTCCCCACACCGCCCTTGGCACCGAAGAAGGAAATGATGTGACCGGAGGCGCGGGTACGCCCCATGGTGGCCGACCACTGCTTCTCCTGGCGGTCAAACGTATCCGCGAGCTGGCGCGGATCGATCGGCTTGCGCAGAAATTCGTTGCAGCCGGCCCGCATGGCGGCGAGCAGCAAATCCGGATCGCTGCGCCCGGAGAGCGCCGCCGCGAAGAAGCGGCCGAAGAAGAGCTGGTTGAGGTACGCCACCGTATCCATGGCGCCGCGGGCATCGCGATCGAAATCGATAATCGCCAGTACGGCATCAGCCGCCTTGGTTTCCTGGGACATGGCGGGCCGTCGAGCCGCAGAAAGGTACTCGTCCAGGGCCTCGTGCGTCACCGACCAGGAAAACTGACTGGCCGCCTGCACAATGCGATCGGTCAGGTCGCGGTCGACGGCCACCGTGAGCAGGGCCACCGTCAGCGTGCGCGAATTGCCGGTCATCTGTATCATGCTCGATCCTTCCGTTTACTGCGGCGGCGGCTGCGTGGGCGTCTGGGGATGATCGCCATTGGGAACAATGCCGCCCAGTTTTTTGTCGAACTGCTGATCATTCAGGAAGGGCACCACCATCTTCGGCTCTCTTGTCGGCGGGTTCTCCTCAAGAGGGTTCACCAGCGTCGGCGTCACGATTACAGCAAGTTCATCGACAGAATGGCTGGAACTCTTCGATTGAAACAGCTTGCCCAGAATCGGAATATCCCCAATTCCGGGAATCTTCTGCAGGAGGTCGGTCGTGCGATTATCCAGCAGGCCGGAAATGACGAAACTCTGGCCGCTTTTCAGCTCGACTTCGGTATCCGCGCGGCGAGTGGAGAGCGCGGGAATCGTGTATCCGGAAATCACGACCGCATTGGTGTAATCCAGGGCGCTGACCTCCGGAGCCACCTTCAGCTGGATGGTGCCGTCGGGCAGGACATTGGGGGTAAAGTCCAGCTTCACGCCGTAAGGACGGAACTGGATGGTCACGGAAGTGAAGCCGCTGGAGGCCCCCTGAATGACCGGGAATGGAAATTCTCCGCCGGACAGAAACGACGCGGTTTGACCGCTGAGCGCGGTGATGGTGGGCTCGGCCAGGATCTGCAGGATCTGCTTATTGATCAGCGCCTGCAGCGCCGCGCCGACCCCCAGCGCGTTGTTGTAATAGAACAGATTCAGCAATTGCGAGACGGCGATCAAACCCTCGCCCGGGGCGCCTTCGCTGGTCGTCGAGGTCCCATTCGGCGAAGTGACGGTCGTGCCCAGGACGCTGATCGCGGGATACTGGCCGGTTTGGGCGCCAAACGTGTTCTTGCCGGTGCCAAAGAAGTTGAATCCCATCTGCTCGGCGCGCGAGCGATCGATCTCCACCACTCGCACCTTCAGCCGCACCTGCGGCGTGTGCTGTGCGGCCAGCTGCATGGAGTTCGCCACCGTTTTCGAATACAGGCCCGCGAGCTTGACCGCCTGATCCATGACTGCGGCCGAGGAGACGATCCCGGAGAGAGTCGCCTCGTCTTCGCGGCCTTCTACGTGGATATCTTCAGACGGCAGCGCATCATGCAGCGCCTCCCGCAGATCCGCTACGTCCATATCAACCGTGATCTGCCATGCCTGCGTGTGGCCCGTCTCATCCCACAGGATCAGGCTCGTGACTCCGGGCGCTTTCGCCGTCACCACAATCTGGTAGGGGTTGGACGTCATCGACTCCAGCACATCGGGATTGCTGACGTAGACGCGGAGAAGCCGCTTCTTCGTATTAATAAACATCGACCGGCCGACGACCAGGCGGAGGTTATTGCCGATCAGAACCGTTCCCGCGGTATCGTGCACCGTGGGCACCCACACCTCAGGCTGCGCCGGAGCGCTGCGCTGCGGGGGAGCGCTGGGCTGCGCAGCAGGCGCCGGCTGCTCCGGAAGCTTAGCCTGCGCAGCGGCGCCGGCAGTGCCCACAGTACACAGCCCCGCAGCAAGCAGAGCCCAAATCCGAATCGTTGTCTGTCGCCTGGTCATCGCTTGCCTCAGTGAAAGCTCTCCGTTGTGCGTTGATTTCCCATCCAGGTTTCAACCACCCAGGGCTTCGGAGGAGGCGGCCCCGGCCGGCGAACCACCGCATGGTGCGCGGGAGGCCCGCCGGACAGCTCGCTGACATCAACAGGCGCGGCTTTGGCGCTCTGATCGTCCCGTCCGTTCCGGAGCACAAAATGGATGTTCCCCTGCGCGGCCGCCAGCACCGCTTTTTCGGCGTCCTGGGGCGAAAGCAACAGCGTGACTACGTCGACGTCGGCGGGCTTTCCCGTAGGATCCGGCTGCGTCTGATGCCCTGCTGCCAACACTTCCACATTCTGCAGGACCGTCGCCGTGATGGGCACCTGCGCACTCCCCTCGTGGTAAGTCACCAGCACATCCACGTGAGTACCCGGCATCACAAAGCCATCCACGCCCGTCACTTCGTCGGAATGGAGCGCGATGGCGCGCATCCCCGGCGGGATCTCCCCCGTGAGCCCAATCGGCGAGCCCATCGCGGCCAGTTGCTGGTCAAGAATTGGCTGCCCAGGAATCACCGGATACAGCAGCGAGCGGCCCACCACATCCTGAACATGCACAAACGCGCCGTTCAGGGGATTGGTCCGCGGCCAGTTCATCAGGGTCAGGTCCGCGGCTCGCAGAGTCTCTCCGGGGTTCATGGGATGCGCCGTCGTGACGTACTGGATCGGCGGCTGCACCACCGGCGGCTTGTTACTGGTCGATATCTTCCGCCAGAAGAAGTAGGCAACAGCAGATGTAATGAAGAGAGCCACGAAAGCGGCAACGGCGAAGCGTCGAGCCATAGCGATTTACCTCTGCACCACGAGCAGACAGAGCGTCACCGCGCTGCCTGCCGCAATGGCCAGCCCGTACGGCAGACGCAGCGTCCAAGCATTGGCTACGTTCAGACTGGGATGGGGCTTAAGACCTTCGAAACGGTGATGCACGGCAAGCGCGCCCATATTCAGCATGGTGTCCTTGAGCCGGCCTCGCCACAGTGCAAATACAACCGCCATCACTCCGCCGGCCAGCGCCGTGGAAATCAGCAGGTACGCGACGCCGGAGATGCCGGCCAGACAGCCGACCGCAGCCATCAGCTTCACGTCCCCCGCGCCCATGCCCCCTGCCAGCCAGAAAACCAGAAAGATCGAGCCGCAAATCAGGCAGGCCAGGGCGGCCAGACCGAGCTGATGCCATCCACCCAGGATCCAGTGCAGCAGGAGTCCGATTACGATGCCGGGAAAGGTGATGAAATTGGGAATCCGGCGGCTTCGGATATCGAAGATGGCGCCCAGGAGAGCGCAGACCACCGCCAGGATGAGAAACAAAAGCTCGGTATTCAGCTTCAACATTTCCGAGATCCCCAATCGGCATTCCCCTGAGCCATCTCAGGGTTCCGCCCAAATATCACACCGGACGCCCGCCGGTTCCCTGGCGGGGAGCACCAGGCAGCCGGGCACGTGTTCCAGGGCGCTCCGCTGCCGGCGATGCACTGTCAAAACGCGCAATCTTTACAAGGACAGTTACCGCCTGCGCATGCATCCAGCAGGAACTGGCGAAGGCCACTCCCCTTGCGGCTTACGATCTGCCCGGGATTCTGCCTTCGATGTTGCCACCGGGCCGCCACAAAATCCAGCGGTTTCCGGCCTGAAATCCTACAGATAACTCCCCAGGGTATTGAACTCGTTAACTATTTTTTGTGAGACAGAGCCGTTGAAAGTCGTGAATGACGCCAGCCCCACAAGAGCGATCAACACGGCCAGCAGGCCATATTCAACAAGGTCCTGGCCGTCTTCGCTCGCGATCAAGGCGGCGACGGCACGGGCGAGATGATGCCTGCGGCTGTCCCGGTCGCGATTGCCACCGATAGACTGGCCGCCGGTCAAAGCCGGTGTTTCGTTCGTCGCGCAGAACACGTTGTCACACTTCCTGGCTTCCCCAGCGAGACACCGCAGGGGCGGCCATCGCAGTCGATGCAACGGCATTTCGTGAAAGGTCAGGCGAACTCATCCTTCACCAGGAAGGTCGAGCCCGCAGAATGGCCCACAAACAGCCATCTCCTGAATGCTGGCAGTCCGGCAGCCGAAGTCCACTCTCCGGCTGCCAGCGGATCAGGCGATGGGTTAGATGTCGCTGCCGACCGAGTTAAACGTGTTGCTGATCTTGCTGCCGACAGTCTGCATCGCACCGACAGCCGCCAGGGCGATGAGAGCCGCGATCAGAGCATACTCAATCAGGTCCTGACCGGACTCGTCATTCAGAAGGTTCTTCACAAGCTGTTTCATTTTGTATCTTCTCCTCAGGATTCGCTGCACAGCCGTTTCGCTCCCACATCCCTAAAACCGTGCTGCGAGGGTGACTGCAATAGACAGTGCGGCAGGTACCCCTCTCCTTGCAATGACCATTAAGTGTTAGAGATTGGTCCCTTCGGGACAGGTCGCCGCCAATTCGAACTCGGCTCGGTGCTTCGCCGGACCTTATCGTTTCGAAAATCACTGCGGATCAAATGTCGCTGCCGACCGAATTGAAGACATTTGAAATGCTGCTGCCGACCGACGACATTGCCCCCACGGCAGCAAGCGCAATCAGGGCAGCAATCAGCGCGTACTCGATCAAATCCTGACCTGATTCCTCGAAGCAAACCCTGACAAAAACCTTCCGGGCCCTTTTCATGCGTATGTCCTCCTGTTTGGATTGGGGCCCGCATCAGGAGACCAGCGGCACGTCCCTGCGGACGCGCCTTAGGTAACCAACGTAGGGGTTACCGGCTCCTTCAACAATGACCCGTTCGTGTTATGCGCCAGCTTTTTTCGGCTCCCGCGCCGCGCCGGCCTGCCGCGCTATAGTTGGAAGGATTCCCTCCAGCCAGGCCGGCTCCGCGCGGCAAAGTGCCTGCCGATGGGCTGGCTCGACCGGGTTGAGACCGCCAGGAAGACGAGAGACGTGCAAAACAACGCTCAGGGCACGTTGGAACAGACCGCGCGCGCCGCGGTCGCAGGCCTTCTGCTCGCCGCGCCAGCGCTGATGTGCTTTCGCGGACTCGCTTCCTGCGCTGTGGACCCGGACGTCGGCTGGCAATTACAAAGCGGCCTCTGGATCCTGCAGCACCATGCCCTGCCGCACAGCGACCCCTTCTCGTGGACCGAGGCGGGCCGGCCCTGGCAGGACTATAGCTGGCTTTTCGATCTGATCCTGCTCAAGCTGTATACCTGGTTCAATCTGAAAGGGCTTGTGCTCTACACGGCGTCCATGGCCGTGGCGATCACGTGGGCCGTCTATCGGCTGATCAGCCGCGTACAACCGGATTTCATCCAAAGCGGAATTCTGACCGTGGCCGCGTTGCTGTGCGTCGCTCGCGATTTCACGCCTCGCCCGTGGCTCTTCACCATCCTGCTGTTCGCTATCGAGCTGGACGTTTTGCTGCGGTTCCGGCGCGGGGGCCGGGCGGGAATCCTTCTCTGGCTTCCGCCGATCTTCGCGATTTGGGCCAATCTTCACATTCAATTCGTCGACGGCCTCCTGATGCTGGGCGTCGCCGCGAGTGAGCCCCTGCTCGCGCGCTGGGCCAGGTGGGGCCCCAGCTCACAGAACGCCCGCCCGCTGTGGGTCACGTTCGCCGCCTGCGCTGCTGCTCCCCTGCTCAACCCCTACGGATTTGGAATCTACCGCGATGCGTGGATCATGGGCTCCCAAACCGGCGTACTCAACACAGTAGGAGAGATGCACGCCCTGGCTTTCCGCTCGCCCGGCGATTATCTGCTCCTTTTCCTCGCCCTCGGGGCTGCAGCCGTGCTCTTCCGGCGAGACTGCCCGGCTCCCTTCGAGGTTTTACTTCTGGCCATATCCGCGATCCTGTCGTTTCGCTCGCAGCGCGATGCATGGATCCTCGCCATCGTCGCAGTCGCTCTCATCGCCGAGAAGTTGCGGCCCCCCATCGAGGACACGGACCGCACTCCTGCCTGGGCGGTTTTTCCCATGCTCGCCGTCACGTCCGCTGTGTTCGCGATCGGCTTTTTCGGGCTGCAGGTCACCAATGCCCGGCTGCGTGCATTTCAGGCAAAAGAGCTCCCCGTCCAGGCTGTGGAAGCTGTGAAGCAGCAGAACGATCCCGGCCCGCTCTTCAACGACTACAACTGGGGGGGCTATCTGATCTGGCGTCTGGGACGGCCGGTAACGATTGACGGCCGAGCCGGCCTCTACGGCGACTCGAGTATCGCGCGCTCGATGGAAACCTGGGGGGGGCATCCCGGATGGGCCACCGATCCCCAGCTGCTGGCAGCTCGCCTGGTGATTGGGCCGGTACGCGCCCCTCTGGTGCAACTCCTCCGCCTGGACGCTCGGTTCCGGCTGGTGTACGAGGATCGGGTCGCAGCGGTGTTCGTTCGCAGCGCCCCCAGGGAACAGGGTGCTCTTCAGGGGGCGGCTATCACGGCTGAGCGGCCCCAGGAGCCCTCCGGCGGAAGAAATGGCCGAAATCGGTACGGGAAAGCCCCCCGGTAATCCGGGGGACGTTACCAAACGGGGTCCGTATCCCCCGAAGGAGCCATTGCCGCCTGCAACCACTGAACTACGCTCTTTACAAAGGTGCAATTCCCCCATACAGAGTCGCCTGTGCAGCGGCAGGCATGCGCCGTCGATGGCGGAGGCAAGGCATGAAAATTTCAGGAATCGGTCGCTGGCTGCTCTCGCGCGGTCGCCTGTTGGGGAGCGAGGAGTCCTCCGGCCAGGCGCTGCTGGAGTTCGCCGTCGTCGCGCCTCTGCTGCTCCTGCTCTGCCTCGGCATGGTCGTCTTCGGGATCGCGCTCAACGAACAGCTCGTGATCAGCAATGCTACCGAGCTCGCCGCCCAGCAGGTCGCCATCAGCCGCGGACAGACCACCAGCAGCAACAACCCCTGCGAAATCGCCGAGACGACCTTCACCAACGCCGCCCCGGATCTGAACGCGAGCAACCTCACCTTTACGCTGACGCTCTCGGGCCAGTCCGCCATTGCTTCCACCACCGGGGCCGGCAACTTCGCCACAGCGACGAACTGCTCCTCAGCTGCTCTGGTCGAGGGCCAAACAGTCACCCTGACCGTCAGCTATCCGTATACCGCGAGTTTTATCAATTTCGGAACCAAGAGCTATACCCTGACCTCCACGATCGAGCAGGTGATTGAGTAAATCCCCACGGAGAATGCCCATGCAAGCCAAACTCCAACTTTTAGCCAAGAGACTGGTTCGTGAAGAAAAGGGCCAGACGATCATCGTTTTCGCCTTTCTGCTGATTACGTTGCTGGCGATGGCCGGCTTTGTGGTCGACATCGGGCGCGCCATGGTCGTCAACAATGAGCTGAAGTCCACCACGATCGCCT
>JASHNS010000026.1 GCA_030041515.1 Acidobacteriaceae bacterium | reverse complement strand
GAGCTGTACAACGGTCCCCTCGCCGTCCAGTACGCGGAAAAAGCCCGCCAGCTCGATCCCCGGGACTGGAAAGTTGACACCACGCTCGTCGCCGCCTATGCCGCCGCCGGCAACAAGCCGCAGCGCGATGCCCTCCGCGCCCTGCTCCGCCAGTTGCACGCCTCGGGCGCACCCGATGCCCGCGATGCCAACGGCTTCCTCCTCGAGATGTTTCCCGTGGTTTACCGCCCGGCCGCCGGCCCCGCCGCGTCGTATCACGTCGACGCGATCGAGTACTTCGAGCCCATCGGCGAGCTCCGCACGTACTATCGCTTTCTCATCCGCCGCTCCACCGGCGGCCCGCGCCTCTGGGAAATCGACGTCCAGAGCAACGACTTCGACGAGACCTCGTGGGCCGAGGCGCACCGCGCTGAAGCCGCCTCCGGCCTCCGCCAGTTCCAGATCAACGGCCGCAACAACGCCGGACAGGAAACCGACTACCGCCTCCTCACCGGCCGCGACGACTACGACGCCTTCCGCGCCCAGGTCGTCTCCATCCTCCAGTCCCAGTTGTTGTTGCCGATCTCCCAATGACCTGGCGGCGGCGAGTCGTCCGCTACTGCGGCCGTCGCCGGTGAAATCCGAAGTAAATCAGCGTGATGCCAACGCCCGCGGCTCCCGCACCCGCCGCATACAGCACCGGAGTCTTCGCTCCTCCGGGCTTAATACCCAGAGCCGCGGTCGTACCCAGGGTCAGCGCGCCGACTCCCAACAGCACGAACCCTACCGCGATCTTCGTCTTGGCCGATTTGCTCCGATGCGGGGGCGCCGGCTGGTTCATGGCGCCGTTTGAGTTCGCCCCAGCAGCAGGAGTCTGCGCGCTCGCCGGCGGCTCTGCGGCCTGCAAAGGAACCAGTTCCGCGACAGCGCAGGCGGAGCTGAAAAGAAGGCCGCCGATCATCAGCGAAACGGCGACCAACCGGACACAACATCCGAGGATTCGTCTCATACATTGCCTCCCTGGCACAAAAGGTTCCTGATGCGTGCGAAGGAATCCCATAGCGCAGGCCCAGGAGCGGCGCTGAGGAGCAGGAGAACGGAGGGCCATGCGGCGATTCGGAGGCGGATGGGCTTCGGCAGCTTGTCGCCTGGTTTTGAAGTCCGACTCCTCTAGCTCGTCGAGGGGTTCTCCGTCTCCTCTTTCCTCACGGTCTCGCGGATCAGGTTCGCCACGTACTCCTTCTTATTCCTCTGCTCCTGGAGCACTCGTTCGATTCCCGCTTTCCCGTCTTTCTGGTACGCCTCCAGATACCTCTGGAGAAGTTGCGGGCTCGGCTGTCCTTTCGGCATATTTTGCAATCCTTTCGGAATATTGTGCAATCTTTTCGTCGCGTACTGCGTTTCTGCAATCCACTGGGCGGGGGGGTGTTCGCTATAGCCTGCGGAGCGATGATTTCCAGCCTGCGGCCTCCGCCTCGCCTCACCGGATTTTCGCTCGCAACGCCCGTCATCCCTCTATGTCGATACACCGTAGCTGAGCGCCGCTTGCGGCTGCGCCGCATGGGCAGACTGCTGTGGCGTGCTGCGGTGCACCCGCAAATTGTCCAGCGCGTATTCCACGTAGCGCGGCGACATCTCCGGAACCCGCTGCATGAAACGGCATGTGGCAACCACCTGGTCGACGATGAACCGCGGCTGATACGCTGCCAGCTCCAGCCCTTTTTCGATTTCGATCCGGTAGACGATCGAATCGAACGCCTCACTGGAAAGCGTCAGTCCTGCCTTCGCGCACTCCATCTCGAAGATGCGGCGGAAGGATTCCAGACTCGGCGCGCCCACCTCGATCTTGTACGGCAGACGTCGCAAAAACGCCGGGTCCATCAGATCCTCCGGCTCGATATTCGTGGAGAAAATGACGAGTTCCTCAAAAGGAACGCTGAAGCTCTTGCCCGTGTGCAGCTTCAGATAGTCAATCCGGTTCTCCAGCGGGACGATCCAGCGGTTCAGCAGCGCTGTGGGGCTCACGATCTGCCGCCCGAAGTCGTCGATGATGAAGCAGCCGCCCAGCGCCTTGATGTGCAGCGGCGCTTCGTAGTAGCGCCCAACCGAGTTGTAGAGCAGGTCGAGCATCTCCAGCGTCAGCTCACCGCCCGCAACCAGAAACGGCCGAGCGCAGGGAACCCAGCGGCTGTCCAGCACATCGTGGCGAACCGCCGGCAGTCCCCGCTCCTTCAGCGCGGCGGGATCGATGGCCACGTGAATGGCCGGATCGAAGACCCGGATGATCTGCCCCTCGACCGCGATCGCGTACGGCACATAGATGATGTCGCTGAATACGTTCGCCAGGCAGCGGGCAATGGAGGTTTTTCCGTTGCCCGGTGGCCCATACAGCAGCATCGCGCGCCCGGAGTTCAACGCCGGCCCGCATTTCTCGATCAGGGCGTCCTCGAACGTCAGCGAGCCGATCGATTTGCGGATGCGATCGAAGGTGATGGTTTCGTTGGTGAGCTTCTGGTGCACCACCTGCTCGTTGAACTGATCCAGCGGGACCGGAGCGGGACCGATATAGCCCACGCGTCCAAGCGCATCCACCGCCCAGCGCTTTCCTTCTTCCGTGAAGATGTAGCTCGCCCCGCCCACACTGTCCGCCCCGCGCACGCCCAGCGACTGCAGCAGTTTGCGATCGACAGCCATCTGCACCAGTTCCGCCACCATCCGCGTCGGCAGCATGACGGCCTCCGTGATCTGGCGGATGGTCTGCAGGCGCGCGGAATAAATGAGCTTCATCATCAGCCCCATCAGATCGATGCTGTCCAGCCCCGTGGCCGCAATGTCGGCGGGCTCCGTCGGAAAGCAATGCAGAAATGCGTCCAGCGCGTTCTGGGTGAGCGCTCCCATGGCGACCAGATTCTCGCCCAGCCGCCCGCCGTGGCTCACCTGGCGCTCCAGCGCCGTGGATATATCCTCGACCGTGACCAGCCTGGCCTGGACCAGCAGATCACCTAATTGCAATCGCGTAGCGATAACATCCTCCTGGAACCTTGTTTTTCTCTGCTTCTCGGGACTGCGGACTACACGTTCAGCGCGGCTCGTCGAGCCGAAGGCAAGGTCCGTGCCGCACCGCATCGATGTCGGCGCACGGAATCGTGGATGGACGGGGAACAGACCAGGGAAAGACGTACGGGCAGCAGGCAGGCATGGAGGTGGGCCTCGGCAAACTCAGCAATCGGCTCAGCTCTCGAATGGGTGTCAATCCGCCATTTCCAGCCGCCGCAGGCAGAATAGCCCGATTTCGCCCTCACGCTGCATCACCCGAATGTGCTATCCGCAGCGGAGCGCGCTGCCCGTCGATGGGTTTTTGAATGCCGCCCCGCCGGGAGTCCGCGTCGCGACCGCGCTCGATAACAGGGTCGGCCTCCTGCTGCGATCCCCGCCGGTGGAATCCCAACGCGATCAGCGTGACGCTCCGCGCCGGCTGCGGCGCGGACGGAAGCGCTGTCGCCTCCGCCGCTGCGCTCATCGAATTGAGAAGAATCCCGACAATTATCACCGGCACGGCCAACAAGCGGACCCCAAAATGCGGCCGGACGCGATGCGCATGTCCAGGAGCGGTTGCTGGGGAGCGGTGAGGGCATGCGCCCGTGGGGATTTGAGGCCACATCATACGTGCGCAGGCAGGCCGTGTCGTGGCTTATTTGCAGGTCAGGCGGCTCGCGGCGATTCGGGACCGATCTCCGCAGCTCCTTCGCCGACCGACGGCTTCAGCAAGGGCCAGCCCCGCCGCAGCACGTAGTCCAGCCACGCCCCGGCGATCTGCGAGGTCACCACCGCCGCCACCACCAGCGTGGTGTAGAACTTCGGGCTGATGATTCCCGCGTCGAAGGCCACGCTGGCCAGCACAATACCGGGGCCGCCCCGGGCATTCGTCGTGATCGCCAGGTTCAGCAGGTCGAGCCCGCGAAATCCCGCGAACCGCCCCGCCAGCGACACGGAGAGAACCTTCAGCACGCACGTCCCTGCAAGGAACGCCCCGATCATCCACAGCGACACGCCCCGGATCAGATCCAGCTTCAGCCCAACAATCGCGAAATACGCCGGGATGAAAAACGCGAACGCCACCTTGCCAATCGCGTCCAGCGCATCGGCAAAAATGCGCCTCTTCCTGTGGACCACCGCAAACCCCGCCAGAAACGCCGCAAACACCATGCTGACGTCCATGAGCCCCGCAATCACGCAATACGCCAGCAGCACGGCCAGGGTGTACGCCACCGGCGAGTGCTGCGCCACGACGTTCAACTTCGCCTTGTTGATGCGCTTCACCACCCGCGGCACCAGCGTCAGCCCCAGAACGAAAAAGGCCACGGTAGCCAGCAGGTGCTCCGTCATGGCTCGCGGATGCAGCGCCACTTTCCCCGCCACCGCCGTCGCCACCGCCAGCGCCAGCCACAGCACAATGTCTTCCAGAACCGCCACGCCCAGCACCAGCCGCGCGAAGCGCGTGTGCAGGATTTTCAAATCGGCGAAGATCTTCGACACCACTGGCACCGACGTGACCGCCACGCCCACTGCCAGAATGATGGTGAGCGCGATCCGATTACCGTTCGGACCCGCCAGCACCGGGCGCACCACCCACGGCGCCAGCGCCAGTCCCACCAGGAAGGGCAGCCCCGTCCCGACAATCGTCAGCCAGCCCACCTCGCGCCGCTCGTCGCGCGTGAACAATTGCTGCGTCTCCGCCCCCGCCAGAAACATCAGCAGCAGCAGCCCCAGCCAGTAAACGAAATCGAGAATGTTGCCCTGGTGCTGCGCGCTCGTCAGCAGGTGGCCGACCGCCGGCACTCGCCCCAGAAGCGCCGGCCCGAGCACCACGCCCGCCAGAATCTCCCCCACCACCTTCGGCTGGCGCAGCCAAACAAAGAGATAACCAAGCAGCTGCGCCACTCCCACCAGCAGCAGCAGAGCAAACAGCACTGAAGTGATTGCGGAGTTCGTCATAAAAGCCAGTGAGATGCGGCTGCCGAATGCACCGTTATCTCACCGGGGCTGGGCGCGCGCGTTCCGCGTGAGTCGCCATCTCTGCCGAGAACTTTCCCCGCGGAAACCCTGGGATGCGCGCCCGCGAATCGCGCTGGCGTATCTCTATTCCGCGCTCTTCGGCCACAGCAGATTCAGCTTCTCCCGCGCCATCCCAATCGCCGTGTACTGCGCGCCCAGCACCTCGCCGTCCGCTTCCACCAGCAGCGGCGGATCGTACGTGCTTCCGTTCAGCGGCCGGCACACCATCCTCGTCACGATCTCGTAGCGCGGAAACGGCAGCCCGCCCCAGCCGTAGTGCCCGTTCTGCCGCCGGGTCGCCAGCGCGTGAAAGCTCGCGTGCCCCAGCCCCAGCCGATTCGTGGGAGGAACCCACGCTACCCGCAGCTCGCACCCAAACGGATCCCCGCCCGGCCGCCAGCGGTTGATCTCCGGCACGTGCGTCGCGATGGCCTCGCAGGCCGTCTGCGTTTCCACGCTCCCATCTGCGCGCGTCATCTCCAGCGCAAACGGCTGCACCGGATGCCCCAGCAGCAGCCGCGCTCCCCCCACAAAATACGCCAGCCGTCCACCGTGCCGCTTGCCCTGCCCCGTCGGCGCCAGATTCATCAGCGCCGCATGCACGCCCATCCCCGCCGCGATAAAGAAATACCAGCTCCGCCCCTTCTGCCCCGCGGAGCGGACCTCGATCTTTCCCAGGCTCACCGCTCGCGCCTCCGCATCCAGCAGCAGATGCGCGGCCCTCAGCGGATCCCGCGGGATGCGCAGATTCTGCGCGATCACGTTCCCCGTCCCAAACGGCAGCACGCCCAGCGTCGCCGCCGAGCCTGCCAGCCCCTGCATCACCTGGAACACCGTCCCATCCCCGCCGCATACCAGGAATGTGTCGAAGCCCTCGGCCACCGCCTCCCGCGCCTGCTGCCCCGCCGAGTGCGCGGACAGCGTCTCCTGCAGATGCACGTCGCTGCCGTGCCCGCTCAGCAACTCCGCAATCTGCTCCACGGCCGCCCGCCGCTTCGCGTTGTCGATCAGCAATGGATTCAGAAACAGCAGAACGCGTCGCATCACTTCAGGGTACGAGTCCATCCCTCTGGCAATATGAACACTCGGTTAGATGCGGCTGCCCGCATCCCACTCGTCACCAGCGAAGCGCCTCTCCTGCTCGCCGCCGGTGGCGCGCTCACCATCCGCCCCGGCCAAGCGGTCGCAGCGCGCAACGCGACTGGCAAACTCTTCGGCTTCGACCCGCCCGCGGCCAGCAGCACAGAATCTGCACAGGAAATCACCGCTCCCGCACGTTCCGCGGCCGGCAGTACGACAGCACTGTAGGAGCGCGGGAATGGTCTCCGGCCGCGATCGCCGCGATTTGATCCCGCCCCTGCTTCGCCCTACCGCTTCACGAAGCTGTAAACGGTGAACCACACGATCCCTGCCAGCACAATCATGCTGATAATGAACCGCGGCCACGCCACATTGACGTGCACCGACAGCAGCCCGACCAGAACACCCGCATGCGTTAGCAATTTCATGATTCGCGCTCATATTCTCGCCTCTTCCGCCCCCCCGGTCCATCCCCCAAACGTTGACCTGTACCTTCCCGGTTCGTAACCTGAAAGTGACGCCCCCTGTTGCGCGAGGATCTTTCATGCTCATCACCCTGCTCGATCTCGAACGCGAGCCCGTCCGCTTCGACCTCGACCTCGCTGCCGGCGCCATCGATTACGGCGTCGAAGCCACCCAGGTCTCGCCCCTCCACGTCCACGGCCAGGCCGAAGTCCTCCACGAGCATCGCGGCCCCAAAGAGGTCATCGCCGACATCCGCGCCCGCGCCTCCTGGTCCGGAATCTTCGAAGCTCCCTGCGCCCGCTGCCTCGAGCCCGTCCGTCACCCGCTCGGCGGCGACTTCGACCTCATCTTCCGCCCCCTCGGCGCCGACGCCGGCCCCGCCGACCGCTCCCTCGGCGCGCCCGACACCGAAATCGGTTATTATCAGGGAGAAGGTCTGGTGCTGGAAGACGTTTTGCGGGAACAGGTCCTGTTGGCCCTCCCCGCTCGTTCGCTCTGCCGCACCGACTGCAAAGGGCTTTGCCCGCGCTGCGGTCGCAATCTGAACACCGAATCCTGCACCTGCCAGACGGCCCCTGCCGACGAGCGGTGGTCGGCGCTCTCAGACTTGCGCAGCCGGCTCAATCCCGATCCCCCTGCGGGGAAAGATTAAAGCGCCGGCGCGCACGTGCGCCCGCCGCGAAAGGATTCTCACCATGCCGAACCCAAAGCGCCGCCACTCCAAACGGCGCACCTCTCTCCGCCGCTCCCACGACGCGATCACCGCCGGCGCGCTCTCCGAGTGCCCCAACTGTCATGAGCGCAAGCGCCCGCACCACGTCTGCCCCAAGTGCGGACACTATAAGGACCGCGAAGTTCTCGAAGTCAAAGAGGCCAGCTAGTGGAAGCCGCCCCGGTTTCGCTGACCGGTTCCAGGCTAACCGGTTCTAAGCTGCCCGCTTCTCAGCTGACCGGACTTCAGCTGACCGCTTCCTAGCTCCGCTATGCAGACCGACATCGCTCTCGACGCCATGGGCTCGGACAAAGCTCCCGAGCCCGAAATCCGAGGCGCGATTCTCGCCTGCCGCTCCCAGCATGTCCGCGTCACCCTCGTCGGACCCGAGCCGCTCCTCCGCCCGCGCCTCCGCGCCGCCCTCGGCTTCTCCCGCCTCCCCATCGACATCGTGCACGCCGAAGAATTCATCGGCATGGACGAGAAGGCCGCCCACGCTGTCCGCGCCAAGAAGAACAGCTCCATGCGCATCGGCCTCAAGCTCGTCAAGGAGAAGCGCTGCTCCGGCTTCTTCACCGCCGGCAACACCGGAGCCGGCATGGCCACGGCCAAAATGGTCCTCAGCGCGCTGCCCGGCGTCGATCGCCCCGCCCTTGCCATCGTCGTCCCCACCATGACCGGATCGCCCTGCGTCCTGCTCGACGTCGGCGCCAACGTCGACTGCAAGCCGCAAAACCTCGAGCAGTTCGCCGTCATGGGCGAGCTCTACGCGCGCTCCGTCCTCCGCGTCCCGCGGCCCCGCGTCGGTATCCTGTCGGTCGGCGAAGAAGAGGGCAAAGGCAACGACCTTACCCGCGAGGCCACTTCCCTCATCCGCAAGCTCCCCGTCAACTTCATCGGCAACGTCGAGGGCCGCGACATCTACAACGGCAACTGCGACGTCATCGTCTGCGACGGATTCGTCGGCAACGTCGCCCTCAAGACCTCCGAAGGCCTCAGCCGCCTCGTCCGCGAGATGCTGAAAGCCTCGCTCACCCAGACCGTGACCGCGCAGGTCGGCGCGCTGCTCTCCCGCCGCGCGTTCAACGCCTTCCGCCGCCGCCTCGATCCGTCGGAATATGGCGGGGCGCCTCTGCTCGGCGTCCGCGGCGTCTGCATCATCGGCCACGGATCTTCCAACGACCAGGCGATCATGAACGGAGTCCGCGTCGCCGCGGAGTTCGCCCGCGCCGGCGTGAACGAGCGCCTGGAAAGGGAATTCTCGTCGCGGCCGACGGACGACCCCGACCCCAACTCCCCCACTGCCGAACTGCCTCTGCAATAACAACGATCCGTCATCCTGAGCGCAGCGCCCGCATCTGCTCTTGCGCTCGAAGCAGACGAGGCGATGGCAGTTGTAACGCCCGTTCCCGTTACCCCATCGCCTGGCGAACTACAGCCAGATGGCTTTGTGTCCTGGGCACTCGTCGCCGGCCTGCTCCACCAGGGTGGATACCAGCCCCGCTCCCGCCCTGGAAAGGTACGCCGCCCCCCCGATGCTGCGCTCCTGCGGATGCCGGTCGGGGAAGAGGTTGAAGAAGAGCGTGTCCACATGCCGCCGGATGCTCCCCTCCCGCTGCAACTGGTAGTTGGCCCCCAGCCGCCGCAGCCGGTTCATCTGGTAGCGCATCTTCGACGCCGACACCTGCGCCGCGCGGCCCAGGTCGGCCGAGAGCGACCCCATCCACCGGACCAGCTGCTCGAGCTCCGCATCGAGCGCATTGCCCGCGGCGGCGAGCTGCATCTTGCCCTCCACCGGCATGGCGCGCGCCCCCAGCCGGTGCGCCAGCTCATCAGGATGCGCGGCCAGCACATCGGCCACCGACAGCTCATGCTGGGCCAGCACCTTGCCGATCGAGGGCTCAACCAGCGTCGCGCTCAGCCGCGGCAGCACCGGCGTGCTGCGGCCGAGGATGGCCTGATAGAGCACCTGCGACTGCGCGAAGTAGGCGATCTCCGCAGGGCCGGCGACGTAGGCGGCGGTCGGCAGCAGGTGATCCTGGAAGACCGGCCGCAGCAGCGCGTTGGGGCTCAGCCGCTCCGGCGCGGCATCGAGGATGGCCAGCAGATCGGCCGTGGAGTACGACTCTTTGCCCGCCTGCCATCCCCCGTTCTTCCGCTTCAGCGCCTGCCGCGCTCCGCTGGTCTCGTCGATCAGGAACAGCAGGCTGCTCGACGGCGCGACGAGCACCTGCGCGTGGTAGCCGCGCTCGGCCAGGAGACGATCGCGCTCGTGCAGAGCCGCTTCCAGCTCGGCGGCGTGCTCGATCGCGTGGCGCAACACCGGCGCTCCCAGAGCGTGGAAGGACCGTGCCGACGCGTCGAGAACGATGAGTCCGTGATCGGCAAACACCGCAGAGAGCCACCGCGCAAAGGCCGCAGCGTAGGTGGCCTGCGGCGTGTAGGCCGCGGCGAGCAAATCGAATTCGGGCGTGCCTCCAATCAGCTCCGCGGCGCGGTCGAGGAGCTGCGTGATCTGCGGGCCGAGCGGGATGTTGCCGACGGGGCGAGCCGCGGGCGGCTCGCTGGAATGCAGCCGCAGCGTGTGCGGAGCGTGCCGCGCGGGCAGCGTGACGTGATCCACTTCGGCAAGGTCGTGATCTTCTGAAGCGAGCCAGAAGATGGGGACGGCGTTGGCCTGCTGAGCGCGGCGGATGGCGGTTGCCGCTTTGAAGAGCGTGAAGAGGGGTCCGCCGAAGAGCGCAACCTGCTGGCCCGTGACGATGGCGGAAGCGCCCTTGCGGAGCCTTTCGATATTGGCGAGGGTCTGCTCGCCGGCTCCGTGCGAGATAGTTTGGTCGCGGAGCAGATCGGCGAGGGCGGCGCGGTGCGCCGTGGTTGGCTCGGGCGCCGTCGATTTCCAGGACCACGGGCTCGCAGCGTAGAACGGAGCGATCGGATCGCGGCTCTCGGTGTAGTCGAGGAAGAGCCGCGAGAGCCGGGGCAGCAGCGAGATGGGGTAACAGTCGACGCGCACGCGTGGGATCAGTTTCTCACGGCAGTTCGGATGGACATCGGATGCGGCGGAGGGGCAGGGGGATTCAGGGGAATCCGGAACTATGTGAGTGGTACGGTAGGAGCAGTGAGGGAATGATGGGGAAAAAGAAGGAGAAAGCCGCGAAGAAGTCCGCAAAGAAAGAAGCGCACGCGGTTCCGGTAAGGAAGAAGCTGAAGATCGATCCAGGCAAGCCGGCGAAGGTGCTCGCGTCGCGTGTCGCGTACGACGGTAAGCTCTTTCGCGTGATCGCCGAGGAGATTCGCGAGGCGAATGGCAAAACCGCATTTCGCGAGGTGGTGCGGCACGGCGGGTCGACGGTGATCCTGGCAGTGGATCGTCGCAAAAGCAGGAAGAATCCACTGGTGCTGATCGAGCGTCAGTACCGGCACGCGGCGCAGCAGTACCTGTATGAGATTCCAGCAGGCAAGCTGGAAGCGAATGAGGATCGGCTGGCGGGGGCGAAGCGCGAGCTCAAAGAGGAGACCGGCTACACGGCAAGGAAGTGGTCGAAGCTGGCGAAATACTATCCCAGCCCGGGATTTCTGGGCGAGTGGATGCAGGTGTTTTTGGCCGAGGACTTGACGGCGGGCGAGACCAATCCGGATGACGACGAGTGGCTGGAACTCGAGCTGGTTCCGCTGAAGGAAGTGCTGCGGCTGATCGATGCCGGGAAAATCCAGGATGGAAAGACCATCATCGGTGTGCTGAGTTATGCGCGCCGGCTGGGCGGCCGGAACTAAGAAACCCCAATCTTCACAGGGATTCGGGGGCGGCGCAGCAAACCAAAGAGACAGGGGGAGCGTCTTTATGGACTACAGGGTGGGATACCCCCACCTGATCTGCGCGAGAGGAAGGTTCGTGTTTGTGGCCCAGTACAAAGGGAAGGTGAAGTGGTTCAACAACGCAAAGGGATATGGATTCATCGGACGAGATGATGGACCCGATGTGTTCGTCCACTACAGCGCGATCCAGGTGGACGGGTACAAGAGCCTGAAAGAAGGCGATGACGTGGAATTCGACATCATTCAGGGACAGAAAGGTCCGCAGGCGGATCAGGTGGTACGCGCCCGAGAAGTAGCGTAAGTCCGGCAACACCGCAATCCTAAATTTTCCTTCCGTTTTCTCAGGAGCCGAGGCACTTTGTAAGGGTCCCCTGTCCAGACACGCCACCGCCGTCCGGCGTGCCTGGATTCCGCATCGCCCGCGTGGTGTAATCGACTGCGATGGATAACCGATCCATGGCGCAGTTGCTGGCGGATACCGCGGACCTGCTGGAGATCAGCGGCGGCGACCCTTTTCGCATCCGCTCCTACCGGCGGGCCGCCGAGGCGGTCGAATCCTCAACCATTCAACTCAGCACCATCGCCGACGATCCAAAAAAATTGCAGGAGATTCCCGGCATCGGCAAGGGGATGGCGGCGAACATTCGCGAAATCGAGCGTGCGGGGACGCTGCCGCTGCGTGAAGAGCTGCTGCTGTCGTACAAGCCGACGATGCTGGAGCTGCTGCGGCTGCCGGGGATGGGCCCCAAAACCGTGGCGCTCTTGTGGGACGCGCTGCAGGTGGGCAGCGTGGAGGAGCTCGAAAAAGCCATTGCTGAGGGTCGCCTCGCCGGCCTGCCACGCTTCGGCGACAAACTGGTTGAGAAACTGCGCAAGGGTATTGAGGACTACAAGCAGAACAGCGGGCGCTTCCTGATCGATGTGGCGGAGACGGCGGCGGAGAAGCTGATCGAGTATCTGCGGACGTTTCCGGGGTTCACGACGATCATGCCGGCGGGATCGCTGCGGCGCGGGCGCGACACGGTGGGGGACCTGGACGTTCTGGCGACGGGCCCGGCGTGCGCGGAGGATTGCGTGAGCGCAGCGGTGGAGCACACGGCAGCGTATCCGCCGGCCGCGACGATGCTGGCGAAAGGGCAGAACAAGGTGAGCTTCCGGCTGCGGAATGGGCTGCAGGTGGACGTGCGCCTGCTGCCGGAAGGCTCGTACGGTGCGGCTCTGCAGTATTTCACCGGATCGAAGATGCACAATGTGAGCGTGCGGCAGCGGGCGCTGAAGCGCGGGTACACGCTGAGCGAGTACGCGCTGGCGAAGGTGGATGGCGGGGCGTTTGTGGCGGGCGCCACGGAAGAAGAGATTTACGCGGCGCTGGGGATGGACTGGATTCCGCCGGAGCTGCGGGAGAACAACGGGGAGATCGAGGCGGCGGAGCAGCATCGGCTGCCGGTGCTCATCGAGCAGAGCGACATTCGCGGCGACGTGCACATGCACACGCACGCGACGGACGGAAAGAACTCGATTCGGGAGATGGCGGAGGCGGGGATGGCGCGCGGCTACGCGTACATCGCCATCACGGATCACTCAAAAAACCTGGCGATGACCAACGGGCTCGACGACAAGCGGGCGCTGGAGCACGTGAAGCGGATTCGTGCGGTGGACGCGGAGATGGAGGGCAGGATTCGCGTCTTCGCGGGGATTGAGGTCGATATTCTGGGCGATGGCGCGCTGGATTTGTCCGATGAAGTGCTGGCGCAGATGGACGTGGTGATCGGCAGCGTGCACTCGCTGTTCAGTCAGCCGGAGCAGCAGATGACGGAGCGCGTGCTGCGGGCCATTGAGAATCCATATCTGCGAATTTTGGGGCATCCGACGGGGCGGCTGCTGCTGCGAAGGGAGCCGTTCGCGATCGATCTGACGGCGGTGCTGCGGCGGGCGGCGGAGCTGGGCGTGGCCGTGGAGCACAATGCGTATCCGGACCGGCTGGATTTGTGCGATCGCGACCTGCGGCTGGCGAAAGAGCTGGGCTGCCGGATCACGGTGAATACGGATTCGCATCATACGAGTCACCTCGAAAAAATGCGGTACGGGGTGCGGCAGCTAAGGCGGGCCTGGCTGGAGAAGAAAGACGTGCTGAACACGCTGGGGCCGGAGGAGTTTTTGCGCGCATTACGGCCGCGGCCGGCGTGAGACCTGAGAAAGCGGGAGCGACATGGAAGATCGAAGCGGGCTGAATCCGGCGATTGCGGTGCTGATCGCGATTATTCTGGTGGGGGCGGTGGTCGGTGGCTACATCTGGGTCACATGGAGGGGACCGGTACACTCCGGGCAGGTTGTCTCGATGACGGTATATCCGATCCATCGGGAGCTGTCGACGGGATCCGCGCTGGGCGGTGTGGATGGCGGCCCCAATGTCTACGACGAGACGATCGTACTGGCCGATGTGAAGATCAAAAGCACCACGAAGCTGCCGCTGTTCCTGCAGGACATGTGGGGTGACCTGACGCTGCATAACGGGACGACGCAGCGAGACCTGGCGGCGAGCCAGGCGGATTTCGGGAAGGTGTTCGTCGCGTATCCAAAGCTGGTGGCGGCAGAAGAAACGCCTGTGCCAAGAAACGTAACGCTCGCGCCGGGGCAGGAGATCGATGGGCAAATGATCTTTCACTTCCCTGTTTCGAAGCAGGACTGGGACGCGCGACAGAGCTTTGTGGTGACGGTGGAATT
This sequence comes from Acidobacteriaceae bacterium, assembly GCA_030041515.1. Taxonomy (GTDB): domain Bacteria; phylum Acidobacteriota; class Terriglobia; order Terriglobales; family Acidobacteriaceae; genus Palsa-343. The sequence continues at coordinate 16,546 of JASHNS010000026.1, read as the reverse complement.
CACGAACCAGAAACCGCTGGTGCTCGAGACGGCAGCAGCGGCGACAACGACGGTGGAGTAAGTCCGCGCAGCGCGGGCTCGCTGTATTTCTGTTTTATTTCTTGATAGTGTTCGTTTCTGCTTGAAATCTTATGTTCGCCAAGGCGCAGCGGGTTCACTTTATCGGGATTGGCGGGATCGGGATGAGCGGGATCGCGGAGATCCTGCTGAACCTGCAGTATCCGGTGAGCGGGTCGGATCTGAAGCGGTCGCCGGTGACGGAGCGGCTGACGGAGCTGGGCGCGACGGTGTTCGAAGGCCACGCGGCGGCCAATGTGGTGGGCGCGGGCGTGGTGGTGATGAGCTCGGCGGTGCACGCGGACAATCCCGAGGTCGCGGAAGCGCGGGCGCGCAAGATTCCCGTGATCCAGCGGGCAGAGATGCTTGCCGAGCTGATGCGACTGAAGTATGGAATCGCGGTGGCCGGGATGCACGGCAAGACCACGACCACCTCAATGGTCGCGCAGGTGCTGACGGCCGGCAGCCTCGACCCGACGGTGGTGGTGGGCGGGCGCGTAGACGCGATGGGGTCGAATGCGCGGCTGGGGCAGAGCCAGTATCTGGTGGCCGAGGCCGACGAGAGCGACCGCTCGTTTTTGCGGCTGTCGCCGATTCTGGCGGTGGTGACGAATCTGGACCGCGAGCACATGGACTGCTACCGCGACATGGCCGACGTGGAAGCGGCGTTTGTGGAGTTCATGGACAAAGTGCCGTTCTATGGCGCGTGCGTGGCCTGCGTGGATGATGCAAAGCTGGCGGCGATTTTGCCGCGCGTACGGCGGCGGGTGTTCACCTACGGGGCTTCGCCGCAGGCGGATTTTGTAGTGCGGCTGCTGCCAAGCGCCGGCGAGAGACACTGCCGGTCTCGCTTCGAGGTCGCCGCGGGGGCCGACGTCTACGGGCCGCTGGAACTGCACGTGCCGGGCATGCACAACGTGCTGAACGCCACGGCGGCGGTGGCGATTGCGGCGCAACTGGAGATCAGGCCGGAAGCGATCGCGGCAGGGCTGGCGGCGTTTCGCGGCGTGGACCGGCGCTTCCAGACGAAGGGCGTGGTGCGCGGCGTGACCGTGGTGGATGACTACGGGCACCATCCCACGGAGATTCGGGCAACACTGCGCGCTGCGAAGGACTGCGGCTTCGGTGCAGTGCATGTGATCTTTCAGCCGCATCGGTACACACGCACGCGCGATTTGATGGACGAGTTCGCGTCGGCGTTCGACGACGCGGCGAGCGTGGAAGTGCTGGACATTTACGCGGCGAGCGAGGAGCCGATTGCCGGCGTGACGGCGCAGGCCCTGGTACAGGCGATCCGAAAGGGGCGCCGCGATGACCGCGTGGAGTACGCAGCGACACCGGACGAGGCGATCGCGCGAGCCGTCGGGCGGGCCCGCGAGGGCGACGCGATCGTGACGCTGGGCGCGGGGAACGTGTCGCACCTGGCGCCGGTGGTGGTGGAGAAGCTCCAGGGACAGTAATCAGGAGTCGGAAGTCAGGCCGTTACACCTCCGTGCGGCGCAGGAAGAGCTGCGCGGTTAGCGGGAAGAGCGGGAGAATCGCGAGGCGCTCCAAGATGGAGGCGGTGACGTGCGGGATGAGGTGCACGTCGCCGTCGATCGGTCCAAAGGGACGCAGGAGCAGATTGGGGATGTGCGGCGCCATCCACGGATAGTTGTGGCGGAGGATCTCCATCACGACGAGCCAGCCGATAAAGAAGCCAAGACTGAAGAGCAGTCCTGCGGTGGAATGGCGGAAGGCGACGGTTCCCAACTGCGTGACGCCAAAAACGAGAGCGACAAAAAGAAGAACGCAAAGGAATTCGACGGCGGCGATGCCGATGGGGAGCGAGGGAAGCGACCAGGTTTGCGAGGTGGTCACGTTTCCCGATCTGGTGTAGGAAGAAACGCGTATGGCGTGGAAGTGAATGCTGAACCAGAGCCATGCCGCCGCGAGCGACACGAGCACGGCCAGGGCAAGAATCCCGGAAAACCACTCCGTCCAGACATAGGAGCCGCGGGCAACCGGGCGCGTGAGCAGAAACGAGCCGGAGCCTCCGCCGATATCGTGGCCGATGCCCCGCGTTCCCATGCCGAAGGCAACGAGAGTGAAGACAAAGGCCTGAATGTCGGCGAAGACGGAGATGAGCTGGAATCCCTGATCGGGGCTGGCCAGGATGCCGGAAGAGCCGGACGGCGAGGTGAGGGCATGGTAGACAACTCCGGCAACGAGCAGCGCCAGCCAGCCGAGGCCGCAAAAGAAAGCGATACGAAGATCACGCCATGACTTCCACAGCAGCATCGTGATTCTCCTTTCCGACGAGTTCCAGGAAGATTTCGGACAGGTTCAGGGGCGAGACGTCCAGGATGACCGCGCCCTGGCGGCGCAGCTCGGCGGAAAAAGCTTCAGCGCCGGAGCGGAGAACGTATTCCGAGATGCCTTCTGTATCCGATACGGTGACAATCTCGGGAGCAGTGCGGGGCAGGCCGCTGCCGGAAGCGCGGACCCGGGCGTAGTTGGCGCGGATGTCGTCGAGCTGCGCCTCGAGGAGCAGGCGTCCGTTGTGGATGATGCCGACCCAGTCGGCGATCTTCTCGACTTCGGATAAATGATGCGAGGAAAGGAGCAGGGTGCGGCCGGAAGCGGCGAAGTCGTCGATGAGGACGCGCAGGAGCTGGTCGGTGATGACGGGATCGAGGCCGAGTGTGGGCTCGTCGAGGACCAGGAGCTCAGCGCCCTGCGCGAGCGCGAGCAGCAGGCAGAGCTTGGTCTTGTTGCCGTGGGAAAGCTTGCGGAACTTGCGGTTCATGGGGACTTCGAGGGCTTCGGCATATTTCCTGGCAACGGCGTCGGACCAGGAGGGGAAGAAACTGCGGTTGTAGCGGACGAGATCGTTGCCGGTCATGGAGGGGAGCAGCATCTTTTCGATGACGAAGCCGGCGCGAGTGAGGATGGCGAGGCGATCGCGCTCGGGATGAAGGCCGAAGACGCGGGCAACGCCCGATTGCGGGCGGGCGAGGCCGGCGAGGACGCGGATGGCCGTGGTCTTCCCCGCCCCGTTGCGGCCGAGGAAGCCGTAGACCGCGCCGCGCGGGACCGCGAGCGAGAGGCCATCGAGCGCGACGACACGGCCGTAGCGCTTGACGAGGGATTGCGTTTCAACCACGAGTTCGGTCATGGCTGTCTCCAAGATCGTTGAACGATTGTTCGAGCAGGCGAAGGGTTTCTTCGCGGGAAAAGCGGAGCTGGCTGGCTTCGACAGCAAGCTGCGTGGCGAGCGGCTTCAGGCGGCGGATTTTTTCCGCCCGCAGCAGGCCGGGCGACTGCTGATTGACGTAGCAGCCTCCGCCGGGGACGGTGCGGAGGACGCCGTCGCGCTCGAGGTTCTGGAAGGCGCGGGCGACGGTGTTGGGATTGACGCGCAGCTCGGCGGCGAGGCGTCGGACGGAGGGCAGCTGATCGTCGTGGCGGAGCGCGCCGGCGGCGACGGCATGGCGGACCTGGGACTCGATCTGGAGATAGATGGGGACGCCGGAAGCGGGATGGACGCGGAAGAGCATTTCGTATTTGTATTAGTACAGTAGTACGGTTGTGGGAAGTTGTCAAGATAGTTTTCAGAACGCAGGCGGGAGACAGCACTCAGTAGTCAGTCGCCGTTTGTGCGGCTATGATTCGAGCACCGTGAAAAAGCTTGCCTGGAAGCCATGGAAATCGCTCGTTCTGGCGGCGGCGTTGGCGCTGGTGTGCGCGCCGGTGAGGCCGGCTGCACAGGATGCGCCTGCAGATTGGGGAACTCGGCCGACCGCCGAGCCGGCGCTGGTGATCGGCAATTTAGGAAAGAGCACGGCGGCGCTGCGCGGCGCGTGGGCGTTCCATCCTGGCGACGATCCGGCTTGGGCTGCGCCCCGGTTTGACGATGCGGGATGGGCGCGGATCGAGACGGGACGCGACTGGGAGAGCCAGGGTTTTCACAACCTGACCGGGTTTGCATGGTACCGGCGGCGGATCGAGCTGACGGGCGCGGCCACGCCTGCGGATCTGTGCCTGCTCTTCTCCGGGGTCGAAGACGCGGGCGAAGTGTACTGGAACGGCCGCCTGGTGGGCAGGTCTGGCCGGGTGCCTCCCAACCCCGACTGGCGCACTCCTGTCGCGCTTGGGCCTGGGAATCTCTATTGGCCGCTTTTGATTCCTCTGGGTTCGAGATCGGGAGCGCAGCCTGTCAGCGGGGTGCTTGCGATCCGCGTGTGGAAGGCGCCTTACGTTTTCTACAGCTTCCGCAATGAAGGCGGCCTGCTGGCCACGCCACGCATCGGAAGCCGCGAGGCGATCACGGCTCTGATCGCCGTCACGCACGAGACCTGGCTGCGGAGTTCTCTGTATCAGATCCTGCTTGCGTTTATTTCGGGCATCGTGGCCGTGCTCGCGTTTCTGGCGTGGCTGCGCGACCGGCGGCAATGGATGCTGCTCTGGCTGGCGTTGTATACGGCGCGTCCCCCTCTGCTGTTCCCGATGCTCATTACGCCGTGGCTCCTGCCCTTCCGGTGGAGCTACGGATTGATCGCTCCGATTGTGGGGCTCCAGGACGTGTCGCTGTGGTTCCTGCTTTTGTACCTGCTGGGTCTCCGCGACCATGCGCGGTTGATACGGTGGACCCGCTGGACTGCGGTCGTGTGTCTTGTCTTTAACTGTCTCGACGGCAGTACCCAGATTTTTCACTGGACGACGTGGCCCGATCACGTATTTCTGACCTTCGACGTGGGTTTCACCATACCTGCGCTGCTGCTGCAGGCCTACAGTCTGGTGATCATCTTTTGCGCGCTGCGCAAGCGGCTGGACGCGGCCCGCTGGTTCCTCGCGGTGACAGCCATGCTGGCCGATCTGGACTTCGCGCTCAGCAATTGGTTTTCGCTGGGCGCGCGCTGGACCGGACTCGACTGGTACAGGATCTTCACTTACCCGCTGTTCTCCGTGGGCGGCAATAACTTCGATCCGCTGACGATTCTCAACACCCTGCTGCTGGTGGCAATTGTCTACGCGGTTTGGCGGTATCAGGCGGAACAGAGCCGGAAGCAGAGCATGCTCGACGAGGAATTCCGGAACGCGCAGGAACTGCAACAGATGCTGGTGCCGGAGGCGCTGCCGGCGGTGCCGGGATATCGGATTTCGAGCGCGTACCGGCCGGCTCAGGTCGTGGGTGGAGATTTTTTCCAGATCCTGCCCGTGGAAGGCGCGACGCTGGCGGTAGTGGGCGATGTGAGCGGCAAGGGACTGAAGGCGGCGATGACGGTGGCGCTGATTGTGGGCGCGCTGCGCACGCTGGCGGAGACGACCGGCGACCCCGCGAAGCTGCTGGAGGGTCTGAACCGGCGGCTGCATGGACGGCTGAAAGGCGGATTTGCCACGTGTTTGGCGGTGCGGCTGGAGACGCATGGGGACTGCGTGGTGGCGTGCGCCGGACATCTGCCCCCGCTGCGGAACGGCGAAGAGATGATGCTGCCGGGCGCCCTGCCGCTGGGAATGGTGGCTGCTCCGGAGTACACGACGACGCGGATTGAGATGCGAGCGGGCGACCGGCTGACCCTCTATACCGATGGGCTGCCCGAGGCGCGCAGCGCGGAGGGCGAACTGTACGGATTTGAGCGGGTCCACGCGCTGGTGGCGGCGGAGCCGGACGCGGAGCGCGTGGCGGCGGCGGCAGCGGCGTTTGGGCAGGAAGACGATGTGACGGTGGTGACGGTGGTATGCGCGGACGCTGAGGACCTGTCCGCTCACCGCGGGTCTGAATCCATGCCGGTCAGGAGCACACGGTGACGAGTCTTTTCTAGTACACATCGCGCAGGTAGCGCTTCTGCTTCTTCATGGCGGCGAGAAATTCCTGGGCGTAGTCGGGGCCGCGGCCGCTGTGCGTGGCGACGGCGTCGAGCAGCGCCTTTTCGACGTCGGGAGCCATGCGCTGCGAGTCTCCGCAGACGTAGAAGTACGCGCCCTGGTCGAGCCAGCGCCACAGCTCGGCTGCATTCTCGCGGACTCGATCCTGGACGTAAATCTTGAAGGCCTGGTCCCGGGAGAAGGCAGTATCGAGGCGGTTCAGCGTGCCATTGGCGAGCCAGGCTTCGAACTCGTCGCGGTAGAGGAAGTCCTGGGCGTAGCGCTGATCGCCGAAGAAGAGCCACATGGGCCAGCGCCCCAGTCCGGCCTGCTTGTGCTGGAGGTAAGCGCGGAAGGGCGCGACACCGGTGCCGGGTCCGACCATGATAACGGGGACGTCGGGATCGTCGGGCAGGCGGAAAAGCTTGTTGGAGTGAATGAAGACGGGAAGCGTGCAGCCGGCGGGCGCGCGCTCGCCGAGCTGGCCGGAGCAGACGCCGAGGCGCGTGCGGCCGTAGCTTTCGTAGCGAACGACGCGGACCGTCATGTGGACGGAGTCCGGATAGAGCGCCTGGCTGGAAGAGATGGAATAGAGGCGCGGGGCGAGGCGGGGCAGCAGCTTGAAGAGCTGCTGCGGGTCTTCGATTTTCGCGGGAGCGTGCTCGAGAAGGTCGAGAAACTCGCGGCCCCAGAGATACGCATCGAGCTTGTCTTTATTGCCGGGCTGGAGGAGCGCGGTGAGATCCGGATGGTTCGTGTGCGTAGCCCAGGCTCGCAACGTGGTGCCGGAGAGCTTGCCGATCATGAGCCACGAAGTCAGTGCGGCGCGGAGGTCGGTGAGCTCCCCGTAGAAGTCTTTCACGGGCTCGTTGCCGGTGAAGGAGAGGTTCTGCAGGACCTGGTCGACCATGGCGCAGGGATTGGTGGGAAGAATGCCTGCCGAGTCACCAGGGAGATAGGTGATGCCGGATTGACCAAGCGCCAGTTCAATGTGGCGCGTTTCTTTTTCTGAGCCGGAGCCGGTGAGGATGCGATTGTCGAGAACCGTTGCCGAATACGGATGCTTGCGGTCGTAAACGGTGGAGTCCAGAGTGGCGGTTGCCTCGGTCTGCATTCTGCGCGGTCCCCTCACAAAGACTGGGCGGCACGACCTGTCAGCTTACTACGATCGCACCCTGATTGGACGATACGGGGAGGCAAAAGGGTGGACTGTGACCGCAGTCACAGGAGACGCGGCGATCAGAAAAGCTGCCGGCTCGTGACCACGACGGCTGTGCAGGGACCCACGCCGGCATTGCGGTAGGCGTGCTTCTGGATGGAGTCGAAGTAGATGGAGTCGCCGGCGGAGAGACAAATCGTCTCAATGCCAATCGAGAGTTCGAGCTCGCCCTCGATGAGATAAAGCAGTTCCGCTCCGGGATGGAAATGGGGGAGGAGACGAGTTCGGGGCACCGGGTGAAAATGTGCGAGGAAACCGTTGAAGCGGCGATCGCGAGCACGAAAATCAAGGCTTTCAAAATGCCAGGGAGCAGCGGCGTTTTGCGGTTCGGCGGGAAATTTTCGGCGCTCCTGACGGCGGGCGATGGCCACCACGTGGCGCTTGCGGGGATCGTTGAAGAAGTAGTCCAGACCGACGTCGAAGACCAGCGCAATGCGCGCCAGCGTGGGCAGCGTGGGCACAAGGCGGCCGTTTTCGAGGCGGGAGAGCATGGCTGGCGAAAGGCCGGTGTGCTGGGCAAGCTGGGCCAGCCCCATGCTTTTTTTCAGGCGAAGGCCGCGGAGTTTTTCGGGGATGGCGAAGGGTCGAATGGACTCTTCGATGGCGTCGGGAACCGCTGATTTCTTCTGCTTCAATTTTTCAGCCTCATTTTTTCGCAACGAGCAAGTAAAGAGCGGCGGTGGAGCTCGCTTGCCCCACACTCAATTATTTTTTCTCTACTGTCAATAGCAGGACGGGCGCGAAAAGCGCCCCTCCGTGGAGGAAACTGCATGTTGAAGAGAGTCGGGACCCTGGCTCTGATGCTGGGAGTACTGAGCGGCGTGGCCACAGCGGCCGCTCCCAGGGACATTGTGCAAACCGCGGCCGGAGCCAGCCAGTTCAGCACCCTCACCCGGGCGCTGGAGGCGGCGGGGTTGACCGGCGCGCTGGAAGGCAAAGGCCCGTTCACGGTCTTTGCCCCGACGGATGCGGCGTTTGCGAAGCTGCCGGCGGGAACGCTGGAGACGTTGCTGAAGCCGGAGAACCGGGACAAGCTGCGCTCGATCCTGCTGTATCACGTGGTGGCCGGGCGGTTGGATGCTGCGGCCGTGGAGCACATGCATTCCGCGAAGACGCTGGAAGGCGCGCGGGTGAGGTTCAGCGTTTCCGGCGGGAAGGTGATGGTGGACGGCGCGGAGGTGCTGCACGCCAACATCGCCGCCTCGAACGGGGTGATTCACGCGATCAACCAGGTGCTGATGCCGCCGGGGCAGTGAGGCCGGGCGGCTCAGTTCCCTTCTGAGAGGAGAACGTTATGAAAGCAGTGGATGTAGTGGCAGCGATTCTGCTGATTGTAGGCGGACTCAACTGGGGTCTGTTCGGAGGGTTCCACTTCGACCTGGTAGCCAGCCTTCTGGGGCACTTCTCCGCGGTGAGCCGCGTGGTGTATGTGCTGGTGGGGATCGCGGCGCTCTATCAGATTGTCAGCTGGAAACAGATGCAGAGCCGCTGGCACACGGCGGGCACAACTTCGGGCCGCTAAGTGTTGCTCTGCCGGAGGCTGGCGCCAGCCAGCCTCCTTTTTTTATTTGTTGGGATCGACAAGGTGGTGCGCGATCGCGAACATCGCCAGCTCGAGACGCGTGGAGACGCCGGTCTTATCGAAGATATTGGAGAGATGGCGCTTGACGGTCTCTTCGCTCAGGCTGAACTGCTTCGCGATATCGCGATTGGAGCAGCCTTCCACAATGCACCCCACGACTTCCATCTCGCGCGGCGTGAGACCGAAGGTCTTGCGTTCGGGCACAGCGGCCTGCTGCATGAGGTCGTGGAGAGCGCCGACCAGGTTGACGACGCGCCGTCCTCCGATCCAGTAGTCGCCGCCGACGACGGCGCGGATGGCATTGGTCAGATCGCCGGCGAGCGCGTCTTTGAGAACGATGCCGCGCGCGCCGATCTGGAGAGCCTCGATAATCTGCTGGGTGGTGATGGTGGCCGTGAGGAGAATGATCTTGACCGAGGGCGAATTGTTCATGATGGCGCGCATGGCTTCGAGGCCAGGCAGGCGCGGCATGGACAGATCGAGGAGGAGGATGTCGGGGAGCAGTTCCAGCGTTTGGGTGATGGCCTCATCCCCGTCGCCGCAGTCGCCTACAACCTCCAGGCCATGGTCCGACTGCAGCATGTTCCTGACGCCGATACGGACGACGGGATGGTCATCGGCAATGACAATGCGGATGGAAGCGGAGCCTGTGCGGGAAGGGCGGGGGGGAACGGGAGTGGGCCTGGCGGGCCGAGACGGTACGCTCATAGTTTCAGCCTTTGCAACAATATACCCTCCGCGCGGCGGCAATGTGCCTCGATTTCGTCGAGTTTACGGAAAAGCTCACCATCATGGTCAATACCGGATTCGACAGCAGCCGCGGCCTCGACGACCTGGCGCGCGCCGATCATGGCCGCACCGCCCTTGAGGGTGTGGGCCTCGCGGCGCACCGTGGCGGGATCGGCGCGGCGCATGTTGGCAAGGCGGACCGCGGCATCCTGGGCGAAGGTGACGACGACCTCGCGCAGCGCAGCAGGGGGCATAGCGCGCAGCAGACGGTCAAGAACGGCGGAGTCGATGGCTCCATCGGGATAAGCCGCATGGGTCGACGGGAAGATTTCGGCGGGAGGATAGGACGCGAGCGCGGCGCGCAGAGATTCGAGCGACAGCGGCTTGGCGAGGACGCCATCGTAGCCGTCGAGGGCGAGGGGCGCGGTGGCGGTCATGGCGAACAGAGGCGCGCCAGGGGCGGCGTGGCGAAGATGCGCGGCGAGTTCGGAGCCGGCCAGGCCGGACATGCGAAGGTCCGCGAGGATGCAGTCGGGGGGCTGGCCGTGATCGGCGAGGAGGTCGAGAGCTTCGCGGCCGCTGGAGGCCTGCAGGACGGTCCATCCGTCCGATTCCAGGAGAATGGCGGCGATGGAAAGGCTGACGGGATCGTCGTCGATGGTGAGGATACGGCGCATCGTGAGTGGACAGCCTGGACCCGTGGCCCTTCCGATTGTACCAGGAGGGTCAAGGGATCTGTCTGTCTGCGATGAGCAGGCTGATCCAACCCGTCACACCTGCAGAAACAGGGTTGGTGCGCACGAGGGACTTCGACGTCCCTGTTTCGAGAGTCCGGGTGTAGAGTGGGCAGCAATGGGCCCGAACGATTCCGCCGGCGTGGAACGAGAAATCGCGGAGCTGCGCGCGCGCGTGAGCCGGCTGGAGACCACGCTGGCAAGCCGGGGGATTCTCCTCGATGAGGCACAGGCGGCACAGGCGGCGGCGACCCGAGAGATTCCAGCTACGCCGGCGACGGAGAGAGTCGCGACGGCTCCCGGTGCAACCGGAGCATCTACATCTCCGGTGGCGCCACGATTTGCTTCTGTCGAGGCCGAGTTGCCGGGCGACGAGCGCTCGCTGGAGAGCCGGATTGGGTCCCAGTGGTTCAACCGCATCGGCATTCTCGCCATTCTGATCGCAGCCGCATGGTTTCTCAAGCTGGCCATCGATAACCACTGGGTGGGGCCGCTGGGGCGGGTGCTGATCGGGCTGCTGGCCGGCGCGGGGCTGATCGCATGGTCGGAGCGGTTCCGGACGCACGGGTACCGCGCGTTTTCATATTCGCTGAAGGCGGTGGGCAGCGGCGTGTTGTATTTGTCGCTGTGGGCGGCGTTCTCGCTCTATCACCTCATCGGGTCGCCAGTGGCTTTCACGGCGATGGTAGCGGTAACGGCGTTCAACGCGTTCCTGGCCTGGCAGCAGGATGCGGAACTGCTGGCGCTGTACGCGATTGTGGGCGGCTTTTCGACGCCGCTGCTGATTGCGACCGGCGAGAACCACGAGATTGCGCTGTTCAGCTATTTGCTGCTGCTGGACCTGGCGGTGCTGACGCTGGTGGCGCTGAAGCCGTGGTCGCGGCTGCTGTGCGGGGCGCTGGCGGGCACCATTTTCTTTTTCCTGGAGTGGTCGTTCGAGTTCTATACGAAGGATCAGTTTGGAACGACGGCGTTCTTCCTGGCGTGCTTCTTTCTGGTGTTTGCCTTTGCGCCGCGGCTGGTGCGGCTGCGCAGCGGCGACGAGGATGCGCTGTCGGGATGGGATTATCTCGCGCTGACCATCGCGCCGCTGGTGAACGCGGGGCTGGGATTCCTGGGATATTACGTGCTGCTGGATTCGGCGGGGAGCGCGGAAGCACAGCCGTGGGTCGCGGTCGCGTTTGCGGCGTTTTATCTCTCGCTGCTGCGGTTGCCCACGCGGGGCAGACGCACACCGGCGCTGACGGCCCTGCACCTGACGATTGCGGTGGTGTTTCTGACCATCGCGATTCCGCTGAAGGCACATGGACGCTGGCTGACGATTGGGTGGCTGGCGGAGGGCGGCGCGCTGCTTTGGCAGGCGGCGCGAACGGAAGTGAAGCTGCTGCGCGTGCTGGGAGCGTTGTGCCTGCTGCTGGGGCTGGGCGCGCTGGTGCTGGTCAATCCGCCGGCAGGGATGACGCCGATTTTCAACGCACGGTTCGGGACGTACCTGGTGGGGATTGGGATTTTCGCGTTGGTGGCATGGCTGGCGGCGCGGGCGAAACCGAAGAGCGAGGGGTTCCCGGCCTTCTTCCCTGCTCTGTCGTGGCCGGCGCTGGCGGGGGTGAGCGTGGTGCTGGTCAATGCGCTGATCCTGCTGGCCGTGGGGTGGGAGATTCATTCGTTCTGGTGGTATCTGAGCTGGCGCGGTGACTGGCACCTGATGCACAGCTACATGATGGACGCGCAGTTCACCTACTCGGCGTTCTTTATGCTGTTTGGCGCGGCGCTGCTGGGGATTGGGTTCTGGCGGAAGTCGGCCTTTCTGCGCTGGCAGGCGCTGGTGCTGCTGGCCGCAGCAATCGGTAAAGTGTTTACGGTGGATTTGAGCGAGTTGAGCCAGGGCTATCGGATCCTGAGCTTCCTGGGACTGGGCGCGCTGCTGCTGGCGGTGAGCTTTGCCTACCAAAAGGACTGGTTGAATCTGCGCAACGCGGAAAAGAAAACGGCATGAGAGCGAGAGCAGCGGTTGTACTGCTGGCTTTGGCGGCCGCGACGCCTCAAATCCGGTATTTCCGAAATAAACGGACGATCTCAGTTCCAGGCGGGCACGCAGGACAGACATGCGTGGCGCTGGATCCGGAGACGTTTGCGCATGCAGCGCCGGGGCTCGCGGATCTGCGGCTCTATCGCGGGTCGGGCGACGATGCGACGGAAACGGCGTATGTGGTGCGCCAGTCTGTGCCGCCGGAGCCGCAGACGAGGGAGATTGCGCCGTTGAATCTGGGCAAGCACGGGAGTACGACGACGTTTGAGGCGGAGATGCCGGCGGGGCGGTACAGCGACGTCGATCTGGATGTGACGGCGAAAAACTTTATCGCGACGGTGGCCGTGACCGGGAGCCAGACGGAGACAGGAACCGAGGGGACGGAACTCGGGATCTTCACGATTTTCGATCTGACCGGGCAGAAGCTGGGACGCAGCATGGTTCTGCATCTGCCGGTGTCGGATTTCCGGTATTTGTATTTCGGGATTACGGGGCCAGTGAAGCCGGCGGATGTGCAGGGACTGCAGGTGGCCCGCGTGGCGACGCAGCAGCAGTTTGTGGCCGTGGCAGCGACGGCGAGCGTGACGCAGAAGGGGCGCGAGTCCGTCGCGACCTTCGCGGTCCCCGCGCATGTGCCGGTGGATCGCGTGGGATTTGCGGTGGGCGAACCGGGCGTGAACTTCAGCCGCGATGTGACGGTGCAGGTTGCTCCGGTGGTTCCTCGACGGCTGACGACGAATGAGGAAGCGGAAGAGCCGGTGGAGTCTACGGGAAGCCTGCTGCGCGTGCACGAGACGCGCGACGGGCGGAAGATCGACGAGGAGCGGCTGGCGGTGGATGCGCCGGAAGTCGATTTTGGCGCGGACGGTTCGCAGTGGACGGTGACGATCGACAACGGCGACGATGCGCCGCTGGATGTGACGTCTGTGCGGCTGGAGATGGCGGAGCGGCAATTGTGCTTTGACGCGACCGCGGGGGCAGCGTACACGCTCTATTACGGCGACGTGGCACTCCAGGCCCCCGAATACGATTACGCCAGGCTGTTCGCGCCGGAGAAGAACGCGGCGCAGGCGACGCTCGCGGCGGAGCAGGCGAATCCGCAGTATACGGCGCGGCCGGATGCGCGGCCCTTTACGGAGCGCTATCCGTGGCTGCTGTGGGTGGCGCTGGTTCTGGTGGTGGCGATGCTGGGGGCGGTCGCGGTGCGGACTGCGAAGGAGAGCGCGCCGCCCCAGGGTTGAACGTCAGCGAATCACAGCGATCAGGATGACGACGACCAGGATGAGGATGATCAGCAACAGATCGTTGTTGCTGAGATTGCCGGCGGCGAAGTCCTGCTGCGCTTTGGTCGCGCGCGCGGAAAGGCTCGCGAGTTCCGCGTTCGAGAGGTTCGGGATCGCGTTCGTCACCTGAACGGGGTCGATGCCTCGCGACTTCATGGCGTGCGTGGCGGCGGGCGTGGAGAGGAAGCTCGTCAGCGTGTCGATATTGTGCTGGCGCATGGCAGACGCCGCGTCCATCTGTTGCTGGAGTTGGGAGGGGCTGACAAGGTGGGCGTCCTGCGCGAAGAGCGTGGGGGAGAGCGTGGCGGCGGCGGCGAGGCCGAGCGCGAGAAAGGTCCGTCGAAGGTGCATGGCGGCTCCGTAAGGGGGATTTTTGGGGGTCCGGAAGAATCCAACGTCATTTTATAGCGGGTGAAGTGCGAATTCAGCGCAGCGTGGGCTCGACTTCGCTGAGCCAGTCGGGGGGCTTGAGAATTTCGCGGGGCTTCGAGCCTTCAGCGGGCCCGACGATGCCGTCGCGTTCCATCATGTCGATGAGGTGGGCGGCGCGGCCGTAGCCGATGCGGAGACGCCGCTGGAGCAGCGACGTGGACGCCTTGCCGAATTCGAGCACCAGGCGCACCGCGTCTTCGAAGAGATCGTCGTTGGCGTCGTCGCCGTCGTCGCCGTCCATGGCGGCGTCGGCATCGCGCGCGTCCTTCGGCACTTCAAGGAAGCCGTGGGCGTACTCGGCGCTTCCCTGCTTTTTCCAGAAATCAGTCACCGCGGCGATTTCTTTTTCCGTGACGAAGGGCGCGTGGACGCGCTGCAGGCGCGAGGTGCCGGGCGGCAGGAAGAGCATGTCGCCGCGGCCCAGGAGAGCTTCCGCACCGTTGGAGTCGAGGATGGTGCGCGAGTCGACCTTGGTGGCCAGGCGGAAGGAGATACGCGTGGGCACGTTGGCCTTGATGAGCCCCGTGATGACGTCGACGGAGGGGCGCTGCGTGGCCAGCACGAGATGGATGCCGACGGCGCGCGCCATCTGCGCCAGGCGCGTGACGGATTCTTCGACGTTGGCCTTGTCGAGCATCATCAGGTCGGCGAGCTCGTCGATGATGATGACGATGTAGGGCAGCGGCTGCTCTTCGGGCGTTTCCTCGAAGAGCGAGCGCGAGGCGCCGTCAAACAGGCGGTTATATTGCTCGATGTTGCGGACGCTGCGCGAGGCCAGCAGCTTGAGGCGGCGCTCCATTTCCTTGACGGCGTTGCGCAGCGCGTTGGCGGCGAGTTTGGGCTCCGCAATGATGGGCGTGTAGAGATGCGGGATGCCCTCGTACATGCCCAGTTCCACGCGCTTCGGATCGACGAGGATGAGGCGGACCTGCTCGGGCGTGGCCTTGTACAGCACCGACATGATCATGGCGTTGATGGCCACGGATTTGCCGCTGCCGGTGGAACCGGCGATGAGGACGTGCGGCATGGTGGCGAGGTCGGCGGTAACGATGCGGCCGTTGATGTCCTTGCCCATGGCCAGCGTCAGTCGTGAGCGCGAAGCGGCGAAGTGCTCGCTCTCGATGACGTCGCGGAGCCAGATGGTTTCCCGCTCATGATTCGGCACCTGGATGCCGACCGTGCTCTTGCCCGCCATGCGCTCGATGAGGATCGATTCAGCGCGCGTGGCAAGGCAGAGATCTTCGGCAAGTCCGGTGACGCGGCTGTATTTGATGCCGGCTTCGGGGCGGAACTCGAAGGTGGTGACGACGGGGCCGGGATTGATCTGAACGACCTGACCCAGGACGTCGAACTCCGCGCATTTTTCGACGAGCGTCTGCGCGGCTGCGCGGAGCTCGTCCTCGCGGACGGGGGAAGGCTCGTCGCTGCGATGCAGGAGGGTGGAGGGGGGAAGGCGAAAGCCGGTGACGGATTTCGAGGTGACGGTGACGGTGCGTGTCTCCGTGTCGGCACGTTCACCGATAGAGATGGTCCGGGAAGGGACCTCAACGGAAGCGCGTGCGGCCGGCGCGGGCGCCGGTTCAGCTTCGCGGCGTGGAACCAGCTGCGAGCGCGGTGCAGGCGCCTCTTCGGGCTCCGGCGCGACGGTGCGTGGCATGTTGTCCCACAGGCCGGGGGCGGCCGAAGCGGGCGCGGGCGATGCGGGAACGGTCTCAAAGAAGCCTGCGCGGCGATGCGGGGCATCGCTGTCGTCATCCGCAAAAACGACCGGCAGGCCTGGTTGCGGCTCAGGCGCGGCCTTACCTGCCTTCGTTGCAGCTTTGGCCTGGGCTTTGGCAAGTTTCTCGGCGGCCTTGCGCGCCTGCTCCGCTTCTTTTGCGTGGAGGCGGTCGAGTTTGGCGGCGGCTTTCAGCTCGTGCTTGCGGGCACGCGCCTGGCGCCAGTTCCGCCAGCGATCGCGCAGGGCCAGGAAGAAGGCCATCCGTGCCGTGGCCCATTCGCGCGCGGTGTTGAAGCTGAAGGTGGTGGAGAGGTAGAGCGCGGCGGCGACCAGCGTGACGGCGACGATCCATGCCCCGGGCACGTTGAACCAGCTCACGAGCTGGTCAGAGACGAGGCGGCCAGTGAGGCCGGCGATGGGCAGGCCGGAAGGAAAATGCGCGTGTCCTGGCAGGAGTCCGAAGAGCGCCGGCGCGAAAAGCAGGCAGAGGAACGCGCCGAGAAGCTTTGCGCCGGGCGAGCCGGCGGGGCGCGAGCGCATCCACGTCCAGCCGAGCGCGCCGAGCATGATGGGGAGAATGAAGGCAGAGAGTCCTTCGAGCTGGAGGAGGAAGTCGCTCAGGTAGGCGCCGGAAGGCCCGATCCAGTTGCGCACGGGTCCGGCGCTGAGGGTATCCAGGGAGGGATCGGTGGAATGGTACGAGAGCAGGGAGAGGGAAAGGAGGACCGCGCAGGCGAGCACCAGCAGGCCGATCAGCTCATTGAGGCGGCGGCTGCGGGTGGGCGTGAGAACCAGACGGACAGGTTTCATTGGGACACTGATCGTGGACTCCGGCAGAGCCGAAGAGACGAGCCGAATCCCCAGAGCAGGATCATTATTTCAAAGGGGGCGGTGGGGGAGGGGGGAAAACGCCG
>JASHNS010000025.1 GCA_030041515.1 Acidobacteriaceae bacterium | reverse complement strand
CAGCTACGGTCTCCTTCAGCATCCCCGTTAATCCTGCCATCACGACGGCGATGGGAGCGCTGACCGCCGGACAGGTCGGCTCAACGTACAGCGTGGCCGTCGCGATCGCCGGCGGCATCTCGCCGTACACGTGGAGTGTCACCGCGGGTAATCTTCCCGCTGGGCTGACGCTGGGCGCCAGCACCGGGACCATCAGCGGTACGCCGACGACCGCAGCCAATTCCACCTTTACGCTTCAGGTAACCGACTCCGGCTCGCCGGCACTCATGGCGTCCGGGCAGTTCAGCATTGCCATTTCGCCCGCGCCGGCCATTGTCTTCTCCACGGCCTCGCTGGCGAGCGCCACCTACAACGTCGCCTACACGGGAGCCGTTACGGCGACGGGCGGTGCCGGAACGCTTAGCTATAAGGTGAGCGCGGGCAGCTTGCCTGCGGGCCTCACTCTGTCTTCCGCCGGTGCCATCACCGGCACGCCGACCGCCGCAGGAACCGCCAACTTCACGGTGACCGCTTCCGACGCCTACGGAGACTCTGCCCAGCAGAATCTTTCCATCACCGTGAACTATCCCGCCATCGTCATCAGTCCGGCCTCCGGTGCGCTGCCTGGCGGGCAATACAAGGTCGCGTATGACGAGAGCCTCACCGCGACCGGCGGCAGCGGCTCCGGCTATACCTGGAGCGTCACCTCGGGCGCCTCTTCCCTGGGCGCCGTGAACCTCAGCGTCGCTGCTTCCGGCGCGATTACGGGCACGCCTCAGGCAACGGGCACCGCGACCTTCGCCGTGCAGGTCAAGGACTCCTACGGGGACACGCAAACCGCCAGCTATACCATTGCCGTCACCTATCCTGCGCTCAGCATCGCAGCCACCACGCTGCCCGCAGGAATGGTGGGCCTCAGCTATACCCCCGTGACGCTGACCGCATCCGGCGGATCGGGCACCGTATACACGTGGTCCGTTGCCAACGGTACCGCGCTTTCCGCTACCGGTCTCACGCTCTCTTCAGGCGGCGTCATTTCCGGCACGCCCACGACGGCGGAATCTGCCGCCACGGCGACCGTTCAGGTCGAAGACTCGGCGAGCAACAAAGCCACTGCCACGCTCAGTCTCACGGTATACGCCGCGTTATCCATCTCCAGCGCGACGCTGCCGAATGCCACCTATGGCGTTGCCTATAGTGCGAACCTGGCTGCCACCGGCGGTGATGGCTCCAGCCTCACATGGTCCACCACCAGCGGATCGGCGCTCACCGCCGTTGGCCTCAGCTTGTCCTCGGCAGGTGTGTTATCCGGCACGCCGCCCGCGCCGCAGAATGCGCCGCTCCCCAACTGCCAGTCCGGCAAGGCGTATTGCCTCACTCTCAGCGTCTCCGTCGCCAACTCCGACAACTCCGCCTTCACCGCCAGCGGCTCAGTAGCACTCACGCTCGTCTATCCCACGCTGACCGTGAGCACCAGCACGCTGCCGAGCGCCGTGGATGGCTCCCTCTATTCGCAGCAGCTTGCTGCCAGTGGTGGCAGCGGAACCGGCTATACCTGGTCGACTCCAGGAACGAACAATCTCTCCACCTTCGATCTCACGCTGTCCGGCACAGGGCTGCTGTCGGGCACCCCGCCCGCCAACACCACCGGCACGGCGACCTTTACGGCGCAGGTCCAGGATTCCTTCGGTGACACCGCGACGGCCAATTTCGCAGTCACCGTCAACGGCTCTCTAACCATCACGACCACAACGCTGCCGGCCGGGACATCCGGCGTGCTGTACTCGCAGACGCTCGCCGCGGCCGGTGGCTCCGGCAGCTATACCTGGTCCACGACCGGCGCCAGCAATCTTTCCACATTCAGCCTCACGCTTTCGTCCGCTGGAGTGCTGTCGGGCACGCCATCGACCACTGGAACTGTGAGCTTCACAGCGCAGGTGAAAGATTCGAACGACGCCACGGCGACTCAGCCGTATTCCTTCTCCGTGTACACGGCGCTCTCCCTGCCTGCGCCGGATCCATCCTCGCTCCCATCCAACGGCTTCACGGGCATCGGCTACACAGGTTTCATCAATGCCACCGGCGGCAGCGGCAGCTACTCCTGGGCCGTCTCCGGCTTGTCGGATGGCCTGAGCGTATCCGGCGGGACCGCGGGCAGCACGCTGACGATCGCCGGGACACCCACCGCGCCGGCCAGCGGCAGCGCGCCTGTCACGGTCACGTTCAACCTGACGCTCACCGACACCGTGACAAAGGCCAGCGTGACGGAGAACGGCTATAACATCACGATCAGCTATCCATCCGCGCCCACGCTGCCGGTCGGAACCTCCGATGTGCCCGGTTCGGCCACAGTGAATCAGCCATACTTCTCCGCGATTGGCGCAACGGGCGGCGTAGGTCCGACGTACACCTGGACTCTGAACGGGGCCACCGCCATCCCAACCGCGACTTCCGTCGCGCTGGGAACGTCCGCTCTGGCCAGCCAGTTCACCATTACCAATCCCGGCGGCAGCAGCTCTGTGTCCCTTTCCGGCAGCCCAACGTCCACGGGAACGGTTTCGTTCACGCTGGCCGTGAAGGACAACACGACGAGTCTCACCAGCAGCACGGTGACGTACACAATCAACGTCAACCCGGCCTCCACGATTGCGATTGCAACTACTGTGCCGCAGGCGATGGCCAACATGCCCTACACCTTTGCCGGTCCCACCATCAGCGGCGGCGTTGCCCCTTACACCGTGACCTACTCGAACCTGCCGTCGTGGCTCTCGCAGCCCGCCGGCACCTGGGAACTGGTCGGCACGCCCACCGCGGCGGGCTCCTCGACTATTACGGTGAACGCCACCGACAGCACGACACCCACCCCCCAGCATCAGTCTGCGACCTTTACCTTGACGGTGGTGGCGGAGCCCACCGGCAGCAACAACGGGGCGCTGAAAGGCCAGTACGCCTGCTACTTCCAGCAGTTCTGGCCCGCTGGGGTCACCGGTGGCACCGGCAACACGCTCTACCGCGGCGGAGCCGTTTTTGCCCTCGCGGCCAACGGCGCCGGCGCCATCACCGGCGGCGAACTCGATACGAATTCGCCCCACAGCGGCTACACGGGAAGCAGCGCCAACGGCGCGCTGACCGGAACCTACGCCGTCGGCTCTGATAATCGCGGGTACCTTGCAGTCACGGTCCAGGGACAGCCCGGCCCGGTCTTCGCCATTGCCGGCGGCAATCTCAACTCCAGCAGCCAGTTCACCGAACTCGCCCTGACCGAGATGGACGACGCAGGCGCCTCGCCCTCGGGCAAGACCGGGGAGGGACATTGCTACCAGCAAGTCACCTCCGGCCTGTCGGGAACCACCCTCAGCGGCGGCTACGTCTGGGCGCAGCGGGGTGAGGCCGGCGACGCGACCCTCTTTGGCGGTGTCGGCTCCATCGATTTCGGCAGCGGCACCTTCTCCGGCGTCATGGACGCGGTCAGCAAAGGAGCGTATGAGAGCGACGTGACCATGACCGGCAACACGCTCACCGCGGCCGACTCCTACGGACGCGTGACGTTCAACTTCGGTCCCAGCGGCGGCACCATCAATCCGTTCGTGATGTACGTGACCGGTGCCACGAACGAAGAGGCCGTTGTGATGAGCGCGAATCCACACAACGCGTCCAGCAACGCCATGTTCATGATTGGCGAAGCACGCGCTCAGGTCGCGTCGGCGCTCACCGCGGCCAGCCCGCTCAGCGGCCCGGCCGTGTTCTACGAAGCCGGCCAGGACAGCGATCAGTCCGGTTATGACGCCGACCTCGGGCAGATCTCCAGCGGCAACGTCGAGTTGATTGAAAACAGCGAGGGAACCGTTCAGGTTCAGTCGTTGAGCGACGTGACGCTGAGTACGAACTCAACGACCGGCCGCACCACGGTGGGAGGGGAGTCGGGTCTCGTCTTCTATGCTTACAACACGAATTCCGCTGCCTATCTCGACGCCAGCGGGTCCCCATCGCCGGAAAACGCGATCGGGTGGATGGAGCCGCAGACTGCGCCCACCTCCGGCAAATGGTCTGTAGGCGATTTCGAAACCAGCTACTTCTCCAGTTCGATTCCGAACGGCGACCAGGACAAGGACTTCAACTCGTTTGTTGTATCCATCGGCTCCAGCGGCGCGTTCACCTACTATGCCCAGGACGATGGCGGCCAGGGCTGGGCCGACTGGGGCGAGGGCATCTGCCCCACCTGCGGGGCGGGCGCCACGGCGACGTACACGCCGGACACCACCTACGATCCGAACAGCACGATCGGCATCTTCGACGTCATCCTCACGGCGAACGGCAAGACGCTCACAACGTCGTATTGCCTCTCGATCCGCGTCGATCAAGCCACGAATGCCAGCTCGAAAGGTCGCGCTGTCTGCCTCGACGCCACCAGTTCCTCGCCGCAGGTTTCCGTCGCGCAGCAGTGACCGCTCCGTTCCGGGAAAAAGGCCGTCCCTCGGGACGGCCTTTCTGCATTTCACGAAATGAGAAATTACCGGCTAACGTCGATAATCTCGAAAGTCCCCGGCACAATCGAGCGCCATGGATGCGGGTGTTGCGCCGTGGGCGCAGGCGGCGGCCCGAAGTCCGCCGTGACCGTGTACAGGTGCCTGCCATCGGGATCGATCGCCATCGTGCGGGCGCCCATCTTCGTCGTCAGCGTCTGCACCACGGAGTAGTGATCCGGGCTGTCCTCGTGCACCACGGTCAGCGTTCCGTCCCGGCCGTTGGGGCTGAAGGCATAGTCGCCGTTCGCGGTGTAGCGCGAGGCGTCCGGACCCTGCCCGATCGACACGGCCGTGATCACCTTGCCGCTGTCGGCATCGACGACCGCCATGGTACGGTTGGCGCAAACGGAGAACAGCCGCCGATGCGCTGGATCGATGGCCAGCCCTGAAGGACCGTCGCAGGGCGCCAGCGGCCATGTGCCTGTCAGCTTCAGAGCCTTCGCATCCAGCCGCACCAACTGGCTGGTGCTCTCGATGTTGTCAAAGACGTGGCCGCGGCCATCGGCTACTGGAAACTCCGGACGCCCGGGCAGCTTGATCGTGGCGACCACTTTGTTCGTCTTCGTGTCGATCACACTTGCCTCGTGGCTGCCTCCATCGAACGCCCACACCGTTTTGGTCACCGGCTCGAAGACTTCGCCATCCGGATGATTGCCCACCGGAATCGTGTCGACGATCTTTTCCGTCCTGCGGTCGAAAACTGCCACCTGATTGGCGCCGCCATCGGTGATGTAGCCGTGGACGCCATCACTTGCGAAGACCACGCAGTGGATCCCGTGCAGGCCCGGAATCTCCGCGACCTCTTTCCCCTCACGCGTGTTGAAGACGATCACATGATCGCCGCGCGTGATGTAGAGCAGCTTCGAGTGTGGATCCACGGACATGTAGTCCCACCCTCCGTCGCCGCCGATCTTCCAGACATGCTCCACGTGAAAGGGACCCTGCGCGCCCGCCGGCGCGGCTGCCAGTGCCAGTCCTCCCAGCGCCACGAGGGCGGAGGCCAGAATGCCGCGAGCTTTCATTCGGTTCTGCTCCTTGATCAGGAAACGAACTCCAGCCTACGCTGATCGCCTGAATTTTTCCTGAAGAACAGCGGGCGCGGAGACAATCCGCGCCCGGTCTGAAGGCGAAAACAGGCTCAAGCCTCGTACCATCCCTCGGCGGTGAGCCGGCTGCGCAGCGCCGCCGGCAGCTTCGAGCTGCTGCGCGGAAAGATCCCATCTCCGCCCAGCCCGCTCGTACTCAGCGAAGCATCCGCCAGATAGCCGACGAATTGCGCGGCATTCGCCCGCTTCACCCGCAGCGCTGCTTCGACGGCGGGCTCGACCGCTCCCTCCCTGCTCACCTCCAGCAGGACCATGTCGTAACCGCGATTACGCATCGCACCCTCCACACCGGAGTAGTCTCCGGCAAGCTGAACCCGAAAACCTGCGTTCTCAAGAGCCCTGCCGACAGCCTGGCCCCGATCTTCCGAGTCACTGGCGAGCAGGACCGACGGCTTCCGGCCCCGACCGCTACCAAAATCTTCGTTTTGGACCACCATCACGGACATTCCTTCTCCTCGCGTGATTTGGCTGCTTCAGTTGTTGTGTGCTTCCAGTCCCGCCTGGCTCTCCTGCATGTTCCGGACCTGGCGGGTTGCGTCGATCTCGGACGCGGGATAGGGTAAACGCAAGCCGCGTGCCATAATCGGTGAAAACCTGCTAAACCGCTGAATCCAATGTTGTCCGGGCGAAGATCGGGTGCACGCAACTTTTCGTCGCGGGACAATTCCGCCCGCCTGCCCGGCAACAACTTCCCACCCCACGGGCCGATTCAGCGGCTTTTCCACCATTTCAGGCTGTTTTCAACACCCTGCCGGCCTTGCCCAGAGCGCCCGCGACGGGTACTATCAAAAAGGTCGTTTCCCCGGAACGCCGGATTTGGCCAAATGGCTCCCGGCATGGTAGAGTAAGGAACGATTGCAGCAGTGGGAACGGGCTTCGCGGGCGGAGTTTCCGCCTCGGTAGTGGATGGACGAAGCCAAAACTGTTCGACAGGCGTTGCGCCAGGGGCGCACTCAAGCCAGACAGAACAATCCATTGCAGATACGGAAGTTTGAGACGCTTTTGCGTCGTTCTTCCGCAGGCGGCCAGCCGCCCTCCAGCGAGTTTTGCTCGCCGGAGTCGATCTTTCAGAGTTTTGGCGCTGCAAACGGATGGTTCCGGACTAAGGAGCTGCCGGGAACTGCATGGGTTATCGATTTGAGTCCGGCGCGGGAGTTGCGCTTGACAGGAACAGCCAAAGTTCGATAACCTCAAAAAGTTCGCGCAAAAATGCAGCGCAACAAGTTCGAGGACTCGTAACTTGCTGAAAAGCGGTTGCGGCTTCGATCCAAAACGGCCCGCTCAGGCGGCAAACCGTATGGATCTTTGACAATCAGGTTGAACATGCCAGTCGTGAGAGATCGGAAAGATTTGGTTCGATCATTCTCACAATGTTAGTGCCTCATGGGCTTTTCGAGCCCCGTGAGGCCGATTCCTCCCGTAGACCTCCGTCCTCGGGTTGGAATCATCAGGTTTCAAACGAGAGTTTGATCCTGGCTCAGAATCAACGCTGGCGGCGTGCCTAACACATGCAAGTCGAGCGAGAAAGTGGAGCAATCCATGAGTAAAGCGGCGCACGGGTGAGTAACACGTGACTAACCTAC
>JASHNS010000024.1 GCA_030041515.1 Acidobacteriaceae bacterium | reverse complement strand
TTGATGGCGGCGATGGTCGCCTGCGGCATCACGTACGGCTCTCCGCCCACGAAGTTCTTCTTCATCTTGATCGGCTGCTGCGCGATGCCCCAGCCCGGATTTTCGTAGTTGGTGGGATACCCCTGCGACAGCAGCGTGAACGGCAGCCCGCTCGTCACGCGCGCCAGCCCCGCCCACTGCCATCCGCCAACAAAAGCGTCAGCCACGCGATTGATCCCGCCCAGCGCCGCGCGGCCTCGTCCCACCGGCAGCGCGTAGATCCAGTCGCCTGTAAACAGGCTGTGCGTATCGAAGTCGGAAACCGCTTTGTTCAGCTTCGGGTTCCATGTGTTCTGGATCCCGAAGTCCACGTAGCCATCGTCGGCGTTGGTGAAAATGTCGCCGCGCTCAGTCTCCGACTCCAGATCCAGCGACTTGGAATACGTGTACCCGAAGTCCACCGACAGCCCATGCGTCATCGGATGCCGCAGCGTGAACTGCAGCGCGTTGTACGAGCTGTTGCCGATCGTGGACAGAGCATAGAGCGATGAGTACTGATCGGTCCAGAAGGTTGACTGCGAAGAGGTGCCGTAGCCGTAGACAACCGGAAACGCGTCCAGGATCGCCAGCGCCAGAGTCTCGCCCCCGTAATACCGGGTCGGCGACCACGCGTTGTTGAAGATCGCCTGTGTCGCGCTCTCCCCTGCGTAGTCGGTGTTCTTCCAGGTGGGGAACATGTGCTCGAAGTACGGAATCGCCGGCACGCTGTTGTTCACCTTCTGGTATGAGCCGTTAAAGGTGCCGAACGGCGCCGCGTCCACCGCCTTCGACAGGATCTTCGCCGCCGCGAAGTAGTCCCCGCCGCCCTGCGGATCCACGAAGTCCACCGGCTCCGCCAGGTCCAGCTGCTGCAGCAGGTGCCGTCCCAGCCGTCCCACATAGGCCTGCTCGAAGACAAACCCGCCCGGGAACTGGTGCTGGAACGACAGGTTGAACGCCTCCGCATACGGCGTCTTCATCACGTTATCGATGCCCCAGTAAATGCCAAAACCGGTGGGCGGCGGCGTGTAGGGGAATGTCTGCGTCGGTGTCGATGCCGGCAGCGGAATGTTTGGCAAATTGTTGACGCCGGTAAAGCGGGGCGCATTCTCGAATCCGAGCGCATCGGCCGGGTTGGTGATGGCCGTCGCCAGCCCCGCCGATCCGGTTTCGTCGAAGTCGTTCACCAGCGCTTCCCCGTAGTGGTCGAAGTAGATTCCCGCGCTCGCCCGCACTGAGGTATCCGGACGCGGCGACCACACCACCCCGATCCGCGGCGCGAAATTGTCTTTCTGCTTGGGATAGTATCCCGGCCGGCCGTTGGCTTTCCCCGCGGGCGCCAGCGAGAGCGTCGGCTCGTAAATCTGGCTCTGCAGCGCCGAAATCTCCCGCTGCCGGTACCACTTGTCCATGTTGATGGTGGGCGCGACCTCCTGCCCGTTGGTCTCGTACGGCGTCTGCAGATTCGTGTATCGGACACCGAGGATCAGGTTCACATTGTTCCGTACATGCCACGTGTCCTGCACGAAGCCTTCGTACTCGTTGGAGCGGTAATTCCTCGTCACGAACGCCCCGTTTGCCAGCGCCGTCCCCGTTGATGGCGATGTGATTTTGAAGTTGTACACGTCGGTCAGCTCGGGGATGGATCCCATCAGATCGCCCCAGGCAGTCGCCCATGAACCGGTATAAAAGCTGCTGTTGATCGCCACATTCCCATTGGCCGGGCCGGGCGCCGGCAGGTCGCTTTCACTGGCATACAGCGGATTGGTCTCGGCTCCGTCAAAGGAATCCGAGTCCGTTCCAAAATAATCTGTGACCCCGCGCCAGTCGACTCCAAAAGCAAAGCTGTGCGAACCGCGCGTCCAGTTCACCGTGTCGTTGATCTCGTTCACCGGCACATGCCGCAGCGTGCCGCAGTCGCAGATCTCATTCGGTTGCGTCAGGCCATAGATGTACACGAAACTCGCCTGGCCCGGGCCGTTGATCTGATATCCCTGGCGAACAAAACCGTAGCGCAGGTCGTTCACGATGCTGCCCGTCGGGGTCCACGTGTATCCCGCGGCCAGCCCCTTGGTGTTGTCGTCGGTAAAGCTGCCGGCCGGCTGGCCGGGCAGAGGTTCCGCCCCGGATGCAGTGTCCTTCTGCAGATTCCCGCGCACGAAGAAATGATTATTCTCGTTCATCGAGTAGTCGAGCTTCAAAATGCTGGTGTTCAGCGTCGAGGGTGCCGGGGACGTAAAGAAATACGACCCGCTGTTATATCCGCCGTCTCCGAGCGCGTTGCCCGTATTGGTTGGCACATTCTTGAAATACGACAGAATCGCCGCGTTCGCCCCCGGCCCGTTCGGGCATACCGGCTGCCCGTTAAATGTCTGCGAGGTGCACGGCTGGTCCAGCTTCGCCACCTGGGTAGGGGACAGCGTTTGCGTATTGCCGTTCACATCCTCATACGCCAGACCGCCCGACATGAACGTCGCCGTCGGCACCGTCGCACCCACCACTGCGTGCGTACCTACCCGGTTGCCTTCATAGTTGAAGAAGTAGAAGAGCTTGTCTTTTTTGATCGGTCCCCCGACCGCGCCGCCAAACGTGTTCACCAGGTAGAACGCCGGCGTGTTGGGCGTATTGCTCGAGAGCTCGCTGTATTTGTTGAAGAAGGCATTCGCCACCACATTGTCCGGCCGGTAATACTCGTACAGCGCCCCGTGGATCTGGTTCGTCCCACTTTTGGTGATCAGCTCGATCTGCGCACCCGACGACCGTCCCGCCTCCGCCGTCCCGTTCGACGTCACCACGCGGAACTCCTCCGTCGAATCCAGAGTCGACCGCAGCACGCCCGTGAACGCGGTCCCGAAAATCTCGTCGTTGTCGTCCAGCCCGTCCAGCGTCACGTTGCCCTGGTCCGACCGTCCGCCCGCCACCGAGCCCTGTCGGCTGTCGGAAACTTCGTTCCCGATGTACAGCACGCCCGGTTGCA
>JASHNS010000023.1 GCA_030041515.1 Acidobacteriaceae bacterium | reverse complement strand
GGCTCCATGTCGAGGAAGCGGAGGCGCATGGCGCGGTGGCCCATGATGCCTTCAAGATGGCCGAGGCCGCCGCAGCCGCAGTATTTCTCTTTGGGATCGAGCGAGACGACCATGTGTCCGCCTTCCCAGGGGCCTTCGGTCCAGGGATAGCGGCCGTAGCCGATGCCGTTGCCGATGGTCCAGACTCGGATCTGGCGGTCGAGCTGGCCGCGGGTGGCGGCGATGCCGGCGGCGACCGCATCGGCGTCATTGAAGACGCTGATTTTAAGATGGAGGCCGCGCTTTTCGAGGCCGGCGCGGATGCTGTCGCAGACGCGCTCCCCTTTGAGCTGCGGAAGATTGGGCGAGTCGAGCATGACGCCCTGATGAAGGTAGCCGGGCATGGCGATGCCAGCGGCTTCCGCCGGAGAGCTGGCGGCGGAGGCGGCGATCGCATCGCAGATGATCTCGCAGAGGCTGTCGGCGGGAACTTCGATGAGGCCGTTGGTGGTGTCGAGATTTTTCGGAAACTCGCGGAGTTCGCCCTGGAGACCGTGATCCTGAACAAGACCGGCGACAACGCGGGTCGTTACAACAACGCCAATGGAATTCGACATATCAACCTACCTGCAAAGCAGGGGCTCAAGCCCCAGTGCTTTAAGACCTCTTTCGGCACGACTGAAGTCGTGCCCTGATACCAAGCGAAATCGAGCAGGGGAGCTGCTGTGCCTTCCCGCCCTGTCGCAATCACGGCGACAACCACCCCGATGAAGGTGGGTCCCTCGGGCATCGTTCGACTTCCAGAAGAGCATCCACATCCGCATTTATCCCTCGAAGCGCGCGAGCCGGTTGATGCCATTGAAGGCGGCAGCCTTGTAGCACTCGGCCAGGGTCGGATAGTTGAAAACCGTGTCGATGAAGTAGTCGACATTGCCATTGAGAGCCATGACGGCCTGACCGATGTGGACAAGCTCGGCTGCGCCCTCGCCGATGATGTGGACGCCGAGAATCTGGCGGGTCTCTCGATGGAAGATGAGCTTGAGGCGGCCAGTGGTGTCGCCGCGAATTTGGCCGCGCGCGATTTCGCGGTAATAGGCGACGCCTACCTCGTAGGGTACGTCTTCCTCGGTGAGCTGCTCCTCGGTTTTGCCGATGAAGGAAATCTCAGGGATGGTGTAGATGCCGTACGGGTAGAAGCTGGGATTGGACTGGACGTGCTGATTGCCGAAGGCGCGCTCCACGGCGATGCGGCCCTGCTCCATGGAGACGGAGGCGAGCGCGGGGAAGCCGATGACGTCGCCGACGGCGTAGATGTGCGGCACTTTGGTGCGGAAATCCTGGTCGACCGGGATGCGGCCGCGCTTGTCGGCCTCAATGCCTGCGGCCGGAAGGTTGAGCTCGTCGACGTTGCCCTGGCGGCCGACCGCGTAGAGGAGGGCGTCGCCGGAGATGCGCTTTTTGCTTTCGAGGTTGGCGACGACAGCGCCGTCAGGGAGTTCTTCGACGCTTTCGACTTCCTCGGCCAGGCGCATGGTGACGCGGCTGTCGCGCAGATGGTAACTGAGGGCTTCGACGATCTCCTGGTCGGCAAATTCGAGGAGGCGCGGGCGCTTTTCGATCAGGGTAACGCGAACGCCGAGGGTCGCGAACATGCAGGTGTACTCGACGCCGATGACGCCGCCTCCGACGACGATGAGGCTTTTGGGTAAGTCCACGAGATCGAGGACCTGGTCGCTGTTGATGATCGTTTTGCCGTTGACCGGGACTTTGGGCGAGGAGGCGGGCTTGGTGCCGACCGCGATGATGATGGTCTCGGCTTCGTGGGTGTGGGCGCCGCGGGCGCCCTCGACGTGGATGTGATGAGGATCCTCGAAGCGCGCGACGCCGTTGATGACCTCCACGCCGTTGCGGGAGAGCTGGGCTTCTGTGACGTCGATCTCGGTCTTGATGACGTGCTGCACGCGGAAGGCAAGATCGGCCATGGTGATCTTTTCCTTCACGCGGTAGTTCATGCCGTAGATGGAGCGGTAGTTGTAGCCGGAGAGGTGGAGGACGGCCTCGCGCATGGTTTTGCTGGGGATGGTTCCGGTGTTAATGCAAACACCGCCCACAACGCTGCGCATCTCAACGAGCGCGACGCGTTTGCCTTTTTTGACGCCGGAAACCGCGGCGCGCTGTCCGGAGGGTCCGGAACCGATAACCAGGAGATCGTATGTCGCCATGCGAGAAGAAGGAGCAGGACCGAAAAAAGGGCCGGAGGGAATGGGTCCGTGCTCATCTTAAATCTTTACGGGTCGTCTCTGCGTGAACGCAGGCCGGTACACTCAACTTCAGATGCTGCTGTATGCCATCACGAATCGGGCGCTGCTGCCGGGCGACGAGGAAGCGAAAAGCGCGCGGCTGGCGGAGCGGGCGGCAGGGTGGGCACGCGGCGGCGTGGAATACATCCAGGTGCGCGAGAAGGATTTGCCGCTGACGGAACTACAGGCGCTGGCGGCCCGGGTGGTGGAGGCGGTGCGGGGAACGGGCGCGGCGACGAAGGTGCTGGTGAACGGGCCGGCGCAGGTCGCGCTGGATGCGGGCGCGGATGGGGTGCACCTGCCTTCAATGGGGCCAGGGAAGACGGCCGGCAATCCTGGGCCGGCGGTCGCGCAAAATGCGGCGCAGGCAGCCGAGCAGGTGTATGCGCGCGCGGGCCGCGAGGCGGTGGTGAGCGCGGCGTGTCATTCCCCGGAGGAGATCCGGCAGGCGGCCGGGGCGAGTCTGCTGCTTTTTTCTCCGATCTTTGAAAAGGTGACAGAACCGCGACGAGCGCGGGGGCAGGGACTGGCGGCGCTGCGTGACGCAGTGGAACTGGCGAAGCCGGTTCCAGTCCTGGCGCTGGGCGGCGTGACGGAGAAGAATGCGGCGGCATGCGTGCAGGCGGGCGCTGCGGGCGTGGCGGCGATCAGGATGTTCCTGGGAGAGGAATGGAAGGGACTGCGATAACGGGCGACCTTTGGTGGGAGGCGGCGCATCGAACGATGCACCATGTAAGAATAGACGATTGACGCAAATCCCCCAGTGGAATCTTTGCACCGTTTTTGCTCATGGCCCAGGTATCCCGTCATCAATGTCTGATCTATGAAGGCGCTCCTTCGCGGCAGCTTCCCGCACTGACTGCGGTGATCCGCGAAAGGCACAGCCAGAATTACAGGTGCGTGTGTCTGAACAGCGCGCCGATGATTGCGGGCATGCGCTCGTACCTCTCGGCTGTGGATTTGGACGTGGAGTCCGAGATGAAAAATCGCAGCCTCATTCTCTCGTCGGAGCGGAGCCATCTGGTGGACGGGCACTTCGATCTGGAGCGCATGCTGGAGACGCTGGAGAGCGGCCTGGAGGAGGCTCTCCGTGATGGCTATGCGGGGCTGTGGGCGACCGGCGACATGACGTGGGAAATGGGACCGGACCGGGATTTTTCGAGGCTGCTGGAGTACGAGTGGCGGCTGGAGGAATTCATCCGCGAGCATGCGGAGCTTGGCGGGATTTGCCAGTATCACGTGGATACGCTGCCACGGGCGGCGGTGCGGCACGGGATCGTAGTCCACCGGTCGCTCTTTGTGAATGAGACGCTGTCGCTGCTGAACCCGCACGCCAGCGAGCGCGGACTGTACCGAGAAGGCATGGCCAACAACCTCGAGCTGGACGCCATGGCGGCCGCATTGTGCCATGCGGCCGGAGCCGACGAGCCAGCGGAATCCTGAGCGGGCGGCTTCGCCGGAGTATGCGACCATCGACCTGATGGCTGCAAGTGTTTCCCAGGGAAATGTGAGCGAGCGGACGGCGGTGGGGCTGTGAGAGAGGCGGCTCGCGCAGGGGTGCGCCCAGGCCCTGGGCGCAGGTACGGGCATGGCATGGGCTATGCGGCTTGCGCACTGGCAGGAATCTTCTGGAGCCTGGGGTTTTTCCTGGGAAAGATCTGCTTCACGCGGCTGAGCGTGGGGCATTTCGTGCTGTATCGGTTTCTTTTCGGATGCGCGGGGCTGCTGCCGCTGGCAGAGTGGCCGAGGTTTTCGCGGCGGGAGTGGTCACTGCTGGGGATCGGGTCGTTCCTGGGGATTCCGGTGCAGTTTCTGGTGCAGTTCTACGGGCTGAAGCTGACGACGGTGAGCCACGCGGCGCTGATGGTGGGGACGATGCCGGTGATTCTGGCCGTAGGCGCGACGATGTTCAGCGACGAGCACCTGGATGGGAAGGGGTGGCTCGCGGTGGTGGGATCGACGCTGGGGATCGTGCTGATCGTGAGCAGCAGCGAGCGCGGTTCGCTGCGGGGCGGGAGCCTGGAGGGCGATCTGCTGGTGATCTCGGCGATGTTTGTGGCGCTGGGATGGATCCTGATTAACCAGCGGCTGATGAAGCGGGGGCACTCGCCGATGGCGGTGACGATCTGGGGACTGCTGGTGGGCACGGCCATGCTGGCGGTGTGGGTGCTGGCACAGGATGGGCTGCCGCCGGTGCGCGGGGTCGGGCTGACGATCTGGGGGGCGGTGCTGGCCAGCGGGTTGCTGTGCACGGCGGCGAGCACGGCGCTGTGGAACTGGGGGATTCATCATGCACCGGCGTCGCGCGCGGGGGTATTCCTGAACATCGAGCCGGCGGTGGGCGCGATTCTGGGGGTGGAGCTGCTGGGGGACAAGCTGGGTGCGGGCGCGTGGATCGGAGGAGCGTTGATCATTGTGGCCGCGGTGGTGCTGACGACGACAGGACACGGCGAGCAGGAAGCGCCGGTCGGGTGAGGATGGAGCAAAGTCCGGGACTCCTCCGGGACGTTTTCCGCTGGTACACTTGAAGTACCTTGGTGGAGCTTGTCCCATCGATTCTTTCTGCTGATTTTGCGCGGCTGGCCGATGAAATCGCGGCGGCGGAGCGTGGCGGCGGAAGCGTGATCCACGTGGACGTGATGGACGGGCATTTTGTGCCCAACATCACGGTGGGGCCTCCGATTGTGCAGTCGCTGCGGAAGCACACGAAGCTGCCGCTGGACTGCCATCTGATGATCGAGAATCCGGATGAGTTCATCCCGGCGTTTGCTGAGGCAGGCGCGAGCTGGGTGAGCGTGCATTACGAGGCGTGCCGTCACCTGCACCGGTCGCTCCAGCTGATTGCGCAGCACGGAATGAAGCCGGGGGTGGTCATCAATCCGGCGACGAAGACGGAGCTGCTGATCCCGGTGCTGGGAATGGTGCACCATGTGCTGGTGATGAGCGTGAATCCGGGGTTCGGCGGGCAGCAGTTTATCCCTTACTCGCTCAATAAGATCCGGCGGCTGAAAGAACTTCGCCGGGAAATGGGGCTCCAGTTTAGGATTGAGGTGGACGGCGGGGTGGCTCACGACACGGTAAAGAGCGTGGTCGAAGCAGGAGCGGAGCTGCTGGTGGCCGGGAACGCGGTGTTCGGAGAAGGACACGCGGAGCGGGACGCGCGGGCGCTGCTGGAAGCGGCGCAGCAGGCGGACCGGAAAGCAGTCAGCAAGAGCAGGACCCGGCGCGGGGCCATCGCAGGCCGCCCCGGCGCCAGGAGGAACGGTAAGAGTCTGCGATCCTTAGAGGTGTTATGAATCGGCTGGCAATCCGTATTTCAGCAGTAGGTTTGGGCGTGTTGATGGCATTGACGCCGTGCGCGTTCGCGAAGAAACACAAGAAGCAGAAGGACTATGACATCAGCGAAACCGCGCTGAAGAACGTGAAGTCGGACCAGCCGGACAAGATCCTGTACGACAAGGCCATGGTGCAGATGAAGAAAGGCCACTATGACGTGGCCCGCCTGGATCTGCAGGCGCTGTTGAACACCTATTCGGATTCAGAGTACGCGATGCGCGCCAAGATGGCAGTGGGCGACACGTGGTTCAAGGAAGGCGGCTCGGCGGCGCTGGCCCAGGCGGAGCTGGAATACAAGGATTTCATTACCTTCTTCCCGAACAGCCCGGAGGCGGCTGAGGCGCAAATGAAGGTGGGCGACATCTACTTTATGCAGATGGAGAAGCCCGATCGGGATCCGCAGAACGCACTGAACGCGGAGCGCGAATATCGGACGATGCTGGAGCAGTTTCCGGATTCGCCGCTGATTCCGCAGGCGAAGCAGAAGCTGCGCGACGTGCAGGAAGTGCTGGCGCAGCGGCAGTTCGAGATCGGAGAGTACTACTTCTCGCAGGATAACTGGGCGGCGTCGATTGCGCGGCTGCAGACCGTGGCGGATACGTATCCGCTCTTCAGCAAGAGCGACCAGACACTGATTTCGATCGGAGACGCGTATGCGAACTGGGCGACGTTCGTGTCGCACTATCGCATTCCCGAGCGGGCGAAGGAAGAGCTGGAGACGTACTACGATCAGCGGGCAGCAGCGTCGTGGGACCGGGTATGCACGCAGTATCCGCTATCCCCGCATGTGGAAGACGCGAAGGACCGCCTGATCGCGATGGGCCAGCCGGTTCCGGAGCCGACGGCGGCGGAGCTGGCGGAGAGTCAGGCCGAGGAAGACAGCCGGGTGAATGTGAGGCTGGGGCAAAAGACGCTGGCGCTGCTGGGTCACGGGCCGAGCACGGTGCACGCCGCGCGAGTGGGCGATCCGTCGCTCGCATCTCCGCCACCGGTAATTCCGAAGGACCTCAACGAGCAGGCGAAGGTAGCGTTTGTGGATGCGATGAAGGGCACGCCGATCCCGCAGCTGACGCTGCCCGGTCAGGCTGCGCCGGCCCAGAACGGGGCCACTCCGGCGGAAACGCCTGGAAGCGAAGGCGGAGCAGTGCAGACGCTGGAGTTTGGGCAGGTGCCGACGGCGAACAACGGGAATCCTGGGAATTCAGTCGGCGTGCAGGTGGAGCAGGGCAGCGAAGCGAGCGGCGGTGGCGTGACGGAAGCTCCAGGATCAGGCACGCCTCCGACGAGCGCGCCGGGGAGCGCACCTCTGGTAGCGCCCGCCGGACCGGCGAACAATCAGACACTGCCGCCGATCGACCAGCCTGCGGCAGCGCCGTCACAGATCAATGAGATTCCGGCCGGAGCCTCTCAGCAGATGCCGGCCCCGACCACGGCGGCGAATGGGAAGAAAAATCCGAATCCGAAGTATTACAAGAAGGAAGAGTCGTCCAGCAAGAACCACAAGAAGAAGGGGCTGAAGAAGCTGAATCCGTTCTGAGGCGGCCAGGAACCGGCCGGATGGGATCCGTCCGCTGCGTCACAACAGTCCCATGAGAGAACGCGCAGGCCGACGCAAGACCGCCTGCGATGAATGGAAGGCCGCCTGAGGGCGGCCTTTCTGCTGGACGGTCGAATCGTTATATCGTGAAGAGAAGCATGCCCCAGGGAATCGAGAAAGAGCACAAGATGAAGGACGCAGACGGCGCCCGCAGCGAATTACCAAAAGCCTATGACCCCTCCGCGATTGAAGATCGCTGGGCCGAGTATTGGGTGCGGGAGCGGCTGTTTGAAGTGAAGACGCCGGAGCCGGCCGCACTGGAGCGGCTGCGGGCTGCGGGGCATGACGTATTTACCATCCTGCTGCCGCCGCCCAATGTGACCGGGCGGCTGCACATGGGCCACATGCTGAACCAGACCGAGATGGACATCCTGACGCGCTGGCGGCGGATGCGCGGCGATCTGGCGCTGTGGCTGCCGGGCACGGATCACGCGGGGATCGCCACGCAGATGATGGTGGAGCGACAACTGGCGGAAGAAGGCAAAAAGCGCCAGGACCTGGGCCGCGCGGCGTTCGTGGAGCGGGTGTGGGAATGGCGACGGCATTACGGCGGCGCGATTCTGGAGCAGATGAAGCGCCTGGGCGCGAGCGTGGACTGGTCGCGCGAGTACTTCACCATGGACGAGCACCTGTCGGTCGCCGTGCGTGAGGCGTTTGTCCAGTTGTACGAGCAGGGGCTGATCTATCGCGGCGCCTACATCGTGAACTGGTGCCCGCGCTGCCAGACGGGAATCAGTGATCTGGAAGTAGCGCACGAGGAGCAGAACGGAAAGCTGTGGGAGATCCGGTATCCCGTAGTGGGTGCGCACGATGAATTTGTGACTGTGGCGACCACGCGGCCGGAGACGATGCTGGGCGACGTCGCGGTAGCGGTGCATCCCCTGGACGAGCGGTACCAGAAGTATCTGGGCAGAAAGCTGCGGCTGCCACTGACGGATCGCGAGATCCCGGTGATCGCCGATGAGTGGGTGAAGTCGGACTTTGGGACGGGCGCGGTGAAGGTGACGCCGGCGCACGATCCAAACGACTTTGAGATCGGCAAGCGGCACGGGCTGCCCTCGATCAACGTGATGGACGAGACGGCGCACATGAATGCCGAGGCGGCCGCGTATGCCGGACTGGATCGCTACGTGGCACGCAAAAGGGTGCTGGAGGATCTGGAGGCGCAGGGACTGCTGGGCGTGGTGCGCGAGCACGTGAACACCATCGGCAAATGCGACCGGTGCAAGACGGTGGTGGAACCGCGGCTCTCGACGCAGTGGTTTGTGGCCGTGAATCAGGCGCCGAAGAGCGGTGGGGACTCGCTGGCGGAGCGGGCGCGGAAAGCCGCGCGCGAGGGACACATCCGGATTACGCCGGAGCAGTATGCGAAGGTGTACCTGGACTGGATGAACAACATCTACGACTGGTGCATCTCGCGGCAGCTGTGGTGGGGGCATCGGATTCCGGCGTGGCACTGCGCTGCGTGCAAACAGATCATCGTTGCGCGCGAAGATCCTGACAGGTGCTCGCACTGCGGGAGTGGCGAGATCACGCAGGAGACAGACGTGCTCGACACCTGGTTCTCGTCGGGGCTGCTGCCGGTGAGCGTGTTTGGATGGCCCCGGCCGACGCGGGACTTCAATGTGTTTTATCCGACGCAACTGCTGGTGACGGGCTTCGACATCCTGTTCCTCTGGGTATCGCGGATGATCATGCTGGGGTGCTGGTTCAGCAAAGATGTGCCCATGGGCGACGGATCGAAGCGCGAGGCGAAGGACACGGTGCCGTTCCGCGAGGTGTACATTCACGCGCTGGTGCGGGATGCGGAGCGGCAGAAGATGTCGAAGACCAAGGGAAACGTGATCGACCCGATCGAGATTGTGGAACGGTACGGGACGGATGCGGTGCGGTTCACGCTGGCGTCGATGGCATCGCCGGGGACGGATATTGCGTTCAGCGAGGCGCGGACGGAGGGGTATCGCGCGTTTGCGAACAAGATCTGGAACGCGGCGCGCTTCATCTTCATGAATGTGGAGAAGGCGCGCGAGGCAGGGATCGAGGTGGATCGGGCAGCGCTGGGTGCGATGCCGACGGTCGCCGGCAATGCGCCGATCGAAGCGCGATGGATTGTGGCGCGGTTGAATGCCGAGGCCGCGGAGGTGAATGCGGCTCTGGGCGAGTATCGCTTCCACGAAGCCGCCAGCACCGTCTACCAGTTTTTCTGGGGTGATTTCTGCGACTGGTATGTCGAGATCGTGAAGCTGCAGCTTGACTTTGGCGACGGAGCGAACAAGGCTGCCGCGAAAGCCGCATTGACAACGCTGCTACAGACCTTTGAGTCTGCGTTACGTCTCCTGTCGCCGTTCATGCCTTTTCTGACCGAGGAGTTGTGGCACGCGATTTACGAAGGCGCAGCGCCCGCAAGGTCCGTGGCGTTGACGCGGTATCCGCTGGGAGCGGCGCATACGGATGATCAGGCCGAGGGCAACTTTGCGCTGTTGCAGGAGCTGATAGTCGCGGTACGGGCGCTGCGCAGGGACATTGGCGTGGAGGAAAAGCTGGCGGTGCCGGTCCGGATTCGAGCCACGCAGGACGGACTGCCGTTCGCCGCGCACGCGGAGATTATCCAGCGGCTCGCGCGGGTGACGGAGATCGAGGCAGCGGAGACGCTGAGCGAGGGCGGCGGCGTACGTTCGACGCCGCATTTCGATGTGCAGGTGGTCTACGAAAAGAAAATCGACGCTGCGGCTGAGCGCGAGCGTCTGACGAAAGAGCTGGCAAAGCAGGAAAAGGCGCTGGCGTCGGCGGAAAAGCAGTTGGGAAATCCGGCTTTTCTTGCGAAGGCGCCCTGGCATATCGTGGAGGGTTTGAAGAAGCAGGAAGCGGAGACGCGGCTGCTGATGGAAAAGACGCGGAAAGCGCTGGAGGAGCTGGGTTAGCGATGGAATGGAAGAGCCGGCGAATTGAGGCGATTCTGGAGCAGGCGCTCCAGGAGGATCGCGCGACCAGCGATGTGACAACGGCGTTGACGATCGATCCTGGGGTGCGGGCCTCGGCGACGATCCTGGCGCGGGAAGACTGCGTGCTGTCGGGGGTGGGATGCATCCCGCGTTTTCTGGCGATTTTTGAGCGGCTGGATGGAAAGAGCAGCGGGCGGTACGAGGTCATCAGCCATCCGGAGATCTTTGACGGGGTGCGGCTGCGCAAAGGCCAGGCGATCGCGGTGATTCGGCACAACGCGCGTGTGCTTCTGGGTTGCGAACGCGTGATGCTGAACCTGATGCAGCGGATGTGCGGGATCGCCACGATCACCCGACGCTACGTGGAAGCTGTGGAGGAGACAGGGGCGAAGATTCTCGATACGAGAAAGACCATTCCGGGGCTCCGGATTCTGGACAAGTACGCGGTGCGTTGCGGCGGCGGCGAGAATCACCGCGTGGATCTTTCGGATGGGATTCTGATCAAGAACAACCATATTTCGCTCGGCGGCGGCATTGAGAAGGTGCTGGCGCGGGCGCGCGAACTGCGCAAACCCGGACAGACGCTCGACATCGAGGTGCGCAATCTCGAAGAGCTCAACGTGGCGCTCGACAACGGCGCGGAGTCTCTGCTGGTGGATAATATGACGCCCGCCGAGGTGAAGAAGGCAGTGACGCTGGTACGGGAGCGCGGATTCGATATTCCCATTGAGGCGTCGGGCGGGATCACGCTCGAGAACGTGAGGAAGTACGCGCTGGCGGGGCCGGACTACATTTCCGTGGGCGCGCTGACGCACTCGGCCGTAGCGGTGGATTTGTCGATGCGAATCACGGCGGAGCTGTATTGAAGATGGCGGCCACCTGGCGGCAGGCTGCGGTGCGCGATCCGTTCGACCTGGACGCGTTGGCCAGGGTGCTGGCGGGATCGCGGTTCGCGGGGAAGCTGCATTTCTTTCCGTCGATCGCATCGACGAATAGTTACGCAATGCAGGCGGCCGAGGCGGGCGCGCCGGATGGCAGCGTGTATTTTGCCGATGAGCAAACCAATGGGCGGGGGCGTGGTGCGCACACCTGGGAGTCAGCCGTGGGCGCGGGGCTGTACGTGAGCGTGCTGCTGCGGCCGCAGCTTGCGCCGACGGATGCGTTGTGGCTTTCGCTGGCAGCAGGGCTGGCGGGGCAAAGCGCGGTGCGGCAGGTGACCTCGCTGGAAACGGACCTGCGCTGGCCCAACGATCTGTTGCTCGGGAAGAGGAAATTTTGCGGAATCCTGACGGAGCTGAATGCTGATCCGTCCTTTCGTCACGCAGGCGCGCCGGTGATCGGGGTTCGGCACGCCGTCATAGGCATCGGAATGAACGTGCATCAGACTGAGTTTCCGCCGGAACTGCGGGAGATTGCGACATCGTTGCATCTTGAAACAGGGCGCGACTGGCCGCGTCAGGAGCTGCTGGCAGCATTGCTACAATCGCTGGAGAATGAGGTGTCGGCGCTGACGGAGTCAAGCGAACGTGCCGCGGGGTCGATTTGCAGGCGGCTGGAAGCCGGTTCAACGTGGATTCGCCGCAAGCGGGTGCGCGTGGAAGAGCGCGAAGACGGCGAGGGCGGATTCGCGGGGGTGACGGAGGGCCTGGACGCGCGCGGATTTTTGCGG
This sequence comes from Acidobacteriaceae bacterium, assembly GCA_030041515.1. Taxonomy (GTDB): domain Bacteria; phylum Acidobacteriota; class Terriglobia; order Terriglobales; family Acidobacteriaceae; genus Palsa-343. The sequence goes on along the minus strand of JASHNS010000023.1, from coordinate 67,946 downwards.
GTGCGTACGCCGGAAGGATTGCGCACAGTGCTTTCCGGCGGAGTACGCGAAGCCTGAAAGACAGGAGCAGGCATGCTGCTGGTGCTGAACGTCAATAACACCAACACGGTGATCGCGCTGTACGGTCTGAAGGCAAATGGGCTTACAGATGGCCTGCGTGCGACGTGGCGCATCAGCACGCGGCAATCGCAGACGGCGGATGAATACGGCATCCTCGTACGTAGTTTATTGGCCAGCGAAGGCGTGGAAAGCAGCACAATCGGTGGAATCGCCATCGCGTCGGTGGTGCCGCCCGTGGACTGGATTCTGCGCCAGTTTTGTGAGCGGTACTTTCGCCAGAAGCCTCTGTTCATCGAGCCGGGCGTGAAAACGGGGCTGCCCATCCTGACCGACAATCCAGGCGAAGTGGGCGCGGACCGCGTGGCGAATTGCGTGGGAGCCTTCCACCAGTATGGTGGACCAACGATTGTGGTGGATCTGGGAACGGCAACGAACTTCGATGTAGTGTCGAAGAAAGGCGAGTTCCTGGGCGGGGCGATCGCGCCGGGGCTGACGATTTCCGCGGAGGCGTTGTTTGCGCGGGCCGCGCGGCTCCCTCGGGTGGAGATTCGGCGCCCGGCGAAGATCATCGGAACCAACACGGTCGATAATCTGCAGATCGGATTGTTCTGGGGGCATGTGGGTTTGGTGGATTCGATCCTGGAGCGCATGATCGCGGAGCTCGGCGCGGAAACGAAGTGCGTAGCCACCGGCGGCTTGGCGCACCTGATCGCGCGGGAATCCAGGCACATTACGGAAGTGAACGAGGGGCTTACGCTGGAGGGGCTGCGGCTGATCTACGATCGGAATCACGCGGCGGAACGCGTGCGCAGCGGGCGTGCGGGGGCGGCCGAGGCGGCCGAGGCGGCGCGCACCTCAGACAAATAACAGGGCGCGGCAGAACCGGGGCGTCCTTCCCCGCTTCTGCCAGCGACGGGCACCCGGCTCTTGGAAAACTATTTCAATTACTTCACGGAAATCGAGGACCGGTTCCAGCAGCGGAGGGGAACGCTGCTGCTGCTTTCGACGCTGGACTGGGCACTGATCGAGATGTGGCGAGAGGCGGGGATTCCGCTGGAAGCCGTGCTGCGCGGGATCGACGCGGCCTTTGATCGTTACGACGCGCGAAAGGCGCGAACGAGCGCGCGGCGAATCAACGGTTTGGCCTGGTGCGCGCAGGAGGTGATGACGGCGGCGGAGGAGATGCGCGAAGCCACTGTCGGCGCGGCGAAGCCACCGGCGGATGCGGCTGGCGCGGGGCTGGAGCGGGAGCGCGTGGCGGCGTATCTGACTGAAACAGCGGCAAAGCTGAGGAGCGCGAAGCTGAGCGGGCTGGCCGCGGAGACGGCGGCGGAGATTGCGGAGAGGCTGACGGCCCTGGCACAGAGAATCCGGGAACAAAGCGAGGCTTTGAATCTTGAAGAACTGGAGCGGACGCTGACGGCTCTCGAAGAGAAGCTGCTCAACGCGCTGCTGGCCACGGCGACAGAAGAAGAGTTAACCGCGCTGCGGGAGCAAAGCGCGCAGGAAATTGCACCCTATCGACGCAGAATGCAGGCATTGCAAATCCGGCAGATCGAACAGCAATTTCTGCACAAGCGGCTGCTGGAGCGCCATGACGTGCCGCGTCTGAGCCTTTTCTACATGAGGCACGGTTGAAGCTGCGCATCGAGAAAGCGGTGTACGGCGGCGCGGGTTTGGCACGTGCTGAAGGCAAGGCTGTTTTCGTGCCGTTCACGCTCCCGGGCGAGACGGTCGAAGCGAGAATAACGGCAGAAAAGCGCAGCTACTCGACGGCGGATTTGGAAATGGTGACGCAGGCGAGCGCGGCGCGGGTGGCGCCGCCGTGCCCCCACTTCGGCACATGCGGCGGGTGCCACTACCAGCATGCGAACTATACAGCACAGGTGGAGATGAAGGCAGCGATTCTGCGCGAGTCGCTGGAACGGGCGCGGGTGGGGGAGATTCCGGAGATTGCGGCGGTAACCGGCGAACCCCTCGGGTATCGGAACCGCGTACGACTGCACGTGGAGCCGAATCCGTTCAGGCTCTGTTACAGGAAGCGGAATTCCCACGCGAATCTGCCCGTGGAAACCTGTCCGATCGCGACTCCGGCGCTGCAGCGGGCGATGGCGGCACTGAACCGGGACGGCGGAGCGTTAGGCCTGGGCGAGTGGGCACGAGAGGTCGAGCTGTTTGCGAACGCCGACGAATCGGCGATATTGATGGCGCTGTGGACGGAGCATTCTGCCCGCGAGGCCGAGCGGGCGCTTGCGCGGTTGTGGGCGGGACTGCGGGAGATCGTGACGGGGATTGCCGGGGCTGCCGTGTTTGCGATCGAGAAGGAACGCCGCGCGCCGCGAGTTCTGGCGAAGGTTGGCGAGGATTCGCTGCGCTATCGCGTGGGCGGACATGAGTATCGCGCGAGCATTGGTTCCTTTTTTCAGGTGAACCGCTTTCTGATAGAGCGGCTGGTGGGACTGGTGACTGCGAGCGAGCGTGGGCGCACGGCGTGGGATTTATATGCCGGGGTCGGCCTTTTTTCTCTGCCACTGGCGCAGGCGTTTGCGCAGGTAACGGCGGTGGAGACGGGAGCGAGCGCGGTCCGCGACCTGAAAGAGAACCTGCGCGGAACGGATCATCGCGTGGCGGATGCGGAGACGGGGGCGTTTCTGCGCCAGGCCGCGGCGCGGCGCGTGGATGCGCCGGACCTGGTGGTCGTGGATCCGCCACGGGACGGCCTGGGAGCGGGGGTTACGACACTTTTGGGAAAAATTCGGCCGCCGCGCATTACTTACGTTTCCTGCGATCCGGCGACGCTGAGCCGCGATGTCGCGTCGTTGCTAGAATCCGGCTATCGCCTCGCCCAAATCTGCCTGGTCGACCTCTTTCCGCAGACTTTTCATTTGGAAAGTGTCACGCACCTGATCCTGGGCTGATCGGCCGCTCGAGCGGCGCAGGCGAGCACGAGCCATGGCCGCCGCTGCCATTCCGCAAACCATCATTCAACGGCCGCAGGCTGGCGTCCCTGCCGCTCCGGTTGTGCATCGCGGTTTGTCTGCTCCGGCCCTGATTGCCGCGCTGGGCTTTGCGGGCGGCGATCTCGTGGAGAAATTCCTGTGGGTGCAGCCGGGGCGGTTGCTGGCTGGGCTGATTGCGGCGATCGCGCTGGCAGTGCTTGCCGCGGTGCGCGCGGAACGCGTTGCCCTGGGAACTGCGTGCGCAGTCTGCGTGCTGCTGGGAGGATTTTGCGCGGAGGTGCAGCCGCGCGCGCCCAGCCACACCCCGTTAGAGCGGATCGCGTGGGCGACGCCTGCGCCGACGCCGGCGACTCGGCGAGAAGGGATTCCCACGCAGCACAGGGTAGAGGGGACGGTTGAGCGCTCCAGCGCGGTACGGCAGATCGAGTCGCAAGCGCCGTATTCAAATACGGTGCGCCAGGAACAGAGCCAGCAGATCGACTTGAGAGTGACAAGCGTAGATGGGCGCAGCCTGCCGACAGCGGAGGGGCTGCGGCTGACAGTCTATGCTCCGGGCGACTCAATCTTCTCTGGTTTCCGCTGTGGCGACAGGCTGCGCGGCAAGGCGGAGATGCACACGGCGGAGAAATTCCTGGATCCGGGCGTATGGGATGAAGGTGCGTGGCTGCGGCGGCAGGGAATCAGCGCGCTGGGCAGTGCGCACGCTGAGAATGTCACCGTGACTGCGACAAAAGGCGCGCCGGGACTGGCGTGCCTGCTGCACGCGGCGCAGCAGGCGGCGAGTGACCGGCTTGTGATCTTTGCCGATGCTCCCAGGCCAGCGCGGCTGCGCGCGCCGTTGCGGCTGACACACGATGACGCCGCCATGTTGACCGCGATGCTGACGGGAGACCGCACGCTGCTGGGCCGAAGACTGCGCGTGGGGTTCGAGCGCACCGGCTCGTTTCACCTGCTGGTGGTTTCAGGGATGCATTTGGCGATCTTCGCCGGGGTCGTCTTCTGGGTGGCGCGGCGGCTGCGGCTGCCTCGAGGATGGGCGATGCTGGTGACCGCGGGGCTGGCGCTTGGTTATGCGCTCTTTACGGGCTTTGGGCAGCCGGTGCAGCGCGCATTCTGGATGGTGACGCTCTATCTGGCGGGACGCCTGTTGTGGCGTGAACGGCGCCCACTGAACGCGGTCGGATTTGCCGCGCTGGTGCTGCTGGCTGCGGATCCGGCGGCGCTGGCCGATGCGGGGCTGCAGATGACTCTGCTTTCTGTGCTGGCAGTAGCGGGGATTGCGGTCCCCGTGGCGTCGCGCACTTTTGGGCCGCATCTGAAAGCAACTCGCGATCTGTGGCTGCTCCCGTTGGATCCGTCGCTGCCTCCGAATATGGCGCAGTTCCGGGTGATGCTGCGCACCGTTGCAGGGCACCTGCAGCCGTTTGCCGGAAGCTGGGCCGCGTCCCGGGCATTTCCGCGCAGCGTGCGGATAGCGCTGCTCATTCTGGAGCTGATCACCACGTCGCTCGCGATCGAGTTGCTGATGGCGCTGCCCATGGCCGTCTACTTCCATCGCGTCACAGCGGTGGCGCTGCCAGTGAATATTCTGATCGTGCCGCTGCTTGGCGTTTTGCTGCCTCTGGCGTTCGTGCTTCTACTTCTCGTCCTGGCCGTGCCGAAGCTCGCCGCGGTTCCGGCGATGACCGTGGCGCTGCTGCTGCACGGAGTGAGCGCCCTGGTGCGGCTGTTCGGCGCGGTGCGGCTGGGAGACTGGCGGATACCTGCGCCCACGCATCTGGAGATTGTGGCGGTTCTGTTGCTGACGACGGCTGCGCTGGCACTGATTCGAATGAAGCGATTCGCAATTCCAGCTGCGGCCATTACGCTGCTGTTGGCGGTGGGCGTCGTACTGTTGCCGCGGCCGGTTGAACATCGCGCGGCGGCGCTCGAGATTTCGACGATCGACGTGGGCCAGGGCGATTCGCTGCTGGTGATCACGCCGAACGGACGCACGCTGCTGATCGATGCCGGCGGGATTGTGGGTGCAGGTGGCCTGACTGGCGTTGCGCCGGGATCTCCGCAGGCGCGTGCATCGAATTTCGACGTGGGCGAAGAAGTGGTATCGCCGGTGCTTTGGTCGCGGGGCATCCGGCGGCTGGATGCTGTAGCCATTACGCACGCACACGCAGACCACATTGGAGGGATGATCGCGGTGATCAGGAATTTCCGGCCGCGGGAGCTGTGGATCGGCATCAACCCGCATTCCGCTCTGTACGACGCCGTGCTCGCGGAGGCAGCGGCGGTGCATACCCGGGTCGTACGCCATACGGCGGGCGACGTTTTCATGTTTGACGATGTGCGGGTGCGGGTCCTGGCGCCGGAGCCGGACTATCAGCCGGCGGCGATACCAGGGAATAACGACTCCCTGGTGTTGCAAATGCGCTTCGGCGGAACGACAGCGCTGCTGGAGGGCGACGCGGAAGAGCCGAGCGAAGAACGTATGCTGGCACGAGGCCGATTGCATGCCGATTTTCTAAAGGTGGGGCATCACGGCAGCCGAACTTCCACGACTCCGGACTTTCTGGCTGCCGTTTCGCCGCAATGGGCGGCGATTTCGGTGGGACATCGCAATTTCTACGGTCACCCGCGACGCGAGGTCCTGCAGGAATTGCAAAGCGCGCATGTTCGTACGTACCGAACGGACATGGAAGGTCTGTCGACGTTCTATCTGGACGGGAGACAGGTGACGGCTTCGGCGTGGGCGGGGCAATAGAGCGACGTCAGCAGGCGCGGGCGGCGGATTCCAGCGCATCACAGGCGGCGACGGTGCCATTTTCCCCGGCGATCTTTGCGGCAGCAGAGGCGGCGCGCAGCTGGTACGCACTGTCGGAGAGCAGCTTCTCGATGATGCGGGCGGCGGGTCTGGCGCGGTAGTGCGTACGTCCCAGAACTTCAGCCACGCCGAGGCGGCGCACGCGACGCGCGTTATCAGGTTGGTCGTGACTGTAGGGCATGACGAGCATGGGGCGCCCGGCGCGCAGAGCCTGCGCTGTGGTGCCAATGCCTCCCTGATGAATGAGCACGGAAGCGCGAGCAAAGATTTTCGAGTAAGGAGCATAGCGGGCGACACAGATCGTGTCGGGCAGGCGGCGCTTCGGGAGGTTGCGATCGTCGGCTCCAATGAGCAGCACGGCGCGTTGACCCAGAGTTTCCGCAGCCTGGGCGCTCTGCTCGTAGAAGTCGCCGGCGTTCATCACAGCGGCAGAGCCGAGGGTGAAGACCAGCGGCGGCGGCCCATCCTGAAGAAATGCGGCCAGATGAGGAGGAAGATCACTCTCATCGCCGGAGCCGTCGTAGAATGCGAAGCCAGTGATCTTCGCTGTAGGCGGCCAGTCAGGCTGAGGTGTACCCATAACGGAAGAAAAGAGCGCAAGGGCGAGGCGCTCGGAGTGTTTGGCGTCGAAGATGGGATCCTTGCCGCGGGGAAGGCCAAGTTCGCGGCGAAGCGCGTAGACAGGTTCCGGCCAATGGCGGGTGACAAGGCGAGCGAAGCGGGCGACAGCGTGGCCGAGGGGGGGGAAGGCTTCCTGGACGCGGGCGAGAGTGGGATAAGGAGGGAGCACGGGGGGATCGTAGCCCGAAAAATAGGAGAACGGGGCGAGAACGTACGAGGCCCAGGGAATACCGGTTTTTTCCGCAACGAGCGGACCAGCGTACGCCAGTTCGCCGGTGACAAGGAGGTCGGCGCCGCCCTCTGCCTGCGCGGCAGCGAGGAGATCGTCGTAGCTTTCTCGGAGCGAGGGAAAAAGAAACTCGCGGAGGCCGGTTTCCGTGCCATGCCTGATGTCGTAAATCATCGCGATGAGACGTGTGTCGTTGGGGTCCTGCTCCGGGCGGACGGGCGCGAAGCCGATACCGAGCGGCTCGACTTTGGGGCCAAACATCTCGGGGATCGCGAGCACCGGGCGATGGCCGCGGCGTTTGAGCTCAAGGCAGAGCGCGACGAGGGGATTAACGTCGCCGAAGGTGCCGTAAGTGGAGAAGACGATTCTCAGAAGGAAGCCTCGAAGACGTGGAAACGACGCTCGAGTTCCCACTCCTGCTGCGCCTTCTGGCTGGAGCGGATTAGATTGGCGCAGGCGCCGGCAGGCTCCGCTTTGCCCAGCTGTCCGCGGCAGGCGGCGACGGGCGTATCCAGGCGCTCGGGGGTGAAGCGCTGCCAGAGGCTGGCTCCGGGGAGGAAGGCGTGCTCGATGGATGTGCGCGCCATGAGCTTGAAATCCCTGTAACTCAGCGGATATGTATCTGCCGCCCGCACATATTCATGCGTGAGGTCGATGCGGGAGACGCCTTCGTCGTCGGTGGAGAGGGCGACCGGAACGCCCATCTTCCGGTAAAGCATGAAGGGATGATCCTTGCCCTGGACGTTGAGGATGACGGCATTGCTGGTGAGGTTAATCTCGACCATGGTGTGCCGATCGGCCATCTCCTTCATCAGCTGCCACGGGTGGTTCTCGTACATGACGTCAACGCCGTGGCCGATGCGCTCGGCGTGGCCCACCTCAACGGCCTCGCGAATATGAAACGTGAGGTCCTGGGGCGGCACCAGGCCAGGCGCGAGCTCGCCGGCATGCAGGGTGATGTGCACCTCCGGGTAAATGCTGTGCAGGTAATCGAGCATATGCATCTGCAGGCTGTAATCGCGCAGGGCGATGTAGCCGTCCTCCGGCATAACGTAGTTCAGGCCAACGACGTTTGGGTCCTGCGAAGCGATTTCAAATCCCAGAAGGGTCTGCGCAAAGACCTGCTGCGGCGGAAAGCCGCGCAGCACCTGATAGAGGAAGCGGACGGTGACCCGGCAGGCGGCCGCGGCCTCCGGCCGGCCGCAGTGCTCGATGCGGTCGCGGCGGGCAAGCGCGGCGTCGAAGGCCTGGCGACTGCTCGCGACATTCGCGCGGAAGCGGGAATCGGCGAGGAGCTTTTGGCGGAACTGAGCGAGATCGGGAATCCAGCCCAGCTGGTCAACTGCGGCTTTGACGCCCCCGTAATCGGGCGTGTCCATCAGTTCCAGGTACTGCTCGTTCTGCACCGCGGCGCGCGCGGCCACCTCATCGATCCAATAGCCGTCAAAGCGGTCGTCATCGCCGAAGCGGCCGAAGGCGTCGAAGAAATGGTCGTGGCCGGAGTCGCCGGCGGAGGGAACGAAGGCGCGCATGGAAAAGGCGTCAACAAGCGCGTCGTAGAGATGCTGATCCGAAAGAACACCGGTGGCGGGCGTTTCGCCGGCGGGACAGTCCGGCGCGTGATGGGCGGAGTCGAAACGAAGACGCGCCGCACTGACGCAGTCCTTGTCTTCAGCTGCTTCCTTGATCCAGGTTTCAGCGTAGACCGCGCCGGTCAGGTGCACGTGCAGATCGGCGCCTTTGGGCATGCCATAGAAGAAGGCGTAGAGCGCGGGCGGTCCCTCCTGACGGGCCTGCATGAAAGCGTGAGCGGCCCGCGCCTCGGGCGACTCCGATTGCGCGGAAGCCGCCGCGGCGAGAGCGAGAGCAATCAGAAAAGAAACAAGGTGGGAGACACGAATGCGAGCCACGAACCTCGAGTCCAGAGCCATAGGGAAATCCGTTGGACAAGTGTAGCGCGGGTCGATGGTGAAGATGATGAATAGAAAGGGCCACGGGGAACGCTTTGGTATACTGGCTCAGGTTGCTGAACGCGAACGGCGACATTCCTTCCGCGGTCTCAGACATCCCCGACAGCGCTGGAATTCCCCCGGCGGCCAGGTAGCTCAGTGGTAGAGCGCGGCCCTGAAAAGGCCGGCGTCGGCGGTTCGATCCCGTCCCTGGCCACCATCCTTACATCCGAGATCATCCAAGGCTGTCCAGCTCTCCCGTAAATCGTTGATTTTGCGCGTTACCCTGGACACCCCTTGTCCGAGGTCGTCTATTGACATCCAGGCGCTCCCGCTACATCTGCTGTGATGCCGCGTTTGTGTTGGCGTCGCATCGAGCGGGACCAGAGTATGAGTTCGATCCCGAGGCGCCAGGCGCGGCTTTGGCGTGTTACATAGCGACGGGACGGACGTTGCCCGCGATGCCGGACTGATGCCATCGAATTCCGCGGAGTCGACACGTCGAGCAGGGGGCACGCATGTATGGCGCCGGGCGCTGACAGGCAACAGGCCTGTCGTAGACTCTTGGAGACACGACATTTCTTCGACGTTAGCCTCCCAGAGGGCGCGTCGGGTTTTGACAGGACAACGCCGGCGCCGTTCGAAGTTCGTCGAAAAGAGACATGGGTACACAGCCTGAACTCGTGCGGCAGAATGAGCGCCTTCAGTTGCTCCTGCAGCTGACGAACAACATCACGTCGAACCTTGGGCTGCGAGATGTGCTGTGTGCCATTGCGGGAAATATTCGTGCCGTGATGCGGGGAGATCTGGTGAGCGTGTCACTTCTCGACGCGCCAACGAGAAAATTCAGGGTCTACGCGCTTGACTTCCCGCAGGGTAAGGGAATCGTCAGAGAGGGTCTCCTGATCGAGCCGATGGAGCCCACGAGGGATGCCATCGAGAGGCTGCGGCCTGTGGTGATCAGCTCGGCAGATTCTCAGGCGTCACCGCCTGAAATACGGGCTGAACTGGCGCTGGCCGACGATGCCAAAAGCATTTGCATCCATCCTCTGGCGAGCCGAGGCCGCGCGCTGGGAGTTCTCGCGATCGGGCGCACGACGGAGATTCCCTTTAGGGAAGATGAGATCGAGTTTCTCGGTCAGGTGGCGGGCCAGATCGCCATTGCCATAGTGAACGCGCAGGCGTACGAGGAGATTTCGAGATTGAAGGACAAGCTCGCCCAGGAGAAGTTGTATCTCGAAGAAGAAATTCGCAGCGAGATGGGTTTTGAGGAGATCATTGGCAACAGCCCTGCACTGAGGAATGTTCTTGAACTGGTGGAAACTGTTGCTCCCAGCGACTCGACCGTTCTGCTGACGGGCGAGACAGGAACGGGCAAGGAGTTGATCGCGCGAGCCATCCACGACCGGAGCCGGCGCAGAGAACGGACGTTCGTGAAGCTGAACTGCGCGGCCATTCCCACGGGACTGCTGGAGAGCGAATTGTTCGGGCACGAGAAAGGGGCATTCACCGGCGCTATCTCGCAAAAGACCGGTAGGATGGAACTGGCCGATCAGGGCACCCTGTTTCTCGATGAGGTAGGGGACATTCCCATCGAGATTCAGCCAAAGCTGCTGCGAGCCCTGCAGGAACGGGAATTCGAACGCCTGGGCAGCACGCACACGCGCCGAGTGAATATGCGGCTGGTGGCGGCAACCAACCGCGATCTGGAGCAGATGGTCGCCAACCGGGAATTCCGCAGCGATCTCTACTACCGGCTGCGTGTGTTTCCCATCCGCATACCGCCGCTGCGCGAGCGCAAAGAGGACATTCCCCTGCTCGTCAGTTATTTCGTGCAGAAGTTCACCCGCCAGATGCAGAAGCGGATCGAGTCGGTACCGGTATCGGCCATGAAGGCACTGAGAGAGTGGGACTGGCCGGGCAACGTCCGCGAACTGGAGAACTTCGTGGAGCGTGCCGTGATTCTGAGCAGGGGCAGGTCGCTGGACGCGCCGCTCCAGGAGCTTCGCAGGAACAACGCTGAAACTGCCGTGGGCCCCGTAAGCCGGACGAGCAAAGCCATGGCTCCGGCCCCAGCGGGCAGGGCGGCTGTTTCCGAGGAGTACTCGAGAAAGCAGCGAGAAGAGATTGTGCTCGCCCTCACTCTGTGCAAGGGCCGTGTGGACGGCGCGGATGGCGCGGCGGCCCAACTGGGCATTAACCGCACCACTCTGCTTTCCCGGATGAGGAAGTTCGGCCTTTACGCCAAACAGTTCGCCTGAACTGCGGCGATTCCTCTCACCGGCCGGACCACTGACTCGTCCGACACTTTCAACAGATTCAACTCCGACAAATTCCACTTCTCCTTCTCCCCTTGTTGAAAATTCAGGGCTTAGCCATCTCTGCCCCGTGGCACGAGCCTTGCCTTCCTCTCCAGCGCGAGGGCAGGAACAGTGCTGAAAATCTCCGTCATCGACACCAGGACACAGCGGCGGCTGGTTCTCGAGGGCAAGCTTCTCGGTCCCTGGACGGAGGAGCTGCGGATCGCGGGCCAGAGAGCCGTCGTCGGCCGCGCCAACCGTGACCTTGTGATCGACATGAGGAACGTCACCGCGATCGGCGGGGATGGGGAAGCCGCGCTCCTGGAACTCATACGGCAAGGGGCCAGTTTCCGGTCCTGCGGCCTGTTCACCAAGCAACTCGTTAAGCGGCTCGCCCGCATTGCAGGCGCAAAGCCAAAGGAGACTGACAAATGAAAGAGGATTCCACCAGGGGTTGGGTTCGCATCGCAGCCGCCGCGATCGCGGTGCTTGTCTCCTGCGCAATGCCCGGAGTCGCCCAGGACGGCGCCACTGCAACAAGTGTAACGGTCGGTCTTCCGAATGCGCCTGCAGCGCAGGCCGGGATTCTCGGCGGAAGTGTGCCGAGCGGCCCCGCCACAGCTCAGGTTCTGCCCTTGACTTTGCAGGACGCCATTCATCTCGCCCTGCAATATAACCTCGGCGCAGTTGAGACGAACCAGGACGTCCGCACGGTACGCGGCGAACGGTTGCTGGCTCTCAGCGCCCTGTTGCCTCACGTGAATGCGGGCCTTTCAGAAGATGTGCAGCAGACGGATCTCGCCAGCCTCGGCCTGAAGGTGCCCGGAGTTCCGAAAGTCATTGGTCCATACAGCTACAGTTCTGCCGCTGTCGGCGCCAGCCAAAGCCTGTTCAGCTTCTCCTCTATCCAGCGCCTCCGTTCGGCTCACAGCGCCCAGCAGGCGGCCGAGCTCAATTACCGGGACACGCTCGACGTCATTACCCTGGCGGCAGGCAATGCTTATCTGGAGGCAGTCGCTGATGGGTCCCGGATCGAGGCGCAGGAAGCCCAGGTCCGCAATGCTAAGGCGCTGTATGAACAGGCGGAGAACGAACTCGAGGCCGGTACCGCGCCGCGCATCGATGCGACGCGTACTGACGTCCAGCTGCACACGGAGGAATACAACCTCAGCGTTGCCCAAAACAACTTCGCGATCGCGAAGCTCACCCTCGCAAGAGCCATCGGCCTGCCTCTGGGACAGCGGTTCGATCTTTCCGACAAACTCCCCTATCCCAATCTCGAATCGGTCAGCCTTGACGACGCACTGGACACGGCGAACCGCTCGCGCAGCGATCTTCGCGCCGCTCTCAGTGCAGAGAAGTCCGCTGAACTGGCGCTGTCCGCGGCAAAAGCCGAGCGGTGGCCGACAGCTGCTGTCAATGGCAGCTACGGGGACCTTGGAGATACCTTCGGCCGCTCGCATGGCGTCTTCAGTCTCCAGGCGGGAATTGAGATCCCCATCTTCAATGGTGGGCAGGTCAGAGGCGAGACCACTCAGGCAGCGGCCGCCCTGGAACAGCGCCGGGCGGAGGCGGAGAATCTTCGCGGCCAGATCGATTACGACGTGCGAACAGCGTTGCTCAACGTCGCCGCGGCGCGGGAACAGGTCACAGTTGCGAAGCAGAATGTCGCTCTTGCAAACGACAACCTGGCGCGGTCGAAGGATCGCTTCGCCTCCGGCGTGACCGACAGCGTGGAAGTGGTGCAGGCCGAACAGGCGTTGGCCAGCGCCAACGACCAATACATCACCAGCCTCTACACCTTCAATTTCGCAAAGCTCTCGCTGGCGCGCGCGATGGGTGTCGCGCGCACCGATTACCAGCAGTATCTCGGAGGAAACTAATGTCCAATAACAATAATTCGTCGCAGAACACGCACGGGGCGGTGCTTGAATCGGAGGAGATGACGGCTCCTGCCGCAGCGCAGCCAATTCAGCCGACAGACGACCGGCGGCCCCACGGGGAAAAACCCCGTACGAAGCTGTTTGCGGCCGCTGGCGCTGCCCTGATCGTCGCGATCGCAGGTGGCTGGTTCCTGCACAACGCGTGGCTCCATGAGGATACCGACGACGCGCAGGTGGACGGGCACATCATGGCGCTCAGCGCGCGGATCACCGGACACGTCGAGCAGGTCAATGTGATCGAGGGCCAGATGGTGCATGCCGGCGAGGTGCTGGTCGTCATCGATCCCAGCGACTACAACGTCGCTGCCGAGCAGGCAAAGGCAAATCTGGCAGATGCAGAAGCAATGGCTGCTGGCTCGCGATGGGACGTGCCAATCGCCTCGGCTACGGCGTGGAGCGATCTCGATTCGGCGAAGGCGGGGGTGCGTAACGGACAAGCCGGTGTGGGTGCCGCGGCACAGGAGTTGCAATCAGCCAAAGCGGAGCTGATCGCCGCCAAAGCGAACGCGCAAAAGACCGATGCGGACCTGGTTCGTTACACCCAGCTGGTCGCAAAGCAGGATGTTTCGCGGCAGCAGTACGACCAGGCCCTGGCGGCGGCAGAAGCCAATCGAGCTGCCGTCACCGGCTCCGGAGCCGTTGTTCAGGCGGACCAACAAACGCTTCAGCAGGCACGCGCGAAGCTCCTACAGGCGCAGGCCAATCTCGAGAACGCCCGGACCGCTCCCGACCAGGTGTCTCTGGTGCATGAGAAATACGACGCGGCAACCGCGCAGGTGGAACTGCGGAAGGCCGAACTGGATCAGGCTGAACTCAACCTGAGTTACACGATCATTCGCTCTCCGGTAACTGGAGTTATCGGCAGACGCAGCGTCGAAGTCGGAGAAAACGTGAGTGTGGGGCAGGAGCTGATCGACGTGGTCCCCCTAGACGACGTCTGGGTGACAGCTAACTTCAAGGAAACCCAGCTCGCGCACATGCACCCCGGCGATCCGGTCGAAATTAAGGTGGACGCCTATGGTCGATCGTGGCAAGGACATGTGACCAACCTGGGCGGCGGAACCGGCTCCGTTTTCAGCCTGCTGCCTCCTGAGAATGCAACTGGGAATTACGTGAAGGTGGTGCAGCGCGTCCCGGTGCGCATTGATTTCGACCGCCCGAGCAGTGGCGACTTCAACGCGCAGGGATTCCTGAAACCGGGTTTGTCCGTTGAGCCCGAGGTGACGGTTCGATGAGCGCCGCAACTTCCGTCATGGCCGATGAGGCGGCCTGGACGCCAAAAGTCAATCCCTGGACCATCGGGATCGTGGTTTCGCTGGCCGCCTTCATGGAAGTGCTCGATACCAGCATCGCCAATGTGGCGCTGCCGTACATTGCAGGCAATCTGGGCGCCAGCAATGACGAGAGCACCTGGGTTCTCACCACCTATCTCGTTGCGAATGCCATCGTGCTTCCTATGAGCGGCTTCCTGGTCGGCCTGCTGGGGCGCAAACGCTTCTTCATGATCTGCATCATTTTCTTCACTCTCAGCTCCTTCCTTTGCGGCATTGCGCCCAGCCTGGGAATGCTGCTCTTGTTTCGGGTCATGCAGGGCGCCTTCGGGGGCGGATTGCAGCCCATGGTTCAGGCCATTCTCGCCGATACATTTCCTCCGGCAAAACGTGGGATGGCCTTCGCCCTTTACGGAATCACCATGGTCTGCGCACCCGCCATTGGTCCCACGCTGGGTGGGTGGATTACCGACAGCTACTCCTGGCGATGGATCTTCTACATCAACATTCCCGTGGGCATTCTGGCCACCCTGCTGGTGTATCAACTGCTCGAAGATCCCCCGTATCTCTCCAGGGTCAAAGCCAGCCTGGCAAGGTTCGACTATATCGGATTCGCTCTGCTCGTCCTCGGTGTGAGTGCGCTGCAAATCACGCTCGACAAAGGGCAGGAAGACGATTGGTTCGGCTCTCACTTCATCGCGGCCCTGATCGTCACCGCCGCTGTAAGCCTGATCGCGTTGGTGATCTGGGAATGGTTTCACAGGGAGCCGCTGGTCGATGTTCGCCTGTTCAGGATTTTCAATTTTGCGAGCTGCAATCTAATGTTTTTTGCGCTCGGGATTGCGATCCTCGGTGGCACCGTGCTGATTCCTCTGTTTCTGCAGACGATCATGGGTTATACGGCCGAAATCGCAGGCCTGGTTCTGTCAGGCTCAGCTGTTCTCCTCTTGTTCCTCATCCCCGTTGTTGGCCGGCTGACGTCGCGCTTCCAGGCGCGCCATTTGATCGCCTTTGGATGGATCACGATGGCGCTCGGTATGTTTATCTCCTGCAGGCAAATGGATACGCAGATCAGCTTTCAGGCGGCCGCATGGCTGCGTATCTTCCAGTACCTGCCGGTTGCATTCCTGATGGTGCCGATTACGGCCAGCGCGTATGTCGGCATTCCAAGGGAAAGAACGAATGCAGCCGCCGGCCTCATGAACTTCACCCGCAACATAGGCATGAGCGTAGGAACTTCAGCTGTGACGACGATCGTTGAGCGCCGAAGCCAGTACCATCAATCCGTGCTTGCCGTGTATACCAGATCGGAGCGCTTCGATGCCGAGGTTCGAGCGTTGGCGGCCAGACTTACTCACGCCGGATTAAACGCGCATTTTGCTCATCGGCAGGCGCTCGACAGAATGTACGCCATGCTGGGAGCTCAGGCTCAGACTCTCTCTTATATTGATGTCTACTGGCTGTTCACTGTCATGTGCCTGCTGATGTTCTTGCTGTCCTTTCTGCTCCAGAAAAACACTTCCGGAGGGGAGACCGGCCCCATGCATTGACCGTCGCCGAAAAAGGCAGGACTCAGTATTACTCTCCTGCCACTTTCGTTCCGTCATTGGCGCGCGCATATCGATCGCGCACTGCATGGCCTGGTGACCTTCGAGGTTCAGCTGGTACCCGCCGCGCTCAGCGATCTCAAAAAGGCGATCCGGGCGAACCAGGCTAAGCTGGCGCGGGATTGGCGTCTTCAGCTCATCCTCGAGAGGCTGGCAGTGTCAGACGCTCCGGGTCGGGAAGGATGTGTACACTCGCACAGTCCCACCATCAAGCCCAGCCGACGCGTCAAACGCTCCCCCACCGTGATAAACCTCTTCTTCATGGGACAACGGATTTCACTGCCGTCCTCGCTGCTCCCCCTGCTTCTCCTGTGCGTCGCCTGCGCCACTGCCCGCGTGCAGCCCGCCCACGCCCCCTCGACCGCATCCACTTTGGCTCTCAACTGGGGCTCCACGCCGCTCACCGGTCCCTATCCATTCGCGCCCGCACTCAGGAATTTCACCGTCGATGCTCCCGACGGCCGGTCGCCTTCGCTCGCCGATCTTCGCAGCCTGCGCTACCACCACCACACCCGCGTCGCCGTCGACGGCAGCGGTCGCGTCTGGGTCGCATACAGCGGCAACCTCACCGGAGAAGATCAGAGCGGAGAAATCACGGAAGTCACGAGCAGCGCCGACGGCTGGCGCACCAGCACCGGACCCATCGTCGCGGTGGCGCCGCAGAGCCCCTTCACCACCGACACCTTCCCCGGCATGCGCATCTCCTACCCGCGCGCCTTCGTTCGCTACAAACGCGACCTCTACCTTGTCGCCGCCATCGATGCCAAAGCCGGCCCCGGCGACACCCAGACCGGCCTCGCCCTGATCGCTCTCCGCTGCAGGCCCAACGGCTCCCTCGGCGCGCCTTTTCTTGTCAGCCCCGCCTCCGGCTATCAACCGCTGCCCGGCCGTCCCACTTACCCATACAATTCCACGCTCGGTCCCGCTCTCTTCACCGACGCCAATAACCTCGGCGTCTGGGGCGGCTCGCAGGTCGGTTATCGTCACTCGCCCTGGACCGGTTTCACCACCGAGAACAATACTCCGCACGGAGCCGGCGACTTCGTCGAGCCTTCCACCGTCTATCTCTCCTCGAACCGGATGCGCCTCTACCGTCTCTGGCGCTGCACCTCCGGCTTCGACGTCTTCTGGCTCTATGCCTCGCAATCCTTCGACGGAGGAAGCTCCTGGTCTCCGCTGATCCGCACGGATATACCCAACGCGCCTTCCTCAACCGCCATGATCCGCCTCACGGACGGCCGCATCGCTCTGGTCGGGAACCCGCGCAGCACCCCCGGCGGAGTCCCGCGCGACCCGCTCTACCTTGCCCTCTTCAACGGATCGTCCGGAGCCATCGAACACGTCTATGCTGTTCGCCAGGGTCTCTCCGGAAGACCAGCCATTCCCAACGGGCAGCGCGGCGGCGCCCAGTATCCCGGCCTCTGGCAGAGCGGCAATACTCTCTGGATCAGTTACAGCGTCGCCAAACAGCAAATCGGCGTCAGCAGCGCGGCGTTGCCTCCCATTTAGATCATCCAGAGTCCAAGGCATCCCGCAACGTCTTTCGGGCGATGGCCCACCGCTCCGTTTTCTCGCGCCCTATGACCTTGGCGTATTCATGTATGCCAAACAGTTCGACAGGATCCCTGTGGTCTCGGACATCCAGATGCATCTTGACCTGAACGCCCGCGGTGGGCGAGGGGATGTGCGCTCTCTGAATTTCACCTTCCGATGCTCAGCGATCCGACAGGTAGGACGAACTCGTCCGCTGCCTGTCCCATTGCCATCAGTATTCCAAGAGGTACGTCCGCCGCGGTACGGGAATCATGCGGGCTTCCACGTCGGCACGATCGTGGGCCGTGCAACGGAAATCGCGCCAATGCATATTGGCGCAAGTGTCGAGGCTCTGATGCCTGCGCCGGGAGCGACCGGGCTCTCCCGCTGACGAAAAGAGGGGCAAGCAATCCTGCAGTGTATCTTCCCAACCGGGGAGGCCAACCAATTAAGAAGGGAAGGAGAAGGCATGAGCAGATTTCAGCAGGGGAGTCTCTTCAGAGTGAAAAGGAAGAGCTGTGCAGGCGTCTGGGTCTTCCGATGGTACGACTACACCACGGGAAGACGAATCTATAAGAAGCAGATCATTGGGACAACAGGCCAACTCCAAAGCCGGCGAGATGCGGAAAAAGCGGTTCTGGCTGTGAGGTTTCAACAGGTTGTCCATCTGATTCCAGTGTCTCGTGATACTCAGGACAGCTAAAAGGATTTCGGTACCAAGGGCCCCCGGGCGGGACCTTGCGATGCGACCATGTTCTAGGTTTCCCGATCGCGTCTCGGTAGACGCAGTCGTGCGGCTTGGTTCACCAATTCCGCCAAAGACTCGGCCTCCATCTTTCGCATCATGTTTCCTCGATGCGCTTTTACGGTGATCTCGCTTATGCCCAACTCGGAAGCGACCTCCTTATTGGCCTTTCCGACGACCACCAAAGCCATCACCTCTTTTTCACGGGAACTCAAGCGGCCATACCGCGCCCTGAGTGCGCGACGTTCAGCATCACGGGCGGTCAGAGCCGTGCTCCGCGCGAGCGCTTTGCCGACAGCGGAGAGAAGCGTGCCGTCGCTGAAGGGTTTCGTCAAGAACTCTACCGCGCCAGCCTTCATCGCCTGTACGGTCATCGGTATGTCGGCCTTACCGGTGAGGAAGATAATGGGCATGTCGGGTCGTTCCACAGCGATTCGCTTCTGCAGTTCGAGTCCATTCAACCCAGGCATCGAAATATCGAGGACCAAGCAGCTTGGGTTGAAGTCACGTGGGCGGCTGACGAATTCTTCAGCCGACGTGAACGCTTCTACTTGCCATCCTGCATCGCGAATCAGAAATTCCAGCGACTCTCGGACCGAGATATCGTCATCCACAACAAATACTGTCGGTGAGGTGTTTGGCACGAGTAGAGTTCTCTCATCATCGCAGAACAAGCTTGTCTGGTTCATTGTAGCCACCTGCCATGAGTGTCGGACAATCATTTGTCGCCAACGGCCTTATCCAACGCCCGCAACAAGTCTGTATCGTTGAAGGGCTTGAATAAACATTCGACTGCTCCGTCATTGAGCAATCGCGTTCGCACGGCTTCGTCCTTGCGAGCGGTAACGAAGACAACCGGAATACTCAGGTTGCGACGGCGAAGTTCGCGGAAGAGTTCGGGCCCCGGCATCGCCGGCATTGCGACGTCGAGGATCAGGCAGCTCGACTGCAAAAGAGCATCGGAGGCCAGGAACTCCATTCCCGAGGAAAACGTACGGGCATTGAATCCCAGTTCCTTCAATAGTTCCGGCACCGATTCGCGAACTGACTCGTCGTCGTCGACTACTGAAATTAGCAATTGTTTTTTCATCAAGAAACGCTCGCGCCTCCGCTAGAGCGAAATTCACAGCCAACGCAAAAAGACATCTCCGAGAGATTAGCGTTGTCTGAGGAAGTCGATGCGCTCCGATCTCGCGTAATCCCTTTTTGTCCGGGCAGCACATCAACAACGCTGCTGATAGAGTCTCTTCGAGGCGATCAGTTGACGCAACAATATCACGACAGATGCGCCGTGCGATTCCCACTAATACTTTAGTATTGGTACCTTTGGTGCCTCAGCTCCCCAGAGGTTTCCCCTGACCTAATCCACGTGCGGCACGGAATCGCGAGGCGAATGTGACCCCGTGACCCTCGTCAGCTGGGGCCAGCCCGTCATTGTCGCTTTCTACGGTTGAATGGCAAGCTGAGCCCCGCCCCTGCAAGTCTGATCCGGCCGTACCGATACTAAAGTACAATAGTGCCCTGGGCTGCTCAACAATATCTTGTTTGAAGCAGCGCAGGAAGCACTGCTTGGGAATGCCCGCGCCACAAAGAATGCGGAACGAACGTTTTCTCTTCCCCTTAGCCTGGATTGTCTAGCAAACAAAAGCGCGATTTTGGGCCAAACCCGCGGGAACGATTGCAAGAGAGTCTGTCTGGACATGAGGAGAGCACCTGACCAATCTCTCTCGCCAGGGCGACGCTGTGCGTCTGTCTGCGACTTTGTGCGCTTCTTCGCTTCGGCAACGCGCTTGCTCTTCATCCTGTGGCTTGCCCTGCTCCCAACGTGTGCATGGTCGCAATCGCAGCTTGCTGCCGTCTCGGGCACAATTACGGATAAGAACGGCGCCGTTATTCTTCGAGCCAGAGTTGTCATCGTCAACCAGGGAACCGGATTGGAGCGGAACACCGCGACTGACACGGCAGGCATATATCACTTCTCCGGCCTGCCGCCGGGAACCTACACCATTCGCGCCGAAGAGCAGGGATTCCAGGCACAGGTTCGCGAAGGTGTTGCGCTCGTTTCGGGTTCTGAGTCGGTCATCGACTTCTCACTGACCGTGGGCGACCTGCGGCAGCAGGTAACGGTCAACGCGAACGCCAGCGGCATCGACAGTACGACCTCAACTGTCAGCGGACTCGTGGCAGAGCAGAGCCTGGCGAATCTGCCTCTCAATAATCAGGATCTGTTCAGTGCGGTAGCGCTGGAGCCTGGAGTCGCTCCTGATCCCAGCAGCGCGCCCTCTTTGCTTTCGAGTGGTAAGACAGCGCAAGTGGCGATTAATGGTATCCGTCCCAGTATGACGAACGTATTGATCGATGGTATGGATGCGACCGATCCGGTCTGGGGCTTTTCGCCGGCGGGCGCTTCAGGATTTTTTCTCGGCCTGAACGAGTTGTCGGAGGTCCGCGTTCTGACGCAGACCTTCAACGCAGAGTACGGCGGCCATGGTGGCGCCGTGATCGACATGATCACCAAGTCGGGCACTAACCAATTTCACGGGTCGATGTGGGAATTGCATCGGGATGCGTCGCTCGACGCGAAGAACTATTTTGACTTGGGCGCCAACCCGATCCCCCCGTTCGTCCGCAATCAGTTCGGTGCTGGAATGGGAGGGCCGTTGTCGCGAAATCGCACCTTCTTCTTCGTCAACTATGAGGGGTTTCGCGAAGTCCAGGCATCCACGGCAATTGCTACGGCGCCTGATGCGCTCGCTCATGAAGGTTTCTTGCCCTCTGCGAATAAATCGGCGGCCTGCACCAGCGGGTATTCAAGCGGATGCGCCGCCATTCCGATCAATCCCGAGGTACAACAGTTTCTCAATCTGATGCCTCCTTCGAATGGAGAGGACAATGGAGATGGAACTGGCGAGCTGATCACGGCTGACAAGGGCGCTACCCGCGAGGACCACGGTATGATCCGCATCGACCACAACTTTTCCAATACGCATTCGGTCTTCGTGCGCTACACCGTCGATGACGGTTCTTCCGTGGTGCCGTACGTCGGAACACCGCCGGGCACCTACCTGCCGGGATTTCCGACTCTACATCTGGCGCGCAATCAGTATGGGACGGTTCAGGACCGTGCGGCACTCGGCCCCGAATGGCTCAATGAGTTGCGCTTCGGTGTCAACCGGACCACTGCATCTTCTGCGAGCGATAACACGCATCCGGGCCTGTCGATTTCGTTGCTGCCTGATCGGGCGTTCGGAATGATCGACATCACCGGCATCAGTTTGCTGGGCAATAGCCCCGCATTTCCTCTGGGCGATTATTCGACCGTTTATCAGGTTCAGGACCAACTGTCGCGTATCATTGGCCGCCACAACTTGAAACTCGGCGCCGAGTTCCGAAGGCTCGATCTGAACTCAACGCTGGATTTCGGAGTGAACGGACTTTACGAATTCGAAGATCTGACCGCCTTCGGTCTGCCCGCAATCAGCGACAATCCTGCCCTCGAGTTTTTCCTTGAGGGGGCGCCGCTTGCGTACATTGGCGTCAATCCATCGAACGCCGATTCGGATCGCGGATACCGGGAAATTGTCGCGTCAGGTTTTGCCCAGGACTTCGTGCGAGTCAACAGCCGCTTCACTGCAAATATTGGATTGCGCTACGATTTCTACTCCAATCCGACCGAAGTACACGGCCGGCTCTCCGCTTTGCCAAACCCCGCGATGGATTCCGCGCCAACCGTCGGCAAGCTATTTGCCGGGACACCGCTGGATCTTCTGTCACCTCAGGCAGGCTTTGCATGGAATGTTCTGGGCAATGACAAAACTGTGATGCGAAGCGGATTCGGCATCTATCGCGATCAGATCCCGGCAATGGCGTATGGTCTCGACCGATTACTGCCGCCGTTCTTCGATCTGGAGGAGTTCGTCTTCCCTCAGTTCCTTAATCCGCAGAACGCAGCAGTGACCCAGCCGCTTGATCCTTTCGCAATGACTTACTATCCGAAGTTCCCCTACGTGATGCAATACAACCTCAACGTGGAACGCGAACTCGCGCGCGGCATGATCCTCACCGCGGGATACTTTGGGACGCGCGGCAACCACCTCACCCGTCAGGGCGAGCAGAACCCCTTTGAGCCGGCGTTAGGCCACCGCTACAATCCAAACCTGCCATCACCTGTGACAACGATTTTGACAGACGCGCAATCGTTCTATAACTCCGGTCAGGTCTCCGTTTCAAATCGCTATACGCAAAACCTTTTCTGGCAGGCGTCGTATACATTCGCCCATTCCGTGGATGATGCGTCTGTGGATTTTTTCGTGGATTCTGTGAACGGTCCTCCCGAATCCCAGAACCTTTTCGATCGCAAAGGGAGCCGGGGCCGGTCAGACTTCGACATTCGCCACACTTTTGCCGCTAATGCCGCTTACCAGCTGCCTGGATCGGGACCCCTCCTGGGTGGCTGGCAGATCGCGATCATTGCCAGCGTTGATAGCGGCCCTCCATTCACCCCGATGCTCTCCTTTGACAATGCCGACGTACAGTCGCTCCTCATTGCGGAACGCCCTAACCTTGTCGGCAACCCCTATGCAGGCATTTGCCCGAATGGGGCCAGGGTGGGTACGGTGGCCTGCTGGTTTAATCCAGGCGCTTTTGCTGTTCCGCCTGCAGGCCAGTTTGGCAATGCGGGGCGCAATATGCTGCGCGGGCCGGGGTTCGCGGAGGTCGACCCAGCGCTGCACAAAGACTTTGTATTCAATCAGGAACGGAAGCTTACGGTTGGAGTGGAAGCCTATAACCTGTTCAACCGTCCGAATTTTGGAGTTCCGAGTAACACACAAAGTGCGCTTTCCCTCGGAGGGAACGGGGATGCGGTCTTCAAGGATGCGGCGGGTGATCTCGCCGATAACGCAGGCCAAATTCTGACCACCGCCGGCACCGCGCGCCAAATTCAGCTGACTGGCCGATTTACTTTCTGACCGGATGCCGAAAACCGGCCAAACCGGACGCCTGTTCGCCGCTGACCCTTCAGTTTCAGCGCACGGTATAATTCGGCATCGCTCTCCAGCAGCATGTTCGAGGCGACTGGGCCCATAGGTTTCCCCTGAACTTCTCAGAGCCATCGTCCTGACCCGTTGGTGCCACGTTCTTTCATGGATCGCATTCCAACGCCGGCCTGATCCGGCTTGCCGGGTGGCTCCCTGGACTCATCAACCCACGGAACGCAGGCCTTTTCCGCGTTGCCGGGGCGAGGGATTTTGGATGAACCCCAGCGACAGGCAACTGACCGAATCAGTGTTCGCCGGCGACGGCGAGATGGCCACGCGTATGCGCGCGCTCGACTGGTCGGCTACGCCGCTTGGCCCGGTGGAGCAATGGCCGCAAGCTCTGCGAACCTGCGTGCGAATCGTGCTGGGCTCTGCCTATCCGATGAACATCTGCTGGGGGCCAGACTACATCAATTTGTACAACGATGCCTATCTGCCGTCTTTGGGCGCGAAGCACCCCTGGGCGCTCGGCCGAAGCTCACGCGTAGTGGTCTCTGAATTATGGGAATTCACCAAGCAGCTGTTCGACACGGTCGTGGCGCAGGGTCAGCCATTCAGTGCCCAGGCCGACCAATTGACCCCTCTCAATCGCAACAATTACCTCGAAGAGGTCTACTTCGCATTTTCGATCGGCCCGATTCCGGATGACAACGGCAAAGTGGGCGGGGTGCTAGCCACACTTCTGGAAACGACGGAACGGGTGCTCGAAGATCGACGCAGGGATTTGCTAAGCGACTTAGCTTTGCGGATGGGCGGAGCGCGAAACGAAGATCAAGTGTGGCGCGTCTGCGCTGAGACCTTCGGCAAAAATTGCCTGAGCCTTCCCTTTGCATTTCTTTATGAATATCGGCCTTCAGAACATCAAGCGTACCTGGCAGACGCGAGCGTCGAAACCGACGAAGCGCTGCGTCCGCCGGCCATCGACTGCCGCACCGAAAACCTTTGGCGGCTCGACCCTGTACTGGCGAAGGATGGAGTTCTGGTTGAACTGGGGGATCGGGCTGCGGGCGTGCCGGTGCCCAATTGGCCAGACCATCCTAAGCAAGCATGCGTACTGCCGATCCGGCTGGGAGACCACAGCGAGCCGCTGGGTTTCCTTGTCGCGGGAATCCATCCCGGCCGAGCCTTTGACGACGCGTACCGCCAGTTCGTCTATAGGATTACTGAACAGATCACGATCGGTTTGACCAGCGCCCGCGCCTATGAGCAGGAACGCCAGAGGGCTGAGGCTCTGGCTGAGCTTGACCGTGCCAAGACCGCGTTCTTCAGCAACGTTAGCCACGAATTCCGAACTCCTTTGACGCTGATGCTCGGTCCGCTGGAAGAGATACAGAAGGAAGCGAGCGAGCGACTCACTCCCGAGCGGCAGGAGTTGCTGGTCACGGTGCATCGGAACGGCCTCAGGTTGCTCAAGCTCGTGAACACACTTCTGGACTTCTCGCGGATTGAAGCCGGACGCATGCAAGCGTCGTATCAGCCGACTGACCTGGCCACTTACACAGCAGAAATCGCCAGTGCCTTCGACTCGGCGATGGAGTACGCCGGACTGCGCTTCACGGTGGAATGCCAGCCAGACACTGAGCCGGTTTATGTGGATCGCGACATGTGGGAGAAGATCGTCTTGAATCTGCTCTCCAACGCTTACAAGTTCACGTTCGATGGCGAGGTTGCAGTTACGCTCAACCAAGCGGACGGCGCGGTGCAATTGAAGGTCCGCGACACAGGCATCGGTATACCCGAAGAACATCGCGAACACGTGTTCGAGCGCTTTCACCGCATCGAGAGCACCCAGGCCAGAACCTACGAAGGCACAGGCATCGGTCTGGCGCTGGTACAGGAACTGGTGAAACTACACGGCGGCACGGTTCGAGTGGAGAGCGCCGTGGGCACCGGCAGTACCTTCACCGTGACCATCCCGTGCGGCACAGAGCATCTGCCGGCGGAGCACAATCTGGCCGCACAAACGCTCGCTTCCACCACAATTCGAGCTGAGGCTTACGTCGACGACGCACGACAGTGGTCGGGAAATCCAGCGAGGGCGGTGGCCGATGTAGGAACGATTTCCCAAAAAGCTTCACTCGCCCCCAGTCCGGAACCCCCACCCGCGGGGCAGCGCGAACTGATTGTCCTGGCCGATGACAATGCGGACATGCGCCAATACATCGCACGCCTGCTGAGCGAGCGATATGAGGTGCACGCGGCTGCCGACGGCCTCCAGGCATTGCAAGCAACACGGCGATTGCGTCCCGCTCTGGTGCTGGCGGACGTGATGATGCCGCAGCTCGATGGATTCGGCTTGTTGCGGGCGATTCGCGAGGATTCAACCCTCGCCGGCACGCCAGTGGTCCTGGTTTCGGCGCGGGCGGGCGAAGAGTCGCGTGTGGAAGGGCTCGAGGCGGACGCGGACGATTATCTCATCAAGCCGTTTGCAGCCCGGGAGTTGCTGGCGCGCGTGTCTGCCAATGTCAAAATGTCGAACCTTCGCCGCGAAACTGCGGAACGTGAAGAAAGGATG
This sequence comes from Acidobacteriaceae bacterium, assembly GCA_030041515.1. Taxonomy (GTDB): domain Bacteria; phylum Acidobacteriota; class Terriglobia; order Terriglobales; family Acidobacteriaceae; genus Palsa-343. The sequence continues at coordinate 42,359 of JASHNS010000023.1, read as the reverse complement.
CGCAGCGAGGCGGAACTCGAACGCGAGAAACTGCGCTCCAGCGAAGAGCGGTTGGCGGAAACAGGCCATCTCTATGGAGAGCTACAGCAGGCCAATGCAGAGTTGCGACTACAGGTTGAGCTGCTGCAGCAACTCCCCGTATCCGCCTGGACGCTCAACCCCGATGGGACGCCGGATTTCGTGAATCGAGTTTGGCTTGAGTTCGCCGGTCAGACACTCGATTTCATTCGTTCACATCCCGAGGCCTGGATGACCGCGGTGCACCCTGAGGATCGGGAGATGGCAGCCAGGAGTTTTTGGGAGGGCGTGCATTCGGGGAAGAGCTTTGCATTTGAAACCAGATCTCTCCGTGCCAGCGACGGGACCTATCGCCGGCATCTCCAGCAAGCCGTGGTGTTGCGCGATGCGGAAGGGAAGGTCCTCAAATTCGTGGGTACGACCACCGACATTGACGACCAGAAGCGAGCCGAAGAGGCTTTGCGTCAATCGCAGAGCGATCTCGCGCGTATCAATCGGGTGACAACCATGGGAGAGCTGGCAGCTTCCCTGGCTCATGAGATCAAACAACCGATCAGCGGCGCTATCACCAACGCCAATGTTTGCCTGCGAAAGCTAGGGCGCGATGAACCCGACCTGGACGAGGTGCGCGCGGGCGTTACCAGAATCGCAAGAGATGTGCAGCGTACGGCTGAGATTATCGACAGGATCCGCGCGCAATTTGAGAGAGGCACCCCGAGCCAGCAGACTCTTGAGGTCAACGAGATTATTCCGGAAACCGTTGCCCTTCTGCGCGACGAAGCAGTGCGATACAACGTCTCGATCCGTACGGAACTGGCGGCCGATCTGCCTCAGGCGTTTGGAGATCGTCTGCAATTGCAACAGGTTCTCATAAATTTGAGCATCAACAGCATTGAGGCGATGAAGGACGTTGAGGGAACACGAGAGATGGTCATCAAGTCGCAGCGAGAAGAGAACCAGCAGATTCTTATTTCGGTCAGCGATTCGGGCGTAGGACTTCCCCCGCAAGCCGCGGAAAAAATCTTCGATCCGTTCTTTACGACGAAGGCTCACGGCACTGGTTTGGGGCTTCGCATCAGCCGGTCGATCATTGAGTCTCATGGTGGGCGCTTGTGGGCGGCCGGTTCCTCTGGGCGCGGCGCGACGTTTCAGTTCACCCTGCCTGTAAACGTCGCGGATCGTAGCTAATTCTTCCAATACAGCTATCGACTAATCCATCGGAAGTTCGGGGCCGCCAGTCACTGCGTAAGTGCGAAGTGTTCGATGAGTTCAAGTCTCGGTCGAGCGGCGCGCCCGACATGCTCGCGAAGCATTATTGCTTCGCGGCTTCTGACCGAGCCGAGCTTACCTGCCATTGTCACCAGGTCCGCAAGGGACGTTGCGCGCATTTTGCGCATTACCTGGCCTCGATGTGCTTTAACGGTTATCTCGCTAATGCCCAGCTCGGTACCAACCTGCTTGTTCAGCAGTCCGGAGCACACCAGGATCATGACTTGCCGTTCGCGAACAGAGAGAGAGGCATAGCGGGCCTGGAGCGTTCGCCTGAGCATTTCCCTCGGTACCGCTAGGCGACTTTTTTCAACGGCTAGTCGAATGGCACTGAGAAGTTCCTCATCCCGGGAGGGCTTTGTGAGGAATTCAACGGCACCCGCCCTCATGGCTTCCACGGTGGTGGGTATATCGCCTGTGCTGCTGAGAAAAATGGTCGGAATGTGCGAGTATTTCAGGTTCGCGCGCCGCTGCAGTTCGAGACCGCTGAGGCCGGGGAGAGACACGTCGAGGATCAGGCAACCGGGGACGAGCCCGACGGGATGGGCAAGGAAGTCTTCGGCGGACGCAAAGATTTCCGGAAGCCAGCCCTGGCGAACAAGCAGCTCTGCTAACGATTCGCATGCGGTCCTGTCCCCATCGACGATGAAGAGGGTGGGGGCTATCTCAGGCGCGGTTGACTCGATCCGACGGCCAGGCATCGTCGTCGAATCTATGCTGTCAGCAAAAGAGAATTCGGTCTGAAAGGAGCCCATCTTTCCCCCCGTTCGCTTCTTGCGAGTGGCCCAGAGGAGCAGGTTGCGGGAATGTAGTGATCGGCGCTGTCTGGTGGAGATTGGACGGAGAGGAAAAGCGCCACTTACGAGAGTCGAGATGCGGCTGGAGGACGCGACGTTTTCTGCGCGCTTCGCCGACCACGGCCCAGTCGTTGAGCATGACTCATTCGGCTAGGGAGCCGCGCGCGCACGCGGCAGGAGAACTCGTGACAGATGTCTGCGCAGTTCAGTACGCCCCCTCAATTTGCGCGTCTTGAGCGCGCTCGCGCCGATTCCCAGCGCCAGCGCAACTTCGGCGCCCGTCAGTTCGTGCAGATCGCAAAGCCGAATGGCCGCTCGATTGCGCGCGGAAAGGAGACGCATACACTTCAAGAGCAGTTGAGTGTTTTCCTTCTGCAGGCAAAGGGTCTCTGGGTCCGGGGCCTGCTCTGGAAATTCCACGAGCATAAGATTCCCATCCTGGTCTACTACCTCAGGCATCGCCTGCTCTCTCCGTCTGCTCCGCTTCCGCCTCCACATCAGGGCTTCGTTCCTTGCGATACTAACGAGCCATGTCGAAAACGACGATTTCCCCTCAAACCGCGGCAGGTTTACAAACGCCTTCATGAAGGTTTGCTGCACGATGTCCTCGGTATCGTCGAGGCTGCTCGAGCAGCGGAGAACGATCTTCCAGATCAGACGCTCATAGCGCTGCATCAGGGATTCAAATGCAGTTCGGCTGCCTGCAATGGCTTCGGCGACCAGTTCGGTATCGCGGGGGCGCGACGGCGCGGATCTCTTCCCTATTCCATTGGCACCGTGCTCATGCAGGTTCATCTCGCATCCTCCTCTCGGCTGGAATATTCGTTGCAGTTGGCCCTCAGGAGGGCTGTCGTAAGATCACCCGGAGGCAGACGATGCAATCCCGGTGTTGTGCTGCAAACCCCTCAACCTCGGGTTCATGCGATTCCATAACGTGAATGGATCACGGCGTCGGTAAGAAGCAGGGGATCGAGCCGGTGTGGCCAGGGTTCCCCCGATTCGCTTAAGCCGACCAGTAGATCCGACAACTTGCGGGCAGCAACAACATCGGCCCGAGAACACTCGAGCAGGACGGCGCATTCTTCTTCACTGCGCCCTTCCAGAGCAGTAAGCACGTATACAAAGCGTTCGAATGCGCCAAGCGACGTGATGACTGCAAATGGCTGATGGCTTGGCCCAAGCAGCGCCCTCGCCCCTAAAGGGGCCGTCCAGCTGTACGAGATCTTCGCCCTCGGCTTAATCAGGCGCACGGCATTCGCGATCACGACGTTGTTGCCGTCGGTCCTTACCCAATTGCTCAGGGTGGCTGCTCCGCTGTTCAGGTATTCATCGACCGAGTCCAGCACACACTGTTCGGCCACCTCTTTATTCGCCGTGAGCATGAACGCCAGCAGATATAGCTCTGCCATTTCATCCAGCCAATTCTCCGCCGAACAGGACGCTGTCCCATTCCAATTGTTCATCGCGGCGCCCGGCGCTGACAGCGTGACAATCATTACTCCTCCTTTGGGCCCGCTCACCGGGACGGAACCCGCGATTTGCGGAGATGCGCGCCCTTCACGGAGGAAGCTTGCAATCGCGTTGCCATGTGGAAAGTGTCTGGAGCAGGAAAGATGCCTGCTGGAGCTTCATAATGGTGGAAATCTGCCTGAATGCAGGCGAACAGAGTTGCCAGCGCTGGATGTCGCTAACGTTCTCCTGTCCGTATTGACAGCATGACAGTGACACCGTGACGCAGGGTCACGAGGATCAGTGGGACGGACTCAATTCGGCGGTCGCTGTGCGGTCTATCGTGGCAGGCGACGGAAGTGACGTCGAGCTCAGTCGGTAGTCTTGATACTTGATAGTCAGGTAAGCTGAACCGCCGAGGCGGACCATGGTCTGGCTGCGATCCTGCTGTGGCAACCAAAAGGCACCGATCTTCTCATAGGCGTGATGGATTTCTGTGTTGCGGATCCAGAAGGAGGGGCTCCGCGCCGGCTCGGCGTCGATCTTCACGACCGCATAATCCTGGGCGTCCACCCAGATGGTACCCCGATAGAGGAGCGCTTTCGCGTGCCAGGGTTCCACCCTGAGGACATAAACCCTCCTGCCATTATTAGTTTCGGTTCCCTCCAGAGTGAAGTTGTAATTCGCCGGCGTCAGACCGTTGTCACTGCGTTCGCGGTCGGCGTCCTGCTCCGCCTTCAGAAGCCTTTTCAGGACATGATTGGCGAGGAAATGCGAGCCTGATTCGGAGATCACGTGAAACTGTATCGAGGTATTGCTTTCGCAGCTTACATCCACCACGAGGCCAGCCTCTGCGGCATGCGGAAACCCAACGTATTTCAGGTGGTACTCGCGGAGCGACGTATATGGACCGAGATGCTCGGCACGCTCCTGATTGCGCGCCACCATCCGCTGGACGATCTCGGCGCCAGTTGGCGCCGAGGCCGCCTGGAGCTCCTGCGAGGCTCCTTCAGGGGCCGCGACAGTAGCGATCAGAATCGAGAGGCTAAGGCAGATCTCGAGGACGGAAAGATGCCGGATTCGGCCGGCGGAACGGCCTCGACGAGGGCACGGATACTTTCTAATCTCCTGCCGCGGCGACGAGTTCATATTCGTCCTCCTCACTCCTGCGGAGGGATCGCTCGAAGGCGGCCATCTGGGCTTCGATGAGACGTTCTTTCCGGTGGCGTTCGATAATGTCTTCTCGATAGCGCCGCAGGAAGTAGTCGATCGTCTCGACGCGAATGCGAATCGAACCCGAGGGTTTGTTTTCGTCGAGGTCCTTGAACGAGAAATAGGGCGTGCCGGAGCGCTCGATGATGCCTTCGATGACGCCGTAGATGGGCGCGTCGTGCCCGCACTTGAAGCTGGAAACCTCGAGAGCGACGAGATTGGGGTGGCGCGCAGTGAACTTGGCCGCCCAGATCTTGTGGTTGGTGCTGGTGGAATAGCGATTCTTCCAGACGTCGCTGATATCGAGGGGATGGGTGATGATGCCGGCACGAACCTCCTCGCCGAAGAGCCGTTCGAGCAGGTCGTCGTCTATGGGCAGCGTGCTCTGCGAAAAGACCGGGTAGCCGAGCTTCTGAAACTCCTCAAGAATTTCATGGTTGAGGCCGGGATCATGGTGGTAGACGCGGCCCAGCATGACGATGCCGATGCGGTCGTCGCGCTCGAGCTGATCGAGGGTTTCGCGGGCCTGGCGGCGGATGTCGTTCTCGGATTCCGCCAGGGCGCGAAAGCCAGCCTCGATGGCCCGATCATTTTCATCGAGCGAGAGACCGAGGAAGGGGGCCCAGGCTTTGTACATCTGGTCGGCGCAGATTTTCCGGTCCTGCAGGTTGAGAATGGGATCGAGATAGACGACGCCGTTTTCGGCGAAGATGTCGCTCTCTTTGGTGAAAGCCGCCTTGACGGCATTGGGCGTGGCCGTCACCGTAGGGCAGGCGTTCGACCCGGTCAGGTTCACGAGATGGGTGTGCAGCACGTCATACATGGGGAACCAGATGGCATGGAGCGGCTTTTTGCTGTGCTTGACGGCGAGCAGGTTATACACGTGCGCGATGCCGATCTTGGAGGGATAGCAGGGATCGACGGCGCCGCGGCTGGCTCCGGCGCGATAGAGCTCGGGCGTCGTGTAGTCGGAATAGACGATATTTTCCGCCGCGATGCCGAGGCTCGCGAAGTAACCGTTGAACAGCGGCGCATAGGTGTAGGTATTGAGCAGACGAGGAATGCCGATGCGAAATTCCCTGCGTCGTTCCATGAGCGCGGCGCGGTCTTTGGCGGCTTTCGAGACAAAGAGGCCTTTGATACTGGGAAGAGGATCGGCGACGGTGGCGACTTCGCGAGGACGGAAGACGTCGCGGGCGGCGAGATCGACGAAGTTCGGATTCGCAGCCTTGACCTTGTCTATGTCGGCCTTGATGCCCTTCATGTCGCTGAGATCTTCGACCGTTCCTTTTTCGCAGGTGGCGATGATGAGCCGCTGCTCGCCCGCGCGCAGGGGGACTTTCGTCTTGCGCGGCTGAAACTCACCGGTGGGCTTCGGGGCCTCGACGGGCTTCTTCGCTCCGGGCGCAGCCAGGATCTGAACCAGCGGCTCAACCTTGGCCCGGAGAGACTGCGTCGAAGAGGATCCGCAGCCGCAGCTGCCTCCAGCATGCTCGTGCCCGTGCCCCGTGCCGCAGGAAGATCCATGGGCGGGCAGATTCGCTTCGATCCGCTCCAGGCTGGGGAGACTGGTTACCGCCGCCGCGACCTCTTCCGGCGTGGCGGCGCGGTCCTCGGCTATTGGCGTGGGCGCTTCGGCCGACAGCGCGGAGCCACCTGAAACATCCACGTCGATGAAGGTGCGCAAACAGTTGTTTTTGCAAAAGTAGCAGCGAGTGTCTTCATTGCGCGTGGTGCGGTAGCGAATCTGGCGAACCGCATCAATGCCGATAAAGGTCGTTTTCTTCCCGTTCTTCCACAACCGCAGCGCTTCCTGAGCGGCGCCAATGGCGCCTGATTCGCCGCAGTGTTCGTGGACGATGATCTCCGGCCGTTTGCCGTTGGCGCGGAAGCTGGAGCGAATGAAATCGACTTCAGCCTTCACGACGGCGAGGTTGTTCTGCGTTCCGCCCTGCAGCACGAATCGCGAACCAAGGGCGGCGAGGTTGGGGATACTGGCGACATAGAGGAAGACGTTTTTCGGCAGGACATCAGCGAGGCCGGCGAGGATCTCCTCGGCGCGCCAGCCTTGGCGCTGGAAGTTCACGATATCCGACTGCATGAAGACGGCGCAGCCGTAGCCGAAGGACGGCATGGATTTCGCCGAGAAGGCGACGTCAGCGAAATCCTCGATCTTCATGCCGAAGCCTTCTGCTGTGGACTGGAGAAAGTAGCCGTTGCCGGCAGAACACTGTGTGTTGAGTTTGAAGTCCTTGACCCGGCCGTCTTTGAGCACGATGAGCTTGATGTCCTGGCCGCCCACATCGACGATCACGTGGGGATCGTCGTAGAACTTGAGCGCGGACTCGGTGTGCGCAACGGTTTCGACCAGGGCGACGTCCGCATTGAGCACGTCGCGGAGGATGTCCTTGGCGTAGCCGGTGGTGCCAACGCCAAGGACCTCGAGACGTGCCCCTTTGCCCTCCACCTGCTCGCGCAGCTTGTCGAACATCTCGATGGTGTCCTGAATCGGATTGCCGTTCGATAGCTGATAGGCCTTGCAGAGTACGTCGCCGGACTGGCTGAGAAGCACCGCCTTGGTCGATGTCGAGCCTCCGTCGACACCCACGAAGCCGGAGACAGTTTCACCCGGCAGGAATTCCGCGGGGATGAACTTCTTCCGGCGGTAAGCAGAGCGGAACTCATCAAATTCGGCGCTGCTGGCAACGAGACCTTTGCCCCCGGATGCAGCCTTCTCTTCGGCGCGCCCGTACTCCATGTACCACTGTAGCTTCTCCGTGCCGAGATAGCGGCCGACCTCAGGCTCCTCGTCCTTGCCGAATTCAACTGAACCGAGTGCGGCGAAGTATTGCGCGTTATCGGGAACTTTGATGAGATCTTCAGGCGTGGCGTCTTCAGGAATCTCGACCTTGCGCTCCTTCCACATACGCGGGATGTTGGCCTGCCAGGCCTCGCGCATGCCGCGGATGAACCCATTCGGGCCGCCCAGCAACAGGACGTGCGGACGCAGGGTATTACCGCGCGTCAACACGCTGAGGTTCTGCAGCACGATGGCCTCAAAGAGCGAGGCCATCAGCTCGTGGGGCGGCGTTCCCGTCTTCTGCAGGCCGTTAATGTCGGTCTCGGCAAACACGCCGCATTTGCCGGCCACCTTGTGCAGCTTGATGCCGTGGTACCCCTGATTGGCGAGTTCCGAGGTGGGAATTTTGAGCTTGGCGTTGATCTTGTCGATGACCGCGCCCGTGCCGCCGGCGCACTTGTCGTTCATCGACGGGATCTTCTTCTTGCGGCCGGTCTCTTCATCATCCTTAAAGACGATGATCTTGGCATCCTGTCCTCCCAGCTCGATAACCGAATAGACCTCAGGATGCAGCTTCTCCACGGCCAGTGCGACAGCGTGCACTTCCTGCACGAACTTTGCGCCGATCATCTCCGCGATGGTCCCGCCTCCCGAGCCGGTGACGAAGATGCGCGTATTGTCCCGCGCGACACCCGCCTCCGCTTCCATACGCCCGAGGAACTCGAGCACCTTTTCCGGCTGGCGCGTTTCGTGGCGCTGGTAATCCTGCCAGAGGATGGCGTCCGTGTCCGCATCGACGACCACCGCCTTGACTGTGGTGGAGCCTACATCCAAACCGACAAATAGCTGCCGCATCGCTTTGCTCTCACTCTTTCCATCGGGTGAGTCGCCGCGCAAGTGCCGCGCCCCCCGATGCCGCTTCGCCCCGTCGCTCCTGTTCCCTCTGGAGTTCTCCGAGTGTGACAACGAGCGCGAGCGCGAAGAAGAAAATGACCAGATTAGAGGCGATCTCTATAAGAAGTTCCCGCACGGAACGCATCACGCTGCCTGCTGCGCAGGTATGGGTTTCCCTGGGTGCCGCCGTGGTACATCATCCCGGTCGATCAGGTCGCTGACATGCCAGGCAAACTGTGCCGCGGTGCCGGCAATTCCGTCCCGGTGGGGTACCTTGTAGAGCGCGTGCTTCAGCTCCGGGTGGTGTTCTACGTAGTCGCGGAGATCGTCCATGGACTTGCCGGTCTTCTCGAGGACGCCGTCGAATTCGGCGCGAGCCCTGGCCCTTGCTTCCGCCAGCGCCATCTGTACCCGGCTGTGCGCGTTGACCTCGCCTTCACCGGAGGTCTCGATAGGCAGGAAAATCATGTCCTTGTACTTGCTGACCACACGCGATTGCACCGCATCGGACTGGGTCGACGGCATACAGCCGAACGGCTTCAGCGCGAGCACCATGTGGCAGAGGTGGTTAACGGTGTAATACACGTTCTTGCCGACTTCCATATAGCCTTCGCCACCGCGGGCGAGCTGGTGATAAAACGGATGGGCGAGGCGTGACAGCTCCTTCTGTGGTACGAGCCGGTGAGCAGTATCTCCCAGGTGGCGAATGGTGCGGTGATAGAAGTAGGTCCACATGACACTGCCGGCGCTGAGGCCGCCCGTCTTTTTGAGCAGCGCCAGGCGGTTGACGAGCTGCTTCCTGACCTCGTACCACTTTGGGTTGCGGTGCGGCGCCTGGGCCTCGAAGCGCTCCCGAATGCCGGCTTTCGCCACATACATCATGTAGGCGATCCATGTGGCAATCGGCTCGACCAACACCTGCGCTCCTTCCTTTTCGAGGAAGGCAAACATGTTGAAGTTGCCGTCACCTTCCGTCGTCTGCGCCCAGAATTCGCCTGTGATTTTGATGACGGGTTTCACCCGCAGACGGTCGACCTCGATCGCGTCGACACGGTCGCGGCAGGCGTGCAGTGCGTTCACGTATTCCTTGCCGTACAGATTGTGCGCGACCTTTCCGAGGGTGCAGGTGATGCCCTTTACCTTCTCGTTCTTCGATAGCAGAGGCAACAGCCACCTCGGGGTGGCATCGTCGATGTGCCACCGCTTGCGTTCGCGCAGCGTGTCGGTGAGCGTCTTCGCCGCCTCGTGAATCACGCGATCTGTCTCGCCCTTGTTCACCTCGAAAGGACGGACCTGATAGACCAGCTCGTTCATGACATCGCCGAGGTTCAGCGCATTCAGCATGCCCATGCCGAAATCGACCGTGAACTTCAGTCCCGGCTCGCCGCTGGCCGCCTTGATGCCGTCGGTCTGCTGGAAGAGCAGCACCCGGAACCCATCGAAGCCGGCGTTCTGCAACGCGTAACGATACTCGGCTTCATACATGCCGAATCGGCAGGGGCCGCAGGAGCCGGCGGTGAAGAAGACGTAGTTGTCGATGATCTCCTTGCGGGTCAGGCCCTGAGCTTCCAGTTTCTGGAGATGCCGAACCAGGTTGCCGACCGTGAAATACGTCGGATTGCACTGGCCGTTATTGCCGAACTCTTTGCCCGCCTGAAAATCAGCAACCACCGGCGTCGGGATATTCTCGCAGCGGTACCCGCTCCCGTGGAACACCGCCTTGATCATCTCCTCGTGTTTCCACGTGAGACCGCCAAACAGGATTGTGACGCGATCCCGCTCTGCCGCCGTGAACCCGCGCTCCACCGGCTTGTTGAACTCCCTCATCCGAGCCAGCCCGGCCTCGGCACGAAGGCGCGCCCGCTCCGCATCGATGCGGGCCTGAATTTCCATTTCGTAGTCGGTCTGGACGACCTCAACCGTTGTCGGCATACGTCTCTCCTCTGGGTAGGATTGGCTTACCGAGCCGGGCGAATTCGAAGGGCTTTTACATCTGGCCGTGTACTCCCTGGAATCCATGCGCCAGCTGTTTGAAGAAGTACTTGATCACTCGCTGGTCGTTGTAGCACCAGCCGAGGATATGGTTAAGCGTGGAAAAACAGTGTGTCTGGCAACTCTCTTTCTGGTGGTCGAGCTGCTTCGTGTCGAACTTGTGATCGCCGACGACGCCCCAGTCGTAATTCGCTGTGTACATGGGGAAACACGGCGCCAGCGTTCCGTCGACGCGAATGATCATCGAATTCTGGCCCGCCCGGCAGTTCCAGGGGAAATGATTCCCCTTCATGAAGTCGACCATCTGCCATAACCGCGTATTCGAGTTGACCATCTTGTAGCCGGAGTCCTGTTTCTCCGTCAGCCACTGGATGGTCTCCTCAACCGCCGGCCAGTCGTCGGGCGTGATGTAAGTGACATTCTCCGCCGCATGCTTGAAATGTTCATCCTGCGCGAGCAGCGGAGATTCATTGATGTGATAGTCCGTAGCAATGCCGAGGTCGTGCGCGATTTCGGTGAGCTGCCGGACGTCGTCCAGATTGTTGCGGCAGATATTGATGTTCAGAAATGTGGAGTACCCGTAGGCGTACTGCTTGCGGATCAAATAGTCGAACTGCTTCCGGATGGGGGCCAGCGCCTTCGGCAACCCCGGCTTGATATCGACAGCGTCGACCGCAATGTTGAACGTTGCCAGCCCGGCGTCAGCCAGCTTGTCGATGACATCGGTGCGCAGCAGGCGCGCGTTCGTCGGCAGATAGATCCAGAAGCCCTTCTTCGCCGCATAATGTGTGATCCGATGGATGAAGTCCGGGCGCAGCAGGGGCTCACCACCCATGAAGGCGAGCACGCGACACCCGGTCCCGTACAGCCAGTCCACGGAGCGCTTTGCTGTGTCCTCTGTCATGCCCTTGACTTTATTGTCAAAAGCCCAGCAGTAATGACAGTCGAGATTGCACTTGAATTCGGTAAAGAGATAGGCGATCAGGGGATGGAAGTCACCGGGCGTGACACGCGACCGGATAAATGGAAACAGCCACCCGCGCATCGTTTTGTAGACCTGGTTGGGAGTCCAGTGGCGCCGCTCGGGTGCCCTCCAGGCTGGATCATCAGCAACCGGACCGAGCAGTTCCGGATATTGGGGAAAGACCGGCTCAGGGAACTTTTGCGGCACTCCGAGTGGCGGCAGTCGGATAGTATCGCTGGCCGGAGCCGTCAAAAGCTGGTGCAGCTCCACATCCAGCCGAAACGATGAAGTCTGGACTTCCTGTTGTGGCATCGGAGGCTCCATGGCTGATTCTGATCCCCGCGAGAACTCTCAAAGTGACTTGCAGCGGCGCTGGCCCGCAGATAGCCGACGCTGCTGCACGTGAGTTGCCATCCAGGAAGAGGAGGACCCACTTACATTCCGCAGTGAGCCGCATTGGCGCGTTGGCACGGCTGCGCTTCCGGAGCGAAATTCCGCAGTGAGCGCTTCGATTCTTCTCCGCCGAAGGGCAAGATGATCATTTCGGGCGGCAATCGAGTGAGCTTTCCGTGGGAAGGATCGACAACTTACACTGTCGAAGGTGTCACGCAGTTTGACACATGACATTCACCACTCAAACTAAGGGGCGCGGACGGGGGGCCGCGATGATCCGGCGCTGAGACGCTACTTCTCACCAGGATCCGATGTGGGCGCCATATCGAGATTGCGGAGCACCGTTGTCGATCTCGCAACGAGGCAAACATCCTCTCCCCTGAGCACCAGAGTGTATAAACAGGAGCAGCGGCCGCAGAGCCAGTAGTGCTGCAATCGCCGGCCGTTGCCATTACCCTGTCTTTCAGCTTCCTTTAAATCGAAAACGATCACCCGTCCTTCTCTCAGATATCGAAGGACTTTGCCACAGGCTGGGTTGGCGCAGGCTTCGATCACCCTGCCTCCATCGATGTCCAGATCTGACTGTCGGGCCGGCAGGCGAAGTCCGCGGCGCAGGTCAGGAGAATGTCCCCAGCGCCAGCGCCGCCGGGGCCGACCGGAATATGCGCGCATATCGGCTCGTGGCGCGTCAACGAGGATTGCGTCTCGGCCACGGGTGCTCGCCTGCTCAATGTCGTCCCTGCCTGTTCACACCTACTCCCAAAGGTGTCGGTCATGTCGCGACCGACCCGGCACTAAGCGACACGCAGGACTCACCGCATGCGTCGGTTGTTATGATCTTCGACATTTCCTGAGACTCCAACTCACAACAAGCAATAGGCATGCCATTCGAGAAGTAACAGCGTCCGGGCGAATGAAAGATCGGAACTCAGCCCTTGCCGTTAACGCAATTCGCGCGTTTGTGGATGGCCCACCACGTGCATCACGCAAGGTTCCGGCGGGAAATAAATGACGTTCGCCCTCACCCCATCTGCCGACTACCGTTCTGCGCGGCGGGCATGCGTAGCACTCGCCGCAGCGGCTGGACTGCTGATTATGCTGGCACGGTCGTCCTCGGCAGCCACAAGGACGCACGCCTCTTCACGGGAAGGTCAGCACCAGTCAATCATCATTGTCGTCGCCTTCGAAGGCGGATTTGTTCGTGGCGACGACGATCACCGCTTCGAGATTCAGATGATCCGTCGCTTATCCGAGGAGAATATTCCCGGGTTGCGTACCGCGAGCTTTTCCAACTGGCAGAGGGGTAAAGCTCAGGCAGAGATCCTGCGCTGGCTGGACACAGAAGGCAATGGTCATCTCTCCGCCGCGGAGAAGCAAAACGCGGATGTGATTCTGCTGGGACACAGCTGGGGCGGCTCAGCAGCGGTGAAAGTGGCGCGTCATCTCGAGAAGTGGGGCGTGCCCGTGCTGCTCACAGTCCAGATCGACAGCATCAATAAGCTATGGGGCCATGACTGCGTGACTCCCGCAAATGTAGCGAACGCAGTCAACTTTTTCCAGACGCGGGGACTTGCACACGGATGTCGACGCCTTTGGCCTGCAGATCCAGGGCATACACACGTCCTCGGCAATTATCGATTCGATTACACGAAGCAACCGCGTGGCTGCCGTTCCTTCTCCTGGGTCAATCGACATTTCCTTCGGACTCACAACGCTATGGACTGCGACGATCGCGTGTGGTCGCGGGTCGAATCGGATGTTCTCTCGGAGATTCGATGGGTGGAAACAGGAGGGAATGCCCCCGTCGAGCCCGAGTACTCTTCTGCCGCCCTCAGCCGTGCCGCGGAGACCCGTCCATGAAACGCTCCGGCCGCCGCGCTTCTCCAGCCGGACAAGAATGCTATGCAACAGCGGCGATCTTTGCCGCTTTGTTTCGGGCAGATGTTTCAGGCATGTTCCACTTGGCTTTGCTCCTCACGGAAGATCCGGTTTCAGCCGAAAGGTGCTTAGTTGCAGCTCTGGATGACTGCGTAAGGAAGGATTCGGTATTTGTGGAATACGCACCTGCATATGCGAGGTACGCGGTTATCAGGCGAGCGACGAAAGCGACATGCGATCTCCTTCAACAATCGCCACGCGGCGACACGGGCGAGACCGAGACATTGACAGGCCACTACAAGTCTGATCCTCTGCTCTCGCTTCCCCGGTTCGAGCGAGCCGTGTTCATTCTCTGTCTGCTTGAGCGCTTTTCGGATAAACAAGCCAGTCTCCTGCTCGGGGCGACACCTGAGGTTGTTCGGCGTGCGCGAATCCGGGGATTGGAGGGAGTCGACCTGCTGCTGCCCGGGCCTGCCCAGAGAAGAGAATCGCAGCTTAGCACACCACGATCCGGTGAAGCAGCGCCATCACCGGAGGGCGGACCGGCGGGGCACCTCCCGTCAAAAATCACCTTGGCGGGGTCCCTCATATGACACATCTCGCAGTTAAGTCCATCTTCGCCTCCGCCATCGTGACCGGTATGTTGCTTGTCCAGGTCATGTGCAGGCGCAGCCAGATTCCCCGCCATCGAATCTGGTCCTTACGGATTGCGCCGAAGCAACTCCAGAACCTGATGAGGAGCGGGCATACCCCCCTGATCATCGATCTGCGAACTCCGCTCGATATGCTTTCCGACCCGAGGATGATTCCGGGCGCCATTCGACTCACGCAGGAAGAGTTATCCGCGGCCTCCTTTGCCTTGCCCAGGGATGACGATCTTGTTCTCTACTGCACGTGCCCTGCCCAGCGTACGAGCATTGATACCGCGCTGGCACTAAGAAAGGTCGGCTTCGCCCGTGTGCGGCTTCTGTCGGGAGGCTTCCAGGAGTGGAAGCGGCTCGGGTACGAACTTGAAGACGCCAGCGAGAAGATTCACTGGCATGGCTAGCTCCAGCAACACGCGGGAGACGACAAATGCCGGCAGTGCCGACGGGACTCGTCGATCCTGTGACCTCGCCCCTGGGCACGGCACGCGATGTGCGGTACCAGTCGTCTGACGCATGAGTTCGAATCGGTCTGCCCGGACGGGCCTCTTGGCGGCGCCGACGGCGGCGTTCGTCAGCCACTGGCTATCGCGACTTAGGTAGCGATCGACACGTTTGTCCAATCGATCAGCTCGGATTTGTGGGACAACATGCAAGTGTGCGCGCTTCTGATCGCGTCATCGATACAGCGCCGTGTGGGAGGCAGCGATGAGTGGGGTTTATCGGCAAGGGAAGATACATCTGAAGCGAATCTCTGCCGCCTATTGGCGCGTCACGTTCGCCCCCCCGCCACCGAACATTATTGGGCCTGCCAGTATTCCAGAGCTCGAAAGGATTAATGAGACTCCGTGCCCTATTCGAAAGGGGTTTTCACACGCCTGGCGATGTCGAGACGCGGCTTGGTTTCCACGTTGGTTCGATCGGACTCGCCGTGGAGACGCCGGAAAACCGGGGCTGAAGAACAATCGGACGAACTGAACCATAAGGCATTTGAAATGTTGCTGGACCGAACAGGCGCCCATTGCGCGCGGGTCTTGCTCAACGAAGAAGTCAGGGGCTTCAAAACTTCCCGGAGGTAGTGACCGCGATGATCTCATGCTTCTTCTATCGATTCAGCCTTTCGTTGATCGTGGCGGGGCTATTTGGCCAGGGCATCGCCTCTGGGCAGCAGTTTTCCGCGCCGGCACCGCAGGCAGCTACGGTCGTTGGTACAGTAATCGACGTCAATGGCGGGGTCGTTCCGGATGCGACGGTGATCCTGAATAACTCGAATCTGGGCGATCGTCTGGCATCGGCCAGCGACGGCAACGGCTTTTTTCAATTCACGAAAGTGCCGCCTGGGGCGGGCTGGTCCGTATCAATCCGAGTGCCTGAGTTTGCAGATTGGACGTCGAAGGCATTCGCTCTGACTCCGGGTCAATACTTTCTGCTTGCAGGCATCGAGATGCACCTTGCGACGGTGGAAGTCTCAGTCACAGCCCTCACTCCGGAGCAAATTGCCACGACCGAGGTCAGAGCCGAAGAGCACCAACGCATTCTGGGAGTCATTCCGAATTTCTACGTGGTCTATGATCGCAGCCCAGCGCCGTTGACTTCAAAACTGAAGTTCCAGCTCGCACTCAGAGCTCTCACTGACCCTGTTACAGTCGCAGGGTTCGTGCTGAACGCCACCATTTATCAAGCCGCCGGATATCCTGGATATCGGGGCGGAATTAAAGGTTACGGCCAGCGCTTAGGGGCTACGTTTGCCGGTGGCTATGGGAATGTGATCGTTGGGGACGCGCTGTTACCCGCGATTCTCCATCAGGATCCGCGGTTCTATTATCGCGGAACGGGGACAGCGATGTCCCGTCTCCTCTATGCATTGTCGAATCCGATCCTCACCTACGGAGACAATGGGCGGCGGCAGATCAATTTTTCCGGAATCGGCGGAGATCTTGCCTCCGGTGCGCTTGCGGACGCATATTATCCGTCGTCGGAGCGCGGAGGCTATCTCGTGGTAAAAAGCGCGCTGATCGGAGCGGGCGGGCGTATAGCCAACGGCTTGCTGCAGGAGTTTGTTTTGAAGAGGCCCGCTTTTCGCAAGCGGCGAAGGTGAGGGCGCGACGGGCAGCTCTGCGCCAGTCGCTGAATCCGTCGCGGCCCCTGCGCAGACAGCGTGATTCATTAGTTGTGCATAACGAACAGAGATGGGCGCGGTAGTCCGGTATCAGTTGAGGGAACAGCGGTATTGCTTCCTGAGCGAGCAGGCGCTCCAGGCAGAGTGGCCGGCGAAGCGCCTGCAGACGCCCCCGCTGCAGCATCCATCCAGAGGACCGGGCCAGCTTCCTCGCGTTGCCGCTCACATTCAATGCCCATGCGTTTCATTTTTGCAATGAGGGTTGTTCGCTTAAGCCCGAGCTTCATCGCTGCTCCTCTGACGCCTCCGACCACCCAGTTGCTCTCCCGCAATGTATTTACGATCAGATCACGTTCGCAATGGCCGGGGGCGGGGGGCGCCGTGGCTGACGGGATTGGCAGAGTGCAGACCTGATCTCGCAGATCGGGGAATACACCGTCCTGCGACAAAATGACAGCCCGTTCAATTACATTCTGAAGCTCACGAATGTTGCCTGGCCAATCATATGCAGTCAGCGAAAGCAGCGTCTCTTCCGGGACACAGGTGATCTTTTTGCCCAGCCGGCGCGAGAAAACCTCAATGAAATGCCAGATGAGAGGAGGGATGTCGCCTCGACGCTCGCGCAGCGGTGGCATCATTACCGGAAATACGCTTAGTCGATAGTATAAATCGCTGCGGAATTCATTGTTACGCGCCATAGCTTTCAGGTCGCGATGGGTCGCGGCAATCAGCCGTACGTCAACATGTTGTGTGCGACTACTGCCCAGACGCTCAAACTCTCCTTCCTGAAGGACTCGAAGGAGTTTAGGCTGCGATGCGAGGGGTAAGTCACCGATTTCATCAAGAAACAATGTCCCGCCGTGCGCAATTTCGAACCGCCCGGATCTTTGGACATTTGCGCCGGTAAACGCTCCTCTTTCGTGCCCAAACAGCTCACTTTCCAGCAAATCAAAGGGAATTGCGGCGCAATTCACTTTCACAAACGGACGGCCTGCGCGATCACTCATCGCGTGGATGGAGCGAGCGACTAGCTCCTTCCCTGTGCCAGTCTCACCAAGGATCAGAACAGTAGAATCCGTTGTGGCTACCAGCCGAGCCTGGTCCAGCGCCACTTTAAGCGCAGAACTCTGGCCCACCATCTCAGAACGGCGGCAGGTCTCCCGGTCAAAGTTGCGGATGCAGTTTACCTCGAGCGCGCTCATTTGAATCTCTCCAGACCAGATGTGTGGGCCTTCGGTTGTCGCCTCCCCGGACTCAGGATAGGTAAGGTGCCAGCGCAGTGCGAAGCGCCGCTCGACCGCGGCTCCTGCGCGACTTGAGCGCGGTTGCGGTAATGCCCAACAGCACGGCCGCCGCCGCGGTCGACTTCTCTTCGAGGTCACAGACTTTCAACGCGATGCTGCTTGAGGGGCTCAGTTCGCGCAACCTGCTAACCAGAAGGGCCCCACGTTCCTTCTCGGAATAGATCGATTCCGGATTCGGTCCAGGATCGGCGATTTCGAGTCGCTGCGGCATGCGACCTTCGGCCTCGCAGTTAAGATCTGCCGTCTCATGCAGCCGTGAGCGCTTGCGTCTCCACATGCGCGCCTCGTTGATCGCGATACTGATCAGCCATGTGGAGAAGGAACACCTCTTCTCAAAACTGGAAAGCCGAACAAAAGCCTTCATAAATGTCTGTTGGGCGATGTCCTCGGCATCAGCGAAGCTGCCCGTCATTCGGCGGCCGATTGCGAAGATCACGCCCTGATAGCGTCGAACAAGGAATTCAAAGGATGGCAGGTCGCCATTCATCGCCGCGGTCACGAAAACGTCATCGGGCCGATCGCACAGCGCTCCGAGCATCGCATTTGATTCGTTCCGAGGGATGGAAATGGCCATCATCTCTTCGTCCTCCCGAGTGTCAGTCTGCCTCTGCTCGGGATTAGGCCATAGAGGGCACGGTGAAGACCATTGACCAATGGTATTGACCGGCACCTTGGTATCGGGCCATCGGTTCCTGAAGAATCTGGGCGAACGACCCTGCGCCGCGTGCGCGAATGGGATCAGTGCACCTCCATCCGCAGCTATGCGAGTTCATCGGGACACAGTTGGAACGCCTCGATAGGGGGTCATTCTCAAGGGTGATCATGTCTTTGAGAGTTCTCCGATCAGCGTGCTCATGAGTTTTTCCGTCGACATAGGGCGCAAGAGAGAAGCTCCCTGGCCGGCCCACTGGGCCCCGTATCCTGATTCGCCCGCCGCCATCGCCGCCGCATGCAGGGCCTTGCCGGCGGCATAGGCGATCGGGTAGGGCGGAATGTCCCTTGAGTCCACGTGTGCGCCGAAGCTCGTGAACCGGTTTGCCAGACAACGTGCCGGTCGACTGGAAATGGCGCGCGTCATCATCGTGTGATTCGCAGCGTCACTCAACAGAGCCCGACGGTAGCCCTCATCGGCTGCCGACTTATCTGTCGCCAGAAACGCTGTTCCCAATTGTGCAGCTACCGCTCCCAGGCGCAGCACGGATGCGAGACCTGCGCCATCCATGATTCCGCCGGCGGCGATTTCGATGGAAGGTGTAGAGATTCCCGCCACGGGTGCCTGAATGATCGGCCAGGTGACTTGCAAGAGCCCCGGGATTTCGCCTGAACCTGTATTGACGTTCATGCCTCCCTATCCTGCCTGAGATACGCCGTAGTGACGAGGCTACGGATGGTTGTTGTGACTCGCACGCTTGCAACGGCCGAAGCCCGGTGCGCCTGACGCACGGTTGAGGGTGCTGCAAGCCCACCAGTGTGGACGAATCATCTCATGAGTCGTTTACCGGGGCGCCGATTCTACGGTTACATCGACTCTCGTCCACTTACCTCATCCACCAGATGCGTGTGTCTCCATGTCCGGGACATGGCGGGTCGAAGACTCCGATACGAAGGTATCGCAATACCAATGTCCAATTGTTTTCCACTCCGTTTTTCTGGTGTGATCCACGACACGAGGCAACGGCAGGCTCCGGAATGCCATGAGAACACTTCGAATGTGGTCAGAGACGCGGGCGAAGACGGTGTTGCTGCTGCTGTTGTGTGGCGGTGCTGTGTCTGCACAGAGCACTCTGCCATCGACCCCTGCTCCATACAATCCAATCGCGTTTAGCGAAATAACAGGGGGGCCCCGAACGGCGGTCCAGAGTGGTCAAGTCAGCGATCACGACCTTTCGCAGAACCCGTATTTAGGAGGCATCCCGTCGGGAAAACTCAGTACAGCACCGCTAGAGCTTTCCCTCGACGATGCCGTCAGCCGTGGTCTCAGGCACAATCTCGGGGGAGTTCTGGCAACAGATGCCGTCATTGAAGCACGCGGGCTGCGTTGGCAGGCGCTGAGCGAACTGCTTCCGAATGTCGTTACAGATACGGGCTTCGGAATTCGCCAAATCGATCTAAGGGCTGATTTCGGTCTCTCCATTCCAGGAGTTCCCCCAATCATTGGGCCTTTCGGGGACTTTGAGTCACGCGCCTATCTCACGCAGTCGGTGTTCGACTGGGGGTCCATCGAGCGAATGCGATCTTCGGGGAACCAGCTGGAATCCGCGCAATTCAGCGCCAGAGACGCCCGGGAACTTGTTGCGCTTGTCGTGGTATCGAATTACCTCCTGCTCATAGCCGACGGGTCAGAGGTCGAGTCAGCCAGATCGCAGCGTGATACGGCAAGAACTCTCGTTCAGCAGGCAAGCGATCAAAGGGTGTCGGGGCTTGCCTCCGCAGTGGACGTTTTGCGTTCGCAAGTTGAGCTGCAATCGCGGGAGCAGCAGCTGATCAGCGCAAAGAATGCCCTCGCCAGGCAAAAACTGGTTCTGGCAAGGGCGATCGGACTCCCTCTCGGGCAACAGTTCGAGACAACTACGCGAGTTCCGTATCGCGAACTATCGCCGGGGAGTCTGGACCACGCGATCGAGAGCGCTTACAACTCCCGCCCCGACTATCAGAGCCAGTTGCGTCGTGTCCGTTCTGCCGAGTTGGAAAGACAAGCGGCGTCTGCCGAGCGGTATCCATCGATCGAGGCGGGCGTCGACTATGGTCTTGCGGGTGTCAACCCGGGTTCATCGCACGGCACCATTGATGCCGCTGTCACCCTCCGAATCCCTGTCTTTCAGGGCGGGAGGGTGCACGGCGATGTCCTGCACGCGGATGCTGTTCTGACGCAGGAACAAGAGCGGGTCGAAGACCTGCGCGCCCGGATCGACCAGGAGGTGCGGGATGCTTACCTCGATCTTGCGTCGGCTGCGCAGGAAGTCGCTGTTGAAGGAAGCGCCGTCACCCTGGCCACTCAGAGTCTGCAACAATCCCGGGATCGATTCCGCTCTGGTGTTACCGACAACGTCGAGGTAGTCCAGGCGCAGGATGCGCTGGCAATCGCGAACGATGCTTACATTGCCAGTCTCTACAGCTACAACCTGGCCAAGATATCTCTCGCCAGATCGATCGGAGTCGCGGCCTCGCAATATTCGAATTATTTGGGGGCACACTGAGCATGCCGGAGCAAAGTCACCAACCAGAGCACAGCGCGGTTGTGGAGCCGCCTTCGCCAGTCGAACATCCAGGGGTGGACAAAGTGCCCTTGTCAGCGTATCCACGCAGACGGAGTAAGAAGATCTGGATTCTGCTGGCATTGGCCGTGGCCCTTGCTGCGGCTGGCGCACTCCTCTGGCATCATCTCTCGGGCTTTGTCTCCACCGACGACGCGCAGGTGGATGTGCACCTCTACCCTGTCAGCGCACGCATTTCGGGCTACATCGACCAGGTTAATGTCGCCGACAACCAGTGGGTTAAGAAGGGCACCCCACTGGTGGAGATTGACCCCGATGACTATCAGGTCGCGCTGGCGAAGGCAGAGGCGGCACTTGACGCCTCAGAGGCTACCGCGAAGAGCCTGAAGATTGACGTACCCCTGTCGTCCGTGGACACGTCAAGCGCCCTGGAACTCACCTCTGCGGAAATCACGGATGCTGAAGCCGCCATTCAGGCGGCAGAGAAGAAAGCCGCCGCGGCCCACGCACTCGTCCTGGAAACGCTGGCCGAGAATGTGAAGGCACAGGACGACGTCACGCGCTATCGTCTCCTGCTGGCGAAGGAGGAAGTTCCGAGGCAGATTTACGATCATGCCTACGCCGCCGCAGCGACCGATATTGCTGCCATATCTGCTGCCAGAGCAGACGAGGCCGCAGCTGAGGAGGCCGTACGAGAGGCGCGCAGCCGTCTGAGCGAAGCTGAAGCACAGTATCAGGACGCCAAAGCCGGACCACAACGTGTCGCTTCAACGCGCGCGCGGGCGCTGGCGGCCATAGCGGATGTGGAACAGGGGCGGGCTGCCGTCGAGCAGGCCAGGCTGAATCTCGGCTACACCACGGTATTTGCGCCCGTATCCGGAGAGGTTATGAAGAAAGTGGTGGTTGGACTCAATGTGAGCCCCGGAGAACAGATGCTCACCGTCGTGCCCCTGAGTCAGGTGTGGATCACCGCAAACTTCAAGGAGACCGCCCTCAAACACATGCGCGTGGGCCAGAGAGCTACGATCCATCTCGACTCGAACGGGCGGACATATCAGGGCCATGTGGACAGTATCGCGGGAGCTACGGGCCCCATTTTCAGCCTGCTGCCGCCCGAGAACGCGACTGGCAACTACGTCAAGATCGTCCAGCGAGTCCCCGTCAAGATCGTTCTCGAGCCAGGTGAGGATCGTGACCACGCGCTTCGCCCCGGGATGAATGTCGAGGTCGGGGTCTACCTGCGATGAACGCTACTGTAGCAAGCCTGCCTGCGGATCAGGCCTCGTCTCGTCGGAAAGTGAATCCGTGGCTCATCGGCGTTACGGTTTCGATGGCGGCCTTCCTCGAGGTGCTGGATACCAGTGTCGCCAACGTCGCGCTCCCCTATATCGCCGGCAATCTTGGCGCCAGCTATGACGACAGCACGTGGGTGCTGACCTCGTATCTGGCGGCGAATGCGATTGTGCTTCCTGTGAGCGGGTGGCTTGCGGAAGTGATCGGCCGCAAGAGATATTTCATGATTTCGCTCGTCGTGTTCACCGTAAGTTCGCTGTTGTGCGGCTTCGCGCCCAGCCTGCCGCTCCTGCTGCTCTTTCGAGCGATACAGGGCATCGGGGGCGGCGGACTACAGCCGATGGCGCAGGCAATACTCAACGATACCTTTCCCCCCGAACAGCGCGGCCTCGCCTTTGCTCTCTACGGCATCACGGCCGTCTTAGCCCCTACCGTCGGGCCGATGCTGGGAGGGTGGATTACCGATAACTACTCCTGGCGCTGGATATTCTTCATCAAACTGCCGATTGCGCTGCTGGCCATCTACCTGACCTACGCGCTGGTGCACGATCCGTCGCCTGCCCGTACGGCAAAGAGGGGCGGGATTCGCGTCGACTACATCGGCATAGCATTCCTGACGCTGGGGGTGGCCTCTCTCCAGATTCTCCTGGACAAGGGGCAGGAGGATGACTGGTTCGGATCTCACTTTATCCTCACCCTCACGATTGTGGCCGCAGTGTGCCTGACAGCGCTCGTTGTTTGGGAGTGGTACCGCAAGGACCCTATCATCGACGTCCGTATGTTCAAGAGCTTCAATTTCGCGGCGGCAAACTTAATGATGTTCATGATGGGCGTCATGCTCTTCAGCACGCTGGTGCTCATCCCGGAGTTCCTGCAGACACTGTTGGGCTACACGGCCGGACTTGCGGGCATGGTATTGTCTGCGAGCGGATTCGTCCTCCTGTTAATGATGCCCGTCGTGGGGCGCCTCACCGCGAAGGTCCAGGCGCGGTTCCTGATCGCGGCAGGCTGGCTGTGCCTGGCCATTGGCCTGCTCTATTCCGCACATCGCATCGATCTGAATATCAGCTTCGACTTTGCCATGTGGCTGCGATGCGCTCAGGTTGTGGGCATCGGGTTTCTCTTCGTTCCCATCACGGCCGCCGGCTACATTGGGGTCCCTGCGGAAAAGGGGAACAGCGTTTCCGGCATGGTCAACTTCATGCGTAACATTGGCAGCAGCATCGGCACCTCCATTGTGACGACGATGATCGCCCGGCGCTCACAATATCACCAGCAGATCCTGGTTGGTCATATTACCGCGGACACCGAGGCGTTCCGCGATGCGCTTCGCCGCCTGACAAACAGCATCCGCTACTCGGGGCTTGACCGAGCCGACGCGCACAATCAGGCCATCGCTCGAGTGTACGGCCTGGTGGATCGGCAGGCACACACGCTTTCCTTCATGGACACATTCTGGGTTCTGGGCGTGTTATGCGCGATTATGTTCGTTCTTGCGTTTTTCCTGAAGAAGAATGATCCCACAGCAGGTGGCGATGTCGCTGTTGGTTGAGGGAAACCTGGATGATTCGAGCCATTACGATTGAGCGAGAGTTCGGTTGCGGAGCATCGGAGATCGCCGGTCTGGTTGCCAGCAGCCTGGGCTGGGATCTGTGGGACGAGCGATTGACCAGGGAAATCGCGCGGCTGACCGAAAGTACTCCGCAAGCAGTCGAGCGGAGGGAATGGCGGTCTGATCCAGCAGCTTACAGGTTTCTGAAGAGCTTTCTTCGAGGGGCGTTCGAGGGGGGGCTGCCGCCGATCAGCCGGCTGCGCATGCTGGATGCGCGCAGGATCGCGGATGCTTCGGGAACGGCAGTCAAGGCCGCTCTTTCCGGTGGGCCCTGCGTGATTGTCGGCCGAGGCGCGCAGTATTTCCTTCGCGCCCGCGCAGATGTCTTCCACGTGTTCCTCTACGGGCCGCGCGATATGAAGATCAGCAGGCTGATCGCGGGTGGAGTAGCGGAGAAAAGGGCAATCGAACAGATCGACACGACAGATCGTGCCCGAGCTGCGTTCGTCCGCCAATATCTCGGCCTCAAATGGCCGGATCGCCACTTATATCACGCGATGTTCAATACCGAAGCAGGTGATTCGGCAACGGCGGCCATGTTGATTCAGTGTTTGAAACTGTTTGAACGCAAAGGCGGAGATGTCTCAGTCGTCGGCGGTGTGTCCGCAATGGGTCTGAGTCGTCCGGATGGTAGTGGTCTGTCGGGCGCATAGCGGTGCGACGCCCGTCAAGTCGCACGGAGTCAAACGAGGGCCTATTGCCCTGCGGAGGGGAGATGCGGTCGGACTTGGTCTATGGTGCAGCAAGAACTCTACCCAACCGGTATCTACTGGTCCGCGCTGCCACCCAGGCGATCAGAAAACTGCACAGACCCGGGGCCCGCATTGCCGATACGGCCAATGAGGTATTTGAACGTTTTGGCCGCGCAAACCCGCTGGCGATTCGAGAGGGTAAGGCGAGAACTGCAGCAGCTCGAGTGCGGCGAGCCGCATGATTGCACAGTGAGGCGCACGCCCGAATGCGTCAGCGGTTTCAGTCCTGAGCTTTGCATGCCTTCCGATGAACGCCGTCAGAGCGATATCGTCACGAGTCATGCAAAAAGAAGCGACCGCGAGTGGTGGCGACTCAGGCCGCGCGGCAGGCAACGAAGAAGAGAAGGATCAGACAGCTTCAGGCTGCGGCTGCCGCGGCGAAATACTTCAGGAGCGCCTGGCCCGTCGAGGTCGACGATGCGGGATTCTGGCCGGTGATGAGGCGTCCATCGACAACGGCAAAGGGCTCCCAATTCTGCTTCTTCTCATAGACCGCGCCAAGGCGCAGAAGCTCATCCTCCACGAGGAACGGCACAATCTTCGTGAGTTGCACCTGTTCTTCCTCTCCGTTGGTGAAGCCAGTCCCATGCTTGCCCTTCCCCAGCGGCTCGCCCCTGTACCTGACTTTGTGGAGTACTCCGGGAGCATGGCATACCAGAGCGATCGGCTTGCCGGAGTTATAGAAGGATTCGATGGGGGCAATCGACGCAGGGCTCTCGGCCAGGTCCCGCATCGGGCCATGGCCTCCCGGGTAGAAGATGGTGTCGTAGTCTTCCGCTTTCACATCCGCCAGCTTCGCTGTATTCGCCAGCGCCTTTTGCGCCGCAGCGTCCTTCCTGAATCGCGCCATAGCCGGCGTTTGATTCTCGGGGAGGTCGCTCCTGGGATCAATGGGGGCTGGCCGCCTTTGGGCGACGCCAGCGTCAGTTCGGCGCCTGCATCGCGAAAAACAAAATAGGGCGCCGCAAATTCCTCAAGCCAGAAGCCGGTCTTGCGCCCGGTGGTCCCAAGTTGATCGTGCGAAGTGAGCACCATCAGAATCTTCATTCGTTGTGTCCTTATGCAGGCCTAAAGCGAGTCCCACTCTATCGGACGCATATGGCATGAGATCAAAATCGCACGGGGAAAACAATTGGACGAACGTATCGACTATGCCGCCAGTCGATTTCTGATCCGGCTGCATGCCGCAAAGAGCGATACGAGGGTATCGCCGATACCATAGTCCAATTGCGCCGGTCGTCGCTTGTCTGGCTCAATCAATACATTCGGATCTCTCACGGGGAGCGGTATGTAGCCGGATGGGTGCGTCACTCACATTCCCTACGCCAGTTGAAGGACTGAACCATAAACTCCCCAGGGTCGCCGTGGTCGTCTCTGAGGCGGCCGACTCGTTAAGACTTCCTTCAGGAGGAACTTTCTCGTGGAAAACTCCAGGACAGTCATCGTGACCGGAGCCTCCAAAGGTATCGGTGCCGCGATCGTCAGAACCTTTCTGGATCGCGGCTATAACGTGGTCGGCAACTCGCTCAGTGGCGCGAGCAACGAGTTTCATGGAACAGCAGAGTTTGAATACATCCAGGGCGATATTGGGCAGAGGAGCACGGCGGAAAGGCTGGCTGGGGCTGCAATTTCGCGGTTCGGATCGATCGACCACCTCGTGAATAACGCCGGCATTTTCAGAGCCAAGGCATTCACGGCCTATAGTGCCGGGGACTTTCGTGAGTTCGTCTCTACAAACCTGGAGGGTTTCATCTTCATTACCCAGCTGGCTGTGAAGCAGATGCTTGCGCAGGGTACGGGGGGCAGCGTGACAACGATAACGGCTGCATTGGCAGAAAACCCAATTGCAGGAGTTCCGGGCTCGATCGCGATGATCACGAAGGGCGGCCTGAACGCAGCCACGATCAGCCTGGCCAGTGAGTATGCCAGGCAGAACATCCGCTTCAATGCGGTAGCTCCGGGCGTGGTCGATACCCCGATGCATCGGAACGACGACAAGGGGAGCCTCAAGACGCTCACGCCGATGGGAATCGTCACTGAGGCGAGAGATGTTGCCGATGCAGTGGTGTATCTGACGGAAGCTCGTCATGTCACAGGGGAGGTGCTGCACGTGGACGGCGGTGCGCACGTGGGCAAATGGTAGGCGCAGCGAAGCTGCCGGAGAGCAGCGCAGAGCGGCGGCTTTCGAGTTTGGGGGTCGAACTGCCGATCGCGCCGACGCCTTTCGGCAATTATGTCGAGGCGCTACAGACAGGACGTCTGCTCTTCCTGACCGGCATGCTCCCGGTTGTCGGCCACACACCGAAATATCTGGGCCGGATAGGCAGAGAACTGGATGCGGAAGCCGGCCGCGATGCGGCTCGAACAGCGGGACTGAGTGCACTGGCTGCAGCCAAAGCATTCCTGGGTTCGCTCGATCGGGTAACGCGGGTTGTGCGCCTCGGCATATTCATGGCCACCTCCGAGGACTTCCTGGAACATCCAGGCGTGGCCGATGGCGCCTCGGACTTGTTTCGCGACGTCTTCGGCGCGGCTGGCGTATCCATTCGCCTCGTGATCGGGGTAATGAGCCTTCCTCTCGGTATGCCGATCGAACTGGAAGTCATCCTGGAAGTAGCCGATTCCGCCGGGCCTTAGTGCAGGAACTGAGCGGCAACTAAAAGGGAGGAATCCGAATATGCGAATCGTCGGCGGCCAACAACGTATGTGGATCAGCATAGCTTGCCTCATCCTGGCCTCTGTGCTGGCCGGGGTTGCGAAGCTTGCATCTCAGGACGTTCAGGATCGCCACACGCTCAAAGCTCCCAACGGAGTCAGCTTTTCGGAATTCCGTGGATACGCTCGGTGGCAGGACGTGTCGGTCAGCACCACCGCGACCGGGGTCAAAGCGATCCTCGGAAATCGCACGATCGTCAAGGCCTACCAGGCCGGCATTCCTGCCAACGGCCAGCCGTTCCCCGACGGCTCCGTGATTGTGAAGATCGAATGGAACAAAGCGCAGAATCCAGTGTCACCCTACTTCGTGGAGGTTCCGGCCACGCTGAAATCGGTGTCATTCATCGAGAAGGACTCGAAGAGATTCCCCAACACGAGCGGGTGGGGCTACGCGCAGTTTCTCTACGATCCAGCCTCTAAGACATTTCATCCCTACGGCAAGGACGCTTTGTTCGGGAAGACAGTCTGCTATCAGTGCCACACGGCGGTCAGGAATCGCGATTACATTTTCACCGATTATGCGCCGAGATAGGCGCGGGGATCGACCTGGTCAGACGATGACCTTCCAAGCTCCGCATGAGCTGATTTAGAAAAGTTGTGCAAATACTCCCAGGAGGAATGATGACGACAGCGACGGTAAGGACAACTATGAAGGCGGCACAGGTGGCCAGGGGCGGATCTGGCCTTGAGGTAGTTGAGCGCTCCATTCCCACGGCGGGCGCGGGCGAAGTGCGCATTCGCGTTCTGGCGTGTGGCGTCTGCCACAGCGACGCACTGGTAGTAGATGGTTCGTGGCCCGGAATCGCTTATCCGCGGGTTCCAGGACACGAAGTAGCGGGGATTGTGGATCAGGTGGGAAGTGGGGTACTGCAATGGCGCGAGGGCCAGCGGGTCGGCGTGGGCTGGCACGGCGGTCATGATGGTACGTGCCGCGAATGCCGTCGCGGAGATTTCCGCAACTGCCGCAATGAGAAGATTGCCGGTATCAGTTACGACGGCGGCTATCAGGAATACATGGTTGCGCCCGCCGAAGCGCTGGTTCCCATTCCAGACGGCCTCAGCGACGCCGATGCAGCACCTCTTCTCTGCGCGGGAATCACCACGTACAACGCGCTGCGGCACAGCGGAGCTTTGCCCGGGGACCTTGTGGCCGTACAGGGCATTGGCGGCCTGGGGCACCTGGGAATCCAGTTCGCAAACAGGTTCGGCTATCAGGTTGCCGCCATCGGTCGCGGTCCGGAGAATGCGGCACTGGCAAAGAAACTTGGTGCCGCAGTATACATCGACAGCAAAGCAACCGACCCGGCAGCTGAACTGCAGGAACTTGGCGGCGCCCGGGTCATCATGGCGACGGCGCCTAATTCGAAGGCGATGTCAGGATTGATCAACGGACTCGGTCCTAACGGCAAACTGCTCGTGATCGGGGCCGCCTTCGATCCCATTGAGGTTGCGCCGGTGCAACTGATCGTGGGCAGCAAGACCATTCAGGGGTGGGCGGCGGGTACACCCGCCGACTCGGAAGACACCCTGCGCTTCGCGGAATTAAGCGGGGTGCGCGCCATGATCGAAACCTACCCCATGGAGAAGGCTGCCGAAGCCTACGCTCGGATGATGAGTGGTAAGGCTGAATTTCGTGTCGTCCTCACGATGTGAAATCGCTCGCCGGCAGTGCGTGGCAGCGATCCAGGACTCGCGCGGCGGAGCCGGGCGCATGTGCATACCTCGCAGGCCCGCCTCCGACACGGCCTGCCGGCGGAGATTCGCGACAAGGAGAAGCAATGCACCAGCCCGTCCACTATCGCACGATCCAGGTGGATCGTCTCTCTCTCTTCTACCGAGAAGCCGGCACACAGGATGCTCCCACGCTCCTTCTGCTCCACGGCCTTCCGTCATCGTCGCGGATGTTTCAACCTCTTCTGACGCGACTCTCTCACAGCTACCACCTTGTGGCGCCGGATTATCCAGGCTTCGGTCACAGCGACTGGCCACCCCCGGAAGAATTTGAGTACACTTTCGACCATATTGCCGAGGTGATGACTCGATTTACTGAGGCCCTTGGGTTATCGCATTACACACTTTACATGCAGGATTACGGCGCGCCCGTGGGGTTTCGTATGGTACTGGCGCATCCGGAGCGGGTCCAGGCGCTTATCGTTCAGGACGCGGTAGCACATAATGAAGGGCTTGGAGCAAACTGGGCAACGCGGCGCGCATTCTGGGCAAGCCGCGAGGCTCACGAAGCGGAACTGCGCGCGAACCTACTATCCCTTCCCACGACCAGGACCCGCCATGTCGGAGATGATCCGGATGTCGGCAGCTACGATCCGGATCTCTGGACCGATGAGTACGCGTTTTTGAATGCACCGGGCCAGGCGCAGATCCAGAGCGACCTCTTTTACGACTATCGCACTAACGTTGACGATTATCCGAAATGGCAGGCGTGGATGCAGAAGACACAACCGAAGCTCCTCGTTCTTTGGGGAAAGCACGATCTCTCCTTCGATTCCGGCGAGCCGGAGCGATATCGCAAAGACGTGCTATCCGCTGAGGTGCATCTTCTCGATGCCGGCCATTTCGCGCTGGATACGAAGCCGGATGAGATTGCCGAATTGGTGCGTCGGTTCGCGATGGCCCCCGCCTCAGAGGCGGCGATCCCGCATTGATCGTCGCGACAGATCCGAGGCACTGCCACGCGACGCGGAGTACGACACCCAGATTGTGCCGAGGCACGGCTCGTCTGCTATTCCACGGGCCTGCGTGAACTCTGCAGTGAATTCGCGCAACCGTCCTGCCCGAGAGCTGCGTACCGGCGCACAGGATTACTGGTGGCCATCTGGTTCGGCGGGAATTTCCATTGACACGAGGAAATTACTACCAAGAACATAATCATACAGATGGCTGAGGGGTGACGGAGGGTGAAGCTGTTGCGCAGAAACCCATCCATTCACTTCGCTCCAGTGCCAGCCTTTGGCGGAGACGCTTTCGATCGCCCGCCGCAGATCCGGCGCAGTCATCGGATAAGCGTAGATGCGCACGTTCTGCGCGAGCAGGCGAGACAAAGCCTCAAGGAAGCTGCCGTCAAGTTTCGTGTAGCGGTATTCCCATGTGCGAACCAGAAGCGACAGACCGATGACGAAGCGGATACATTCCTTCGTATAGCGGTTAATGAGGGAGGTCATGCTGTACAACTCCCGTTCGCGGAACAGTAGAACGTCCCCGCCGTGTGCGCGAAGGCCATCAATACGTTCCAGGATATCGGCTATATCCGGCGGCGTGTCGGCGTCCCAGAGCGGCATTGCGGAAAGACAGAAGAAGCCACCGATCAGTGGGTCCTTTTCGCCGAGCTCTCCTCGAAGCTGCTCTTGCCCGGAAGCCAGCATGCGCATAGCGGCACGAGCGGAACCTGGCTGTTTGAATGAACCGGGCGCCAGCACGACCGCCTTCTTGTGGAGAACTTCCAGAGGGGGAGCAGAGAGGCCCTTCGATGGGAATAAGACGGCTTCGGCAAGGCCTGCGCACACCAGTTGCGCCAGCATCGTTCGCTGATCCCAGCCTTCGAAGGCCGCCCCTCGCACCTCGACGCTGTCGATTTCAAGGCGCCCCTCGATGTCCTGAGCGACGTTGTCGAGGAAAGATTCTCTCATCCGGAGCTGAAAGAAGATGGCGTAGATCAGGTTCACGCCCAGAATGCCGATGGCCTCCTGCTCGAGCGGGGTCGACCGATCGAGCATGTTGATATGGAGAATAATGTCGCTGTTCGGACCTCCAGGCTCGAGCTGAAAACGCAGGCCGACCCAGCCATGGGGTTCGTTGGTCCCTGCGAAATTTCGAGCGGAGATCGTATCGACAAAGGAGAAAAAGCGAGTGGTGGATCCACGGCTTGGGCATAGCTGCTTGATAAGCTGCGCCCACTCGCTGTCCAGCATGGATTCGAGGCGCTGTCTGGAAACGTAACGGACGCCGGAGCCATACAAATCGTCGCTGACCTCCTTGTCATACGCAGAGATCGACTTCGCAACCGTTCCGGAGGCTCCTCCCACAACCAGGAACCATCGTGCGACTTCCTGCCCGGCTCCAATTTCGGCGAAGGAACCGTAGCTCGTCTTGTCGAGGTTGATCTCAAGCGCCTTCTGATGTGTGTTGACCTTTTCCCCGCATTCCATCGAACGGCTCCTCCAGCTTATGCAATCGAAGGTGTGATTGGGACACGCGAATTCGAGTAGCAGAAGGCAATCCTCGATCTGCGTATGAGATATCTATCTCGAGCGCAACCCGCGCCCTGGTTCCCGACGCCCGAGCCGATCGCCGCAATCTGGCCAACAGCTCGACCGGTATGCTCAACTGCTCCGGTGTTGAATAGAGACGTATGCGTGGGACCTCTCCAGGGACCGTTGTGCTGTGGAAGAAGGCGACCTCGGCGTCTCCTCATCGCCGTGCATCCGGGAAACCTCCTCGGGTAGCCTTTTACGAAGGAAGATGAGTTGTACGCCTTCGATGGTCACAATTAGGCCATACGATGACGCGCGTTGCTATTGAACCAAGGTACCGGGCGACACGTTTGTATGACCATCCGCGGATCACGAACCGCCGCAACACGGTGCGGCGGTATGGCGATACCATCGTCCAATTGTGCTCATTTGCTGTGTTTGCTTTCATTGGACTCGTCGGCCGAGGCCGAGGTCCCCAGGGAGTGCAACGTCCGTGCCGGCTGATTCGGCGCCTCTTGCATCTTTATTCTTTCCTCATCACCGAAGGAGCGGCCGCGAGCCGGTCATGAATACAGACATTGCGATGCTTCCCCGTCTGGTGCTGGTCGACAACGATGTCCGGCAACTGGAAATTCTAACGCTCGTCTTCAGAATGTTCGGGTTCTCGGTCTTCGCCTTCAGTTGCCCGGTTGTGGCACTTGCAGCGTTGGCACAACCGCCACTGCGCGCGCTTGATTTTGCGGTGCTGGATTATCAGATGCCCTTAATGAATGGCGGGGTACTGGCGCACTACCTGAGGGCGTGTTACCCGCGACTGAAGATTGTCCTGCATTCCGGTTCGCCCATGATTCCTGAAACCGATCTGAACAATGTCGACATTATCGTTCGAAAGGGAACGGGAGTCGCCCTGCCGCTGCAGGAGATCTCGCGGCTTCGCTGTTCTTAGCCCAGGCGGAATCGGCGTCGCCCCCGCGTCGTTCGGACAATGCCACTGGCACGCGGCACGCACCCGAGATGTCAGTGGCGGCGACTTCCCCGGGATTCCGGGGCGCAAGGTTGTTGTCAGTGCGCTGAACTGGACGCGCACGGATCAGAACGTCAGAAACTTGCCATGATGCGGAAGCCACAGACGAACACGTTCTCGCGGCGAGGATCCGCGGCGGGATGAACGATGTACTCCGCCGTCGGTTGAAGAAACAGCTTCGATGTCACATGAGCAAGATAGTTGACTTCAACCAGATGTTCCGAGACGTGATCTCCCTGGCCGCGACTGAAAAGATAAGCGCGATATGCAGAACCATTTGAGGTTCGGACCCAGCCCACATCGAACATGTCGTTGGCAAAGTGGCTGCCGCGGAGGAGGCCCACATAGCGAAGGCCGACATCGATTTGCTGGTTTTCCGGATTGACGTCGTTGGGCGACCAGTCGACGGTGGAAGTGAGACCGAGTCCCCTGTGACCGTCCGGTCCCTGCCCAGGCTCACGATAGACTACCTGGCTTGCCTGTCCCCAAAGGATGTAATTGCCGGGACTGGGGCGCCCGCTGAGAGGATTGATGAAAACGCCCGGATTGTAGCTACCGCCGAATTTGAACACACCCGGCCAGGGACCGGTCTCGGAGGAGCGGATGAAATTCTCTCGACCGAGGGCGGCGGTCGAGTCGGGTGGCACCGGTGGATCTTGGAGGTAGCCGACTTCAGCCGCGACGGCGGGCGGTCCGAAGTGAAAGCCGAAGCCATTACCATCAATGTTGTAAGGAGCCTTCTCCTGCGAGAAAACGATCGCCTTTGCGTACCAATGGTGGTTGGGAAGGACTCTCATCTCGAAGGCGGGTGTGCCGCCCGGATCGTAGGTCATGTATGTGTTCGCGAACGTGTTGAAAGCATAGCCCATAGGCTCGTTGATAAACGACTCACCGTACTCCTGTACGCCATAGCTGTCCCACGTGGCGATTTTGCCGCCGCGGAATTCGAGGTGATCATGCAGGAGGTACTGGCTGAGGGAGTACTCTGCGGCCCGGAAGACGTGCTGACTGGCAAGGCTTGAGGGATTGGCATAGCTGCCGACGTAGTTTGCCGCGCCGATGTTAGTACCGTACTGCCAAAGACTGGTGATATGGCCGCCCAGGCCTTTGTCAGGAGTGAATTTGCCGAAATCAAAATCGATCGTGCCACGGATACGTCCCCACCAGTTTTCAGGCTTGGGATCGACACCCTTGGGCGCGGCGAGCACGTCTGCTACATAGTAGAAGCTCATCCTGACGCCGCTCTGGTCGAGTTGTGAGTGCTGTTCATCGCCAGGAGCCGGCGCCGATTCGTCTGGGTGGGTCTGGCTGACGGGAGATCGTGCATGGCTTGACTGGACTGCGGGGACACTGGAGCGATCCCGGTGAGCCGGCGCGGGCGTCGCGACCGTGGACACGGGCGCATTCGGCAGGCCCTGCTGGGCGTGGACAGGGAAAGGGAGAAAGAGAAGCAGCCCAGGGAGTACAGAACGGCCCGCTACGGCGAGAGAGCAGCGAAGAGACATACTCTATTCCCTCCAAATGGACATCACCACGGCGACGCGCGTCGCACGGGACCCCGGCCTCGCGAGGAGGCCGCATTTCCCATTCCAGCCAGCGTTAGTGAGATTCCGCATGCGCGATCGGTGGCGCATCGATTTGCATGCGACCAGACGATGGTATGGGCTCCGGAGTCCGCAGCAAACAGTCGCCTTATTCCATGGCTTGCTCGGCGCCGACGTGGCTATAGAACGGATCAGTACCAAAGTATCTGCCATACCATTGGTCAATTGCATTCATCCCGGTGGTAGTGGCTGAATAGGTGGGGAGCGACGCACCCTTCCTGTTCAGATCTTTGTGATGAGCCTGCATACTGACTGGCCGATCGATTCCGAGCCGTCCAGGAGCGACCTGGTTTCAAACGAGGGCGCTCACCGGCGCTGGCGTATTGGACTGTTGCTGGGTGTCGGTGTCCTGATCAACTATTTCGACCGCGTTAACATTTCCGTGTCGCATGGGGCTCTCGTACAGGAATTTCATATCAGCGAGATTACCTTTGGCGTTCTCGCCAGCGCATATTCGTGGACCTATGCGGTACTTCAGATTCCTGTCGGCGTGATTCTGGACCGGATCGGAGTGCAGGTTGTTGGGCGCGTCTCCGCCGTGATCTGGAGCGCAGCCTCCTTTTGCGCCGCTCTTGCACCGGGCGTGACGACGTTTCTGGGTGCGCGCCTGCTGTTGGGAATTGGTGAAGCGCCGACGTTTCCCGCGAACTCGAAGGCGACGGGCTATTGGTTTCCGGAGAACGAGCGGAGTTTTGCGACCTCGCTGTTCGATGCCGCGGCGAAGCTTGCATCCGCCATCGGGGTTCCGATGCTCGGGCTGGTACTTATCTACTTCGGGTGGCGCGCGACTTTTGCCTTCACCGGACTGCTGAGCTTTGGGTTCTTCCTGGCGTTCTGGCGGGTATATCGGAATCCGAGCCGTGACCGTACCCTCTCATCGCAGGAACTGGAGTACATCCTCAGAGGAAACGCGCAGCCGGAAAATGCTGCGGGAGAGCGCGCAAAGGGCGCGCCTTTGGTGTATCTGCTTCGGAAGCGCGAAGTGATGGGAGCGACGATCGGATTTGCCGCTTATAACTGGACATTTTATCTGCTGCTTACCTGGCTGCCGGCGTATCTGACCGTACGGCTCCACGTGGATCTGCTGCATTCGGTGCTTTACACGAGCGTGCCGTGGGGTGTTGCGACGCTGACGGACCTCTGCATCGGAGGCCTGCTGGTTGACTGGCTGGTCTCCCACGGCTGGACGGCATGGAAAGTGCGACAGACCGTTTTGGTGCTCGGGATGCTTTGCGGTGTTTGCATCTATGGAGCGGGTGTGGCCGATACCCCGGGGCAGGTATTGCTGTGGACGAGTCTCTCGCTGGGAGGTCTGGGCGCAATGGCACCTGTGGGGTGGTCGGTGCCGTCGTTAATTGCGCCAAAGGAGAGCGTGGGCAGGATTGGCGGGATCATGAATTTCGCCACGCAGCTCGCGGCAATCGCGGCCCCGATTGTGACCGGTTACTTCGCGGGGAAGCATGATTTTCCCGCCGCATTCACAGTGGCGGCCATCTTCCTTTGTGCCGGAATTGCCGCATATGTCTTCCTGCTGGGGAGGATGCAGGTGATTCCCGAGCCGAACTGAGAACTGTCTCCGGCAAGTATTGCGTAGCGCCGATTGGAAACGAGGAAGGGGGTACCTTATGCAAATCGGAGTGATCGGGCTGGGGCGAATGGGCGCCAACATGGTTCGTCGGCTGATGAAGGGTGGACAGGAATGTGTTGTGTTCGACGTGTCGCGGCGGGTGGTCGAACAGCTGACCAGCGAAAATGCCGTGGGTGCCACCGACTTCCACGATATGGTGGCCAAACTAAGGGCGCCGCGGGCCATCTGGCTGATGGTCCCGGCGGCGGCCGTGGACCAGACAATTCAGGATTTGATCCCGCATCTCGAAGCCGGCGACACACTGATCGACGGTGGAAACTCATATTACGTAGATGACATTCGCCGTGCGAAAGAGCTCTCGGCGAATGGCATCCATTACGTCGACGTGGGAACCAGTGGAGGAGTGTGGGGGCTCGAACGGGGATACTGCATGATGATCGGTGGCGAAGCAGAGGTTGTCGAGCAGCTGGACCCGATCTTCCGGCAACTGGCGCCGGGTATCGGCGTCATCCCCAGGACTCCGGGCCGCGATCAGAGTCATGGCACAGCCGAAATGGGCTACCTGCATTGTGGAACAAACGGGGCGGGCCACTTCGTCAAGATGGTCCACAACGGCATTGAGTATGGACTGATGGCCGCCTACGCAGAAGGGCTCGGCATTCTGCGGGATGCGAGTGTCGGCAGACGGAAATCTGCCGTCAACGCTGAAACAACTCCGTTACGCGATCCCGAGCATTACCAGTACGAGCTGAACCTCGGCGACATCGCCGAGGTGTGGCGCCGCGGAAGCGTGGTCGCGTCCTGGCTCCTCGATCTGACCGCTGCCGCGCTCGTCGAAGATCCGGCACTTTCGAAATTCGCCGGGCATGTGTCCGATTCGGGCGAAGGGCGCTGGACGATTCAGGCGGCGATTGACGAGGGAGTGCCGGCGCCCGTGCTCTCGGCAGCACTGTATCAGCGGTTCACTTCCCGCGGCGAAGCAGACTACCAGGATAAGCTGCTTTCCGCCATGCGACTTCAATTCGGAGGCCATGTCGAGATACCGACAGGCAATTAATCCGGCATTGTCTCGGTGGCCCTGGGGGAATTGTGGGTTTCGGCTGCCCCCCGACGAATTCATGCAACAGGCCTGCGGCGGAGCGTGATGATTCTCCCTTTGTCACCGCACTCGTTAGGCCCCCCGAGGAGAGATCGAAATGAAAGCCGATCCGGATGATGAACCCGGCATTTACTTCTTCTATGCATTGATCATGCTGGTGCTCTTTATCGCCGCAGGTGTTATTGCAGCCGCAGTTCTGATCCACGTCAGCCATTAAGCGCGCCTAAGATGAACCCTTGGCACGGCGGCGTATTTACCTCTCCTGGGGGAGAGCTCCACGTCGGCGTAGATTCATACCTTGGTCTAATTGATCCAGGAAGGCGGCTCAGGCTTAATTGCTGTTGTGAGACGCTTCTGGAAAGGAGATCGGCTTGGAGTGGCTCCATCCAGCCACACTTCATTAGTTTCAATGACGGCTCTGGCGGCCTTGCTCGAAGCGACATACCCTGGAGCAAGCCCGCGGCTTCCGATCGTTCGCAGCGAGTGATTTCCTGCCCAGAAGCGTCTCCATCTGCCGCACACGGTGGATCGGGACAGTGATCATTACAGCCGCAAAAGTCTTCTTTCTCGTTATCGCCGCGCTCTTCCCCATCGTAGATCCCGTGGGTGGAAGCCCGATGTTTCTCGCCTTCACCCCCCAATGCTCTCCGCAGGAATGCCGCACTCTTTCCCTTCGGGTCGCCCTGAACAGTTTTTGGCTCCTGACATTGTCCTATTTCGTCGGCGCGCACGTGCTTGGGTTCTTCGGAGTATCGCTTCCCGTCGTGCAGGTGGGCGGAGGTCTTCTGGTCACGTCGATCGGCTGGTCGATGCTTGCTCAGAAAGACCTTTCGCCACCGAAATCCATCCAGAAATGCACCTCGGCCCCGGACTTGATGCGACGCGCCTTCTATCCGCTGACCATGCCGCTCACCGTGGGCCCCGGAGCCATCTCGGTCGCGGTAACCCTCGGCGCGAACACCAGCCATCGTTATGGCTTCCATGTGCTGATCCTTGTAGCCGAGCTGACGGCGATTGCGGTAATCGCTCTCAGCGTGTTTCTCTGCTACGCCTTCGCGAGTGCACTGGCGCGAGCGCTGGGCGAAACCGGCATGGCTATCATCCTCCGGCTTGCGTCATTCCTCCTGATCTGCATCGGAGTCCAGATCGCCTGGAATGGAATGAGCGCCCTGCTCTCTTCTGTCGCTTTTGAGGTCAGATAGGAATTCAGTCGCCAACGAAGTTGGCGGCAATCGCTGGAAAGATACAACCCTTGCAGCGACAGTCGGCCACTCCCGTCGTGCATCGTCCAGCCCCAGTGTCCAAGGCGCAGCGCCTACACATCTTTCGATCCCACAGGCCCACGCAACCGAAGCCGGGAAGCCATCTTGACGAGTTCTGCCAGGGATTCAGCTTTCATCTTCTCCATCACTCGCCCACGATGGGCTTTGACGGTAATCTCGCTGATTCCAAGCTCGTTGCCCACGAGCTTATTGGGGAGGCCTCTGGCTACAAGGGCCATCACTTCGCGCTCGCGAGGTGTGAGAATCTCGTAGCGAGCCTTAAGAACCTGAACCTGTCGCTCGCGCTCGAGCAGGGCGTTGCTGCGTTGGAGCGCGCTACGAACCGCATTCAGCAGCGCCTCATCACTCAACGGTTTTGTGAGAAATTCAACGGCGCCGGCTTTCATTGCCTGGACGGTCTTTGGGACGTCACCATGGCCAGTGATGAAAATGATGGGCATGTCCTGTCGTTCCACCGCGATCCGCCTCTGCAGATCCAGGCCATTTATATCGGGAAGGGATAAATCCAGAATCAGACAGCTCGGCTCGCAGGAACGTGGACGAGAGAGAAAGTGCTGTGCTGAAACAAACGTCTCGACGGTCAAGCCCTCCTGTACGAGAAGAACCTCCAGCGATTCGCGCACGGAGATATCATCGTCGACGACGAAGACGATCGGCGTGGCGCCCAAGACGTC
Organism: Acidobacteriaceae bacterium; assembly: GCA_030041515.1. GTDB lineage: Bacteria > Acidobacteriota > Terriglobia > Terriglobales > Acidobacteriaceae > Palsa-343. The sequence goes on along the minus strand of JASHNS010000023.1, from coordinate 3,559 downwards.
GGGTCGATCTTGCACATTACGGGCGCTCATTCTATCGCCCTACTTTACAAACGCTGAGAGGACATTCTATTTGCCCCCAGAACACCACTGAAGACCTCGAGGAGGGCCGTATCGGTGAAAGGTTTGAACAGGAATCCCACGGCTCCTTCTTCAATTAGCCGCGACCGCATGGGGCCCGAGACGCATAACGAAAATCCAGACTCCTCACGACAGGAATCCTGATGACAAACCATTCTCCCGAAATGAACAGCGGACGAGCATCAGGCATGCGTAGCCGGAATTGACCTGGGGATCAATTCTCAGCAGAGGTTCAACGGAAACCGCGCCAGCTGGAAATCGTGCGCTAATCATACTCCGATTATTGACAGTGGAGTAAAGAAAACACGAAAGCGGTTACGAGTCTGGCGGCACAGGAGTCAATTCGGCGACACCCGGCGAACTGAAGGGTCGTGATGAAACTTACCGGGGACCGGGAAACGTTCGCTCATTGAGCAGCGAAGAGCACGCCAAAGCGCCGTTTGACATCGCCCCCGTAAGCCAAATCTTTTCTTCGATTCTTTGCGCTCTGGATTATATCCACGGAGCTGCGCCGAGCGGAGCCGCTATTCGGAGGGGTTTCGCGGAAAAGCACTAAGGCGGCCCGGTTGGTCTACCCGGGAACTTCATCTGCGATCTGCTTTCTACTGGTTGCCTCGCAGGTTTAGTCAGCAAGCCACTCGAGCGGCCGCGGCGCAAAGCCGAACTCTCCCTTTGCCTTGGCGTTCGATGCTCCGCGGAGTTGAAGTGCGTAGTACGCCGCGTCCGGTCCATATTGGCGAATTGTCTCTTCCGCGGATACGCGAGGCGGATCCGGCGCCCCGAGAAATCTGGCGAACGCAGGCAGCCAGACAGCGAGGGGGCTTGGATTGTCGTCCACAACGTTGTACACGCCCGGCGACCATTCCAGTGCTGCAACGGTTGCGGCAGCAGCATCTTCAATATGAATGAACGAGGAGACTCCGCTGCCCGGGCCGACTACCGGGTAGTGGCCGGCGCGAACCTGTTGCGCGATGCTGCCGACGTCTGGGTCGTAGTAGGTGCGTGGACCATAGAAAAACCCGTACCGCAGCGCAACTCCTTCGAGACTCGATTCGCCGAAAAGCCGGCGTTCGATTTCCGTGTAGGTGGCGACAGCTCCGGCCACTCCCGCCGATGCACTGTGCGCAAGTAGTTCTGTCTCAGACGCGAACCCCTCGCCGGGTGCGTAGAAGAAGCCCGTGGATTGCACCACGTATCGCTTGACGCCAGCTCTGACCGCTGCGCGGAGCAAGTTGCCACCTCCCTCCAGTCGAACCTGACGGTCGCGTGGAGCAGCCAGCCGCATTTCCTCAGGAGTGTACTGCCGCGGCAGAGATGTGAGCTCATCGATGATCGCGTCGGGGTGCATTCTTTCGATTTCGCGCGTGACGCAGTCGGCGTCGAGAACGTTCAGAAGCACTGCTTCAGCCCCCTGCTGTCGCAGGGCCGCTATTCCTGCCGCTTGCGTCGTCATTCCGGTGGCCTGGTGCCCGGCCGCGATCAAACCGCCGATCAGGGGTGCGCCGATGGCACCGCTTGCGCCTGCTACAAGTACCTTCATTTGCAGTTACCTCTCAAAAGGAACCGGAGATTTGCGGACTCATTTGCTGATGCTCAGGGCCGCCCCTGACGTGCGAACTTTTCGAGGGCCGGGTTTTTGACTGAAGCGCACCGCCATTAAAAGCCCAAATCGCTCAATCCCGGATGGCCGTCAGGCCGTCTTCCCAGCGGCCAATGAAGCTTCCGGTCGGCCTCCGTGATGGGCAGCTCATTGATGCTCGCATGCCGTACCTGCATCAATCCCTGTTCGTCGAATTCCCAATTTTCATTTCCGTATGCGCGGAACCAGTTTCCTGAGTCGTCGTGGAATTCGTAAACGAATCGTACCGCAATACGATTGCCAAGGAATGCCCACAACTCCTTGACAAGACGGTAGTCCAGCTCCCTTGTCCACTTTCGCGAGAGGAGCGCGATGATCTGACCTCTTCCGGTCGCGAATTCGGCACGGTTTCGCCAGCGTGAGTTCTCAGTGTAGGCCAGAGAAACCGTCTCAGGATTGCGCGTATTCCAGCCGTCTTCAGCCAGGCGGACCTTCAGAACAGCTGTGTCTCGTGTAAAGGGAGGCAGTGGTAGGCGCGGAGTCATGTCAGTAGGGTCCTTTCCAGCCAGAACCAGGTGCGTCAGCAACTAAAATTTCTTTGGCGACCAGGTCCGCTGAATGATCAGAGATCCAGCTGGATCGCAGTCTCCGGCCTCGAGCAGCAAATTAAGAGATTCCCTTCAGCAGGCCGATCCAGCGGCTCGGGCTCATAGCGGATGGTTCCATCGATCAGACCGCACTCGCAGGCGTGGCAGACACCCATTCTGCAGGACCATTTGACGGGAATGTCGCAGGCTTCCGCTAACTCGAGGAGGTTTTCATACCGTGAATCCCACGGCACGGTGAGACCGCTGCGCGTAAAGGAGACCTTCGGGCCCGTGCCAGGGTTTTCGGCAGGCGCGTGGGGGGCGACTCGCGAGCGCTTTGCGATTCCCGGGGTGATTGAGGACCCCGCCCCGAATACTTCGGAGCGGATCGAGGACTCAGGGACACTCCAGGCCTTTAGACCGGCCGTTAGGTCGGCAAGGAAAGCACGCGGCCCGCAAAGATAGAAGTCCGCGTCCTTCGGCAGACCACGCTGCTGCAATGACGCCAGATTGAGGTGCCCCAGGAAGTCGTAATCCTCACCCGGGCGGTCTCCATCTTCCGGCCTGCTGTATGCCACGAAAGAATGACTCTGCGGAAGAATGCCGAGAAGAGAGCGCACCTCCGCTGCGAACGGATGTTCCGCCCTACTCTGCGCTCCGTAGCACCACCAGACTTCCCGCATCGGGTGTGCCGTGTCATCCGCGAGGGAGTGAAGCATGGAGAGAACCGGAGTCGCTCCGATGCCAGCGCTGAGCAAAACAACCGGCCGGTTACCCGGTGCGAGCGTGAAACTGCCTCTGGGAGCGCTGACCTGCAGCAGGTCGCCGGCCTGAACCCTGTCATGAAGGTGACGGCTTCCAGCCCCGTCGGCACGCTTCACGCTGATGCGATACTTTCCGATCTCCGGCGCCCCAGATATCGAGTAGTTGCGCAGGAGGGGATCTGAGCCATTGTCAGGTTCGAGCCTCAGGACCAGAAACTGACCGGGAAGAGGTGCCGGAAGTGGGCTGTGGTCCGCTGACTCGAGGACGAACGACAGTACTTCTGCACTTTCCTGCTGTATCGCTGCAACCCGCAAACTGCGAAAGCCTCGCCACATCGGAGGCGGTGCGGAAGTCGGGGTAAGGGCCGCATTTCCACTTCGGGCGTGCTTCTCGATGGCCGCGATCAGAGACTTCAGCGACCCCTTCCAGCCTTCGCTGAGTGCCGGGACGCACAGAGCACGCCGCAATTGATCCTGGGCATGGCCGGGGAGATACAGCAGTCCGTCAATTTCCTGGACGGTGACGTGCTCCGGACCGTCGGCGACCTTCA
>JASHNS010000022.1 GCA_030041515.1 Acidobacteriaceae bacterium | reverse complement strand
GGTGAGGACGGTGATGTCGTCCTGCTGGCCGAATTGCTGGGCGGCGAGGGCGATGGCTTCAGCGGACTGGCGCGAGATCTCGCGCGTGCGGTCGAATCCGAAGAGTTCGCCGCGGGCGTTGCGGGCTTCGACGACGCCATCGGAGACGAAGGTGAGGGTGTCGCCGGGCGCGAGGGTGAATGAGAATTCCGCATAGGCGGCGTCAGCGGTAACGCCGAGGGGAAGGCCGGAATCGCATTTGTACTCTTCACCGTTACGATAAGGCGCAAGATGGCCCGCATTCGACACGATGATCGTTCCGTTTGTATGGATACGGACGGCGAGGCAGGTGACGAAGCCATCCTGCATGTGGCCCACCAGAGCGCGATTGAGCGCTGCGAGGATGCGCGCCGGCGGCAGAGGCGGCAGGGTACGAAGCGCGCCGATGAGAGCGCTGACGGTGAGCGCGGCACGCAGGCCTTTGCCGCTGACATCGCCGACGACAACGAGGACGGATCCATCGCTTTCGGGAATGACACGGAAGAAATCGCCGCCGACCTGCGTGGCGGGCGCGTAGACACTCCGGATGCGAAAACCGGGAAGGTCGACGGCAGGGGTGATGAGACGCTGCTGCACCTCGCGGGCGGCTTCGAACTCGGCGCGCAGAGCGTCACGGGTGCGCCATTCTTTCCATGCGTTGAGAGCCAGGGCGATGGAGAGAAACAGCCCGGCGAGAAAGAAGGCCACATCGAAGGCGCCCTGACCCTGCTGATAGAGGACGCGAAAGCCAACGGAGAGCGATCCTACGGGAGGGAGGGCCATGGCAAACGCGACCAGGCGATTGCGGCGAATGACGAACAGAACCCAAAGAAGGACTCCGATCGTGACGACATTGAAAGCCTTCAGCGCCATCATCGAAACAGGCATAGCCACGGTTGCGAGCGAAGAGGTGTGGTCCGGCACAAACGCGACGATCATGCCGATGTTGAATATCCACAAGGCCGCGAAAGCGAGACGCTTCAGCCAGACGTCGCGGAGATTGTTGATACCCCAGATAAAGACCACAGACATGATCATGGCGGGGATCTGGGAAACGACCTGAAGAGGGAAATACTCCTGCGCGGAAAGCGATAGGATGCGAGCTTCGACGAGTTCAAAGAAAAGTGTGATCCAGGGAGCCGTGGCCAGCATGGCGCCGTAGAGAAGAAGATTGCGACTGCGTGAGCGCCACCCCAGCAGCAGGACGGCGAAACCAATCAGGCAGATGAGGCTGTTCAGCGCCAGTCCGGGCAGGTTGTGGAGAAGAGAGCGCACCCGGGCTGCATCCTCCTCGGCGCGCAGGGTGCGGCGTTGATCGAAGCCGAAAGCGGCGGAATTGAGAACATCGGGACGGCGCACAAAGGGCGGGTACCAGAGGCGCAGGGCGATGGTAGCGACGGTCCCGGGCTGTACGACGCCTGGGGGCAGGTCGAAAGCCATCGTCTGCGGGAGGCAGTTCACCCACTCGTGCGGTGGAAGGTTGCCGACGGTTCCAACGGAGAACCCATTGACGAAGACTTCATCGGCGACCAGGGTGTTGGCTGGGTTGACGACACGGATGCCCAGCGGCGGCGCCGTGTCCCTCCGCACAGAAACGCGCAGACGCACCCAGACCCATCCGTCGGAGCGATAGGCGGGTTCAGGCCAGCGGCCCTGCTGTGCGCTGGACCAGGAGGTGTCGTCGAAGGAGGGCGAGGACCAGGCTGGGTTGTCGCCGAAGTGATAGCGGACGGTGGATACGGAAACAGCGGGTCCAGACTGCGCAGACACCGGAGAAGCGAGGCACACGGACACGAGCAGGAGGAGCAGCGTGGCTGAGCGTTTACGCATGCGCGACCTCGGCTGGGGCGAAGGCGACGGTGAGGACGGTGATGTCGTCCTGCTGGCCGTAGGCTTGGGCGGCGCGGGCGATGGCTTCAGCGGATTGGGTGCTGAGGGAGCGGGTGCGCTCGAAGCCGAAGAGTTCGCCGGTGGCATTGCGCGCTTCAACGACGCCGTCGGAGAGGAGGGTGAGCGTGTCGGCGGGAGCCAGCCGCAGGGTGGATTCGGCGTAGGAAGTGTCGGCGGTGATGCCGAGGGGCAGGGCGGAATCGAGGGGAATTTCTTCACCGTTGCGGTAGGGCGCGAGATGACCGGCGTTGGCGAGGGTGATGGAGCCATCCGGAGCAAGACGGAGGCAGAGGCAGGTGACGAAGCCGCCATCGGAGGAAGCGGCCAGCTGGGCGTTGAGGCGGGAGAGGATTTGCGCGGGAGAGAGATCTTCCTGCGCGAGGGAGCGGAGCGCGCCGAGGGCGAGCGTACCGGTCATGGCGGCTTTGAGTCCTTTGCCGCTGACGTCGCCGATGACGATCAGCGTGGACGCTGGGGCGGGAATGACCTGGTAAAAGTCGCCGCCGACTTCGGTGGCGGGCAGATAAGCAGGTTCGATGGCATAGTCCGGCACGGCGGGCAGGACATCCGGGACCATGCGGCGCTGCATTGCGCGGGCGGCGTCGAGCTCGGCGGCGGTGCGGGCCTGCTCGCGGCTGACGCGGGTGAAGCGGAAGAAGATGACGACGCCGATGGCAAGGAGGAAAAGGAGACTGCCGAGGTCGGGGATTTGGAAATGAGCGACTCCCAGGGGAATGGAGAGATTGGCGAGGAAATCGGCGTGGCCCCAGCCGGTATAAATCGAAGCTTCGCCGAGATTGGAGATGATCCAGGCGGCGGCCGGGAAGAGGCTGGGGAGGATCAGCCAGCCAGCTTCGCGATTGCCGCGGCGATACCAGACGAGGAGCAGGGCCGGGAGCAGAATGGCAGCGGGCAGGAGAGCGAGGGCTTCCAGCACAACGTAGACCGTTGCGGGAAAGTTGGCGAAGGTGGTGAGCTGCGAGGGGACGAGCATGACGACGAGCAGGACCTCATACGCACGCCACGCCGGGCCGACGCGTCTGCCGGCAAAGGCGAAGGTGAACTGAATCTGCATGAGGGTGAAGGCATAAATCAGCGGATCGCCGTAGACGACGCCCCAGGCCTCCGGCCCCAGACCGAAGGCCTGGGCGAAGGTGAGGAAGTTGGAAGCGCCGAGAGCGATGAGATAGAGGGCCAGCCAGAGGTATTCGGCGTGGCCGCGTTGACTGCGCCAGAGAGCGAATACGCCGCAGCCGGCGAGGATGAGCAGAAGGTTGATGGCGATGGAGGGAAAGACCGCGTAGAGACGCTGGCTCTGGAGGGCGGCGCGCCGGGATTCGATGTCCCGAGGGGAGCCCAGCGAGGCGGAGACAAAGAGGCGCTCGTGCAGGCCCACATACATGGAGAGGGCGCAGGTGCGGAGCGCGATTTCAACGTCGGGAGCGTTGGGCAGGGCGAAAATCTGCTCGGTGGGATGGGTGGCGCCGAAGAGCGGGCGCAGTTCCGCTCCGAGCGCTTTTTGTCCATTGAGAAAAACTTCATAGGTGCCCTGGCCTCCCTGCAGGAGCAGAGAAAGCTGCGGGTGATTGGGGCCGAGATGCAGGCGCAGACGGAACCAGCGCCATCCGGGCTGGGCTGGCCCGAGACGGTCGAGATTGGCAGCGGTCCAGGCGCTGTCGTCGAAGGCAGGCTGGGCCCAGGCGAGGTTGTCGCCTGCGTGGGTGCGCCATCCGGGGCCGAGGTCGAGGACGCCGGCGGGAAAGTGGGTTGCGTCGACGGCGGCCGGAGCGGGAACCGCGCCGATGGCATGCGCGTGAATCGGCAACCACGCCATCGCCAGCCATGCGGCGGCCAGAACCGCTCTACGCATGGAGGACCTCGGCGGGAGCGAAGGCAACAGTGAGGACGGTGATGTCGTCCTGCTGGCCGTGCGTGCTGGCGACGCGGGCGGTCCAGCCGGGAAGGAAGCTGGCGCTGCCGAACTGGATGTCGATGGAGTTAGGCGGAGGGGTGAGATCCATGGCGGCCCAGGCGGAATCGTTGAAGGCGGGGTCAGCCCAGAGGAAATGGCCGTTAGAAGATGTGCCGAGCCAGGGCGAATCGCCGGGAGAAAACTTCCAGGGGCCGGTGAGAGGGATGGCGGATGGGCCGAGGTTGATGGTTTGTTGCTGCGCGGAAACAGAGAGGGCGACACAGGGCAGCGCCAAGGCGAGGGCGACGAGCCACTTTTCGAGTGGAAAATTCCGCATGGGAGTTCGAGCTCCGCGAGGGGGGTGAGCGGGGGTTAGGGCATGATAGCCTTCCGCGCGGGAAAGGGGCCAGAAAATTGGGGTGTCCGTGATCCAGTTGTCCGTGATGAGGATTCAGAACCCACCCCATCCGCTGCGCGGAGAAGGGTGGGGCACCCGAGGTGGGCACCCAGGGCGAAGAGGAGTAAAAAGGAAGGAGAGCCCGATCCCCAGAGCTGGCGCGGGGAGTGGCCCGCGAGCCGGCATCGGTTGGGCTGACGATGGGGTACGGAGCGGGAGTTACCATTGCCCTTGCTCACGAAACGAAAGCTGGCGCGTCTGAAAAGAAGCGTACGACGCACCACCCACGCGACAGGAGATTCCATGCCTGCTGATGCGCTTCGTTTCATTTCGCCCGGAAAGCCCCGTCTGCAAACGCAGGGGCGACCGTCGGCGCCGCTGAAAGAAAACCTGCACGAGACCGAGCTGATCCGCGAGGCGCAGGGAGGCTCGCGGACAGCCTTTGACGCGCTGGTGCGTCAATATGATCAGGCAGTGCTGCGGCTGGCGATGCACCTGACGGGGTCGGAGCAGGACGCGCAGGACATCCAGCAGGAAGCATTCCTGAAGGCATACCGGTACCTGGGGAATTTCCGATTCGAGTGCTCGTTTTACACGTGGGTGTACCGGATCGTGACGAATTTATGCCTGGACCATTTGCGGCGGCGGAAGACGCGGCGCGAGGACCAGGCGGTGATGATCGACTCGTCAGGGGAGGAGATCGACCTGCTGACGAACGTATCGGACGACCGGTCGGGGGCGAACCCGGCGCGGGAGCTGGAGCGGAAGTATCTTGGGCAGTGCATCCGCGAAGCGCTGGACGAACTGACGCCGCGGGAGCGGATGGTCTTTGAGCTGAAGCATTATCAGGGGCTGCGGCTGCGGACGATTGGAGAGATGCTGAACACGACGGAGGAGACGGCGAAGAACACGCTGTTCCGAGCGACGAAGAAGCTGAGGGTGAAGCTGGCAGAGTTGAGGTAAGGCAGGGGACAGGGATTAGGGATTAGGAATGACCGGACGGAAGAGATCCGGGGCAACGAGAATTTCTTGGGGCGAAGTGAGGCAAGGAATCCGCCATGAATTGTGAAATGGCACAGGAATGCATCGTTCTGGCGGCGTACGGAGAGCTGCCGGACGACCAGGCGCACCAGCTGGACCAGCATCTGGCGGGATGCGAGCGGTGCCGCCAGGAGATGGAGGCGGTGGCGGGGCTGCAGAAGGCGATGTCGGTGCTGCCGGTGACCGATCCTTCGCCGAGCCTGCTGGCGCGGACGCGGCTGCGGCTGGATGAAGCGCTGGACGAGATGCCGCAGGGCGGGTTCTTTCTGCGGCGGTGGCAGAGTTTCCGGCGAGGGGCTGGACGGCTGGCGAGCGCACCGGTGATGGCATCGGCGGTACTGCTGGCGGGCGCGGCGGGCGGCGGATGGGGGGGCTATCGGCTGGGGCGGAAGGCAGAGGCGCCTCAACCTTCCACGCTGGAGGCGAAGAGCACGGCGGCGGCGGTGCCGGTGCTGGCGCAGCTGGATCCGACACAGATTGCGCGGGTGAGCAGCGTGACGCAGGAACAGGGCACGCAGGAGCTGGAAGTGCGGTTCGACCGCGTGGTGCCGGAGACGGTCTTTGGGACGGTGGACGATCCGGAGATCCGGCGGCTGCTGGTGGCGGCGACGCGGGACCAGGCGGATCCGCGGGCGCATGAGAATTCAGTCAACGTGCTGGCGCAGGAGTGCCGGTCGGGACGGGTGTGCACGAACGGGCCGGTGCGGAACGCGCTGATGGTGGCATTGCGGTACGACCACAGCGCAGCGGTGCGGCAGAAGGCGCTGGAGGGACTGCAGCCGTACATCAGCGAGGACACGCGGGTGCGGGACGCGGTGCTGGAAGCGCTGCTGAACGATCCGGATCCGGAGATCCGGACGGAAGCGATCGGGCTGCTGGCACCTGTCGAGGCGGATTCCAGCGTGCGGGAAGTGCTGCAGACAGTATCCAACGAAGACGATAATCCTTATATCCGCACGGTTTCGCGGCAGTTTCTGGAGCAGGCAGCCGAGCAAATCCAATAAGAAGCCGGCGGCGCCTGAAGGTACTACAAAGTTAACCGAAGCGAATCTCGTACGTCAGACAGTTGGGCAGCAGCGAGAGCGAAGTGCGATGAGTTTGATTCCGAGGCCTTTCCTGAAGTTGATCCCCGCGCTGGCGCTGGCCGGAAGCCTGCTGCAGGCGGGAGGGTTGCTTGCACAGATGACGCCGTCGGCGCCGGAGAGCCTGGCGCTGGAGGGAGCGCAACACCTTGCGTTCTCAGGGCCGCAGGATGCGCTGCTGAACCAGGCGAGCCAGGGATATCTGGGAGTGGGGGCGCGGGACATCGACACGCAGCAGGCGGCGGAGCTGAAGCTGAAAGACGCGCGCGGGGCCGAGGTGATCGCGGTGGACCATGACGCTCCGGCCGCCAAGGCGGGGCTGCACGTGCACGATGTGATTCTTGCAGTGAACGGGCAGACGATCACGGGCGAGGCAGAATTGCGGAGGAGCCTGCGAGGGATGCCGCCGGGACGCACGATCACGCTGGTGATCAGCCGGGGGGGGCAGCAGCAGACGCTGAAGATAACGCTGGCGGACCGGTCGACGCTGGAAGCGAAGGCGTGGTCGCAGCACATCCCGGTGCCGCCGCCGCAGAACAGCGGGGAGTACGCGTTGCCGGCGATGGGGTCGGGGTTCGGCAACGGGTTTATCGCGGGGAGCGTGGCGAATCCGCTGTACACGGGGCTGCAGCTGGATGCGATGGGATGGCAACTGGCGCACTTTTTCGGCGTCCACAGCGGCCATGGACTGCTGGTGAAGCGCGTGGACGATGACAGTCCTGGGGCGGTGGCAGGGCTGCGGGCGGGCGATGTAATTGTGCGGGTGAACGGGAAGACGATCACCACGACCAGCCAGTGGGCGCATGCGCTGAAGTCGAGCAACGGCAAGGCGGTGGATCTGACGGTGATGCGCGAGCACAAGATGCAGAGCATGAAGCTGCTGGCGGGGCCGCTGCGCACGACGAGCGAAGTGGATTGGCCGGTGGTCGAGTAGATTGTCTTCGGGTGAGGGGGAAGCTGGAACGCGCGGGAATGCGGTCCCCGTTCGACTCCGCGCCTTTGGCGCTTCGCTCAGGGCAGGCTTTCGACTGCGCTGGCGCTTGCGCGCCAACTCCGCTCAGGGTGACAGTATTTCCAGATGACACCTTTATCCGGTTCGCTCAGGATGAGGCGTTGTCGCAGGGGATTTCGGACCAGTCAGGTTCATTCCGCAGCCGTTCGGAGCCTGGCGGGCGCCGTTCAACGGGCGCGCGTCGCGGCGGTTCCGGGCGTGTGATTCAATAAAGAAAGACATGTCTTCGACTGAGTCCACAACCGTGTCCCCGGCGCGCAGAATGACGGTTCGGCGGCGCCTGAAGGCGGCTTCGCGGAAGGTGCGGGAGCTGACGCTGGTGGGGCACGCGCTGACGTCCACGCGGCATGCGGTGATGGCGCAGATTGTGCCGATGCGGCGGTGCAATCTGGCGTGTGCGTACTGCAACGAGTACGACGACAGCTCGAAGCCGGTGCCGCTGGACGAAATGCTGCGGCGGATCGACCATCTGGCGCGGCTGGGAACGAGCATCATCACGATCTCGGGCGGCGAGCCGCTGCTGCATCCGGACCTGGACGAGATCATCGCGCGCATCCGGCACCACGGGCGCATGGCGGGGATGATCACGAACGGGTATCTGCTGATGCCGGAGCGGATCCAGCGGCTCAACAAGGCGGGGCTCGACCACCTGCAGATTTCGATCGACAACGTGCAGCCGGATGAGATTTCGAAGAAGAGCCTGAAGGTTCTGGACAAGAAGCTGCAGTTCCTGGCGGAGTATGCGGATTTCCACGTGAATATCAATTCGGTGGTGGGCGGGGGGATTAAGAATCCGCAGGACGCGCTGACGATTGGGCGGCGCGCGGTGGGGCTTGGCTTCACGTCGACGATCGGGATTATTCACGACGGCGACGGGCAGCTGAAGCCGCTGGGCGCGGAAGAGCGCACGGTGTGGACGGAGATGCGGTCCTGGAAGAAGAGGAATTACTCGCGGTTCAACCAGTTCCAGGAGAAGATCGCGAACGGGCAGCCGAATGAGTGGCGGTGCCGGGCGGGGTCGCGGTTCCTGTACATCTGCGAGAACGGGCTGGTGCATTACTGCTCGCAGCAGCGGGGATATCCGGGGGTGCCGCTGGCGGAGTACACGAAGGCGGATCTCAAGCGGGAGTTCCTGACGGAGAAGGGGTGCGCGCCGAACTGCACGGTGAGCTGCGTGCACCAGATCAGCTACATCGACCACTGGCGGGCGCCGCAGACATCGACGACGACGCCGGGCGGGGCCGAGGGGCTGGTGAAGATCCGGATGTAGGGGCGCGGGAGCTACGCCAACCCTGCCATCTCCAAAAACTGTCTGGCGGTGAGGATGGGTATTCCTTCATACGATCCAAGCCGGAGCAGGTGACGATCACCGCTCACGATGACATCGGCTCTGCCGGCGACAGCGCACTCAAGAATCCGATTGTCATCAGGATCGTCGGGAACGGCGGCGATCGTGAGATTCGGCGCTACCAGATCGATGGCACGCTCGAGATGACGGCGAATGGCCGCTGCGTCCCCGGCGGCCACGCGGAACTTGAGGCGCAGCTTTTCGTCGAGTTCGTCCAGCAGCGCCGGAGAGGCGACCAGGTGCACGAGCTGCGACAAGCCGAGATCGACCAGGGTTCCCGGCAATCCGCCAAACATCAGCGCGGAGATGTAGATATTGGTATCCGCCACGACGCGGATCACGACGCCCTGCGCTTCTCCTGACGAAACTCATCGGAGAGGCGTTCGACATCGGCCTCCCCCACAATGTCCTGGGCACGCCCGGCAACCCGGGTGCGGCGCAGGAGCGATTGCCATTCCGGATCGGCCAGCGCGCCCGCAGCCAGGTAGCGGCGCAGCGCCTCGCGGAAGAGTTCGCTCATGGTGCGGTGCTCGCTGCGCGCGGCCTCCTGCGCTTTCTCGAGCAGCTCGGGCGGCAGGGTAATGGAGACGGTTTTGGCGGTGCGCATGCTTGTCAGTATAAAGCAATGTCAAGCAGGATCCCGCCCCGGAAGAGGGATTGCGGTGCCCAGCCAAAAGGGGCGCCGCGCGGGCACCCCTTTCTCTTTCTCAGCGACGGAATTACGAGGCTTTCAGCCGCTCGCGGTGGGCGCCGATTTTGCCGCGGGCGCCGTCGAGGAATTCGCCGACGGGGGTGGAATCGGCAGGCGAGGTCGTCTCCGTGCCGGGTTGCGGATCGTACGGCTCGTTGTGCAGGCCTTCGCCGCCTTCGGACCGGGACTGGACGAGGTGAAGTCCCAGCTGGCCGTTGTTCCAGGGACCACGCATGTCGCGACCTTCCTCGCCTTCGCCGGTGGATGCGTTGACATACTGATCGACGAGGCGGGGTGTGGGCTGGAAGATGCCGATGGAGAAGGGCGGCTTCTCCATGCTCTCGATGGCGGCGGAGAAGGCGCGCATGTGGGTGATCTCGCGAGTCATGAGGAACTGGAGGGCCTGGCGGGAGCCGGGGTCCTGGGTAAAGCCGATGAGGCGCTCGTAGACGATCTTGGCGCGGGCTTCGGCGGCGACGTTGCTGCGGAGATCGGTGGCCAGGTCGCCGGTGACCTTGAGGTAGTCAGCGGTCCAGGCCGTGCCTGCGGAGTTGCAGAGACCGACGCCTCCGCCGCCGGCGATGGCAACGAGGGGATCGGCGTCAGCGGCTTCGCGGCTTTCTTTGAGGGGCTTGAGGTGCATGCGAATGAGAGCGCCGATGACTTCGAGATGGCTGAGCTCTTCGGTGCCGATGTCCATGAGGAGATCTTTGCGGGCATCATCTTCGCAATTGAGACCCTGGATGGAATACTGCATGGCGGCGGCGAGTTCTCCGTTGGCGCCGCCGAACTGCTCGAGCAGCATGCGGCCGAAGCGGGGATCGGGCTGGTCGATGCGCACGGTGTACATGAGCTTTTTGACATGGTGATACATGAGAGACTCCTCGGTTGGGGCAGGAAGGAACGTGGATCGCTCCGCGCGCTGGCGATTCAGGAAGGCTTTGGTCTTACTGGGTGAGAGTCGGGAGCGGACGGGCCGGGTTGCTGTGCGAAAGCGGGATCGGGCGCGGCGGCGAGCGATCGAGGAAGCCGAGGGGAAAGGAGGCGTGATGGCGATTCGGGTGGTGCGGCTGGGAACGCCGAGAAAAGCGCATGAGGGACTGCGGCTGGGGACAGTGCGGCGTCCGCCGCGGGGCGTGCCGAAGGCAGAGTTTGGGAAGCGGGATTTCTACGACGTGTGGATGCCGGATCTGGCGCCGAGCCAGGAACTGGTGGGGGAGATCCTGCATTCCGGGGGAGACGAGAAGGCATGGCGGGCGTTTGAGAGGAAGTATCGGGCGGAGATGAAGCAGCCGGAACGGGCGCGCCTGCTGGATCTGCTGGCAGCGTTGTCGGTGGAGACGAATTTCGCGGTGGGCTGCTATTGCGAGCGGGAGGAGCGGTGCCACCGGTCGATTCTGCGGAAGCTGCTCGAGGAGCGGGGAGCGGCGATTCGCAAGTAGAACCGGAAGCTGAAAGCGTGCCTGGAACTGCCCGCGCCTGCCTCGGATATTCGCCCTGCTGCTGGCGAGGTGAATGCAGGTCCCCATTCGACTCCGCGCCTTTGGCGCTTCGCTCAGGGCAGGTTTTCGACTCGGTGGGCGCAGACTACGCGCCGACTCGGCTCAGGATGACAGACTCGCTAGAAACTGAAGGAGAGGCCGCCTTCGACGCAACGGGCAGCCTGCGCGAAGTAGAGGGTGCTGCCATCGCGGGAAAGGAAGGGCCGGTAGCCTTCGGCCAGCAGGTTTCGGACATCGACGAGGGCTTCGACGCCATTGGGCATGACGCGGCCCACGCGGATGGGCTGGCGGAAGAAGACGCTGAGGTAGGGATCCTGGGCGCTGTCGGAGAACGCGTTGACGGGAGTGACGGTGGCGGCATTCTGCCAGGTGTAGGAAGCGCGCCATTCGGTGCCGGCGTGGGCGAGCTTGCCGCGGACGGCAGCGCTGTAGAGGGGGACTTCTGCGGCGTGCATGGCGTTGAGGGCCTGGGCGACGGTTTCAGAGCCGGGAGCGGACTGGGCCATGCCGAGGGCCTCGCCGATGGCAGCGTCGAAGCTAACCCAGGTGGTGCTGGAGACCTGTTCCTGGAGTTCGCCGAGCATGCCTTCGCCGCTGAGGGATTCGCCGGCGGCGCGGATGAGGCCGGTGGAACCGTCGTAGAGGAGATTGCCGCCGTTCCAGTCGGCCTGAGAGATGGCGCCGCCGCCGGTGACGACGGGGTGATCGACGCGCTCCTGCCAGGCGGTGACCTTCATGCGGACGCGATCCTGGGAGCGCTGGACGTCGACTTCCTGGCGGAAACCTTCTTCGAGCTCGGGGGCGCCGTTGCGCTCGACGAGGGCGGGCTCGACGGTGGCCTGGCGATCGAGATCCTCGACGGTCTGGATGCCGGGCGCGGTGGAGACGCGGTACGAGATCAGCATTTCACCGCGATGCATGGAGAGGCCGGCAAAGGGATGGTTGGCGAGGAGGGTTCCGCCCATGTGGACGAGCTCGGCGGAGTCGCCGGCTTCAGCCTGGAGGGCGCCGAAATCCATGGTTTCGCCACTGCGCATTTCGCCGGCCTGCAGGCCCTGGCTGCGGGGACCGCCGGTGATGTCAGGGCGGTCCTCGACAGCGGTGATGGTGCGGAAGCTGCGGCCCATGGCAAGGCGCTGCTCGTAGCCGACGACGGCGTTGAGAGCCGGGGAGCCACCCTGGGTGAGATCGGCGCGGAGGATCATGGCGCGGGCGTCGTCGGGGGAGCGCTCCATTTCAAATTCGTTGTGGATGCC
>JASHNS010000021.1 GCA_030041515.1 Acidobacteriaceae bacterium | reverse complement strand
GCTATCGCCACGTCATCCCCACGCACCAGGGCCGCGCCGCGGAGCGCATCCTCTTCGGCGTCTCCTGCGGGAAGGGAAGCGTCGTCCCCAACAACACCCACTTCGACACCACCCGCGCCAACGTCGAGTTCACCGGCGCCGAAGCCATCGACCTGCTCATCCCGGAAGGAAAGCAGCCGGCTCTCTCGTATCCCTTCAAAGGGAACATGGACGTCGCCGCCCTCGAAGCGCTCATCGCCCGCGTCGGCCGCGAGCGCATTCCATTAGTCATGCTCACGGTTACAAATAATTCCGGCGGCGGCCAGCCCGTCTCCATGGAAAACGCCCGTGCCGTCAGCGCCCTTTGCCGCGGCCATGGCATTCCGCTCTACTTCGACGCCTGCCGCTTCGCCGAGAACGCCTGGTTCATCAAGCTCCGCGAGCCCGGCTACGCAAACAAAACGCCCAAAGAAATCGCGCAGGAGATGTTCCGCCTCGGCGACGGCTGCACCATGTCCGCCAAGAAAGACGGCATGGCCAACATCGGCGGCTTCCTCTGCACCAACGACGACAAGCTCGCCCAGCAGGAAAAAGATCTCCTCATCCTCACCGAGGGCTACCCCACCTATGGCGGCCTCGCCGGACGCGACCTCGAAGCCATCGCCGTCGGCGTGCAGGAGGCGCTCGAAGAGGATTACCTGCGCTACCGCATCGCCTCAACGGCCTACCTCG
Source organism: Acidobacteriaceae bacterium (assembly GCA_030041515.1). Classification (GTDB taxonomy): domain Bacteria; phylum Acidobacteriota; class Terriglobia; order Terriglobales; family Acidobacteriaceae; genus Palsa-343. Next base: position 31,087 of record JASHNS010000021.1, on the reverse strand, counting down.
GCAACCACATTGCAGCCGAAGGCGTGCCCATCGTCCAACCCCCCGGCGGCCACGCCGTTTACCTCGACGCCCGCGCCTTCCTGCCGCACATCCCGCCCGATCAGTTTCCCGGCGCAGCCCTGGCCGCCGAGCTCTACCTCGAAGGCGGCGTCCGCTCCGTCGAGATCGGCACCCTCATGTTCGCCGCCGCCGCGCAAATGGACCTCGTCCGCCTCGCCATCCCGCGCCGCGTCTACACGCAAAGCCACATCGATTACTTAGTCGAAGTCATCCTCGAAGTCTGGAAGAACCGTGACCGCATCCGCGGCATGAAGCTCACCTACGAAGCCCCGTTCCTCCGCCACTTCACCGCGCATCTCGCGCCGGTGGGATAAGCCGCTTCGGCTCTGACGACAGCAGCTGCCTCATCATTTGAAAAAGCTGTCATCCTGAGCGAAGCCTCCCGCAGCCCTGCTGCGGGAGGCGGAGTCGAAGGACCTGCATTTTTTGTTTCGCCGCCATCGTGCGGCAATCGGTCGAACGAGTTCGTCGGCATGTTCAGATGCCTTTGTATCAAAACGTTCATCAACGACAGTCGACTGCATTAGAGAAGATTCCTCCGCCACTTCACCGCGCATCGGCAGCCGGTACAGGTGGCATCTGGCCGCGCCTTCGGAACGGCGCGCCATATGGCAAGCGCATTCTCCTGGTGCGGAATTGCTCTGCGTTTTGCGCGACGAGAATGGCCCCTGTCAAACTGAGCAACAACTCCAATCCGAGCGCCAGAGCTTCTGACCAGCCGCGGAACGGCCCACTGTAGAGGCTAAACTGCTGGTCCATGACAAACGCCAGGGTGAGCAGCATGACGAAGTAGCTGCACCACCCTGTCAGGACCACCGCCAGCCGCAACAGAGGTCTCGGCAGCACATTCGCCACAAAGCTGGCAAGCACTGCGACCCCGACCCCGCCGACGATGCCACCGAGAATTCCGCTTGAAACGTATAGAATGCTGGCCCATCTTCCGGGCCATGCAGTGTGATCGAAGAAATGGATGGTTAGCGCCTCCACGATGAAGACAACCAACAACGAAGGCCCCGCGGCGATAATCCCCGCTGGAATCGGAATCGCCCACCGCCGCGCTCGTGGAATGAGCGACAGGATCGTGAACACGAGTGCCGCCGCAAGAACAAAGGGCGCCGCAAAGATGATCTGCATGGCGCCCCAATTCTAACCCGCTGCGGACGATCTACTTCTCCGTCAGCGCCTCAACCCCCGGCAGCTTCTTGCCTTCCAGGAACTCCAGGCTCGCCCCGCCGCCCGTCGAGATGTGCTTGATCCGGTCTGCCACGCCGGCCTGCTTCACCGCCGCCACCGAATCCCCGCCGCCGATGATCGTCACCGCATCCTGATTGGCCGCGACCGCCTCGGCAATCGCGTTCGTCCCCACCGCAAAGCGCGGAAACTCGAAAACCCCCGCCGGCCCGTTCCAAACAATCGTCCGCGCCGTGTCAACGGCCTCCAGGATCGCCTCAATCGACTTCGGTCCGATGTCCAGCCCCTGCCACTCCGCCGGAAAATTCACCGCCGAGTCCCACACCTGCGTCTTCGCGTCGTTCGAGAAGCTGTCCGCCAAGATGTTATCGACTGGCAACAGCAGCTTTACGCCTTTCGCCTTTGCCTTGTCGAGCGCCTGCCTGGCGATCTCAATCTTGTCTTCCTCCATCAGCGACTTGCCCGTGGTAACGCCTTTCGCCCGCGCAAACGTGTACGCCATCCCGCCCACGATCACCAGCGTGTCCACTTTGTCCAGCAGGTTGTTGATCACGTCGATCTTGCCCGAAATCTTCGATCCCCCAATGATCGCCACAAACGGCCGCGCCGGATTCTCCAGCGCCTTGCCCAGGTACGTCAGTTCTTTCTCCATCAGCAGCCCCGCCGCCGACTGCTTCACGAAGTGCGTAATCCCCTCCGTCGAAGCGTGTGCGCGATGCGCGCTGCCGAAGGCGTCGTTCACGTACACATCGCACAGGGCCGCCAGCTTTTTCGAGAACTCCGCATCGTTCGCCTCTTCCTCGGCGTGAAAGCGCAGATTCTCCAGCAGCAGCACCTGCCCGGACTCCAGTTGCCGCGCCAGCTCCTTCGCCGTATCGCCCACGCAGTCCGGCGAAAACGCCACGTTCGTCTTCGATCCCATTGCGTGGTCCAGCAGTGTCCTCAGCCGGTCCACCACCGGCCGCAGCGAGTACTTCAGATTCACCTTGCCCTTGGGCCGCCCCAGGTGCGACGCCAGAATCAGCTTGGCCCTGTGCCGCAGCGCGTACTCAATCGACGGCAGCGTCTCTTTAATGCGCGTGTCGTCGGTAATCTCCGAGCCGTCTTCCGTCAGCGGGACATTGAAGTCCACGCGCATAAAAATATGCTTGTGCGCCAAATCCAGATCGCGAATCGAGAGTTTCGACATAGAACCTCAGCCTTTCTCCGGCGCGGATTCAATCACCGCGTCCGCTTCAATCTCCACATGCCACGTCGGCTGCAGCAGTTGCGCCACCACGACCATCGTCGCCGCCGGCCGAATCGCGCCGAAGAACTCCCCGTGCGCGCGCCCCACGGCTTCCCAGTCGTCGGCGCGCGTCAGATAGATCCGCGTCCGCACCACATCTTCGAGCCGCGCTCCCGCCTGCTCCAGGACCCCGCGAATAATCTCCAGAATGTGCCGCGTCTGCGTCGCCGGATCGGCCAGATCCGCACCCACCGGCCCCGTCCCCGACACATGCACGGTGTTGCCCACGCGCACCGCGCGCGAAAAGCCAATCACCGGCTCATACGGAGATGTCCCAGGAATATTCCGCCGCATCGGTCGCCCCCAAGTGTGAGGAGCGGCGTTCAGCCCGAAGACTGAACGCCCCAAACTGCGCTCTGTGCTCTGAGCCCCGTCGCTTACAGGCCTTTTTTCGCGACGAACAGAATCAGATCGCGCACCCGGTTCGAGTAGCCCCACTCGTTGTCGTACCAGCTGATCACCTTGGCCATGTGGCTGCCCACGACCTTCGTCAGCGGCCCGTCCACAATCGACGACCGCGCGTCGCCCTTGAAGTCGCTCGACACCAGCTCGTTCGCGTCGTAGCCCAGAATGCCCTTCAGTTCGCCTTCTGAGGCAGCCTTCAGCGCGCCGTTGATCGCGTCCTTCGTCACCGGCTTTTCCGACACGAAGGTCAGGTCCACCACCGACACATTTGGCGTAGGCACGCGAATCGCAAACCCGTCCAGCTTGCCTTCCACCTCAGGGATCACCAGCTTCAGCGCCTTCGCCGCGCCGGTCGAGGTCGGAATCATCGACAGCGCCGCCGCGCGTGCCCTCCGCAGGTCCTTGTGCGGAAAGTCCAGAATCACCTGGTCGTTCGTGTAGCTGTGGATCGTCGTCATAATCCCCGACACGATCCCGAACTTCTCCACCAGCACCTTCACCACCGGTGCCAGGCAGTTCGTCGTGCACGAGGCGTTCGACAGAATGTTGTGCTTTGCCGGATCGTACTTCTTCTCGTTCACGCCCAGCACCACCGTCAGGTCTTCGTTGGTCGCCGGAGCGGAGATGATGACCTTCTTCACCGGCCCGCGCAGATGCGCTTTGGCCTTGGCCCCGTCGGTAAAGCGGCCCGTCGACTCCACCACCACCTGCGCGCCCCCCTGATCCCACGGCAGCAGGGCCGGGTCCTTCTCCGCAAACACTTTGATCTTCTTCCCGTCGACCGAGATGAAATCATCGCCGGCCACGATCTCATTCTTTAGGTTGCCGAGAATCGAGTCGTACTTCAGCAGGTGAGCAAGCGTTGCGGGGCTGGTGAGGTCGTTGACGGCAACAAATTCGATTTCCGGATTCCCAAGCGAGGCGCGCAGCACGTTCCGCCCAATGCGCCCAAACCCGTTGATTCCAACCTTGACGGCCATAGAAAAGTGTCTCCTTGCGTAATTTCTTTCTTCAGCTCTTACTGCACGATCTCTCTGTGAACTCTGCGTACTCTGTGGCCGGCCTTTGTCGAAAACGCCCGAAACCACCCAATTACCGATGCTAGCACCACTGTCAACGCAAAAATGCGGCGGGCATCACATCGCAGAGCGAAATTTCCGCCGCCCGCTCACCTTTGGGAAATGTTCCCGGACCGGCGCTCCGCCCGTGTCCATCGGGATACCCGATGCCCATCATCGGTTTGCGACCCACAGCCGAGTGTGTTACATCCTGGATATGCGCGAATGGATGCGCGAACGCATGAGACGACGTTCGAAGCGTGGACCCAATAATTCGGAGTCCACGGGAAAAATTGGCCAGGAAATTCCTCAGAATCAACCGGCCCCGTTGCAGCCCTCCTACCACGGCGACCAGCCTCCAGAGTCATCCGCTCCCGAGCAGGAATCGCCGGCGCCCGCATTCGAGAGCGCGCCGCCGCCCGTTCCGGAACTTCCCCACCGTGCCGGCAAAGGCACCCAGGAGCCCGCCGGCAAAGTCGTCCTCGAAACCCAGCCCGAATCCGTAGCCACGCCTCCGCCCGAGCCCGCGCCCGGCGCAGTCAAAGGCGCCCGCGGCTTCGTCGTCCTCACCATCGGCCTGCCCGGCTCCGGCAAAACCACCTGGTTCAAGCGCCGCGGCGTCACCCCGCTGTCCAGCGACCTGCTCCGCACCCTGCTCTTCGACGACATCACCGAGCAGCGCTGGCAGGGCCTGGTCTTCTCCACGCTGCGCTCGCTCCTGCGCGCCCGCCTCATCGCCAGGATGCCCTGGAATTACGTGGACGCCACCAACCTCTCGCCCCACGAGCGCCGCCAGTGGATCAAGATGGCCAAAAGCTTTGGATACGAGGTCCAGGCGGTCTTCTTTGATGTTCCACTTGAAGTCTGCCTGGACCGCAACAAGCGCCGCGAACGCACCGTCAGCGAAGACGTCATGCGCAAGATGGCCGAGCGCCTCCGCGCCCCCGACTTCAAGGAAGGCTTCTCGAAGATCACCGTCGTCCGCGTCAAGGGTGCCGGCCCGTCCGGGTCTGCAACTGCGGCCGGCGACGAGTAGCGGCTCCCGTCAGCGCGCGCCGGGTGCCCCACCCTGGTCGCTGTAGTTGCGACAGGGTGGGAAGGAACAGCCCCATCATCGGCGGCGATCCCGCTTTGTATCAGGGCATGACTTCAGTCGTGCCGATAAGTCGCAAGAATCGACGCGGCTTCAACCGCTGTGCTTTGTATCAGAGCACGACTTCAGTCGTGCCGACCGTGTCCCCATTGGAGCGGGCTTCAGCCCCTGCGCCGTGGATCAGGGCACGACCTCACAGCCCGCGGAAATACCCGATTCCTTGAAGGGCCCGGCTTCAGCCGAGCCGCAAAAGCGGCAAAATCAACTCGGCTTCAGCCGCTGAGGGACGTTTTTCCTGCACGACGGGATTTTTCCGCAAGCTCTCTCAGTCGTGCCGAGACAGGCCCAAAAGAATCGGGCCTTAACCCCTGCGCCCCCCGCAGGCCTCCCAGAGCGACGCGACCGACTCGGCCGGCTCGGCCCATGATCCGCGCATCTGTTTGCCGGCGCCCGCGCATCACCCCTCCGCACGCTTCACCGCCCGCAAGGGATGGCTCTCGTGCCAATCCCCCTACGCGCTGGCCGACCTTTCATTCCGTTTTCACCCTCAGTAAGCGCATCGGCGATGGGTCGCCAACAGACGTCAAGCCGTCTACGGGCGCAGTTGCACGAGCGCGCATCTAACCATATGTGCCGCTTATTTCGGCCACGTCCTCCACACCCTTGCCCCTTCTTGAGGAGATTCATGCATCGGAGCATTACCGATCGGGGCACCCTGATCAAGATTCGTCCACGAACCACGCACACGCAGATCAGCCGCGGACGCACTGCGTTGATCTGCGAACACAACGGTGAGGTCCACTCGGAGCAGCCCATTGAAGGGCTCTACATTTATGACACGCGCGTGCTCCGCCGCTATGCGTGGCGCCTGAACGGCACACAGCCGGAATTCAGCTGCGCTTCCGCGGTGGAACAGTTTTCCTGGATGGGCTACTTCATTCAGGCCCCGGAAAACTGCAAAGAGACGCCTCCCCACGAATGCAATCCTCTGCGCCAAACGCTGGAGCTGCGCCTCACGCGATCCGTGGGGGAAGGCATGCACGAGGATGTTCATCTGACAAACCACACGCAGATCACAACGGACGTGACCCTGGAACTGGAATTCGAGCATGCGTTTACCTCCCAGGATGAGGCCAAAGAGGGACGAAAGCAGCATGGCAAGCTGAACCTGACCTGGTCAGAGCCGGAACCGGGAGTCTGGGAACAGATGGCGGACTACCGTGCCGAGCACGCCTACAGCCACCAGGGAGAAGAAGGAGTGGCGCATCTGCATCGCGGCATCAGGCTGCGTATCGAACATGCGGATTCGCCGCCGGAGACCGCCGATCGCCGCCTGCTGTTCCGCATGAAACTTGCTCCGCACGAGCAGTGGCACGCGTGCCTGAGCTGGATTGCTTACCGGAACGGTGAACGGCTGCCGCTCGCGGCGCAATGCTCCCGCGTGGCTTCGAGCGACTGGAATGAGCGGCGCGCGCGCCTGCTCAGCTCATCGGCATCGTTCTCCGTGCCGCACGCCGAGGATCTTTCGCCGCTGGTCGATCAGGTGCTGGAGAGATCGCGGCTTGATTTGGCCGATCTGCGTCTTTACGATCTGGACTCGCCCGGCGGCGTTGCGCTGGCAGCCGGCGTGCCGACCTACATCGAAGTCTTCGGCCGCGACATGGAGGCGGCCTCGTGGCAGGCGGCGACGGTCAGCCCGCAGTTTCTGCGGGGCGCGCTGCACACGCTGAGCGAGAGAGCGGCGACGGAAGTGAACGAATGGCGCGATGCGCAGCCTGGCCGCATTCCGCATGTTCTGCACACCGATCCTCTTTCGGAGCTGAATTTCCGTCCGAAGAGTCTGTACTACGGATCGGTGACCAGTTGCCTGCTGCTGCCCATCTCGGCTTCGGAGTTATGGCACTGGACAGGCGACCTGGATACGGTGCGTCCGTACATCGGCGCGTGCAAGGCCGCGCTGGCCTGGGCCGACCAGTACAGCCTGGATGAGACGGGCTTTTACCGGTATAAGACCAGCTCTGAACAGGGCGTCAAGAATCAGGGCTGGAAGGATTCGGAAGACGCGATTGTCTATCCCGATGGATCGCAGGTGGAGGCGCCGATTGGAACCTGCGAGACGCAGGCCTTCGCGTATGTGGCCAAGCTGCACTTCTCCGAGCTGCTGTGGCGCCTGGGAGAGATCGGTGCGGCGCGCCGGATGTTTACAGAAGCCGAGGAGCTGAAGAAACGGTTCAACGAGAAATTCTGGATGGAGGATGAGGGCTTCTGCGCCATGGGCATCGATTCCAAAGGGGAATTGATCCGTTCCATCGCCTCCGACCCGGGCCACTGTTTGCTGTCGGGAATTATCGATGAATCGCGCATTGCGCGGACGGCGGCGCGCTTGATGCGGGAGGATCTCTTTTCCGGATGGGGCATTCGCACGCTTTCCTCCGAGCATCCCGCGTTCAATCCCTTCTCCTATCACCGCGGCTCGGTTTGGCCCGTCACCACCGCGGGATTCGTGCTCGGATTCAGCCGCTACGGACTGCACGGCGAGATGCATCGTCTGGCGAAGGCCATGTTCGAATTGGCCGGTCTTTGCGAACACGAGCGATTGCCGGAGGTCTTTGCCGGACATCAGCGGACGGAGGCGCAGCCGTTTCCGGGGATGTACATTCGCGCAGACTGGCCCCAGGCGTGGTCGGCCTCCGCGCCATTCCTGATGTTGCAGGCGCTGCTGGGAATCTATCCCTACGCGTCGGCGCATCTGCTGTTCGTCGACCCGCACCTGCCGGATTGGCTGCCGGAGATCACGGTGGAGCAGTTGCGCGTCGGCGATGCCGTCGCGACGCTGCGCTTCCAGCGCAACAGCGAGGGAGAAACGGAGTGGTCCATTGCGGATCTGGAAGGGCCGCTGCATGTTGTGCGGCAGCCGAGTCCGTGGTCGTTAACCGCTGGGTGGGCGGAGCGTACGCGCGATATTGTCGAAAGCCTTCTGCCGCACCGCAAGGCCGGTTAATCGGCGCGGAAGGATCCAGTCAGCGCGTTTGGGAGGAGCAGGACCTCCCGCGGGCAGCAAATCAAAGACGAGGGGAGAAGAACTATGCAGATGGAAACGGTTGTCGTCACCGGAGCATCGGCCGGTCTGGGGCGGGCGATTGCGCTGGAATTCGGAAAGCGAGGCTGTAATGTCGTGCTGCTGGCGCGCGGCGAGAAGGGGTTGGAAGGCGCGGCCGCAGAAGTAGAGCGCGTCGGCGGGCATGCCCATATCATTCCCACGGACGTAGCCGATGCCGAGGCAGTGGAGCGCGCGGCTGAAGAGGCGGAACGCCACTTCGGTCCCATCGATATCTGGGTCAACAATGCCATGGTGACCGTTCTGGCGCCGGCGAAAGAGATGAAGCCGGAGGAGTACAAGCGTGCAACGGAAGTGACCTACCTGGGTGTGGTTTACGGCACGCTGGCCGCCTTGCGCCGGATGCTGCCGCGGGACCGCGGAACAATTGTCCAGGTCGGATCGGCCATGGCCTACCGGAGCATTCCGCTGCAATCGGCGTATTGCGGCGCGAAGCATGCCATTCTCGGCTTCACGGATTCACTGCGTTGCGAGCTCCTGCACGACAAGAGCAACGTGCGACTGACTATGGTGCAGATGCCTGCTATGAACACGACCCAATTTAGCTGGGTGCGCAACAAGATGAGTCACAAGCCGCAGCCGGTTCCGCCCATCTTCGCTCCGGAGGTCGGAGCGCGGGCGGTTTATTGGGCGGCGCATCACAATCGGCGGCAACTTTATGTCGGGACGTCCTCGGTCGGAGCCATCGTAGGAAACAAGATAGCGCCAGGGCTGCTGGACAAATATCTGGCAAAGAGCGGCTACAAATCGCAGCAGACGGGACAGCGCGAAGACCCGACCCGGCCCGACAATCTCTTCACGCCGGTGGATGGAGGGGAAGATCGCGGAGCCCACGGAGAATTCGACAGCCGCTCCTACGGACACAGCATGCAGCTCTGGGCAGATCTGCACCGCCGCTCGCTTGGCATCGGCGCCGGCGTCGCTGCAGCCGTAGCAGGCGCGCTTCTGTACCGTAGCAGGCGCGCAGCATAGGTTCTGGATGGGAAAACCTACCCCCTATCGGCCCCGATTTGTATCGATGAGTCAGCCGGATCAGCGTTCCCGCTGTCCATTGCCGACTTCAGGCCAAATCACTCACCGATCCCCTTTTGCGCCGGAAAACAAGATGGATCCCCGCCCGCCGCGCCTCCAAAGTCGATCCCATGCAGGCCCTCCGCGCGGAATAGCCGCGTACCTGCACCACGCCTCTCGCTGACCGGACCAACGCTGGCCGGATCATTGCCGACCGGACCATCGCTGACCGGACCATCGCTGCCTCAGTACCGTCGTACCCTCCACCCCGACGATTTCCCTTGCACTCCTCTGCTGCATGTCTGAATCTGAAAAAGGAAAGCTCTGTCCGCCTCGGTGCGCAGAGCTTTTTGGTTTTGGACGGGCGCTCATCCGCGGGTGATATGCGATTCATCAGCCACCTGTGGCCGCCAGGGAAGCGCTCAGGGCCGTCCGCTGATCAGTTCGCGGCCCTGTGGGTAGCCTGTGATTGAAAGCAAAAGGGTTCCGGGGTAATACCCGCAGGGTATTACCCTCGAAGTGGAGTGGGTTCAGCAACTTAGCCGACCCCACCCCCTTCAAAAAACTTTTCCCGGCCGCGAAAGAAACGCAGCAACAGATCAGCTCGCCGCTCACCGCCGGAAGCTGGCTGCTTGGTTACAGGCTCTCGTACACCAGCGCGACAAACGTATTCGGCTGGATCGCTCCCGGCTTCGTCCACGCCGCATCCAGGTCCGCTGTCGGCTTGGCCGCGATCGCCTGTTCCACCGTATCGCCCTGAGCCTTCAGCTTCTCCACGCGGTCGGCGACCGTCACCAGCATCGTGCGGTAATTCTGCAGGGCAGCCTTGTCGCCCAGGGGTCCGTGCCCCGGCACGACCTTCGTCTGCTCGTCGGCCAGTGCCAGCACCGCGTCCACGCCTTTGATCATCCCGTTGATCGTTCCGCCCGTGCTCGTGTCAATCAGCGGATACATCCCGTTGAACCACAGATCGCCCGTATGGATCACGTTGCCGTTGTGGAAGTGCACGAAGATGTCCGAGTCGGTGTGCGCATACGGCGCGTGGATCAGGTCCTCCTGATCGTTGTTCACCCACAGCGTGCTGGTCTCGTCGAACGTCTCCTGGGGCAGAGCGGCATCGGGCGCGGCGGGAACGTGCAGCTCATAGGCCGCCATGTACTGCGGAGACTGGAGCCGCACCCGCGTGTTGATCTGCGCGATAATGAAAGCCCCCGCCAGGTGCAGCGCCGCGTTCCCATCCGTGTGGTCCGGATGCCAGTGCGTATTCACCAGCAGCTTCAGCGGCTGCGCGTCCAGCTTGCCGAGCGCGTCCAGGAGATGCTGCGTGCCGGCGGCCATCTGCGCATCAATCAGCAGCTTGCCGTCCGGTCCGATCTGGCAAACGATGTTCCCGCCGACGCCTTCGAGCAGAAAGAGGGTATCCCGCAGCTTCGTCGTGCGAATCGTTTCCGTCGACGCATACGTCTCCAGCTTCTGCAGCAAATCCGGCTCCGGCTGCACGCCCGGAGGAGGCGGAGTTGCGGGCGCGGCCTGCGGCGAAGTTGCGGCCTGCTGCGTCGAAGGGGCCGCTTGCCCCATCGCGGTGTGGCCCAGCCATGCCGCGCCCGCCATCCCGGAGCGCACCAGGAAATCGCGGCGAGAAACCATCAGAAGAGCCCCGGCGGCAGATTCAGCCCGCCCAGCATACCCTGCACGCTCGACTGCATGACCTCCTCGGCGCGCCGCCCTGCCTCGTTCACAGCCGCGGTCACCAGGTCTTCCAGCATCTCCACGTCAGGATTGGGCCCGCTCAGGCTCGTCACCGCCGCCGGATCAATCGTCAGCTTCAGGATCTCCTTCTTGCCGTTCATCTTCACAGTGACAGCGCCGCCCCCCGACGAGGCTTCCACCACGGTCGTCGCCAGCTTCTGCTTCATCTGCTCCTGCATCTGTTTCGCCTGGCCCAGCATTTCCTGAATCTTCAGAGGATTCACAGTCAGCCCTTCCTTACTATTTGGACTCCCGCAGATCGAGCACGCTGCGGATTTCGGCCTGAAACAGTTCCTGAGCCTTCCGCACCAGCGGATTCTCCATCGCCGCCGCCTGTACGCTGCCCCCAGGCGCCATTGCTGCAGGACGAGCCGAAGCGCCCGCCGCCCCAGTCTCGCTCGGCTCGAAGACGAACCTCTGTGCGGCTCCCGCCCCCCGCGCAGCCTTGCTGCAGATCTTCTCGGCTTCCGCGTTTACCGTGAGCGCCAGCATCGGCTTGCGCATCGGCACCACCACCCGAATCGCATTGCTCTGCACGGACCATTCCGCCTGCTGCAGCGCGGCAGCTGCCGTCTCATGCCCTTCGCGTGTCAGTGCCGCGCAAACCGCCTCGCGAATCCGCTCCGGATCCGGCGCAGCATCCGGTGCCAATGCCAGCGAACCCTCCGTCGCTGAGGCTTCCGCCTCCGCAAGCCCAACGGCGATCGGCGGCTTCGCCTCCGCCGTGGCTCGTCCCACAACTTCAACCGGCGAAAGTGCCCGCGGCGCCGGGATGGTCGCCGAGCCCGTCTCAGTCTGCGCCTCTCCGCGGATCTTCCGATTTCGATCCGCCTCCAACGGCGACGGCCGCGCTGGAGCCGTCGCGCGCACGTGTCCTGCCACCGGTACCTGTGCTGCTGAGCGCTGACCCGAACTCGGCGCTCCAGGCTCTGCGCTCGCCCTGCCGCCGCCTGAGCTCTGCACTCCCGACAGCAGCTCTTCCACCGGCAGCAACCGCTGCAGGTGCACCAGCTTCACCAGCCCCAGCTCCAGATGGAACCGCTGTTCCTGCCGGTAGTTCAGGTCATCGAAGGTCCGCAGCATCACCTGCAAAAACCGCGTCAGGTCCTCTTCGCCGAACAGCATCGCCGAACGCGCCGCCCGCGCCCGCTCGTCCGCCGAAATCTGCAGGATGTCCGTATTCTCGCCGCCCACCTTCGCCATCAGCGCATTGCGCAGATAACGCACGAATTGCCGCGCCAGCGCCGCCGGGCTGTTGCCCGCGTTCAGCAGCGTGTTCGTCTCCTCAATCACCGTCGACGTCTGTCCCGCGCTCACCGCCTCCAGCAGCCGCTCGAACACTGTGTTCGGCACCGAGCCCATCAGCTCGCGAATCTGCTGCGCCTCGAGATGCGGTTTGCCATCGACCAACGGAGCCGACGCAATGGCCTGATCCATGATCGACAGCGCATCCCGCATCGACCCGTCCCCGGCCTCCGCCAGCAGAGCCAGCGCCGCGTCTTCCGCGTCGATCTCTTCCTGCGCGGCAATGGTCCGCAGCTGCGTCAGAATGTCGTCGAACTTCACCGCATGGAAGCTGAAGTGCTGGCAGCGTGACCGAATCGTCTGCGGAATGTCCTCCGGCTGCGTGGTCGCCATCATAAAAACCACGTGCTCCGGCGGCTCTTCCAGCGTTTTCAGCAGGGCATTGAAGGCCGCGTCCGTAATCTGGTGGGCCTCGTCCAGAATCCAGATCTTGTATTTGTCGCGCGCCGGGCTGTAGCGTGCAGCCTCGCGCAGCTCCCGAATCTCGTCGATGCCGCGGTTCGTGGCCGCGTCGATCTCCAGCACGTCCACCGCGTTGCCCGCGCGAATCTCCGTGCACGAGTCGCAGACCCCGCACGGCTCCTGCGTCGGCCGTTCCGTCGTCCCCACCGCGGTCCGGCAGTTCAGCGCCTGTGCCAGAATGCGCGCGATCGTCGTCTTCCCGATGCCCCGATGTCCCGAAAAGATATAGCCATGCGCGATCCGCCCCTGCGCCAGAGCATTCAGCAGCGTGCGCGTGACGTGCTCCTGCCCCGCCACGTCGGCAAAGCGCTGAGGACGGTATTTTCGCGCCAGAACCTGATAAGCCATCGAATGCTGATTGTATCGCGCAGGCCTGTGTCAATCAGACCCCCCGCTTTCCACTCCGTCCTGCTGCGCTCATCCCGCTACAATCTTCCGGTGACACCCGCCGTGAAGGATCTCCACTTCCGCCTGGCTACCCCGGCGGACATTCCCCGCATCCCCCCGCTCATCGAGGCGTCCGTCCGTGCCCTCGGTCCCCAGGCCTACTCGCAATCCCAGATCGAGCAATCCCTCGGCACCTGGCTGGGCCTCGACACCCAACTCGTCGTCGACGGCACGTATTTCGTGGCAGAAGTGCTCGCATCAGGCGCCCTCGCAGCCTGCGGAGGCTGGTCCCGACGCAGAACGCCGTTCGGCAGCGACCATCGCCCCGGCCGCGACGACGCGCTCCTCGATCCCAAAACCGATGCCGCAAAGATTCGCGCTTTCTTCGTTCATCCCGGCTGGGCGCGGCGCGGAGTCGCTACCCGCATCCTTGAGCTTTGCGAGCAGGCTGCTCGTACCGAAGGCTTTTCCACCGCGGAAATGGGTGCGACCCTCACGGGTATCCCGTTTTATCGCCGTCACGGCTATCAGGAAGGTCTGCGTGAAGATCTTCCGCTGGCGAATGGCGAAGTGCTGCCCATTGTCAGAATGTCGAAAGCGCTGTAAGGTCTACAGCCGCCTCGGCAGCTCTTCCGCATATACCTTCTCCAGCTCCTGGAAACGATCCGCTCGCGCCACGCCGTCCAGGTGCGTCTCCAGCTGATCGAGAAAGCGCTGCCAGCCTGCCGTCAACCCCGCCAGCAGCTCCAGCTTCATGGCGATGTGCGCGAATCGCAGCCGCACGCCGGCACCCTCGCGCTCGATCTCCCAGCGGACCAGCGAGTCGCCCCACACCCACGCAAACGCCCGCGGCGGCTCAAACATGCAGATCACCCCGTCCATCGATCCGCGTCCGCCGAAGTCCACAAAAATCGTCCCGCCAACCTCCGGATTCACCTTCACAGGGAACTTCATCCACGCGGCGACTTCCTTCTCCTGCGTCAGCGCCTTCCACACGCGCTGCGGCGAAAACTCCAGCCGCCGCTCCAGGTCCACCCGCGCCAGCCGGGTCACCGAGGGAAGGGAATTCGCGTCCAGACGATCCTCCTCAGGCGCCGCCATGCGTTCGCCGCCCAGCCATCCCGGCCCGCTTCGCCTTCTTCCGCGCCGCGCGCGCTCGCCGCTGCAGCTCTTCCGGCGAATACATCGACTTCCGGCACCTCTTCGCGCCGCAGTTGCACACCGCGTCGTCCTCGTCGCCGTCGTACAGATAATAGTCGTAGGTCAGCTCTTCGCCGGCGGCGATATTGCGCGTTGCCAAGATCCACACCTTACCGTCGATCTCTTCCGTCTCGCAGTTCGGGTCGCAGGAGTGGTTGATGAACATCGCTGTCCCGTGCCCGTCGATCACCACCGACCCGTCACCCACCCCAAACAGATAGGTCGTCGGCGAATCCTGGTACTTCTCGTCAGCTTCTTCCTTGGTAATGCGGGGCCCGGTGTACTCCACCACCTGCGTGCCTTTGGGAATCGGTGCGGTGGTATAGCAGCCGGCGGCGTGAATCGCTGAGGATCGGATGATGAGCGTCATCGTTCAGGCAGAATATCAACTATCAGCCCGCGGTGCGCTCACCTGATTCCTGCGCAGCCAAAAGCGCCTGCCATATGCGTCGGCAGGCGCTGGTCTGTCGTTTAAACGTTACTGTCCGTTACTGCGGCACAACCACAAAGCCTGTCTCCTCCCAGGCTCCTTTCGCCGCGCCCGGCACGGAATAGGGCGACCCTGCCACCGGTGTCACGCTGGTTGGCGTGACGGTGTAAACGTAGATCTTGTCCGTCTCATAGCTCAGCATATACAGGTGATTGCTCTTGTCCCACGCCATCAGGTCGACTTGCACCTTTGGCAGGAAGGTCGTGAAATAGGTGGCCGGCGCCGCTCCGTTGAAATGGAAGATCGCGACCCCGTCCGGGTATTGGTCCGTGCTCGCAAGAGCCAGAAGATTGCCCGCCGGCGACATCGCCAGGGGATAGTTGTGATTCGTCGTCGGCATGTTCTTCCAGGAATTGGTTGACGTGATCGAACCATTCGACGGATTGATGGTGTAGCTGGCAATGTAAGGCGTACCGTTCCCCACCAGCAGTGCCCCCAGATGACCCGAGGGATCTGCGGCCACCCCCTGCGGGTAATAATCCGGCGAATCCGGATACGGATACGGCTGCGATCCCGGTTGCGGCGTCGGATCGGTTTCCGTGAAGTCCTCGTTCAGCATGATCTCGCCCGAAGAGGCGCGCGTGAAGGGGACAAAGTAGATCCCATCCGGATCGCCCACCCAGCCATAGACGTACTTATTGTTGCTGCTCACGGTCCGCAGGTTCACCTTAAGAGGACTGTTCTGGTACTCGTATTTGTAATCATCGCTGCTCTGGGTGCCCACCCATGCGCCGACGAAGGTGAACTCCCCATTCGATGCCACCTTATAGGTCTGCCACGCGTCGCACAGGTAGTTATTGCCGTCGTCGGTCAGCGCGCCGTACAGCTGCACGGAAAAGTACTGTCCGGTGTGGTCCAGAATCGATCCCGAGTTATCCGTGGTTCCGCATTCCGAGCCCTCGTAGTTCGCCGTGTTAACCTCGGAAAGCTGCGTCCCCACGGCGCCATTCGCCTCGATCGCGTAGGAGTGCAGCCAGGTGGTGCCCACGCTGATCAGCGCATTGCTGCGCACCGCCTCCATCTCCCCGGTGTCCGGAAACGGCGAACCGCTGACCATGGTCAATTGCCCCGCGGTATTGGCATTGAACACATCGACGCCCGATTTTGTCTGCACGTAAATGTGGGCGGCTGAAGGAGTTGTGGATTGTGCAAAGGTTGACGGCGGGACGGCAAGGGCTACGGATAGCAGCCCGGAGACAAGGCAGAGCGCACAGCAGCGCATGGTTGGGCCTCCCGGTGCCGGCAGCTCCGGCGCCGTGAATGATTCGAGACTTTGTATTCGAGAACTTGCCGACAGCGCGATCGCGTTCTGTTTCGTGGATCAGGCACCCGCGTCTGGAACGGTGCATACACTCAGATGCGCCTGGCCTGCGCCGCGGTCAGCCGCCCCCTGGCATTCTGGATTTAAACTGGGAACAGATGGTGTGTCCTCGACTCCGTCGTCTTCTGCCCGCCGCGGCCGCGCTGCTCCTGGCGCTGCCTCTTGCCGCTCAGCAGCAAAACTCCAGCTCTGACCAGCAGTCCTCCTCCTCGCAGCAAAAGAGCACCCAGCCGGCGAAGCAGGACAAGAAGGACAAGAAGGAGCAGTCCGCCAAAAAGAACTCCACCGCGGAGCAGAATCCTTTCCCTGAAGCCCAGTCGGAGAAGGCGGCGCAGCAGGCCCAGCACGGCGACGAGCCGCAGACCCCGCCGCAAACCCAGCAGCAAAACCCTCCGTCTGCGCCCGCTCCATCAGGCCAGGGCAAATCCGAGTCGGAACAGAATCCCTTTCCTGAGGCCCAATCGGAGAAGGCCGCAAAGCAGGCCCAGCAGCGCGAAAATGCCGCCCAGAACAACCAGAACAATCAGAATTCCGGCAATTCCCCGGATTCCAGCAGTTCTGCCATTCCCGGCCTCAATCCGCCGGCAAAATCCGGCAACGCGCCGGGAGCCCCCGTGCTGAGCACCTCGCTTGGCCGCCAGGACGTGAAGGTCGGCGACTTCTACCTGCAATCCGGCGACTGGAAAGGCGCGTACAGCCGCTTCCTCGAGGCCACGCAGGTCGATCCCGGCAGCGCCGAAGCAGTCTATGGCCTGGCAGCTTCAGCGCAGCATTTGGGCTACAACAAGCTCGCGATCCAGAATTATCAGCTCTATCTGAGCGCGGTCCCCAACGGCCCCCGCGCGAAGGATTGCCGCAAAGCCCTCAAAGATCTCGGTGCGAAGCGCTGAGCACGAACAACAGATCACTGATTTCTGATTCCGCGCTACTGGATGATCACCACATTCATGCTCCACGGCTGCAGCACCAGCGTGTATGGCAGCGACTGCGCCCCCAGATCCGTGGTCGTCGGAGGCGCCCAATCAGGCTGAGTGCTGTAGTTGTGCGTGGGATCGTACGTGCACGGATATGGCGTAAACGTCGACACTGAATCCGCCTGGCAGTTGGGATTGGTGTAGTCGTAGATCTCTTTGTCGTACGTGATCACCTGCAGGTCCGTAGTCGACGTCGACGACGAGAGGCTGATGTTCACCGCCTCGGCCGTCGTCGCATTCAGATTGAACAGCACCAGCGCCGTTCCGCCGCTGTGCGTCGCCGCATAGGCCTTCACATCCGTCGTATCGCCGCCCGTCACTGTCGCCGTCAGCACGTTTTCGCCGTTGACCGCCACATAGCTGAAGAGCTGGAACGCGCGCGCCGTCGGGGACAGCGTCCCGATGGCTCCCTCGCCCGGACAGTTGGGGTCCGCGTCGGAGAAGATGTTCTCCGCCCCCCAGGTATTCTGCCAGCCATACAGGCCTGACCCGTTGTTTCCCGCTCCCTGGCAGTTTCCGAACCCGTCCCACCAGGTCAGGCGCGAGACCCCGTCGTTCATCGCTTCGCCCAGGATCTGCCCCGCAAAGAGCCCTTGCGTGATGGACCAGCCCTGGGTTCCCTCCGGGCCGCTGTTGCCCCCGAGTTCACCGACGTAGATCGGCGTACCCGCCTTGCCCGCGTTCGACAGCTCCTGCTTGATGGTATTGATGTTCGTGGTCAACGCCGGTCCGTAGACGTGGACCAGATTGTAGTCGCTGGTGACGTCTGTGTACTGCGGATAGTAGTGGTACTCGACGAAGTCGTACGATCCCTTCGCCAGCGGAAGCATCGTGGTATCCCAGTTTGCCGTGCAGGGATTCGTGCAATTGGCATCCACTACGACGCCCACCAGCGTGTTCGGGCTGGCCGCCTTGATCAGGTCGTAGTAGCCGCTGGCGCCGGTCATCGCGTTCCCGTAAGTCGTGGGGTCGTGCTGGACTGCGTGCAGGTCGTCTTCCCAGGTTGTGCCGTAAACCTCGTTGCCGATGGTGATATGGCTGGGAGTTATTCCGTCCGCAACCGCCGCGGCTGCCCACGCTGCCGCCTCATTCGGATCGCCGCCCCCGGTGCAGGTTTCGTTGGTCCCATAATTCGCCGTCAGCGCCAGATCGAAGTCGCCGGCTTTGGGAATCGCATTGGCGAACTCGGCAAACGTGCTGTACCCGCCCCAGCCTGTGCTGCCGGAGGTGCTGCTGGCCGCTGTGCAGGTGGTCGTGGTGCCGCTGACCGTGCAGTTGCACATGTAAGGGAGACTGTTGCCGTTATAATTCGACGTATTGTTCCAGTGGTAGGCGTCCGACCAGGAACCGCCCGGCCACCGGATCGATGCCATGCCCGCGCCCCCGGTGTTCGTGCTGCCCGGCGGCCCAAGCGCCGCATTGATCGCGCTCGCATTTCCCACATTGTCATACCACGATTCCAGGTTCACACCCAGAATCTTGTTCGTGGTTGCCGGCCCGGCGCTCGACTGATTCACGCTCACCGTCGTCGTCGCCCCCACCGTCACGTAGCTATAGCTCCCCGTTGCCGCGTAGTAATACTCCGTGCTCGTGGAATCCGGCGTGTACGTCGCCGTCAGCGTGTCGCTGCCGTCCGGGAGAGTGCCGGCGGCAATCGTGATCGTCACGGAGCCGCTGGTCAGCGTCTGCGCTCCCGAAGTGTAACTTCCGCTCGTCAGCACCACCGATCCCGTCGGCGTCAGATCGCCGCTCGGCGCCGACACCGTCACCGTCACCTGGAGAGACTGCGAGTTGCTGATCGTCGTCGGTTGCGGCGTCACCGCTACCGTCGGCGTAATCAGAGTCACCGTCACCGGATGCGTCCCCGTCGCTGTCGTGTACACCGTGGAGCTGTTCGTGTCCGGCGTATACGTCGCCGTCAGTGTATTCAGACCCACCGCCAGCGCGCTCCCCGCCACGCTGATCGTGGCCGTGCTGCTGGAAGCTCCGGCGGTCAGCGGCACCGCTCCCGAGCTATAGCTCCCGCTGGTCAGCGTCACCGACCCCGTCGGGACCCCACCGCTCGACCCCGAAGGGGCGGCCACCGTCACCGTCACATTCACGCTCTGCTGCGCGTTCAGGCTGGGGCTCGCAGGCGCCACCGTCACCACCGGCGTCAACAGCCCGGCCGGACTGTTGTAATTCGCCGTCACCGTCGTATTCGCGCTCATCGTCACCGAGCACACCACCCCGCCCGTCCCGCTCGTGCTCGTGCAGCCCGTCCACGACCCAAACGTGTTGCTGCCCTCCGTCGCCGGAGCCGTCAGCGTCACCGCCGCCCCCGAATCGTAGCTAAGCGTAAACGCCGTCGTCCCGGAGCTCGTGCTGTTCACATCTGCCGGCGACGCTGCAATCGCAACCCCGCTCGCCGGATTCGTCGAATCCACCGTCAGCGTATACGTCGTCGGCGGCTGCGCAGCCGTCACCGTAACCGTGCTCGAGGTCCCAGTCGCCGTGTTGTACGTCGACGAGCTGTTCGCATCCGGCGAATAGGTCGCCGTGATGGTGTACGTCCCCGCCGCCGCTGTCCAGGCTCCCGCCGCCACGGTCACCGTCACGCTGCCATTCACCAAAGTCTCCGATGGGGAAGTGAACCCGGTCGTGCTCAGCACCACCGATCCCGTCGGCGTCGCGCCGCTGGAACCCGATGGCGCCGCCACCGCCACCGTCACGCTGAACGCCGCGCCGGAGACGATGGAATACGAGGACGGTGTCACTGTCACCGTCGGCGTGGCTTTGGTCGGCGTCGAGTAATTCGCCGTCACCGTCATGTTCGCGCCCAGCGTCACGTCGCACGTCTCTGTGCTGGTGCTCGTGCAGCCAGTCCACGAAGAAAAGTTATTCCCGCCCGCCGTCGCCGGCGCGGTCAGAACGTACTCCGTCCCCGAGCCCGCCGTTTCCGTAAATGGCGTGTTGAGCTGAGTCCCACCCACCGAGATGCTGACGCTGCTCGCCGGATTCGTCGAGTCCACCGTCAGCGTGTAGTTCTGCGTTGTGGTACCGGTCCCACTCGCGCTCCCGCACGCCGTCATCCCCACGCCCACCGCGCTCGCCAGCGCGACCGTCACCACCACCCTCAGTCCGGCCATCCTCAAAGTCGTCCGCCTTCCGATCGCGCGCCCTTGCTCCGGTCAGCTACAGCGTCTGATTACGTGCAAAATTCCGCGCTGCTTCACTAAATCGCGTTAATCCTACATCGGACGCGGCAAGACTGTCTCTAATTTTTTAGGGATAGAGACTTACCTTCGGAACTGACTCAAACCGTGACGGTTTCCTGATATTCCCCGAAGATTTCCCTCAGGGCCGAGGCGATTTCTCCCACCGTGGCATTGCTCTCCACGGCTCCCACAATAGCTGGCATGAGATTGGTATCGCCGCGCGCCGCTTCCCGCACTCCGTCTACCGCCCTCCGCCACCGCGCCGCATCGCGCCGTGCCCGCAGCGCCTGCACCCGCTCCACCTGCCGCGCCTCCAGCGCCGAATCGATGCTCTGCGTTGGGACCGGAGACTCCTGCTCAGCCTGAAACCGGTTCACGCCCACCACCGTCGCCTCGCCGCTGTCCACGGCGCGCTGTGTCGCATACGCCGCGTTCTGGATCTCCTGCTGCACCCAGCCCCGCTCGATCGCCGCCAGCATCCCGCCCAGCGCTTCGATTCTCTCGAAGAGCCCGCGCGCCTGCTCCTCGATTCTCGCCGTCAGCGCCTCGATGCAGTACGACCCCGCCAGCGGATCGATGGTGTTCGCCACGCCCGTCTCACCCGCGATGATCTGTTGCGTCCGCAGCGCGATCCGCGCCGCTTCCTCTGTCGGCAGCGCCAGCGCCTCGTCATATCCGTTCGTGTGCAGCGACTGCGTCCCCCCAAGCACCGCCGCCATCGCCTGAATTGCGGTTCGAACAATATTGTTCTCCGGCTGCTGCGCCGTCAGCGTCGAACCTGCCGTCTGCGTGTGGAAGCGCAGCATCCACGAGCGCGGATTCTTCGCCGCAAACCGCTCCCTCATAATCCCCGCCCAGATCCGCCGTGCCGCCCGGAACTTCGCCACCTCTTCGAGAAAATTGTTATGAGCATTGAAGAAGAAGCTCAGCCGTGGCGCGAACCGATCCACGTCCAGCCCCGCCGCCAGTGCCGCCTCCACGTAGGCCGTGCCGTTCGCCAGCGTGAACGCCACTTCCTGCGCCGCCGTCGAGCCTGCTTCACGCATGTGGTAGCCGGAGATCGAAATCGTATTCCACTCCGGCAGCTCCTCATTCGCCCACGCAAACACATCCGTCACAATCCGCATCGCGTGCCGAATCGGATAAATGTACGTTCCCCGCGCGATGTACTCCTTCAGCACATCGTTCTGGATCGTCCCGGAAAGCTTCTTCACCTCCGCGCCCGTTCGCCGCGCCACCGCCACATACATCGCCAGCAGGATGGACGCCGTCGCGTTGATCGTCATCGAGGTCGAAATCCGGTCCAGCGGAATCCCCTCGAACAGCCGCTCCATATCCTCAATGGAATCGATCGCCACGCCCACGCGCCCCACTTCGCCCAGCGCTTCCGGCGCGTCGGAGTCGTACCCGATCTGCGTGGGCAGATCGAACGCCACCGACAGCCCAGCCGTTCCCTGGCTCAGCAGAAACCGATATCGCCGGTTGCTCTCCTCCGCGTCGCCCATCCCCGCGTACTGACGCATCGTCCACAGCCGCCCGCGGTACATGGTCGGCTGAATGCCGCGCGTGAACGGAAACTGGCCCGGAAAGCCGAGCTCCCGCTCCGGCTCAAAGGCCGCAAGATCGGCCGCGGTGTAGAGAGGTTTCAGTGTGGAGTCTTCCGGCATGGGAACCGGCCATTGTATTTCACCCGGCTGTTTCCGGGTTTTTGCCGGCCGCTGGCAGCTGGTCGCTGACAGCTATTGCCGCTGCTTCCGCCATACCCGCCAAAACGTGCTGACCGCGAACCACAGAAACAGCACCGCCAGCGTCCCGTACAAAAACACGAGCCGGTTCCGCCAGTGGTCCGCGCGGTACACCTTCCACGCGTGCTCGACAAAGAAAACCGCGAACAGCACGAAGAAGATCCCCGTAATCTGGTTCCACAGCAGGCTCGTCGCGTGGGCGAAGGGGCGAACCAGCGCTCCGCCAAATTGCGCCGCGCCTCGCGCCAGACGAGCCCCCGTCGAAGTCCCGGGCCCCGTTGTGGCTTGCGCCCCGGAGGCCGCCGTCGCCTGCATCGATCGCGAGCCCACCTGCGCAGCCTGAAAATTCCTTGCCGCCTGCCGTACGCCCGCACCCAGCCGGGCGCCCGCCTGCTGCGCCGCGCCTGCTTCCGCCCCGGCTGACTGCGGAGCCTGGGCCCCCAGCCCCCCTGGCGCTGCCGAGCCCGATACCGACCCCAGCCGCTCCGCCCCCTCGCGCAGTTTGGCGACCGCCACGCGTGCGCCGATCCCGAAGATCTTCCCGATCCGATTCGGCTCCATGCCATGAGTCTAGCAAGCCATTCCCACAGCCCTCCTGCTTCCCATTGCTCCGTGAGAACATCAGAAGTTAAGGTAAGGATTCGGCTGGCTCACGCCCCCGGAGAAACGAGGTCCCGCATTGAATCAAAAACTCCGCAAACTGGTTCACCAACTGGGTGAGGCGATCCACGAAAGCGTCTCCGAATCGGAACAGATCGCCGGCGTGGTCGCCGCTATCCGCCGCCAGGGTTTTGAAGTCCTCCTCATGCTGGAAGCCACCATCGGCCTGAATGAGGTGGAGGAGCAGCCGGCTGGCGCCGTCGACGCCTCCAAAGCCGGGGAGGCGGATACCGACGAGCAGGGTACCTTCACAGCGCAGGACCTGCACTTCCTGAAATCCCTGCGGATTTCGGTCAGCGGAGAAGACGTGCAGGCCGACGACGCCGGTGAAGAAGCCGCCGGGGAATTCGACTCCCCGGACGAGCCGGATGAGCCGGACGAGACATGACCCGGCTGCCGCTCAGGGCCCTTGCCGACGCATCGAAAGAAGATGTGATATATCTGGCCTTCGGTCCGAGTCTCCATTGAGCCTCATCGGCTCGGCGGAGTGGTGAGCGGCCCTGCCTGGGCCGGCGCTTCTTGAATGAGGTAACCGCAGCGCCTCATGCTGCGCAGGGTTCGGGGTTATCCATGCAGATGAAAGACACATTGGGTGTTCTGCTGGCAGGCGGGGCGGGCGAGCGCCTCTTTCCGCTCACCCGCGATCGTGCCAAACCCGCCGTCCCCTTTGGCGGCCAGTACCGCATCATCGATATCACCCTTTCCAACTGCATCAACTCCGATCTGCGCCGCGTCTACATCCTCACCCAGTACAAGGCGCTCTCCCTGAACCGCCACATTCGCGAGGGCTGGACCAGCGTCGTCGCCCAGGAATTAGGCGAGTTCATCGAAATCCTGCCCCCCATGCAGCGCGTCAGCGCCAACTGGTATATGGGGACCGCGGACGCCGTCTACCAGAACATCTATTCCATCGGTTCCGAGCAGCCGAAGTACGTCCTCATCCTCTCCGGCGACCACATTTATAAAATGCATTACGGTAAGATGCTGCAGCAGCACATCGACTCCGGCGCCGATGTCACCCTGGCCACGCTGCCCATTGAGCCCAATGAGGTCTCGCGCTTCGGCGTCGTTGAAGTCGCCCGCACCGGTGAGGTCACCGGCTTCCTCGAAAAGCCGAAGAAAACGGACCTCCGCTCGCCCTGGGATCCAAACATGGTCGATGCCTCCATGGGCATCTATATCTTCAACACCGACGTCCTTCTCCCGGCCCTCATCAAAGACGCCGAGGATCCTGAGTCGCAGCACGACTTCGGGCACAACATCCTGCCCGCCATCCTCGGCAAGTACAGGCTCTTCGCCTACAACTTCGTCGACGAGAACCGCAAGGAAGCCCTCTACTGGCGCGACGTCGGCACCCTCGAGGCCTACTACGACGCCAACATGGATGTGGCCTCCGTCTCCCCGATCTTCAATCTCTACGACAGCAGCTGGCCCATTCGCACCCGCGTCCGGCAGTACCCGCCCGCTAAGTTCGTCTTCGGCGAACCTGGCCGCACCGGCATGGCCATCAACTCTCTCGTCTCGGCGGGCTGCATCGTCTCCGGCGCCGTCGTCCGCAACAGTTGTCTCTCCCAGGATGTCCGCGTCAACTCCTACTCCGAGGTCGACGCCAGCATTGTCTTCAGTCACGTCAACATCGGCCGCCACTGCCGCATCCGCCGCGCCATCATCGACCGCGACTGCCACCTGCCGGAAGGCACCGTCATCGGCTACGACCCCAACGACGACCGCCGCAATTATTTCGTCACCCCCAGCGGCCTCACCGTCGTCACCCGCGACTACTCCCTCTACGAAAACCCCGTCGCCCCGGATTTCCTTCAGGAACGGCGATAACGCCGCTTTCTTCGTCGGCGCCCGCGCTGAAACTTAACCAATATCGTCACCCTTGCAGAGTCGCCCGGATTCGAAGCCAGACGGAATCAGGGACAAGGTGCGACGGTGAGCGCGCAATAAAGATCTTCACTCACCAAAAAAAGGCCCCTCGGTTCTACGAGAGGCCTTTTCTCTCTGCCCGAGTCGGGGTCAGTCGGTATGTCCTGTCCCCGGGGTGGCGGAGTAAAGTGCAGTGAGGCTTGCCGTTCCGAGGATCTGGCCCTGCTGCCCGGCTCGAATCAGCGCGTGATACAGCGTTTCGGCATCCGCGGGAAAGTTCGTGGAGGCTGGCAAATTCAGGGTGGTGCTGAGCGCGTAGACCGTAAAGACATATTGGTGAATCTCAGGTGCTACGCCGGCGGGCGGGCACGGCCCGTCGTACTCCTCGCCGAGCCCAAAGTCGTTTTCAATTTGCAGACCGTACCGGCTGTTGGCCACGCCCGCTCCCTCCGGCAGTCCAGTCAGGCGCCCCGGGACGTTGTATAGCCCCCAGTGGGTGAAACCGGCGGTAACGTCGTAAAGCACCACGGCATACGACGCTGTGTTCGGCGGCGCATCGGTCCAGAAGAGTTGCGGAGACTGATCGCCGCCAGCCGCGCCGCTGGCTGTACACACATTCACGCCGTTGCTCGGCTCGTTCAGGATCATGGCCAGCGGAGGCGTGCCATAGTTGTCGAATTCAGGGCTGTGCAACTGGAAGCCATTCTGCGGATAGGCACCGGCCGCCAGCAGGAAGCTGGCTGCGAAGAGCAGCGTTGTACGAATTCCGGCTAATCTCATCTCGCTCTCCTTTTTCGTGATAGGTGGATAAGTTCGCGGCCTCGCCGTAACTCCGTCCGGCCCGAACTTGAGCGCGATGATATACGCCTCGCTGCCCTCCCGGATAGGGCGAGATGCGGTTGTTATCGAACATGGCAATACGGGCGGCAGGAGGGAACTGCACCGTAACTTCCGGAAAGCCTCAAGCCCGCCTACCCTGTCATGCGCGCCTCCGGAATCACTCAGCTTCGGAGATTTGCTGGCTCAGATAGCGTTCGTAGCCCATTTCTTTGATCTGATGAACCTGCGCCTCAAGGAAATCCACATGCTCCTCTTCGTCCCTGAGCAGGCGCTCGAATAATTCCCGCGATGCGTTGTCGGCTTCCTGTCGCGCCGTCTCGACGGCCCGGTTGTACATCGCGACGGCCTCGATCTCAAGGTTCAGGTCGCTTTCGATCTGCTCCCTGACGTTCTTTCCCACGGTGAGCTCGATGTGCCTGGTAAGATTCGGCGTCCCATCCAGAAAGAGAATTCGTTCAATCAGAGACTCGGCGTGTTTCATCTCGCCGATCGACTGCTTCCTGATGAAATCGCCCAGCCGATCGTAGTGCCAGTTCTCGCACATCTCGGCGTGGAGAAAGTACTGGTTGATCGCCACGAGTTCTTCATGCAGCGCTTCATTCAGAGCTTCAATGACTTTGGAACTGCCCTTCATTTCGGGAACCCTCCTTTTTGACCTGCATTCGTATTGCCGGGGAAGTGCACTGCCGGTTCAGGCCCAGGCGCAGGCACTCCCCCGGACTCGGCCTGGCCATACCCGGCGTGACCCCGCTAGACTCGCGCCGCCTGGTGCGGAGCACCCGCCACGGGCATTGCTGCCGGAGCGCTGGGCTCTTTGTACAGCGCAGCCCCGATGACCGTCCCGATGACGATCTCCACGAACCCTCCCAGGGTCGTGTAGAGCGTCAGGTGCCTCGTAAACAGATGCGGGACATACATGAATCCCGCATTCGGTACCAGGTAACTCACAATCCAGACCGCGATACCGGCGTAGAGCGCCGTCTTCACCCCTGCGCCGAACCGGGGGCGAATCGCGGCGTAGATCCACACCGCCACAATTCCGGTCACCAGTCCCAGCACCTGGAACCAGACCATCTGGCTCGGCGTAAACCCGCCTTTCCCCAGCGCTGCCATCCCCGCCGACCAGCGTCTGGCCAGCATCACGCCATCCACGAAGTACCCGAGGATGTCTGCGGCAATGCCGGCCACCAGACCACCCAGGATTACGCGCCCCATGTTCATCTTGCCCATTTTCGCCTCCTTGGGGGACGGCGGGAGTATACGCGCAGAACCCAGGAGAGATGCAACGAGATTCTCAGGCTACTCCGGCGATCCTCCGGAAACGGCGCGACTCCCGGGTGACGATTCAGAAATCAACCTGCCGCGATGTTGACCGATGAGTGATTCCGCGTCGCCGGTCGCAGACACTCTGAAGAAGACTGCTCTGCGTTCCTCAGAGCCGGGAGTGCCCGGCATGTCCGGATGCAAGTCGCTTCTTCGCGCCGCCGTGTGACGAAGGTCACGTCTGTGACGTACATCACAGACCCGCCCCGCGAACCTCTCGCACACTCGGTGAAGATGTCGGTGACGCTTTCAGAGCTGACCCGGTGAAGCAGTACCCGTTCCGCTTGCCACTCCCTCCCACGTCGCGGCAGTGCGCCTGTTGATCTCGCTTCCAACCGTGAAATGAAGGGGTCGTCATCCCCGGGCCCTCGTGTCCTTCCCGCCAGCCGCGGAGTTGCGGCGTGGCTCGTCCCAAACAGCCGCCAATTTCCGGGGGAACGTATGCACTGCGCCAATCCCGAATGTCGCGTGGAATCCGACTATCTTCGCGGCGGAGCCGTGTACTGGATTGAAGGCGATCCGGCTGACGGCGACGTCAGGAAGGGTCGCTTCATCTGGCTTTGCGCCAGGTGCGTCGAGGAGTTTGTCATCCAAACGTGGAGGCCGCCCGGTCAGCAATTACGGAGGCGCTGGACGGACGATCCGGCCTCCAAAGCCGCCCAATCCAGATAGATTGCGATCGGCTCTGGCAATCCGCAAAAACTGTCAAGTCCCGTGTCGCCAAACCGAAGTAACTTGTGTTGATTCCACATAAGATCTCAACCAAAACCAACAAAAAAAGTTGGCAGGCTAAATTCCGCAGTCTGCTATTCTGAACTTATAGAGGAAAGAAAGAAGGCCGCCACTTCTGGCGGCCTTTTTGCGTTGCGAGGATGAAACTCATGCCCCTCCCCGGCCTGGCCGAATCTCTCTCCTCCCGCACAGAGGCTCCCCGCCAGGATGGTGCTAAGTTCTTGAGTGTCCACACCTGCACTATCTTCCTGCATAACTCCTTTGTTTTCCACACCTACGCGATCCTCGCGCGCAACTCGTTTGTTTCCCACACCTGCGCGCGCCGTAGAAAAAAAGCGCTGCCTGTCGCCCCGCGCCTCTGCAACCGCACGCGCCAACACGGAACACCCATGTCAAATCGGTACCCTCGCAGGGTCATGTTACCGGCCAGGATATCTCTCAGAAAGGATTGAAATGCCCACTCCGCAAAATGAGTTTCTCCTGAAAGCCGTCGCCGCCGCCCGCGCTGCCGGCCATCTCTTTCCCGAGTATGCCGCCTGCGAAGCCGCTCTCGAATCGGGCTGGGGACTCTCCCATCTCGCCGTCGAAGCCAACAACCTCTTCGGCCAGAAGCAGGCCCACCCCCCGCTGCCCAACACCGAAACCATGGCGCTGCCTACGCGCGAATTCCTTCACGGAGCCTGGGTCGCCGTTCAGGCCAACTGGGTCAGGTTTCCCGACTGGGCCTCCTGCTTTCGCGAGCGGATGGCTCTGCTGCGCGCCCTCGCCGATGCCTGGCCCAACTACGCCGCAGCTCTCCGCGCTACCTCCGGCGAACAGTTCATCACTGAAGTCTCCCGCACCTGGTCGACCGACCCGCAGCGAGCCGGCAAGGTGCTCGCCGTCTACGACTGCCACCGCGCAGCCTTCGCTGAATCTGCTGGGGCAACTGCCAGGGCCGCAGCTTAGCTCGCCTTCTTCATCGGCAGCAGCTTCCATCTCTTCGCAGGCCGGCTCACCTCGGCTTTCAGCGCTGCTTCGCGCATCGGCTTCTCGTGCAGCAGGAGTTCGACAGCCCGCATTTCCGTGTTCTGGTAGAACCAGCGCTGCACCGAGTTGTCCTCGAGCAGATTCAGCAGGCCCAGAATGCACATCCCCTGGTGGTGAGCCATCCACTCCCGTACCACCTCGGGCTTTCCGCGGCGCCCCTTCCGTTTGCGGTAGTCGATGGCCTCGTAGAAGCCCCAGGCTCCGGTCCACCCCGCCTGCGCCATGCGCCGCAGGTTCGCGATTGCCTCGGGCGGATCGATCGACAGCGCCAGGAAAGTCGAATAAGGCGAAACCACAGGCCCGGCGGTTGCGTCCCACTTCAGCGAAATCTGAGGAATGCCGAACGCCTGGTAATGATAATGCCCCAGATCGTTCTTGTTGGCCGCGCCGGACTCGGAAATCCCCCACGGAATCCCGTGCTCGCGCGCGTACGCCCGCTGAATCTCGACCGCGCCGTGCAGCGACCGGGACAGCAGCGTGTTTGGATAACTGCGCATCCACAGCGCCGGCATCAGGTACTCGAACATGGTTCCGGTCCAGCTCAGCAGCACGCTTTGCTTGTAAGCGTGAGTGTGCACGCGCGACATCTTGAACCAGCCCTGCTGGCTCAGCTCACCGCGCGCCACAGCGATGTAAGTTGCGATCCGGGCCTCTGAAGCGAGCATGTCGTAACAGGCCCAGTGAATCTTGTTCGTGGAGAATTCGTAGCCGATCGAAAGCAGCAGCCGGTCTTTGTTGACGAGGAAGGCAAAATCGGTGTTCTCCGCCCACCGCGCTGCCTCGGCAGAAACCGTGTGAAGATCGCCGATCAGCTTTTCCAGCCGTTGCCGCGCAGCCTTCACTTCGCCGCGGAGCTTCTCCACCAGCGCCGCCTTTTCCGCTGTAGCAGGCATTCGGTGCGGCCGACCCAGCCGCCGCTCGATAATCGCCGCGCATTCCGGCGCGTCTTCCAGCGTCGGCAACACCGGCGGAGGCGAATATCCGCGCAGCGTTGCCTCGCCTGCGGCCTCCTCGTACAGCACGTCGTCGAGCGAGGCATACTCCGGCTGCAGCCACGGCAGGTAATTCCGGACCAGCGTGGCGATCGCGCCGATCCGCGCCCGGATTTCGTTTTTCCACCAGAGAGCCTCATCCAGCGACGGCTCTGTGTAGGGCGCCAGTCCCGCGAAGGCTGCTTCGGTTTGCGGTGCGGCGATCCATGCAATCCAGGCAGGCACGTCGCCGGCCGGCGCGGGCGCCTCCAGCTCCAATGCAGTTTGCTGCGCATTGGGTAACGAGCGCAGCAGGGCCAGATGGGTGGCCAGACCCGCGAACAGCCTTGGCTCCAAAAGCGGCCGCTTCAGCAGCTCCAGTGTTCCTGTGCGCACCGTGTACAGCGAAGCCACAAAGTTGCCGCTGTCAACGGAAGAAACCGTGATCGGCTTGAGCGGCTCCAGCGTGTCTGTCGTGTACCAGTTGTAAAGGTGTCCCCGGAAAGTCGGCAGCTTCGCCATGGTCGCGTAGCTCTGCTGCATCAGTTGCGCATATTCAGGAGCAGTGAGGAAGCCGAACTCGCACGCGGCCTGCCGCGCATTGAACAGCAGGCCCAGGTTCGTCGGCGAGACGCGGGCCGCTTCAAAGATTCCATCCTCTTCCACGTTGTCGGGAATGAGATAGTTATGCCGCGCTCCACCAAATTCGTGGAAGAAGCGCCACACCCGCAGGGCGTACTCGCGCAGGAAGAGCTCATCTTCGCGTCTCAGCTCGTGCCGCGGCTCCCGCGACGGTTTGTTCAGCCATCCGGTGACATCGCGCTCGAATCCCCACAGGATCAGGATGGGCGCAGCCACTACAAGCGACACCGGGTGGAAGAGAGCTACTGCGCCGGCCAGCGCCACGGCGATCAGCGGCGTGAAGGCCAGATAACGGTCCACGGTGGAACTGCGGGTTCCGGCCTCAGCTTCGGCGGCTGTCTCCCATTCCAGCAGGCGCCGGCCTGTCACGAATCGGCGCACCAAGGCGCGCACGATGGCGTCGATCTCGAGCATGGTCTGGTGCGGCAGAAAGGTCAGTGTGAGCAGCGTGGTGAAGATCGACTGCTGAAAGCCCACAAGCACATCGCGTGCCATGCCTTCCTGCTCGCTGAAGAAGGAGCGTCCCAACCCGAACGCAAGCTGGAGAAACGGGGGCACAAACAGCAGGAAAAGCGTGGCCAGCGTCCAGTACAGCGCGCCGCCCGGCAACCCCAGCCAGCCCGCTACCAGCAGAATCATCGTCATCGGCTCCACGAGGGAGCGGCGCAGATTGTCCAGGATCTTCCAGCGCGAAATGGTCGTGATCGGATTGCGCACATAGCGGCCCGTTTCGTCCGGGACGCGTGAGAAGAGCCACTGCGCGATCTGCCAGTCGCCGCGGATCCAGCGGTGCTTACGTCGCGTGTATGCGCTGTAGTGCGACGGATAATCGTCGATCACCTCCACGTCCGTGGCCAGGCCCGCGCGGGCGTAGGCGCCTTCGATCAGGTCGTGGCTGAGCAGGGAATCGCGCGGGAAGCGCCGCTCAAGAACTGTGTGCAGCGCATTGACCTCGTAAATTCCT
>JASHNS010000020.1 GCA_030041515.1 Acidobacteriaceae bacterium | reverse complement strand
CCAAGCTGCGCGAGGGCTACGTGGCTCCCGACGCCGAAACGGCACGCTCCCTGGCGCTGGAAAACCCCAGCGCGTTCTTCCTGTCGCCGTCGGGCGAGACCTTCCACAACGTAACGGTAACGGGCGGCAAGCCCGGCGCGGAAGGCCCGCTGGCGCTGAAGCGCGAGCTCCGTGAGACCCAGCAAAAGTTGTTGCTGGTGGAACGGGAGCTGGGCGAAGCTGAAACCCGCAGCCTGATGCTGGCAAAGAACCTCGCGGACCTCACAAAGACTCTGGACGCCAAATCCGAGGAGCGGCGCCTCGCCGAGCGCGAGAGCGCCAACCAGAGTGCCGCTCTGCGCCAGATGGAAATGGAAGTCCAGCGGCTCGATCGCCGCCTGCAGGAATGGACGCTCGCGAGCGACCGCAACCGCGACGCGCGGCGCGATAAGGAAGCCTTCCTCGAGCAGCGGCGCGACCAGGCGCAGCGCGTAGAGACGGACCACCAGGCCGCGGAAGCCGGCATTGAGGAGCTGCAGCGGCGCGTCACCGAACTACGGGCGGCGCGTGAATTGGCTCAGCAGGAGGCGGCGCAGCTTTCCGCCGAGCTCGCAGGACTCGAAGAACGGTGTCGCGGCGCGGAAGCTGCGTTCCAGCGCAGCGACCGCATGCTGCGCGAGTTGGAATATCGGGTCACGCAGATCAACCAGCAACTCGCCGCCGCGCAGGCGGAGCAGGAGCACCGCGCGCGCGAAAATGAGCAGCTGGCCGGCGCCCGGCAGCAACTGGCTGAGGCTCGCGAAACAGCACAGCGCGAAGCCGCCGAAGCTCACCACCAGATTGCCGCTCTGCGTTCAGAAATGGCCGCCATGGAGCAGGATCTCAGGACGCTGCGCGCGGAGATCGACGCACAGCGCGAGGGCCGCAGCGCCACCAGCAGCCATGCGGCCACGCTGGCCGCCGACCTGCGCCATGCCGAAGAGACCTGCATGGCCGATCTCGGAGTGGAAGCCGCTGTGCTGCGCGAGGACCGTACGATCGAGCGCGTTGACGGAGAAGTCCTGCTTGCCGACGATCAGGCCTGCCGCGAGATGAAGCAGAAACTGGAAGGCATGGGCCCGGTGAACATGATGGCGCTCGAAGAGTACAACGAAACGGCGCAGCGCCACGAGTTCCTCGAGACCCAGCGCACGGACCTTTTGGATTCCATCGACAACACACAGGCCACCATCCGGGAGATTGACGAGATTTCACGCACGAAGTTCGACGAGGCCTTTGCCCGCATCAATGAGAACTTCAGCGTCACCTTTGGCAAGCTCTTCAGCGGCGGCCAGGCCTTCATGCGGCTCACTGACGAGGAAAACATCGCCGACAGCGGCATCGATATTGTTGCGCAGCCGCCAGGCAAGAAACTGCAGAATGTGTTGCTCCTCTCCGGCGGTGAAAAGGCGCTGACCGCCTTGTCACTCCTCATCGGCATCTTCCTCTTTCAACCGAGTCCGTTCTGCGTGCTCGACGAGGTGGACGCTCCGCTGGACGAAACTAACGTCGGACGGCTGGCAGACATGCTGCGCTCCATGGCGGAGGAGACGCAGTTCGTGCTGGTCACCCACTCCAAACGCATGATGATGGCGGCGGACATGATCTACGGCGTCACCATGCAGGAACCCGGTGTCTCCAAGGTGGTCAGCGTGCGCCTCGGCGGCGTGGAACATGGCAATCCGCGCGGCCGAGACCGCGTGGACGAGGCGCAGCTGGCGACTGCGTAGATCCTCGGCCTCCTGTGCGATACTGGGGAGGTTCCCAGGCGAGCTTGCGTCGGCGCAACGCGTCGGCTCGCAAAGCGCGCACCCTTCTACTCCTTATGCCGGGATGGCGGAACTGGCAGACGCAGCGGACTCAAAATCCGCCGGCCCTTGCGGTCATGGGGGTTCGACCCCCCCTCCCGGCACCAATTACAGCTGCCAAATAGCTCCAGCTCACCCGTTGGGCGGCCTGGCTGGAATCTGGTTCCAGTCCGGCGGCTGCTCATGCAGCATGTTCCGCACGAAGAAGTCGACAGTCTTGCGCTCCGTATAGTATGCCCACCGGCCGCCCGTCCCGTGGTCAGCCTCCGGAATAACCATCAGGCTGAAGTTCTTGTTGGCTCGAATGAGGTGATCCACCACCTGGAACGTGGAAGAGGGATCCACATTGTGGTCCTGGAGCCCGACGATCATCAGCAGTTTGCCCTGAAGGCGCCACGCATTGTCCACATTGGAGGACGCGGAATATTGCGGCCCAATCGGCCAGCCCATCCACTGCTCGTTCCACCAGATTTTGTCCATACGGTTGTCATCGCATCCGCTGTTGGAGACGGCGACGGTGTAGAAGTCCGAATGGAACAGCAGCGCACCGAGGGCGCTCTGGCCGCCCGATGACGTTCCGAAGATACCTGCCCCGTGCGAGATGTCGTACCAGGGATACTGAGCGGCCGCCGCCTTGTGCCACAGGATTCGGTCCGGGAATCCCGCGTCCTTGAGATCTTTCCACGTCACGTCATGAAAGGCTTTTGAGCGGTTATTTGTCCCCATGCCATCGATTTGCACCACCACAAATCCTAACTGAGTTAAAGGTTCAATCCGGGTAGTGAACGCCTTGGGAACAAACGACCCTTGTGGCCCGGCATAGATATCCTCAACCACCGGATACTTCTTGCTCGGGTCGAAGTGAGCCGGCTTATAGATGATGCCCCAAATGTCCGTTGTGCCATCGCGTCCTTTGGCCTTGAATACCATCGGCGGCTGCCAGCCCGCAGCCGTCAGCCTGCTGATATCGGCGTGTTCAGGCGTCGCGAGCTGCTGGTTATCCCACGTCCGATACAGGGCCAGCGTTGGAGCCAAATCGATCCTGGACCAAAGATCCACATAGTATTTGCCGTCGGGCGAGAACACCACATGATGGTCCGCCCGCTCCGGAGTGAGCGGGGTCAAGTCGGTTCCGTCAAAGTTGATGCGATAAAGGTGGACGAAGT
Organism: Acidobacteriaceae bacterium; assembly: GCA_030041515.1. Taxonomy (GTDB): domain Bacteria; phylum Acidobacteriota; class Terriglobia; order Terriglobales; family Acidobacteriaceae; genus Palsa-343. The sequence continues at coordinate 5,650 of JASHNS010000020.1, read as the reverse complement.
AGGGATCCTCGCCGGGGTTCATGCCGCTCGCTTCGAACCAGATCAGGCGCCTCTTGTCGTCCACATAATTGACGGCCCGGACCACCCAATCGCCCTTTGTAATCTGGTTTTCCAGCGCTCCCGTGCGGCCGTTGTAGAGATACAGGTGCTTCCACCCGTCGCGCTCTGAAGCCCAGATAATCTCCTGTCCGTCATTGACGTCATGGCGGTAGATGCTCCCATTGTCGTATTGATTGTCCTCGAGAGGGCTGTAGTCGATGAAGGTCGTGCTGGTTTCGGTGATCAGCGGGCGCGCGTGACCCGTGCGATCGACTTCAATCACCCGATAGACCTCGTGCCCGCGTTGGTTATAGTCGAACGTAAAACCGCGGCTATCCTTCCACCACACCGGCGGAGTCAGAAAATACGGATTGGGAAACAGCGCATTGCCGATGGAAAATTCCTGCATTCCGGCCACGTCGAACAACACTGGCTGCGGCATCGCCAGAACATCGCCCGGCTTTGGGTAAACCATAGCGTAGTATTCGGGCTGCAGCTGGTCTCCCGGCACCGGGTTTACGTAGTGCACCAGCCTCCGGTAGCCGGGAAGGATGCGATACGCCGCGAGATGCGTTGAATCTGGCGACCAGGCCATCGTGGAGAAGGCGTAGTAGTTGTCCTCAGAGCCATCCGTGCTCAGATCGACCTTCTTTGTCCCGTCTTTCGAGCGTATCCACACGTTGTAGTTCTGGATGTAGGCGAGCCATTGTCCATTGGGCGAGGGAAGCGTTTGGTCGAAGTTGTTTTCCGCCCGCGGCGTGTCGTCGAAGCCAAAGTCGGCAACACCGTTGTGAATTTGAAACAGAGCTCCCAGGTTCGTGCAGGTCCAGGCGTGCAGATCGCACCGCCAGCGTGCATCCTCCGTCTCGAACTCGATGCCCGAGTTCCCCTGAAGAAACCGGAAGCGCATAAAGGGCAGCGTAAGCGCGGTGTAGTGCCGCCCGCTGGCGGCGGAAAGCGCGGCCGCCAGCTTTGCCTGATCGAACGCCGGCTGCTTCGTCAGCGTCACCGCGTCGTAGATGACGAACGCATGGCCGCCATCGACGCTCTTGCGATAAAGAATCCGATCCCCGTCGTGCAGCCATACTGGAACGTCCGGTTGATTAACCACCAGCGAGCTGTATTGCTTCTGGAGAGTCAGGGCGCGATCGTAATCGGTCCGGGTGAGCTGCCCCCAACCGCTGCACGTCAACCCACAAAGAGCGAGGCACGCCGAGATACGAACGATCCACCGCCGATTCATGTTCCTCCTGAATTGTTGGGTTCGAAATTGTGCTCCCGGCTGGCAAACGCCGGGAACAGCTTAGCTGCCTTTTCGTCTTCAGAAAACTAACTGGACCCGGAACTGAATGTCGCGCGCCCCACTGGAAGACGTTCCTTCCGGATTGATCTGGCTTCCGGGAGCTGCCGGGTTGTTAGTGACGGTCACATACTGAGCTGGGTTGTCGGCTCCCTCATACAGAGAATTGCTGTCCTCGTAGTTCCAGTCAGGATGATTAAATGCGTTCAGCATTTCCGCCTGGATATCGAGCTGTACGGACTCGGCAATCGGGAAGAGTTTCGTGACTGCGAAATCCGTATCGAAGTACTGCGGTCCATGGAGATAAACAAACTGGCCCAGTTCCCCGGGAGTCTCTTCCGGCGTCACTTCGTCGCTCGTGAAGACTTTGGGGTTCATCAGCAGCATCGGGGTCGAAGGTGTCGATGGGCTCGGATAATAGCCGACGTCTTTCTGTAGCTGTTTCACCGTGACTCCGTTCAATACCACCCCCGAATCGCTGAAGTCGGGCTGGCCGGAGCCGGCGAAGTAGTTATAGGTGTTCGTCCCTCCCAGCATCTTGAAATTTTGTCCCGTATGCCAGTACACGATCGGCGAGAGCGTCCACCCGGCAGCGACTTCTTTCATGAGCCTGTTCTGCGGTCTGTACGGCAGGGTATAGAGGGCATACGCGGTAAATGTATTGCGCAGATCCTGGGGCGACGGTGCGCGGTTAAGCTTCGGATCTCGCAGGGTCGTGAAATTGCTCAGTTCTTCGTCAGCGGTGTAATAGTCGCCGTCGTAACGATTCGTGAACGCATGGCTGTAGGCATAATTCGCCATCAGCACCAGGCCGTGGCCGGTGGGATGCTTCACCTGAACCTGCAGCCCGTTATATGACTCGCTGCCGGGATCGGAGAGCAGAATGATGGGCTCGCCGCTCGCGAACGGATTCGCCTGGAAGACATTGACGGGGTATGTGGTCCCTCCTGAATACCCAAGATTGGCGCAGGGTGTAAACGAACCGCCATTCCCGGTTCCCACCAGGTTGCAAAACCAGGTCGGGTTGTCCGCAATCGCATACGCCAGTGCTCCCGCCTGACCGGTGCTGACGTCGGTTACGTTGGTGGCGTTCGTGAACGGATTGTTGTTCGAGCTGGGCTGGAAGGCCTGCTCCATCAGGGGCAACGAACCGGGAGTGCCTTCAAAGCTGCATGTCCCACTTGACCCGCAGGTTGGATGATTGGCGGCGTAACTCGCCAGATTCGCCTGCGCAGCCTTGAACTCCGTCAGAAACCCATTTTCGAAAATGTTCACTTCATTCAGGTCATAGTTTTCCCACATATGCACGGAGTGGTTGCCGACGTAATTCACCTGAACGACCGTATGGGAAGGGAACTGACGCTGCAGACCGAAATACCAGTTCTCTATGTAGGGAGAGCGGATATTTGGGTCGACAGTCGCGAACGGCTGATAATCGAACGTGAAATCCGATTCCGGGACCGGAAAGCTAAATGTGGCAGGAAACCCGGTCAGCATAGGCGTCGCTCCCAGGCTCAGCGATCCGGCAGGGAACTCTCCTGGTGGCGTGCCGGTGGTCGGGCCCGGATTCTCCGCAACCACCTGTGTATCTCCCGGATCGGAGTACTCCGTTGCCTCTTCGAAAGTAGTCCAGCCTTCGTCGTACCAGCTCACGCCGCCGCCGCCGCGGATCACGAGGTTCGAACCGCCGGCGAGCTTGCCCAGCCATCCTCCCGTCCAGTCCGGATTCCACGCAAAGCCAAAGTTGGGCGCCGGTTCCTTCATGTCTCCGCTGTAAGGGGCCGGACGAAGATCGATCTGCGGGTTTTGCACTCCGGTCAATTGGCCGGGGTGGAAGAGTTGCGTGGAGGGGCCGAGCAGATTGGCGTAAGTGGGGCTGGTATAGGTGTCATTGGTGTTGTGGATCGCACCGGAAAACTGCCAGCGGAACCCGTAATTGAGGGCGAAATGCGGTGTTACGCGCCAGGCATCCTGGAAATAAAAGCCCCCGACCGTCTGCTCTTCCGGCTGCTTCATCACGCCCAGCGTTTGATACTGATGCGTGGCTGAATTGACATAGTTTGTCCCATAAAAGTAATTGATACGTCCCGTCAGCGTGGCGTAAAGGGCTTCGGCATTCGCGGGATCCTGGTTATTCGCCTCGTTGAAGTTCATAGCGGGGAAATTCGCGTCGTTGAACATGGCGCTGAGCGCAGGATCGAGACTGTTGATGCCGAGATAGTTTCCGACCGGAGGGTTCACGCCCGTGTCGAAATCCGTGGAGTTGCGCAGATTGCCGCCGAAGGTGAACGTATGATTTCCGCGTGTCCAGGATAAGTTATCTGTATAGTTCCGCACCGGATTATTACGTGGCTCCGGCAAATAGTAATTCGGAAGATAGGGCGCGAGCGTCGTGCTCCCATTCACGAAGCCAGGCGAATCGATGATCAGATCGTTTTCCGGTGTATAGGGATTCCACGAGTGTCCGACGTTGAACTCCTCCTGCGTGTTCAGAAGCCCTGCGTAGAACTGGTTAACCAGCTTCGGCGTGATCGTCCACTCCAGGCCCGTCGTGTAGGTCTGGTAGCTCGAGTTGAAGCTGGAGTTTGTGTACGGATCGCCAGGGTACGCCTGATATCCCGGATAAGTGCGCCACTCGAGATCGTAGGCGGCGTTCCACTCGATATTAGGGCGGATCTGGTAGTCGAAACGAAGCGTCGGATAAATCTGGTCGTAGTTCCAGCGATATTGCCACGTCAGCTGATCCTGGTACGGAAAAGCCGGATTGGGAATGTTCGACAGCGCCTTTGAAACTGTCGGCTGGATCTGGCCCAGCTCGCTTTGAATGGCAGGATTGATCGTGGAGGGGAAGCCGTTGTTGGCAGCGACGGTCAGAACGTTGATGTTGTGCACATTCCCGTCTGTGCCCGTATAAGTGAACAGGCCGGCTTGGGCGTTCGGCGACAGCACATCGGCGCTGCTTTCCAGGTTACCCGGCACGTACTCCTGTTCGTAATTACCGAAGAAGAACAGCTTGTCTTTCCAGATCGGGCCGCCCACATCGCCCCCAAAGTCGCTGATATGGAACGGGCTCTTTTTGATTCCCTCCGCATTGTTCAGGTAGGTGTTGGCGTTGAAGGCGCTGTTTTGCGTTTCCCAGAAGGCGCCGCCGTGGAAGTGATTCGTCCCGCGTTTCAGCTCGAAGCCCAGAGTCGCTCCGCCCTCAGCTCCGGCGTCGGCGGTCAGGTCGTTGGTCGACACCGTAGCCTCCGAGACCGCTCCCAGACGCAGCGGCGCAGCGTCGAAGAACCCTGTCGAGTTGCTCCTGAACCGCTGGAAGTTGTCGTTCATGCCGTTTACGGTGATATTCAGGGCTCCGTTCGGCATCGCATCGTAGGTTGTGAACCGCTGGTCTCCGCCGCTTTCGGTTCCCGCCACCAGCATCGCGAACGGCAGGGCATCGCGCCCGTTCAGCGGCAAATCCTGTACCGCGTCGGGTGTGATCGTCGTCGATAGGGTATTGCTCGTGGTTTCGAGGACCTGGGCAGCGCTGGAGACTTCCACCGTCTGCGTCGTCGATCCCAGCGTCATCTGCACGTTGAGATTCAGAGGACGCCCTGTGTAAACCGCCACTTTGCTGTACACGGCAGTCTTGAAGCCGCTCGCCCTCACCGTGAGCGCATAGTCGCCGCTCTGCAGATCCGGAAAAATATAAGCCCCGGTGCTGTTGGAAGTGACGGTCTGCTTGTACCCGGTGTCAGCCCGCGAAATCGTGAGTTTGGCGCCTGGGATCACTGCGCCCGACGGATCCGTCACGCTTCCGGCCAGGGATCCTGCTGTACTCGCCTGACCGAACGCCGCGCGCGGTGCGGCCAAAAGCAGCACCGGCAAAAGGGTAAACGCCAACCTCAGTTTCCGTGTCATCCGGTCCTCCAAAAGACAATTCTTCGTGCGTGCGCTGTGGCGGCAGCCCTGAACCAACGAAGGCAATGGCCGTAAAGGCTGAGAATCCTGGGGAACAGGGCCGTACGCGTACACAACTCTGTTGGAGAAATTGTGTACAATACAGGCACCACGTGTGTCAACTCCCGCATGCGTCGTCAGCTGGAGAGCGGATTGGGCAGATAGCTGCGAGGTCAGAAAGCCGGTGCCGTCCTACCAGCTGCCGCGTTCGCCGAAGATTTCGATGACGCGGGCCAGGCGGGCGCAGCCATTCTCCCAGTTGTTCTGCAGAGCGCGCTCCACGCGATCGGGGTCGCCCGCCACGACAGCCGTGATAATCTCGTCGTGCTCGCCGACCGACAAATGGAGGTCGTTGATAATGGAACTGGC
>JASHNS010000019.1 GCA_030041515.1 Acidobacteriaceae bacterium | reverse complement strand
CGGGACGGGGTGCAGCGCGGCGTCCTTGACGGGACCTTCGATCTGGAGGCGGCGCTCCAGCCAGTTGTAAACGGTTTTAGCGTCGCGCTTCATCCGCGGCATGAGCAATCTCCCTCGGAATTGGGCACGGGGATGTTTACGAGCTGAGCGTGGTTCGGCGCTGTGGGCACGTTGGAGAGCGTCGGCATTTGGCCGGCGTAGATCTGGAGATTCCCCGCGACAACCTTGTTGGGATAAGGAAACAGACCACGCGTGGGCGGCCCGGAGGCGCGCGAGCCGTCAGCGTAATAGACGCCGCCATGGCAGGGGCACATAAAGAGCTGCGACTGCGGGAACCAGCGCACCGGGCAGCCGAGATGAGCGCAGTTGATCGCGAAGACCTGGAACTGACGTTTGCCGGTGCGGCGGACATAGCAGGGGATGTCGACGGTCAGGCCGTCCCAGGGACGGCGCCACGGATTGGTGAATGTAACCAGGCGTGTCTGGCCGATGGGGAAGTTTTCAGCGGGACCGAGAGTCACCCAGGACTCATAGGAGGAATCGGAACGAATGGGGTAAAAGAGGTAACGCACAATCGGGATCGCAAGGCCGATTCCGATAAGGCCATTCATGACGATGCCAGCTTTCATGAGCATCCAGCGCCGCGAAACGACGCGGGGGCCCTCGCGATCGGAAGCCAGCTCGGCGGCGCGGCCGATTTCGGGGCCGGTGCTGGGTGGATGCGGGCTGTCGCTTCGTTCAACCACGATTATCTCCTCGAAGAAAGGGGTACAGCGGGCGCGGAAATGGTGGCATTCGTCCGCAGCGAACTGAGGTACGCAACGATGTTGGTGACATCCTGCGGCGAGAGTTGGCCGTTGTCGTGGCGCCAGTCGGGCTGGCCGATGTCGGGCCGACCGGCAATGATGATGCTGCGCAGGGCCTGATCGCTGACCAGCGCGAGGTAGATGGGGCTGGTGAGCTGCTGGCGCGCGTGACCGGTGTGGCAGGATTCGCAGTGCGCCTGGTAGAGCTGGTGGCCCTGGCTGACGTCCGCGGCCTGGGATTTCGCGCTGGGGCCGATGGGCTGCGCGAAGGGCGGAGGCGCAGCCCCCTGGAATGGGTCCGGCTTTTGCCATTGTTTGCGCATGCCGGAGACGAGCGCGTTCACCTGCGCGTCGGTGAGCATGCCGCCGGCGGATTGAGCCCATGCAGGCATTTGTGTTCCGGGCATGCCGCTGGTGATGATGCTGCGCAGCGTGGCATCGTCGATCGAGGCCTCAAATTCGGGGTTGGCCAGGTCCATGGCGGGACCGTTTTCGCCGTTGACGCCGTGACAGGCGCGGCAATTGGTGTTGTAGAGGGACTGGAAGTCCACGTTCTGATCCGGGGGCACATAGGTTTCCATCGGATGAGTGGGGAAGCGCCCGCAACCAGCGACGAGAAACGCGAGGGAGAACAGGCCTGCGGCCACTGTGGAGCGGAGCCGCATCAGTGTTTCTCCTCGTTCTGCCGGGTTGACCGGGGCGGACCGGCATCCAAGTTGGATTCGATAAGCCCAGGAGCTTCGATCCCCATGCGCGCGACAAAGGGCAGGCCACGGCTGGTTCGAATTTTCTCCTGGCGCGCGACGACGAGTCCGGCCACCACGCCGAAGACGATCTGAGAGGCGACAAACCATCCCCAGGCGATGTGCGCGTTGAGGGCGGGATTGATAATCCCCATGGCGGAGTAGAGCAGACCGGTCCATGCCAGTGGAGCCAGCACACCGCCCAGAAGAATGGGGTGCCGCGGCAGCATGGGCAGCATGGCGCCATAAAGAAGACCAACCAGCGAGCAGACAATCGCCTGAATCACAATCGCGATTCCCAGCCAGTCGCCATGAAAAGCCGCAATCTGCGCGTCGGTGACGTGGCTCCAGTGGGCAACGCCTGCGCCCCCTAACAAATTCACCGCCCACCAGATGCTTCCATGCGCGATCTGGCCGTAGATCACAGCGGGGATGACCATGGCGACGCCGCCGGCTATACCGCCTTTAATCCCGCTGACGACGGGATAACTCTCAACAGGGAGATGAGCGCGATGCTCAGGGTGAATCTGGATGCGCTCGACCACGCGGCGCCGGGTGGCGATGGTGATCGGCTGCACGACGACGGGCACGTCCTCGTGGGCCTCGTGGGGCAGCACCTGGCGGAACCACCCGATGCAGCCGGCGATCATAAGCACAGCACCAAGGATGCTGATGCCAAGGTTCATCACCAGGCCGCCGGCGGCAAGAGTGCAGCCGAAGGCAAGGATGATGGGCCAGTGTGTAGGCGCGGGCAGATGGATCGTCTGGCCGTGCACCGGACCCGATTTTTGCTGGACTGTTTCGCTCATCCGCGCCTCATCGTCCCACGATATAAACCACGGTAAAGACCACGACCCACACGGCATCGACAAAGTGCCAGTAGAGGGCGAAGGTTTGAATTCGTTCCGTATGGCTCTCGTTGATGTGCCCGGTGAGGGTGAAGATGAGAACCAGCAGCAGGCCGACGGCGCCAATCACGACGTGCGTGGCGTGCAGGCCGACCAGGGAGTAAAAGGTGGTGCCGAAGAGATTGGTACGGATGGTGAGGCCATCCACCCAAATCAGCTTTTTCCATTCGAGCGCGGTGCCGATGAGGAACTCGATGCCAAGCGCCAGGGTGAGCGCCCACAGCGCGGCAAAAGCCCTGATCCGTCCGCGTTCGATCTGCCGCTCGGAAAGCCAGATCGTAACGCTCGACGAGAGCAGGCAGATGGTGTTGAAGACGGGAATGTCCAGCACCTGGGCCGGCGTAGGGCCGCTGATGTCCTTGCCAAGATAAAAGATGTAGCCGACGACAAAGATGGTGAAGATGGCGCACTCGCCGGTAATGAGCGAGAGCATGGCCACCTTGCCGCGGTAGGGCAGCTCCCAGTTTTCGGCGCCCGGAGATACAGGAATCGCGCTCATGACTCGTACTTCCAGTCCGGATCGTCCGGATGCTTGATGTCCCACAGCGGCCGGCGGCTGTGGACCACCGGATCGGAGGCGAAGTTATACGCGGGAGGCGGGGAGGGTGTGGCCCACTCGAGCGTCCAGGCGTCCCAGGGATCGTTGCCGGCTTCTTTGCCCTTGCGGAGGGAGACGATCACGTTCCAGAAGAAGATCAGCACGGCGATGCCCTGGATGAAGGCACCGACGGAGATGATGAAGTTCAGATGGCCCCAGCCGCGGTTGGCCTCGTAGGTGTAAATGGAACGCGGCATGCCCATGATGCCGACAAAGTGCATGGTGTCGAAAGTGAGGTGGAATCCGATAAGAAAGAGCCAGAAGTGCCATTTGCCGAGGGTTTCACTCAACATCTTCCCTGTGACCTTGGGAAACCAGTAATAGACCGCGGCAAAGATGTTGAAGACGATGGCGCCCACGAGGACATAGTGAAAATGGGCGATGACGAAATACGAATTGTGCAGCTGCCAGTCCCACGGCGCGACGGCCAGCATGATGCCGGTGAGCCCGGCGATCAGGAACTGGAAGATAAAGGCCACGCAGAAAAGCATGGGAGTTTGAAACCGGACTTTGCCGCCCCATATGGTCGCCAGCCAGTTGAAGATTTTGATTCCGGTGGGAATGCCGACCAGCATGGTCGACAGCACGAAGAAGGTATTGCTGACGGACGTCATGCCGACCGTAAACATGTGGTGCGCCCACACGCCGAGGCTGACGAACGCGATGCCCACGGAGGCTGCCACCATGGCTGGATAGCCGAAGATGGCCTTGCGCGAGAACACGGGAATAATCTCACTGGCGACGCCAAAGACGGGGAGCACCAGGACGTAGACCTCCGGGTGTCCGAAGATCCAGAAGAAGTGGATCCAGAGAAGCGCGGAGCCTCCGGCCTGAGCGTCAAAGAAGTGGGCGCCGAGGTTGCGATCGAGGAGCAGCATGACCTGCGCGGCGGTGAGGGGCGTGATGGTGATGAGCGTGAGCGCGCTGACCACCAGCATGAGCCAGACGAACAGGGGCATGCGCAGGAGGGTCATGCCCTTGCAGCGCATGGAAAGCGTGGTAGCGATGATGTTGATGGCGGTGCCGAGGGTGCCGAAACCGCTGACGATCAGCGCCAGCGCCCAGTAGTCAATGGTCGGCCCAATGGAAAACGGCTTGGTGCTGAGGGGCGCATAGGCCCACCAGCCGACGTCGGGCGCGTTGCCCATGCCGTAGAGGCCAAAGCCCCCGATGTAGCTCCAGTAGAGCAGAATGCCGCCGAAGGCCGTGAGCCAGAAGCTGAAAGCATTCAGGCGGGGGAACGCCATATCCCGGGCGCCGATCTGCAGCGGGACAATATAATTCGCGATGCCGAAGAGGATGGGCATGCCGACCAGGAAGACCATGGTGGTGCCATGCATGGTAAAGAACTGGTCGTACAGCTCGGGCTGCAGGAAGTGGTTATTGGGGACGGCGAGCTGGATGCGCATGGAGAGCGCCTCGGCGCCGGCAACCGCCATGAAGAAGAGCGCGTACAGGACGTAGAGAATGCCAAGCCGCTTGTGGTCGACCGTGACCACCCACTCGTGAAGGCGGTCCAGCAGCGGTACGCGCTCGTGGTCCCTGGGCGTGACATCGAGGGACCCTCCTATTGGTATGCTCTGGTCTGCCATGCTCCTGTCTCGCTGAAACTTAGTGAAGTGTTTCCAGGTACGCCACGAGCTCGTGAATATTGTTGTCGCTGAGCTGCATGGAAGGCATCAGGCAACCGGGCTTCATGCTGTCCGGATCCTTGATCCAGTCGAAGAGATTCTGCGGAGTATTGTCAGCCGCACCCGCGGCAATCGTGTCGCGGCTGGCCAAATGCGTAAGATCCGGGCCGAAAGTGCCGAGCGCACCGGTGCCTTTGATGGCGTGACAATTGGCGCAGGCATGGGTTTCGAAGATTTCGCGGCCTGCAGCCACCTGAGGGTCTTCGACAGCGGGCTGCTGCTGCGATTTCACCCAGGCGGCGAACTGCGCAGGTGTTTCCACGTAGACGCGCAGCAGCATTTTGGCATGCTCGACGCCACAGAACTGCGCGCACTGTCCGTAATAGAGGCCGGTATGCGTGGGCTCAATCCAGGTTTCGTTGGGGTGGTTCGGAATCAGATCGGTCTTGCCGGCCAGTTGCGGCACCCAGAAGCTGTGGTCCACGTCGGCGGATAGCAGGTGCAGGAAGGTCGGCAGCGGTTCCTGCGAGGTGCTGACCGGCACGTGCAGTTCGTTGGCGGTGACAATGCCGAGCTTCGGATAGCGGAATTCCCACCAGAACTGGTGCCCGATCACAGTGACATCGAGAGCATCTTTGGGCTGAGGTGCATCCTGAATGGCGAAGATAATGCGGGCCGTAGTGAGGAAGAGGACCACGACGATCAGAATGGGAATGACGGTCCATGCCAGCTCGACCTGAACGCTGCCATAAATCTGCGGCGGCTCGCTGGTGTCGTCATTGGGGCGCTCGCGATAGCGAACGATGGCGTAGGCCAGCATTCCCCCGACGACGACGAAGATTCCACCGGTGACAGCCAGCGCGAAGACAGAGAGCCCGAAGATCGTATCGGCGGGCGTCGAGGCGGGCGCGAAGATACTGGGCGTCTGCTGAGGGAGGTCTGCCCACGCCGACGGGCCTACCAGGGCCGCCGCCGTCATGAGAAGAAGAATCAGCCGAGGCGCGCGGGCCCCATGCTCCCGAATCATTGATTTCATCTGCTTGCGCGTTAAGAACTTGTTATGAAGCCGAAAGTACGATGGCCATGAGTTGACTAAACGGGCGGGAACCAGGCCCGGGGAATGCCCGTCTGGCAGATACAAAGCGTGCGCAGGTCAGAAGGAACTCCACGCCCCTCTGAAAGATCGATTTTACCAGCAATGAACTGATGCGCCGGGGCGCGCACGGAGCGGCACGAAAATTCGCATTGGAAATCGCCGCCCCATCACGCCCCAGTAGAAAAGACGCCCGTGAAACGCCGCACTGCGTTGGCCAGAGCTGCGATTTTTGTGCCGTTGGCATAGGCATTGATTGCTGCGCTGCGCAGCAGGGGCGCGGTGAGCGCTCGAAAGCCGGCATCCAGATTGCCGTAAAACCAGCGCGCGCCAGCGGCTGAAAGGCGGAGATCGCGACGCAGAGCGGCGGTGCGCTCCGCGAAAACAGTATCGGCGGGGGTCCCGGTGCGGAGTTCTGTGTCGATGGCCGCGGCAGCAGCCTGGCCGCTGGCCAGAGCGCCATAGATGCCTTCGCCGGTGAGCGGGTCGGCAAAACCTCCTGCATCGCCGGCAAGGAAGATGCGGCGATGCGGGGGTGGGGCGTCCTCCGCGCCGAAGCCAAGATACTGGCCGGTTGTGAGGCCGACGCTGACCTGGCCGAAGCGGGCGCGAATCCACGCGTCCAGGCGCTCGCGATTCAGCTTCTCCGCGGGAGACTCGGAGTAGAGGCCAACATTGAGGTGGTCGCCCTCCGGAAAGATCCACGCATAGCCCTGGCGCACAGCGGCAAGGTTGAAGGTCAGCTTTGAATCACCGGCATCGCGGACCTGGGCCTCCAGCGCGAAGCCCCGGCGGAGCCATAGCGGCGCATCGCCGCAAAGCAGTTGCCGCACACGGCTATGGATGCCATCGGCGGCGACCAGAAACTGCGAGCGCAAGATTCGGCCATCCGTACGCAATTCAACCTCGCGCGAGCTTTCCCGAATCGCTGCAATCGGTCCGATTCTGACGAATTGCGCCCCGACAGCGATGGTTTGCTTCAGGCAATAATCGTCCAGCTCCTGACGCACCGTCATGGCACAAACGGCGGTCCGGCTGGACAGGGTGGCGGCGATGCCCGGGCGCTTCTCAACGAGAATGGCGGATATCGTGCGGCGAGTGACGGGAGCGACAGAATAGCGAAGGGCCAGTAGAGATTTTCGAGTCAAACCTCCGGCGCAGGCCTTGGGGCGAGGGAAGAGGACGCGGTCGAGGAGCAGGACGCGGCGGCCCGCGGCGGCCAGATCATACGCCGCAGAACAGCCCGCCGGCCCGGCGCCGACGATAATGGCATCCCACAACTCCATAACAAAATAGTATGGCGCGCCATCATAAATCGGCTGCTCTACGCTGCGCGCGGTGTAGTGGGCAGTCCTCCCTGCGCGTGACGTGCGTCGAATTTGCGGATCGTGAGTTCTACGCGGACGGGATCGGTGGCGGTATTCTCCAGGGTTTCCCGCGTGCACTGGCAGAGGGCAGCCATGGTCCAGTGCGACTGCGCGGTCAACTCGAGGCCGGCGGCGATGAGCAGGCTGTACATTTCCACGCAGGTGGCGCGGAGGAACTCGAATTCAATGGCGGCGGTATCACCGGGATCGAAGCGCCGGGAGAGCACATTGCCTCCGCATGCCAGCACCGCGCCGGTCAGGAATCGAACGGTGCGCGGTGCGTCGTCTGCGCAAAGCGCGCTGAGGTTCAGGTCCCACACCATCGGATCTCGCTCAAGTACAGGAGGTTCACGCACACTGGCTCCATCGGAAACTACGGGGCCGCTCTTCAGCCACTTCCGGGGCGCTATCCGCCTAAAGGTTTTTCGCTGTGCTACTGTGACGTCATGCTGGTGGGCACCGGAATCGATCTGGTCGAAGTTCCGCGCATCGAGCGCTCGATCGAGCGATATGGCGAACGCTTTCTGCGCCGCATTTTCACCGCGGACGAGATCGATTTCTGCCGCGGAAAAGCGGGAGCTGCCGAGAGTTTTGCCGCGCGGTTTGCGGCCAAAGAGGCGGGCGCGAAGGCTCTGGGGACGGGCATCCAGCATGGCGTTACGTGGAAAGAGCTGGAAGTGCGGCGGGCGCCGGGCGAGCGCCCGACCCTGCATCTGCACGGACGGGCGCGTGCCATTGCCGGACAGCTGGGCGTGACGCGTGTCTCACTTTCGCTCACGCATACGGCAGAACTGGCGATGGCCAGCGTGCACCTGGAGAGCTGACCCTCAACTTCGCGAACGGGAATGCTCTTCCCCAACCGAAACGCCCGGCGCGAAACGGGCAAACGCGGAGCGGACAAACGAGCCCAGCCACCAGCCATCGAGAAACTTGTAGGGGGTTTCGCCGGTAGTGTAGTGACCACAGGGCAGAACCTTCGAGACAAAGTCGATGCGCTGTGCGGCAAAGTTTTCGAGCACCTGTTCGGAATACTCGGGGAGAAATGTCAGGTCGTAGCGGGCGTGGATGACCAGGACTTTTTTCGGGTTCCGCGCGAATCGCTCCATGTAGCTGACCGGACTGATGGCGCTCCAGAGGCTGTACAGCTGGTCCCGGGTGAGGCCGGCTTGCTCGAATCCGGCGCGAATGTGACGCGTGCTCTGCCCGGTCCAGACAACATCCCCAAAAGACATGGACGCATGGTTAAAGGCGTTCACTCGCAAACGTGCGTCGTGCGCGCTGGCGATGAAGGCATAGCACGATCCAAGACTCGTGCCCAGAATGCCGAATTGCTCGTAGCCCTGCTGTTCCAGCCAGTCGAGGCAGCAGCGGACGTCGACAACGGCCTGGCGTACGGCCGTGAGCGTCCGCCCGATGTTGGCGCTGACTGCGTAGTCCGACCGCTCGATTTCCGCCGGACGGCGAATGTCATGGAAGGGCTTGCTGAGCCGCAGCGCGGAAATGCCGAAGCGATTGAAGAGCGAACACAGAACATTATGACTGAAGGCATCGGCATTCCACTGCGGCATGACGATCATGGCCCGCCGCGGCTTGCCGCGCATCTTTTCTTCCGCGGCTGGATACCAACGCGCGTTGGCGAGGTCGTTTTCCGGATACGGCGTGCGCACCGGCGACGTGAAACGAAGAAACTGCGCGTGCCTGAGCTTGCCTTCCCTGGCCAGGCGCTTCAACTCGGCATCACGCTCCAGAGTTTCAGGCCGCACGTTCGTTGGGAACAACTGCGGCGCGCGCTCTTCCAGACGAAAATCGGTGGGCCGCTGATAGCCGAAAAAGGCATCGCTGTCGCGCACGATCGCCTGGTTCAGGGCGATCATAACGGATTCGGCAGCTGCGGGGTCGCGCTTCGCCTGCTCCGCGAGATCACGCAGGCCGGCACCGGCCACGTAGTCTTCCAGCCAGTCGAAGCCCCACTCCAGGGGGCGCACCACGCGATTCTCGTCGCGCGTGGTGAGCGACGTCTCCCAGGCGACCATCCATTTTCGATAGAGAGTGCTCAGCATTGCGCGCAGCTACTCCACCATGACTCGGGGCACGCGGGGGCCGATCGCGCAGAGCACTTCGTAGGCGATGGTCCCGGTAAGGTCGGCGATCTGCTGAGCGGTATTGCGTTCGCTGCCCTGTTCGCCGATGAGGACGACTTCGTCCCCGGGAGCGACGCCCTCGATTTCGGTTACGTCGACCACGATCTGATCCATGGAGACGCGGCCTGCAACCGGTGCGCGTTGTCCGCGCACCAATACCCATCCGCGGTTCGAAAGCAGGCGGCTGAACCCATCCGCATAGCCCACGGGCAGGAGCGCGAGGCGCGTTTGGCGCGCCGCGTTGAAGGTGGCGCCATATCCAACTGTTGTTCCTCGCTCAATCCAGCTCAGCGAGGTGACACGAGTTTTCCAGGCGAGCACGGGCTGCAGCAGAGAACTCATTTTGCCGTCCGGCGCGTAACCGTATAGAGCCAGACCGGTTCGCAGCATGCGCCTCGCGCCGACCCGCTGCGCCAGATGGGTTACGGCGGCGCTGGTCTGCTCCAGCACATCGGCAGAGCTGCCCGCGCTGAGGAACCGGGGGCGCAGGCCCGCGGCAACGAGTTGCTCCACGGCCTGAGCGAAGACGCGCATCTGTTGGGCGGCGGCTTCGGGATTTTGCGGAGAGTGAAAATGCGTCATGACAGCTTCGATGCGCAGGCCGGAGACCGGTCCAAAACGTGCCAGCAGCGCCGGCAGGTCAGCGATCGAAACACCCTGGCGGGACATGCCCGTGTCAATCTCCAGATGGACAGGAATCGTTCCACGGCCCATTCGGCGGCGGCGCGCTGCCTCCCGCAGCAAATCCAGGTGCGTTGTGGTCCAGACGGATGGCGTGAGCCTATGCTCGACGACCGTGTCGGCCTCTCCCGGCCACAGGCCGGAGAGGGCCAGAATGCGCACGTCCGGGCAAACGCCGCGCAGCTCCACGGCTTCCTCCACGCAGGTGACGCCAAAACCTGCTGCGCCCTCGGCGGACAGGATGCGCGCACATTCTGCAAGGCCGTGGCCATAGGCGTTCGCCTTAATGACCGCTGTCATCTCGGCGTCAGGGCCGGCCAGCGCGCGCAGGCTGCGGTAGTTCTGTGCGAGTTTTACGCGGGAAATCTCCGCCCAGATCGGTCGCGTGAAGGTCATGGAGTTGAGGCCCGAGGAGAACCCCGGTTGTGTGCGTGTGCTCAATTTGGCTGCGTACTGGAGTCCTGCGAGCTGCTCGGCTGCGCAGAAGTGGCGCCTTTGTGGAAAAGCGGGATATGGAAAGGCTCGGCGGCGTCGCTGGTAGCCTTCGATTTCTTTTTCTTCGCTGCGCCGGGTGTCCCATCAACAACGGCGGTGCGCTGTGCGTTCACGCATTCCCAGCGGTCCTGCTCGTGACCGTAAACATGAGTGAAAATGCCACGCTCTTCGCGCACAGGCCCGTCGGCCCTCCACTTCACATCGTAGGTGCCGCTTACCACCGCGGTATCGCCGAAGAGGCGCACGCTGATGACACGCTGCAGCATACTGACCGGCTGGGGCGCTCCTTTGTCGAACATGCCGGCGATTTGCTGGTTCCGCGTGGTGACTTCGCCGGTGGAGGAAATGCCGACATATACGGGCGACAGCAGCACCTCCATCGCGTACTGATCCTTATTCACCACGGCCATACTCCACCTGTCTTCAAGGCCCTGGAACAGCTTCACTTCCGGCGGCAGAGCCTGGCCGGGCGCAACGGACTCGGCCTGCTGCGCGCGCGCGACGCCCTGGCCGGCCAGCGCACAGATCAGCAGGGTGATGATCAGAGATTTTCTTGCCATAGGCGGTCTTTTTCTCATGATAGCCGCTTGGACGGGCTCGGGCCATGAAGGAGGAGCCGCGCTTCTCCACAAAACGGCAAAGATTTCCGCAAAGGGTGGGGCATATAAAGCTCCTGCCACGCATCGGATTTTCTCCTACACTCGTTAGAACCATGGCCACCACCCCCGATATCGAATTTGAGCGCGGGCTGCCCGCGTCACCAGACGCCGAGCGGACCATCCTGGGCGCGGTCCTGCTCGACAACACAGCGTGGAGCGAGGCGTCCACGGTCATCCGCCCGGAAGATTTTGCGCTGACCGCGCATCAGCGCGTCTTTGCGCGCATGGGCGAGCTGATCGACCGTGGCCGCGTGGTAGACATCGTCACGCTGAGCGAGGAGCTGGCGCGACGCAAGGAGATCGAATCGGTCGGCGGCGTCGCGTGGCTGGCATCGCTCACCGAAGGACTGCCACGGCGCCTCTCGATCGAAGAATACGTCCGCATCGTCAAAGACAAGTCGCTGCTGCGCCAGCTCATCAACGTCTGTTCGACAGCCATTTCCCGCGCTGCCGATCAGAGCGAGGAGGCGCTGGACGTCCTGAATGCCGCCGAGACGTCTCTGCTGGAAGTCAGCGAGAAGGGCATTTCCCGCAGCTTCTCGAGCGTGCACGATATCGTGGCGGGGTCGTTCGGGACCATCGACAATCTGTACCGCCAGGGCCAGCACCAGGTGACGGGGCTGCGCACCTACCTGACGAAATTCGACGAGATGACGAGCGGGCTGCAGAAGTCGGAGCTGACGATTATCGCCGCTCGGCCCTCCATGGGCAAAACTGCCCTGGCGATCAATATCGCCCAGTATGCCGCGATTCAGGGTGGCAAGACGGTCGCAATTTTCTCGCTGGAAATGTCGAAGGAGTCGCTGCTGCGGCGCATGCTGGCTTCGGAGGCGCACGTGAGCGCACGGAACATTCAGACCGGGTTTATCTCGGGTAGGGATCGAGAGGCTCTCACCAATGCTCTGGGACGGCTGGTGGAAGCGCCCGTCCACATTGACGATACGCCTGGAATTTCGCTGACCGAAATGCGGGCCAAGGCGCGGCGGCTGCGGCAGACCACAGGCGCGCTGGATCTGGTCGTGGTGGACTACCTGCAGCTGATGACGACCAGCACGGCCGGTCCGGGTGCGCGACGCTATGAGAATCGGACGCAGGAAGTCTCCGCGATTTCGCGCGGCCTGAAGGCGCTGGCCAAAGAACTGGAAGTTCCGGTGATTGCGTTGTCCCAGCTGTCACGCGCCTCAGAGCAACGCGGTGGCGACCGCAAACCCGTGCTCAGCGATCTACGCGAATCCGGCTCGATCGAGCAGGACGCCGACGTCGTGGCATTCATCCACCGCGAGGCGTACTACGACCGGGAGAACCCCGATCTGGAACACAAGGCGGAGATCATCATTGCCAAACAGCGCAATGGCCCCACGGGGTCGATCGAGGTGAGCTGGATGGCGGATTACACCCTCTTTGGCGATGCGGCGGCCGACAGCGCCACCGGAGACTACTGAGGAGTCTGCCGGCCGGCAATGGCCCGCGAGCCGAGCTGCGACCGCAGATTCTGTCGCACATCGTCCTCGATGAATGCCGCACGCAATGCCTCCTGATTGCAGGCGAAAAACTCCGGCTCTCCCCAGGCGAAGTGCTCGCCGAGGCGCGCGTACTCCTGCTCCAGAGTCACGTTGGTGATGGTTCGCGTGTCGGTGTTGATGCTCAGCGGGATGCCGGCGTGGTAGAGCCGGTCCACAGCATGCCCAGGATAGCTGACGCTGGCGCGGGTCTGCACGTTGCTGCTGGGGCACACCTCCAGGTGAATTCGTTTGCGGCGCAGGTGCTCGAGCAGCTTTGCATCCTCGACGCTGCGCACGCCGTGACCGATGCGCGCGGGCCGCAGCTTCCGCAGCGTCTCCCAAACGCTTTCCGCGCCGCATGCCTCGCCGGCGTGAGCCGTGTAGTGCAGGCCATGGTCGGCGGCGTAGCGGAAGGCAGCAACGTGAGCGTCGAGCGGATAACTCGCCTCATCGCCGGCAATATCGAGCGCGACCACACGGCTGCCGCGGAATTGCTCAACCAGCTGCGCCGTCGCCATGCTCTGCGCCGCATCGAAGTGGCGCAGTGTACAGAGGATGAGCCGAGCCTCAATGCCCGCCCCCGCGATGCATTCTTCCGTCGCGCGATCCACGGCGGCGACGACGGCTTCCGGCGCCAGGCCGCTGAGCAGATGGAGCAAGGGCGCAAAGCGAATTTCGGCATAAATGACCCCGTCGGCAATCAACTGTTCGAAGAGATCTTCCGTGGCCACGCGCAAGGCGTCGCGGGTTTGCATCAGCTGGAAGCCCCGGGGAGCCCGGGTGAGAAAGTCGGCGAGGCTGGCGCACTGCGGCGGCGCGACAAATTCAGCATCATACTCTGCGCGGGAAATAGAGGGATCCAGTTGCGAAACGGCGGAGAAGCTGAGGGAACAATCGAGGTGCAGGTGCAGTTCGACCTTGGGAATGCGGGCCATCCGTCAGGCTATCAGAGGGATGGCTTGCCATCCGCCTGGGCAGCTAGACGGATCGCACCGGGGGCCCCTCCAGACGGAGAATGGCGTGGGGGTTGCGTGGGTGTGCGACGCCCGGCAGCAAATCGCTTGCAGTAGACCTCAGCACGAAAAACGCGAAGATGAAGAACAGCGCGAGAACCACCCCGCTAAGGAGGACCACCATCAGAAAGCTTGGCCCTTCGCTCCGGTCGCGCGGATCAGACGGTACGCGATGAACAAGCGGCTCAACCATAAAACATTTGATGCCCCGCCATAGCGATGTGCAGCCTGGCAGGGCTGCGGATGGCGGCATACGACGGCACCGCTACACCCATCCCGGCGACGGCGGATTCTTTCCGAATCGCTGGTAAACTGAGGCAGTCGCTATGTTTGAGAATCTTTCTGAAAAGCTCCAGCGCGCGTTCAAGAATCTGCGCGGGCAGGGCTCCCTGACCGAAGAAAACATGCAGGAGGCTCTGCGCGAGATCCGCGTGGCCCTGCTGGAAGCCGACGTGAACCTGAATGTGGTGAAAGAGCTGGTCGAGCACATTCGTGCGCGAGCTCTTGGTCAGGAAGTGATGACGTCGCTTTCGCCGACCGAACAGGTGATTAAGATCGTCCGCGACGAGCTGGTGACGATTTTGGGGAAGGACACAGCGCGATTCCAGTTCGCCTCGCGTCCGCCGACGGTGATTCTGATGGCGGGTCTGCAGGGCTCCGGTAAAACCACCACAGCAGGAAAACTGGCCGCATGGCTGCAAAAGGGCGGACACCGGCCCATGCTGGTTTCGGTGGACGTTTACCGTCCGGCTGCCCGCGAGCAGCTGCGCGTGGTGGCGCAGTCGATTAAAGCCAATATTTATGAGGGCGACACGAAAAGCGAGACGGCCGGAACGGCTCTGGTGGAGCGCCTGGCCAGGGAAGCGCGTCGCGAGGCTGTGATCACCGGCTGCGACACCCTGATTGTCGATACGGCCGGCCGCCTGCACATTGACAGCGAGTTGATGGACGAGATCGCGAAGCTGAAAGCGCTGCTGTCGCCGCAGGAGATTCTGTTTGTCGCTGATGCGATGACGGGGCAGGATGCCGTGCGGTCGGCGGAGGCTTTCCACCAGCGGCTCGCGCTCACCGGCACCGTGCTGACCAAGATGGACGGCGATGCGCGCGGCGGCGCGGCGCTCTCAATCCGCCACGTGACGGGCCAGCCCGTGAAATTTATGGGCACGGGCGAAAAACCGGACGCTTTCGAGCCGTTCCATCCCGATCGCGTCGTCGGCCGCATTTTGGGGATGGGCGACATCATGTCGCTGATCGAAAGGGCGGAAGACAAGCTGGACAAGCGCAAGTCTGAGGAGTTCGCGCGGAAGGCGCTCTCCGGCGACGGTTTCTCGCTGGAGGACTTTCGCGATCAGCTGAGGCAGATCAAGAAGCTCGGCTCCATGGAGAGCATTCTGAAGATGCTGCCGTCAGTGGGGCCGTTTGCGGGCATGCAGCAGATGGCCGGACAAGTAGATGAAAAGCAGTTCAACCGCGTCGAGGCCATCATTAATTCGATGACGCCGAAGGAGCGGAACCATCACGAGATCATCTCAGGCTCACGCCGCAAACGTATCGCCGCAGGCTCGGGAACGACGGTACAGGAAGTGAATCAGCTCCTGCGGCAGTATGCGCAAATGCGCAAGATGTTCAAGGGCATCGGCAAGGGTGGCTTGCTGCAGCGCCGCGCCATGGGCATGCTGACGGGGATGAAGGGGCGCTAGCCCGTTTCCGCCAAGCCTGAGCGAGTGATGCGGCGCAAACCGCAGAAAAATGCCGGTGCCGTCCTACCAGCTGCCGCGTTCGCCGAAGATTTCGATGACGCGGGCCAGGCGGGCGCAGCCATTCTCCCAGTTGTTCTGCAGAGCGCGCTCCACGCGATCGGGGTCGCCCGCCACGACAGCCGTGATAATCTCGTCGTGCTCGCCGACCGACAAATGGAGGTCGTTGATAATGGAACTGGCATAGAGCCGCCAGTACCTCTCTGCCTGCGGCTCAATGGATTTGTGCAGCGCCAGCAGCCGTGGTCCCGCGCCGGACTCCACAATCACCCGATGGAAGCCGCGGTCGATATCGAAAATTCCGCCCGCACCCGACGGCCTGGCATCCAGAATGTCGCGCAGCTGCTGGTTCAGGCTCCGCAGCCGCGCCGCGATCTCCGTGCGCCGGCTCTTCGGCAGCATCGCCGTGCGCCGTCCCGCCAGGCCCTCCACGTGGCCGATGATGGGGTAGAGTTCGGCGGCATCTTCGAGCGTCAGCGGCGCCACCATCATGCGCGATTTGCGCGCATTGGTGTGCTCGATCACGTAGCCTTCGCGCTGCAGCAGATGCAGGGCGCTGCGCACCGGGGTGCGGCTCATGGCGAGATGGCGGGCCAGGTCGGCTTCGACAATCCACGATCCCGGCGACAGCCGTCCGTGCACGATCAGCTCGCGCACATCGTGAAAAGCTTTACGCAGGCTGTTGCCATGGTCCGATTTCGATCGTGCGGAGGCCTTGCCGGCGGAGGCGCGAGCGGGCATAAGTTTATCGTCCAGAACGGATTGTACC
>JASHNS010000018.1 GCA_030041515.1 Acidobacteriaceae bacterium | reverse complement strand
ATGCGTCCGATGTGCCGGCCTTCGAGCCGCGCGCGTCTCAGGCCGGCGCGGACGCGCTCGATGATCAGCGAGCGCTCGAGCTCGGCCACCGCTCCGATGATGGTCACCACCGCGCGGCCGAGCGGGCCGCCGGTGTCGATCTGTTCGCGGAAGCTGACGAACTCGACGTTGAGCCGGTTCAGTTCGTCGAGGATCTCGAGGAAGTGCCTGACCGACCGGGCGATCCGGTCCGAGGCCCAGACCAGCACCACATCGAAGCGGCCGCGGCGGGCCTCCTTCATCATCTGCTCGAGACCGGGCCGGCGCGCCTTTGCGCCGGAGATGCGGTCGGTGAACTCGGCAACGATCTCGTAGCCGCGCTGGCCGGCCAGCTGGCGGAGATCGAGGAGCTGGGTCTCGGGATGCTGATCGACGGTCGAGACCCTCATGTACAGGGCGGCGCGTTTCACCTGCGCCGTCCCTTCGGCTTCGATTGTTGTTTGGGCAGAGAGTGGTCGTCGACGTACTCGTGGATGAACTGCAACAGCACGTCGGTCATGTTCTGGCCCTCGGCGGCGGTGATGGATTTGAAGCTGTTGTGCAAATCCACGGGAACATTCAGATTCATGCGTTTCACCAGCTTTTCTGGTTCTTCAGCCTTCGCGATCTTCCTCACCTCCTCTCCACGGAGGTGAGCTTATCTGGTTATGAGTACGGGCGCCAGCCGGCGCCCCCGACTCAGGACTCCGTCTCCCATCCCTCCTCGCAGATCAGGACCAGGGTGGCCATCGCTTCCCAGCCGATCTCGATGGCGGCGGCCATAGCGCGCAGCTTTGCGGGGTCGCCCGGTATATGCCCGGCCTCGACGGCCGCCCATTCCGAGGACTCCATGCCGGCCAGAGCAGCCGTCTCCTCAACCGGGAGGCCGATGGCTGCGCGGCGGCTGCGGATCATGCCGCCGAAGAGCTGCAGCATTGTGTGGCGGCGGAGCGCGGCGAAGGAAACCGGTTCTGAGGCTGCGGATACGAAATACGTCATACTCATCTACTCATTACTCCTGACGGGCGCGCCCTGTCAACAAAAACCTGGCGCGCAGATTCGATTACCGGATTCAGTATGGGAAGAGCTGCCGGTCTGCCAAAGCCACGGCGATTATCTGGCTATCGTCTCCTATGCTGCTGACGGCAACACCATCAACGGCCAGTATCTGGACCGCGTCCGCCTCGGCGATACCTGTGTCACCGGCCTCGTCGCTCTCGATGCGACCGTTGCGCACGACGCCACCGTCGCCAAAGACGCCACCGTTGCGCACGTGACCGATCTCCAGACCATCAACCCCAGCACCTCATCGGTCGTACTGGCCATTCAGTCGGCGGTGAATGCCCTGCCCGCCTCGCTCGCCAGCCAGGCTTCGATGGAGCTTCTGACCAGCCTGCTGACCGACGTGCATGACGCCCAGCTCGGCACCTGGTCGGTGGACAAGACGCAGAACCCGAAGGTGATGACCCTCTACCGCCTCGACGGCTCGGTTCTCACCACCTTCCAGGTGACGGAAGACTCGAACTCCGCAGCCCGCACCGTTATCGCCGGATGAGTCAGAACCTCAATCTCAGACCGGGTCTCTCCGTCCTGCCGGCCAGCAAAACCTCGCGCGCGGCCACGCGAAGCGCCCCTTAGGCTGTTGCCGCTTTGATTACATGCACAGATGTTTGGGGAAGAGCGAGTTCCTGTCCGACTTCGCGCCTGAAACGGGCGGGGGAACGCGTTTTCCCTACCTTGTCTTGCAGGTTGCGCAGCAAAACCGCATCCTTTCCGGTGCACTGTGACCTGTAGGAATTCACCTGCGCAACGGTGATTTCCGGCTGACGGACGAGTTAACCCAGGCTGTTTTTCTTCCCATTTCCGCCCCCCTCGCTGCTCTCCCCTGGCCGGCACTCGCGGTCTCTTTTTCTCTCCCTGCATCCTGTTTTGATGTAGCCCTGTTGCCCTTGCCCCGGATGCTCTCTTTTTCCTGTTTCGTGCGCCCCGGGGATCCGCCAGCGCCTGTCATCCGCGTTGCGCAACGTGCGCAACGCCTTCCTGTCTCTCTATCCTGCCGGCCACCAAAAACCTCGCGCGCGGACGCGCGGAAGCTGGTGCCCGTGCCCGCTTTCGGCCTGTTGGGAGGCCTCTCTCCGGGCGGCATTTTTCGCGATCTCCCCAAACAGCGAGTCTCTGTCCGACTTCGCGCCCCGGAAGGGGCGGGGGAACCGAATGTGGTACTCCTCGAAGAAGCCGCCGTATTCAATTCTTTGACCCTTGCGGATGAGGATGGCGGGACCCAGAACCCAGGAATATTCCAGGGCTCTGGTCGAATGGCCTCGGCAGGAATATATGTACGGATCATGGGGGGCGCTTTCCGCGAAACGGACTGACCAGGGCCCATAATCGATTCTGGCCGCTCGACGCTACGCTGCACTAACAATCAATCCAACTGTTACAAAGGATCGGGCAGGCTGTTCTTCCCGAATCAACTGCTTCCGGTCTTTTCGCATAATGGCGGCGGCTGCGTTGGCGACCACGGACTTGAGCTTGTGTTTCGCTGTATCTCGTCCGAAAAGCTCAACCCTGATTCGCTGTCCCCCTTTCACAGCCGCGGCGCAGCTGCTGTGACGCTCAGCCGCAAGGCCTGCTTCTCATCAGATCGATTGTGCGCGTTTGACATCGATGGGGCGAACCACGAGCGGTAGGGTCTGCCACTATCAATCATGAATGGCTGATATAATGATCGATAGCAAGATGTCGTATCGCTCATGAAGTGGAACTGGCAAAATCCAGACTGGCCGCACTTTACGTGGGATCGTTCGCGAATCGCTGTGGCCGAAGATCAGTTCCTTTTAGGAGCAGGCATTGCGATTGGGACGGCGAAGCACCTCAGAGAGGACGAACACAACCAGCTCATTGTGGAACTGATGAGTGGTGAGGCCGTCACAACCTCGGCGATTGAGGGCGAGGTCCTGAATCGGGCCAGCGTCCAGTCCTCTCTCCTGCGTCAGCTCGGCCTCCAATCAGCCGACCAGCGGCGCGCAACGCCAGCCGAACAGGGCATCGCTGAGATCATGGTCGATCTCTACCGGTCGTATTCACAACCACTCTCTGACCACATGCTGTTTGGGTGGCATCGAATGGTGACCGCCGGAAGGAGAGACATCGGAGATATCGGGCGATACCGAACGAGCCGTGAACCGATGCAGATCGTTTCCGGTCCAGTCGGGGATCCGAAGGTGCATTTCGAGGCTCCGCCTTCCCCACAGGTGCCTGCCGAGATGAAGGAGTTCACTTCCTGGTTCAACCGCACCGCCCCGGACGGCCCGGAGGCATTGCCGGCGATCACCCGGGCAGGCATCGCTCATCTGTATTTCGAGTCGATCCACCCATTCGAAGATGGAAACGGCCGCATTGGACGCGCCCTGGCGGAGAAGGCGATCATGCAGATTCTGGGCCAGCCGGTTCTCCTGGCTCTTGCGACCACCATCCTCGTCCGGCAGAAGAGCTATTACGAGGCGCTCGAACGAGCCAACCGGAAGAACGAGGTCACGGAATGGCTGGTCTGGTTCGCCGACACAGCGCTGGAGGCGCAGCGGCGGACGATCGCACTGGTGGAGTTCATCATCGCTAAGGCGAAGCTGCTCGACCGGCTGCGCGGCCAGATCAACGACAGGCAGCACAAGGTGCTTCTGCGCATGTTCCGGGAAGGTCCTGAAGGATTCAAAGGCGGTCTGAGCGCCGGCAACTACAGCACAATCACCGGAGCATCACCGGCTACCACAACCCGCGATCTGGCTGATCTCGTGGAAAAGGGTGCGCTCATGCGCACCGGCGAGCGAAAACATGCCCGATACGCTTTGAACCTTGGTGGTGGTGCGGATGGGTAAACCGATCTTCGCGGGAAGCGATGCAACTGGCATCCGCTTTTCTCTTTTGTGCAGCCCAACTCCCAGCCGGACGTCCTTTACCCGATGGCATCGAAGAGGTCGCCATTGCGATCCGTGCTGCCGCAGGAAACCGAGGGCACCCACGGTGGGGCACCCATTGAACTTTGCCTGACAAGCGGGAGCAAGGATCAATGGGAGTTTTCCGGTTGAAGCGCCACCGTTGGATTTTGTAAGTTACCGGTCCCGAATGCTGTTACGCCTTCGGGACCAGGGGGTCGGAGGTTCAAATCCTCTCTCCCCGACCATTTCTGGAATCAAGCACTTACAAGATTTTCCTTGCTGCGCGAAATCCTATCCCAAGGGGTCAATCAGCGCAAGCACATTGCGGAGTTCGGTGGTCTTCTAAGAAGATTGAACTAACGCCTTCCAAAGTATCCGCCCCGGTGCTGGCACTTGCCCCATCATTAGGCGTGATTGTGCCGGATGGCCGGCCCCGAGAGTGTGGGCACGCTTCGATGGAGAAGAAGAAGCAACATCTCATCCCAAACTGCTATTTGAAGGCGTGGTGTTACGGGGGAACAAATCCGTGGGAACAATGGACCATGCGCCTTGTCCATGTGGGCGAAACACCCAGAGAGATTCAATCGCCAGGAGCAGGTTAACGCGGATGTAACAGTTTTGTCCCGAGCGGGAAATTGAACGCTACGCACCTGTCTGAGAGGAACCTTGTTGCCACAACCAGCGTGCTGAGGGTGGATGGGTGCCCGAGCTCAATCCCGTCATGG
>JASHNS010000017.1 GCA_030041515.1 Acidobacteriaceae bacterium | reverse complement strand
CTCGACGCAGCCTCGCCGCGCACCGAAATCACCAGCGAGTACGTCAGCCAATACACGTCCCCCATTTCCGATTTCACGAACATCCTGGCGGCCTCCCCCGGCACCGTGAGCTGGAGCACGAACGGCGTCGGCCTCGGCCAGGCAACCACTTACTTTCGCGGTTTCGTGGACGACGATTACACGATGACGTGGGATGGAGTTCCGTTCAACGATTCCAACGATCCCAGTCACCATTCCTGGGCTTACGTTCCAGGACCTGCCATCGGCTATGTGGACTTCGATCGCAGCCCCGGCACCGCTGCCGACATGGGACCAGCCAACTATGGCGGGTCTATCCACTTCTTCTCGCCCGCGCTGCCCCCCACCAGTTCCATGCGCATCTCCGAGTCGTACGGCTCCTTCAACACCAATCAGATTCTCGGCGAGTTCGATTCCGGCCTCTTCGGTCACGGCGATAAGGCCAATTTCTGGTTTGAAGGCCACCACCTGACCTCCGACGGCTACCAGACCTACAACTACCAGCAGCGCACCGCCGGGACCGCTAAGTTCACGTATAAGTTCTCCGATCAGTCCAACCTCGCCCTCATCAGTACGGTCGTCGTTGTGGATGCGAATACGCCCAACAACGATCCCTACCGCTTCCAGATTCAGCAGTACGGCGACAATTTCAATGCGCAGAACAACTATTACAACCCCGACGGCACCATCAACGGGCTCTACTACAAGTTCTATCTGAACCACATTCCAACGAATTTCGAGATCGTCACCTACACCAAAAACTGGGGCACGGGCTGGCGATTCGAGATGAAGCCGTACACCTACGCCTACTCGAACCACCAGCACTACAACAACGATCAGTACAGCGAAGTCACTCCCGCCCTCTCGGCGATGGGCGTAACCACGAACCCGGTAGGCCCCTACACCGGCATCGACAAAATGAATCAATACGTCAAGGCCGGCGTGATCCCCGACCTCAGCTATGCCTCAAAGTACGGCGTCGCTCGCACCGGCGGCTGGTTCGAATACACTTCCACTGACCGCTATCAGATCGACACCAATCCGACGGACTGGGTCGACTCGGACCTGATCGGAAAAATCAAATTCCACGAGGGCTTCATCACCCGCGCCTATCAGCCCTTCGCGGAGTACCAGCTCGTCGCCATTCCGCGCTTCACCATCACCGCCGGGGTCAAGGACGCCAACTACAACATGACCGTGCAGCAGTGGGCTTCCAACAAGGACGTTGGCCCCCTTGGTTGCCCCACCACCGACACCACCGCGCAGTGCCCTGCTTTCACGATCCACGAAAAGTCCTACAACAGCGTCCTGCCCTCCGCGGAGGTCAACTACCGTGTCCTCAATGACTGGTCGGTCTACGGTGACTACGGGAAAGGCAGCATTATCCCCTTCAGTACCGTCTTCGACGAAACCAACGCCGAGGTGGCCGTGGCTCCGCCTCCCACAATCGCCTCTACCTATCAGGGCGGAACGGTGCTCAAGCTGAACCGTCTGAGCATGGATGCCGATGCATACCATATCCACTTCATTAACCAGTACTCGAGCTACACTTATCCCGACACCCCCACCTACGGCTCCAACGCCGGCCTCACTTACTACTACGCCACGCCGCCTTCCGACACCAACGGCTTCGAAGCGGAAGGCAATATCGCCTTCGGTTCCGGTTTCAGCCTCTACCTCAACGGCACGCTCGGCGAAGCCAAATACGAAGCCGCCCCGGCCCAGCCTCCTACCGTAGCCAACGGGGAAACGGCTACTCCCGCCACGCCCTCCGCATGGGTCGCCGAGACGCCGCACGACACCGAGACCATTTCGCCCACCTGGCAGGCCAGGGGCTGGGACATCGGCTTCTTCAACAAGCGCGTGGGCACGCGCTGGGAGGACGATGGGGCCACTCACCAGAATGTTCCGCTCGATCCGTGGTGGATGAGCAACCTCTTCTTCAACTACACGGTCCGCAATGGTTCGAATTTCGATAATTCGAAGATCAGGGTCAGCATCAACAACGTGTTCGACAA
Organism: Acidobacteriaceae bacterium; assembly: GCA_030041515.1. Lineage (GTDB taxonomy): Bacteria > Acidobacteriota > Terriglobia > Terriglobales > Acidobacteriaceae > Palsa-343. Next base: position 9,228 of record JASHNS010000017.1, on the reverse strand, counting down.
CCACAATATCGCGGACATTACGGGAGAAGGCAATGTTACGCCGACAGGCTTAGACACCACTCCCTCCGCCGATGACGTGCTCTATACGCCGAGCCCCCTGGATCAGCTCGAACTGCTGCCAGGCCGCTCCGTCATGGTCACCTTTGAACTCGGGTTATCCCGCGGGAAGCGCTGACGGCTATCGGCTCACGCATCTAAATCAAAGGCTCGCGGCAACCACCGCGAGCCTTTCCCTTTCCGTTTTGCGTCAGAACGAAACCAGTATTCCGTTCACGAATCCCATGGCCGGGCTCACCACGTACCCAATCATCCGCGCGCCAACAAACAGGATCAAGATCAGGCTAAGAATTCCCAGCGAGTCGTAGACGCGCAGCGCCTTATAGGGCAGCATGTGCCGGAAAACGTGCGATCCGTCCAGCGGCGGCAGCGGCAGCAGGTTAAAGACCGCCAGAATCAGATTCAGCATGACGCCCATATACAGGATCAGCGCCAGCGGAAACAGCATCGAGCCCATGAGCGCCGGATCGACGCCGCCGGTCCCCGCCAGTTGATGCACGATCGCCGCCCCCGCCTGGCTGGTCTTTGACAGGATCAGCAGCAACACGGTGGCGCTCAGCGCCGCCAGCACATTACTCACCGGCCCCGCCACCGTCGTCAGAATGTCGTCGCGCGTCACATTTTTGAAGTTCCGCGGCGTCACTGGCGTCGGCTTCGCCCACCCGATGAGGAATTGCCCATACCCTGGCAGCAGCAGCATCACCAGAGGGATCGCGATGGTCCCGATCGGATCGATGTGCCTGATCGGGTTCAGCGTGACGCGCCCCAGCATCTTTGCCGTCGGATCGCCCAGCCGATTCGCCATCCATCCATGGGCCGCTTCGTGAATGCTCAGGGAAAACACAAGCACCACGAACTCAAAAATCGCAACAACCAGATGAGCTTCACTCATGGGACCGCTTCGATGGTAACAAAGAGGCTCGGCCGGCAACGCGGCATGGGACAGGTTTCCGCCACCTTCGGCTATCCGCCGATGACGCGCGGGAGCTTCCGTGCCCGGATTTCAGAGACCGGTTCACTGCTGGCCTCATCTGCGCTCACTCATCGATTCGGCGGCAGCTCGCGGCACGGCGCCTCCTCGCCCGCGCCCAGCCGCGTCGCTTCCTGCTTGCCTTTTATCCTGCGAGCCGGCACGCCGCCGGCAATCGCATGCGGTTCCAGGTCCCGCGTGGCCACGGCCTGCGCGCCCAGCATCGCGTCCTCGCCCACACGCACGCCTGGCATCACCAGCGATCGATACGTCACTCGCGCTGCCGGCCCCACCTCTGTCTTTCTGTGCTCGATGATGCAGGCCTCCACCGGATCGTGCGCATGTGAAAACACCGCCGCATGCTCGGAGATCGACGTCCCCCTGCGCACGATCAGCTCACCGCGGTCGTCCAGCAGCACGTGGTTGTGGATGATCACGTCGTCTTCCAGCGTCAGGTTGTAACCAAACGTGAACTCCACGCCGTGGTAGATCTTCACGTTCCGCCCGATGCTCCTGAAGATGTGCTTCCCCAGCATCGACCGCAGGCGAAATCCCAGCCAGTGGTTCAGCGCCACCGGCGACCGGTCGAACATGCGCCAAAACCACACCAGCGGCTTGATCAGCGCATAGCGGTCCGCGTCGATGTCCCCGTAATATTCCGGTTCCAGCGTCACGTTCGCCGGATCCAGCGACAGCTGCAGCACGTTATACGGCAGCTCGGTCGACAGCGTAAAGTTCAATCGCCCTCCATGCGGGCGGCCCAGCATCAGCTGGTGCAGATTGTCACGGACGATCTCTCCGCGCAGTGCGACGTTCTGGTGGCGCGAGAATTCGTTGTCGAGGGAGTCGATCCAGCGTTCGAATACTTCTTTCGCTTCACGGGTAGGTTCGAGTTCGCGGTAGGGATAGCGCGGCATACCATTCAGATTATCGTCCGAGTGGGCGGATGCAGAATTCATCCTCTCCCGCACCGGCGTCATTTGCAGCGCCCGCGCAAACACGGTAGCCTTCTGCTTCAAGGAAAGAGGCACGGCAGATGAACGAATCTTCGGCAGTTCCTGAGCAGCGCAGTTCTTCCCGTCTCCTGATCGCTGTCCTGGTGGTTGCCGTGGTGGCCGCGCTTGCCGGCCTGGTCTGGAGCTATTCCCTCGCCAGCCGCCTCACCAACGCCGAGGCCCAGGTCGCTTCCGCGCAGGCGCAGAATCAGAAGCTCGCCGCAGCGCTCAATGAGACCAACGCCCGCCTTCGCGTCACCAGCGAGACCCTCGGCCACTCCCTGGGCCTGACCCAGCAGCAGCTCGAGCAACGCGCGCAGGACCTGCTGCGCCGCCAGCAGGCTCAGGCTCAGCACTTCGAGAGCGAGCACTCTGCCGACCAGCAGCAGATCGGCGCCGTCTCGACGGACGTGTCGGGAGTCAAAACCGACGTCGGCGGCGTAAAAACCGACCTCAGCACGACCAAAACCCAGCTCGCAGCCGCCGAAGCCCAGCTTCAGTCCATGAAAGGCGACCTCGGCATCCAGAGCGGTCTCATCGCCACCAACGCGAGCGAACTCGACATCCTCAAGCACTTGGGCGACCGCAACTACTACCCGTTCACCCTCGACAAGCACCACAAAATGGCCGTTGCCACGGTTGCCCTGGAACTGAAAAAGGCCGACCCCAGGCACAATCGCTTCACGGTGGTGGTCTATTCCGACGACCGGCAGATCCTCAAGAAGGACCGCAGCCTCGACGAGCCCATCCAGTTCTACACCGGCAAGAACCACCTGCTCTACGAGCTGGTGGTCAACAGCATCCCCAACAAGAACACCATCCAGGGCTACATCGCCACGCCGAAGAACGCCCCGGTGCCGGTGACGCCGTCACCTGGCCAATGACCACTGCGGCTCTACAATCGAATCCGTGCACTCCCGCTTCTCTCTGGGCCAGCGCCTTGCGCTGTTCGCCGTCCCCAAATTGACCGCGCTGGTCCTTGCCGCCCTCGGCGTCACGCTCCGCTTTGAGATCATCGCCGAGCCTGGCGCCACGCCGGCCACGCCGCCTGCGCGGGGTATCTTCTGCTTCTGGCATCGGTGCACGCTGCCCGCCGGATGGTACTTCCGCAGGTACCGCTGCTCCATCCTCATCAGCCAGAGCTTCGACGGCGAGCTGATCGCCCGCACCCTCGGGCTGCTGGGCTACGGCAGCGTCCGAGGGTCGAGCTCGCGCGGCGGAGCGGCCGGGCTGATGGCCCTCCGCGACGTCCTCGCCCAGGGCGACCCGGTGGTCTTCACCGCGGATGGGCCCAAAGGGCCGATCTACGAGACCAAGATCGGACCCGTCAAGCTGGCGGAGATGACCGGCGAGACCATCGGCAGCTTCTACCTGCTGCCCCAGCGTGCCTGGACCATCCGCTCCTGGGACCGGTTCCTCATCCCCAGGCCGTTCTCGCGGGTCGTTGTTAGCTGGTCCAGTCCCATCGCGCCGCCGCTCCCCGGCGCCGATCCGGCTGCCCTTGAAGCCAAACGCCAGGAGCTGAACGACGCTCTGGAGCGCGCCCGGCTGGCCGCCGAGGCCCACTTCGGCCACAAAAGTGATGGGGTAACTGAATAGTACAAACGGTTGAGTTTGGGGCGGTTAGCGCGAGGTTTCATGGAGTGCCTTTGAAGTATCTCCCTGTAACTACTGGGTAAAGATGCCGGGGAGGGGGCGGTCAAGGGGGTAAACGAACAAATGCAGGTGCCTTCGGCTGCGCTCAGGCCGGGCTCTTCGACTCCGTTTGCCGCCAACAACGCGGCAAACTCCGCTCAGGATGACACGGCGGTTTTCGGGGCAGAATCTACAATCAACCTGGTGCTCGTCTCCGATTTCGACTTCCATCTCCCTGAAGACCTGATCGCGCAGGAGCCGCTCGCCGACCGGGCCGGTTCGCGGATGATGACCCTCGCCCGCCGGACGGGCGCCTTCGCCGACCGGACCTTTCGTGACCTGCCGGCCCTGCTCCGGCCCGGCGACCTCCTCGTTTTGAACGACAGCCGCGTCATCCCCGCGCGCCTCTACGCCCACCGCGCCGGCCTGCACACCCAACCGAACCACCAGACGGCCGGACACGCTCCGGGCCGCGTCCAGGTCCTGCTTGCCGAGCAGCTTTCCGAGTGGGAATGGCGGGCGCTCGTCCGCCCCGGCCGCAAAGTCCTCACCGGCGAAGTGCTGGAATTCTTTGCCGAGTCCGACACTGCTGAATCCCCCAACAGCGCCTCAAAAAGTCCCGCCGTGCGCGTAGCACCCCTGCGCGCAGCAGTCACGGCGCACGGCGAATTTGGCGAGCGGACGATTCGCTTCGATCCCGTCCCCGACTTCTTCGGCGCCGTCGAGCGCCTCGGCCACATGCCGCTGCCGCCCTACATCCATCGCCAGGACCGCGTCGCCGACCGCGACCGCTACCAGACCGTCTACGCCCGCGAGCGCGGGTCGGTCGCGGCGCCGACGGCGGGCCTCCACTTCACGCCGGAGATTCTGGACGCGCTGCGAGCCCGCGGCGTCGAAATCGCCACGGTGACGCTGCACGTCGGACTGGGGACGTTTCAGCCCGTCCGCGTCGAGCGCGTCGAAGACGTGCACCTCCACGCGGAGCGCTACACGCTCAGCCCGGAAACCGCCGCCGCCCTGAACGCCGCGCGCCGCGAAGGCCGCCGCATCGCCGCCGCCGGAACCACCACCGTCCGCACGCTGGAGCACTGTGCGCTGCAGGCCGAGGACTCCGGCGGCGAATTCACGCCGCATTCCGGCTCGACTTCCATCTTCATCTCGCCGGGATTCCAGTTCCGCGCCGTCTCCGCCCTGCTGACCAACTTCCATCTCCCGCAGTCCACACTGCTCATGCTGGTGAGCGCCTTCGCCGGACGCGACGCCACGCTCGCCGCCTATCGCCACGCCGTGGAGGAACGTTACCGGTTCTTCTCGTATGGGGATTGCATGCTGATCGGGTGACGGCGAGCAACTGGCAAATTGCTGGAGGCTAGCCGACTTCCGGTCCCTATCTGGGCTCGATGAGTGACTTGGCGATAATGCATCAATCGAGAAGACAGTCGTCTGCCGAGGGCACAAAAGACGGACTTCTACTCAGAGCGCAGGGCTACGAGCGGATCGACGCGCACCGCGCGGCGTGCAGGAAGATAGCACGCGATGCTCGCCACAATTGTAACCAGCACCGTCGCTCCCAGGAATATGGCGGGATCTGTGCTGCTGACCCCATAAAGAAGGCTGGACATGAGCCGGGTCATGAGCAACGCACAAAGCAGGCCGACCGCGACGCCGAGAAGAATGAGCGTTGTTGCCTGACGCACAAGCATGTACAGAACCGCATTCGGCGGAGCGCCAAAAGTCAGTCGCACGCCAACTTCCTGCGTTCTCTGGGCGACGTCATACGAGGTCACGCCATAGATTCCAATCGCCGCCAGAACCAGGGCCACCAAAGCCAAAATGTCGAGCAGGATAAAGGCAATCCGAGGGGCCGAGGTGACATTACCCATGATTTCCTGCATGGATCTGACTTCGAATACAGGTTGGTTCCGGTCCACCGACCAGATCGCATCGCGTATTTCGGGAAGAATCGTGTTCTGCGGGAGCGCCGTACGCACGACCATGCTCATGGTTTGATCCGGCCCCTGCATATACGGGAAGTAGATGGTAGCCTCAGGCACCCCGCTCAACGATGAGTCGCGCACCGCGCCGACAACTCCTATGACCTCCCTGGGAATGCGTGGGCCGTATGGAAGGACGATATGTCTTCCTATAGGGCTTTCAGTTCCAAAATACTCCCGCGCGAGAGTCCGATCGATGACGACTACTCGCGGATGCCTTGCGTCATCGCTCTCTGCAAAGCTCCTGCCCTGCAGCAATGGAATCCGCATGGTTTGAAAGTACCCAGGGCTGACGTCCCGATAATCGGCAGAGGGTGTGACGTCGGATCCCGGCTTCTCCTGGATGGCAAAGGGCCCGCGGTCCATATCGTCCTGACTGAGCGGCACGATCTCAGTCAAAGCAGCCGATTGCACGCCAGGCACGTTGCGAACATGTTTCAGGAAGTCATGAAACGCTGAGCCTCGCTTCCACGGGTCTCGATAAGGTGAACCGGCGGCATCTTCGGACAGCTTGATCCGCAGGGTCAGAAGCCTGTTCGGTTCAAAGCCCGGGTTGATGGACAATAAGCGCGAGAAGCTTTTGATCATCAGGGATGCGCCAACCACCAGGACGAGAGCGAGCGCTCCCTCCACAACCACCAGGGCGGTGCGTGTTCCCCGTCCCCGCACTTCGCCGATCGTACCGCGCCCTCCGTTCTTCAGCGCATCCTGCATATTGCCGCCGAACAGCCGGAGCGGAGGAATCAACCCAAACAGGATCCCCGTCGCGAGCGATACTACCAGCGTAAATCCGATCTCGCTCACCCCCAGATGGATCGCCGGCAATGTCACTTCGTAGGCCGCATTGGGAACAGGAATCTGGGTCGGTCCATATCGGGCCCACAAATGCACGCTTCCCAGCGCTAGCAGCAGGCCCAGCATTCCCCCGAGGATCGCCAGCAAGGAGCTCTCCACAAGGAATTGCCGGATGATTTGCTTTCGTGTGGCTCCGAGCGACATGCGCACTGCCATTTCCTGGCGTCTGCTCATGCCGCGCGACAGCATCAGATTCGCGACATTTGCGCAGGCGAGGATCAGAATGAATCCCACCGCGCACTGCAGCACCAGCAGTGCCGGCCGAATGTACTCCATGCGCACAGATTCCAGCGGTACCAGAACCGTGCCGAATCCCTTGCGGCTGGGCCGCTGTCGGGCGATGCGCGCCATCGTCTCGCTCATCTCGGCTGCCGCCTGGCGGACGGTCACGTGCGGCCGCAGGCGGCCGAAGACACCAAGATCGGAATCGGCCCGGTGCAGCCATCCATCGTCAAAAGGAACCACGACATCCACCGGGAACAGCTGATCGAAGGAAGCGGGCAACACGCCGATGATGGTGTAATCCTCTCCATTGAGCGTCATGCTCTGCCCGCAGACGTCCGGATTTCCCTGATACTTCCGCTTCCAGTAGCGGTAACTCAGAATGGCCAGGGTGTGCCGCGCATTTTCCTCTTCTGGCAGAAACGTTCTTCCCATCACGGGGACGATTCCGAAAAAATCTCCGAAATTGGTTGTGACGCGCAGTCCGGCCACCTGTTCCGGTTCCCCATTCCCCGTCACCGTGCCGGTGCCGTGCTCGAAGAGAAAGAGATCCTCAAACGCGTGGGTCTTTTGCTCTCTCCAGTCGAGGTAGTCCTGCCCGCTTGGTCCAACCCGGCTTAACCCTGCTCCTGGATTGCTGTCCCAGATCACAACCAGGCGGCTGGCAGCACGCACGGGCAATGGACGCATAAGAATTCCGCGCACCAGCGCAAACAATGCGGTATTGGCCCCGATGCCCAGCGCCAAAGTGATCACGACGGCGACCGTGAATGCAGGTGACTTCTTCAAAATCCGCAACCCAAACCGTACGTCCCGCAAAAGCGTTTCTGCCCAGTGCCATCCCTGGGCCGCGTGCGACTCTTCCCGGTAGTGTTCCAATCCGCCGAATTCGATGCGCGCCTGTCGCTCTGCTTCCGCCCGTAAAATCCCGCGGCGTTCGAGATCGTCAGCGCGATACTGGAGGTGGGTCAGCAGCTCCTCTTCGAGTTCGTCCCTCATTGCTGAACGGTGTACCAGGGCGGACCAGCGGGCATGCAATGCGCCGATGATTCTCATAGCTCTCCCGGTTGCATGGAAAGCGCACACGCAATGGCTGCCACCAGCCGATTCCAGCTTTCTGTTTCAGCCTGCAGCCGCTTTCGCCCCGCAGCCGTCAGTTCGTAAAACTTTGCGCGTCGATTCGCATCGGAGACACCCCATTTCGTCTTGAGCAGTCCCTGACGAACCAATCGAAACAGTCCCGGATACAGGGCACCCTGCTCGACCATAAGAGCCTGTCCTGAAATCTGCCCGATGCGCAGCAGAATGCCATATCCGTGTAAAGGCCCGAGCGAGACCGCTCGCAGGATGAGCAGATCGAGAGTTCCTGGAAGAAGTTGAGCCTGATCGGGCATGTCGAATCTCTCCTATATAGATTAGGAATGTATAGTCCGTCTCCTAAACTGTCAAGGGAAGCGAGCATTGCTCGCTTCTGTGCGGCCGAATAGGTCTGAATCCGCCGAGGCAGGAGGGCCCGTGGTCATCCGGGTCCGGGTCATGCTGGAATTTCAACTGGCGACTCCAGGGCAAACCACTCGTTGACATATGTTTGCGCGCGACTGCCGGGGTTACACCCCGTAAACGGGCTTCGCGTCAGCTACGCTCCGGCGCCGTGGCCCGCCTTCCCGAAAGCTCAACGCGGTGTGTCGCAGTTTGGTTCTGCCCCGCGCGTTCCACTCATCCTAAATGCCGTCCTCACCTCCCAACCCACCGCCCGAGGTGCGCCATCCAAAGAGACTGCATCCCGCAGCGGGTCAAGCCGGGTTCCTTATGCGCCGCTTACGGCGCGAGTGAACTCGCACCCTGATACAAAACACCGCTTGCGGTGCCGGTTGCGAACAGGGAGTCGCCATTTTCCTGAGGCAGGCCCGCTTATTGTTAACGGGGCGCCCTTCGACCAGGCAGCAGCCCACGATCGGCAGGGCACCCATCCCGGGAAACTCCCGGCGTCAGGCACTCAGTACGGAGGGTTCCAGTCTTTCGGTTGCTTTCGCTTGTTCCCAGGTGTTCCATTCTTCCAGCAGTTGGCCGTCCACAATGCGAGCGATGTTGATACCCAGCAGCGTAATGGGTTCCCCGGTCTCTCGTAGCTGGACATTGGCGGTCATACGGGTAACGACCTTCTCGCCGTCGACCAGCTGATCCTCAATATGAAAGGAGTCCCTGGTATAGATAAAGAGGTTGTGGAAGTACAGGATGCTTTGACGAAGCCCCTCCCGATCGCGGTCACCTGCTGACGGGTGCCCGACATAATTAGGCGCAACGACTTGATCCAGCGCCGAGACGTCGCCGGCAGCATATAGATCCACTAGTTTTCGAAAGACCGCTTTCCTGGACTCCGGAGAATCCTGCATCGTTGCATTGGGCATGGCGATTTCCTCCACGTTACGAAATCTTATCTCTTAACGGCCCGCGTTCTCGACAACTGAATGCGGTGTGTCGCAGGTTGGTTCTGCCCCTC
>JASHNS010000016.1 GCA_030041515.1 Acidobacteriaceae bacterium | reverse complement strand
GCCTACCGCATCATCGAGCGCGGGGATGCCGACGTCATGATTGCGGGAGGCGCTGAGGCGTCCATCACGCCCATGGGCGTGGGAGGTTTCGCCGCCATGCGCGCGCTTTCCACGCGCAACGACGATCCCCAGCATGCATGCCGACCCTTCGACCGCGATCGCGATGGTTTTGTCGTCGGCGAAGGCTCCGGCATCCTGATCCTCGAGGAACTGGAGCACGCGAAGGCGCGTGGCGCGAAGATTCTGGCGGAGATCGTCGGCTACGGCATGAGCGCCGACGCGCACCACATCACCGGCATGCCCGACGACGGCGACGGCTGCTTCCGCGCCATGCAGAACGCGCTGAAGAGCGCGGGCCTCGAGCCACGTCAGGTGGATTATGTGAACGCCCACGCGACCTCGACCGCGCTCGGCGATGCGACCGAATCGAAAGCGATGGAGCGGCTCTTCGGCGAGCACGCCACCAGCCACAAGCTCAAGATCAGCTCGACGAAATCGATGACCGGCCATCTGCTGGGCGGTGCCGGCGGACTCGAAGCCGGCATTACGATTCTGGCGCTGATCAATCAGACTGCTCCGCCGACGGCGAACCTCGAGAACGTGGACCCCGAATGCACGCTGAACTACGTGCCCAATCACCCACAGCAGGGGCCCATGCACGTGGCGCTCTCGAATTCCTTCGGCTTTGGCGGCACGAACGGCTCGCTGATCTTTCGCCGCTGGGAGTAGCCCCGGCGCTTCCCGGGTAACGCGGTACTAAACCAGGCTTGCAGACATTGAGAGCCCATCATGGCCGATCCGCAGATGAGCGTCGCCATTGCATTCATTGAGGCCATCAATGCAGCTGATCTGACCGCGCTGCGCCAGTTGATGACCGATGATCACACGTTCATCGACGCGCTCGGGAACGGCTTCTCCGGCGCGGATCAGGTTGTCGCCGGTTGGCAGCAATTCTTCCACGCGTATCCCAGTTACCACATTCAGGTCCGCCATGCTTTCGCCGACGGGATGTTTGCCGGTATCTTCGGCCAGGCGGAAGGAAAGTGGCGCATCGGCGACAGGATTTTACCAGGATCCTGGAGCGTTGCCGCTGCCTGGCTGGCAGAGATCGAGGACCGGCAGGTGAAAACCTGGCGGGTTTTTGGCGATACCAATTGGGCCAGACCCCTCAACCAGGATACCGAGAATCGCTGAACACCCGCCCGCGCACCGAATAAAAAACGCCATCCGTAAGGATGGCGTTTTCATTTTGGCTCGGAAACCCTTACTTTTCCCGCTTCCAGTTCACCAGATCGCCCAGCGTCGTGGTCGAGCTGGAAACCGGCTGCTTGTAGGCTTCCACGTCCGCGCGGCTGGCTTCCTCTCCGCTGACCGCGCGCAGGCTTAACGCGACCTTCTTTTCTTCCGGGTTCATCCGGATGATCTTGAACTCGCGCTCCTCACCCTGCTCCAGCTTGACCGGCACGCCGTGCCCGTCAGTGGCTTCGGAAACATGGCACAGTCCTTCAACGCCCTCGGCGATTTCCACGAAAGCACCGAACTGCGCGGTGCGCAGCACTTTGCCGTGCACCACATCGCCCACGCGATGCTGTTCGAAGAAGGTTTCCCATACGTCTGGCTGCAGTTGCTTGATGCCCAGCGACAGCCGCCGGTTCTCCGGCTCCACGCCTAGCACAGCCGCACGTACTTTCTCACCCTTCTTGAGCACTTCGGAGGGATGCTTGACGCGCTTGGTCCAGCTCAGATTGCTCACGTGCACCAGGCCGTCGATGCCGTCCTCGATCTCGATGAAGGCGCCGAAGTCCGTCAGGTTGCGAACGCGCCCTTCCACAGTTGCTCCGATCGGGTACTTATCGCCGAGATGCTCCCAGGGATTGTCGAGCAGCTGCTTCATGCCCAGCGAGATGCGCCGATCCGCGGGGTTCACCTGCAGGATGACGGTCTCTACTTCCTCGCCCGGCTTCACGATCTTGGACGGGTGCTTCATCCGCTTGGACCAGGTCATTTCCGAGACGTGGACCAGGCCTTCGATGCCTTGCTCCAGTTCTACAAAGGCACCGTAGTCGGTCACGCTCAACACCCGGCCGCGCACATGCGCGCCGATCGGGTACCGCTCGGCGGCGTCCAGCCACGGGTCAGGCGTCAGCTGCTTAAAGCCCAGCGAAACCCGCTGCTTCTCTTTATCGAACTTGAGGACCTTCACCTGGATCTCGTCGCCGACATTCACCAGGTCGCGCGGGTGCGTCAGCCGCCCCCAGGACATATCGGTGATGTGAAGCAGGCCGTCAATTCCGCCCATATCCACGAATGCGCCGTAATCGGTCAGGTTTTTCACCGTACCTGTCAGCACCGCTCCCTCTTCCAGGTGCTCCAGAGTGTGCGAGCGGCGTTCCGACTGCTCTTCCTCGAGGATCTCCTTGCGCGAAACCACCACATTGCCGCGCTTCTTGTTCAGCTTGATTACGCGGACCTGAATGGGTTGGCCGATATACGCATCCAGATTGCGTACCGGGCGCAACTCCAGCTGCGATCCAGGAAGAAACGCCTTGATCCCAATGTCGACCGTCAGGCCGCCCTTCACGCGCCCCACTACCGTGCCGGTCAGCGCGGTCTTCTCGTTGTGAGCCTTCTCGATCGTGTCCCACACGCGCAGCCGCTGGGCCTTCTCGTAGCTCAGCAGATAGCCGCCTTCCGGCTCCTCGCGCTCGATCACCACTTCCACGGTTTGCCCGGGCTGTAGCCTGGGCGCGCCGGTATGGTCCACCACCTGCTCGATCGGAATCAGGCCTTCGGACTTCATGCCCACGTCGACCACCACGTGCTTGTCGGTGAGCTTGATGACCGTGCCGGAAACAATCGCGGAGTCGTCGAACGCCTGCGCTGCGGCTTCGGCGGCCTGCTCGCGGTCGAACGACTCGAGTGCCGCGGCAAAGTCTTCCATGCTCAGGTCGGGCTCTTCGTGGTGCTCAGGCGCGGAGGCAGTTTCCGGGGTGTGTGTGGTGGTGGACGGCTCGGTGTTCTCGGCCGCGGCTTCAAGCGTAGGGGTTTCCAGTTCGGTGTTCAGAGGAGTGCTCTCGGTTTGTTCAGGATTGAGGACGTGTGCCATGCCAGCCAGCTCCGGGATTCTCGTGGCGGCTCCCGGCATCCGCCCCGTGTCCGATCATCCGGCCCGCCTGCGCGGGACCCGATATTGGCCGCGGCTTTCTCCGCCGTCAGCGTCGAGCACGTGCTCTCCCGCGGTTCTCGGCGAAGTTCGGGGATCGTCGCTCTTTCCTCTGCAATTCCGAACGGAGCATCCCACGGGAGACGATGCGCGACGCGCACCTTCTGTCTCCATCAGAACATCCGGCAGGAAGGGATCGGCAGGAGTGGCGATCGTGAGTCCGCGCAACGAATCCCGAACGCGCAGACCCTCTCTCAAAACTATAGAGCCGCACCTGGGGCATGTCAATGAAAGAACCCGCTTCGGCGCGGGCGCCACGGTACTTTCGCGATATCGTGCCACGATCGAATTTCCCCCCGCCCTCCTGCCGGCCTCTTACTCCCGAAATCCCCTCGACAAGCAAAAGGGAGCGGCATCCAGCCGCTCCCTTTTGCCCATCTTTGGGAGGGTCTGCTGGCCGCCCGATTACTGCGGAGGAGGCGGCGCCTGGCCGTCCGGTGGCGGAGGGGCCTGACCACCTTGCGGAATTGCCGTCTGCGGTGAGGCCGGTTGAGCGCCAGGCTGTCCCGGACCCTGCCCCGGATGCTGCTGCCACCTCATCGGCCCGCCTGGGCCGCCGCGGCGGTCCCGCCGGTGCATGTGACGCATGGTCTTCAGTTTTTGCCATTGCTCCGGCGTCAGGGTCTCCCGGATCGCAAACAGCATGTGCGCGTTTTCTCTCTCCAGCGCTGCGCGGGCGTTCACTACGGAGTCAATCTGGGCCAGCGTCTTCGCGCGATCCGGATTGTCCGACGAAATCATCGGCTGCAGCAGCAGTTCCTGTTTCTGAAGATCCGCATTCAAATCGATCAGCTTCAGCTTGTGCTGCTCGTAGATGCTGTCCATTTTCTGTTTCTGATCGGCAGTGATGTTCAGCTTCTGCGCCAGCATCGGATCGTTCCACCACCGCCCGAAGTCACGATCGTGGAATGTGCGCACCATCGGCGGGCCGCCGAAGCCCATCGGTCCATCTCCGTGCCCCGGACCACCGCCCCAGTCCTGGGCCGACGCGAACCCGCACAGCACAAAACCAATCAGTGTTGCCAGGATCAAGCTATTTTTGCGAATCATTTGTCTTCTCCGAAACTGTAGTTTTTGTTGCTGCCGCCTGCTCGCTCAGCTGAGCCAGCGGCTCCAGCGCGTCCGGCACCTCTTCTGAAACATCGGTGTCGATTTGATTCATCAGCACGGTGTCGTTCACACTCGCGCGTGCCTCCGTGGTGTTTTGTACGACCTGTGCCGGGTTCCGCCGCGCCAGCTCTGCCTGATGAAAATGGCTCCACGCCGGTACAGCCACTGCAATGGCTACCGCCGCGCCCAGCGCCGGAGCCAGCACCAGCCGCAAGCGCAGATGCAGCGATCGTGCCCCGGAGGTTTCCGCCGCATGCGGCTGCACTGCCAAGTGTTCAGCGCGCCGTCCTGCCATGTGCCGCATCGCAGAGCCAAACAGGCTCAGAGCCTCAGCCATCTCCCGCACGTCTTCCCGCGTCTCCATTTCCTCTGCCTTCCCGCGGATTGTCATTGCTCCACCCCCATGCGCTCGCGCACAATCGCCAGCGCCCGGTACAAATGCGATTTCACGGTGCTCAGGTTCATCTCCAGCGTCTCCGCGATCTCGTCCAGTTCCATCTCTTCTACAAACCGCAGCGCGAACACCGACCGCTGCTGCGTCGACAGCTTCTCCACCGTTCGCCACACCGCCGCCACCTTCTCCCGCGCCAGCGCGATGCTCTCCGGGGAACTGCGCCCGTCCGGAACCCAGTCGCTGATATCCATCGGATCCAGCGCCGTCCCTCGCGTCTTCTGCCAGAACCGCAGGCTCCGGCTGCGCAGGTGATCCCGCAGCAGGTTCACTGCAATCCGCGTCAGCCACGTCGCCACGCTCGAGTCGCCCCGGAACTGGTGCCGCGCGTTCCACGCCTTCAGGAAACACTCCTGCGTCAGCGCCTCCGCGGCGTCCCGGTCCGTCAGAGACGAGAGCAGAAAGCGCAGGATGCGCGGCCGGTACACCCGCACGACTTCGTCGAAGTCGGCCAGCTCCAGCATGGCCTGTTCCCGTTTCTCCAGGGCGAGCTTGCTCCCGGAAGCTGCGCCCCCCGTGAGCATGCTTGCCGGGGTCGTGGCAATCTCTTCCATGCAACGAGATAGACGACGCTTCACGCGGCAAGTTTACAGCGCGGAGAAAAAAGCGGAGGGCCAAAACCGCAGCCCTCCGGATGCCATTCAACACGCGTCACTACTGATTGCCGCCAGCCGACCCTCACCCGGCTGGCATGCAGCCAACCGCTCTGTTGCCCCCTTCCGCGCCCTCCGCCATCAGCGCCATCCCCGCCAGCGACCGTGATTCATAACACCGAGCGCAATTCTTGCCATCCAGCTTGGCCTCAGCGAGCGCTCGTTCGGCCTCGCGCAGCACCACCAGCGGCGAGCGGCCTGCGCTGCCCGCCACGCCGAAGCTCGCGGTGAGCGTGCTCGCTTCGCCGTTCACGGCAAACGGTCGTGCCAGGATCGCTTCCTTCACCCGCTGCACCAGCGCCATCGCGCTCTCGCGGGTGCAGCCGGGCAACGCGAACAGGAATTCATCCTCACCGCAGCGCCCCACCAGATCGTAGCTGCGCAATTGCCGCCGGAACCGATTTGCCAGTTCCGTCAGCACCCTGTCGCCGGCGTCGTATCCGTAGTCGTGATTGATCCGCGAAAAATCATCCAGGTCCATCAGCAGAAGGCTCAGTGGCGTCTTCATCCGCTGCACGCGATCCGTCTCCTGGAAGATCAGGCTCAGCAGGGCTTCCCGATTCCACAGGCCTGTGAGCCCGTCGTGCGTGGAGCGATAGCGCAGTTCCGCCGACTGCTCCTGGATCTGGTTCTGCAGAGCCAGCACCCGCTCGGCAACGCGCAGGCGCACTTTCATCTCCTCCGGAGGAGGCGGGATCAGGAGAAAATCGTCGCACCCGGCTTCCAGAGCCACTCGCACACGGTCTTTGCCGGGCTGGTCGGTCAGCAGGACGATCCAGGACCGCAGCTGGGTCTGGCTCCGGCGGAGCGTCCAGGCAATCTCAACCCCGCCAGGAGCCGCAAGGCCGATGTCCAGCAGCCCGATCTCCGGAGGAGCCGCGCTCTGCATGCGGCGTAGCGCTGCTGCCCCATTTTCAGCCACTTCCACGGCGTAATGCCAGGTTTTTAGCAGTTCAGTCAGATAGGTGGCCAGGCTTGGATCGGAGCACGCCAGCAGTACCCTCGGGTTTCCGGCGCCAGGGGCCGGGATCATCGCAGCCATCGGGATCTCCCCGCCCTAATGAATCGGCCACGGATTAGAATTCTTTAATCTTTCAAGTTTTCCACCGATTGCACAGGCTATGATTTCCTTAGACGCCAGCGGTTCCTGCAACCCAATATCTCCCTGCTGGCATCTCTGATTGTTAATAGCTGACGCAATCGGTGCGCCCTGCCTATGCACGGCTTTGCACGTCGACCTTCAGAACCGGAATTCCAGACCCCCGGCACTGCGGCAACGGAATCAATCTGAAGGCGAAAAGCACACCATTGCAGGACCCACCCATCGCGGCTCCTGGCTGAGGAGAGTAAGCGATGAATCCTTCTGTGAAGACAACTCATGTGATTCCCGCCCAGCTTCCGCCGGTTCGCGCTGGGAAACTCGCTACCTTGCTCGTCTGCCGCTTCTGCATGAGTACGCTCGGCGGATACTCCACCACGGCAGAAAAGCTGCGTATCGAAAAGAAGCATGTTTGCCCGGAGCAATTAGCCCTGGGTCGGCCTGCGGCTTCCATTCCCTTCAACTAATCGACCCCGGCAGCCGCGGATCGGAGTCCCACGGGACTTCCAGTGCCGGCTGCGGTGGTTGTAATCTCTTCCAGCTCCTCTGCGCGGCTTCTCCGCGCCGCATGTTTCCCCTGCGGTCTGATCGAGCCCCCAACGCTTCGCTAACTATCTGAATCCTAATTATTTATTGGGCGGGCCCAGCTCGTGGCGCGCCGTTTGCATCTAAGCGCGCCAGATGCGGTGGAGTGATCGCCGCAAATATCTTTCTGTGAGGGTATCGGGATGCACATGAAGAAAACGAGCGGCATAACGGCTCTGTTGATGGCTGTCGCCTTTGCCGTCACAGCCAGTGCGCAAACGTCGGGGACCGCAGCCGACCTGAATCAATCCACCAGCGCCGCAGCCCAGGCCGGCCGCGCCGGCGCAAGCGCGGATCAGGCCACCAATGTCTCGGCCCAGTTGACGAAAAGCATCAACAGCAGGCATGCGAAGGTCGGGGACGAAGTCGTTGCCAAAACGACTGAAAATGCCCGCCTGGCCGACGGCACCCGGCTGCCCAAAGGTTCGCGCCTCATCGGTCACGTCACCCAGGTCCAGGCCAAATCCCATGCCGAACATGACGGCGAGCTGGCCTTCAGCTTCGACCATGTCATCCTGCGCGACGGTCGCGAGGTGCCCATCCACGCCGTGATGGAGTCGGTATCGGCGCCGAGGCCTCCTTCGATTTCCGATGACGCGATGGCCCAGGGCGACGCGGGTGCCGGACCGGCCATGGCCGGTGGTGGAATGCGTGGTGGCGTCAGCCGCGGTGGCGGCCTGCTCGGCGGCGGAGGAGGCGGCGTGGTGGGTGGCGCGACGGCTCCCGTGGGCGGTGCGCTCAACGGCACCGCTGGCGCGGCCGCCAATCTTGCCGGTAACACGGCTTCCAGCCTGAACGCTGCCGGAAACGCCGCGGTGAACTCTCCCGCATCGCTGGGCCGCAATAGCGCTGACCTCGGCGGAAGCGCCGGGGGCGATTCCGGGCTTTCGGGTCGGGCCTTTCCCGTCGGCAATCTCTCCGGTGTAACTTTCACCAATTTGAGCGCGGCACGCGGCGCTGACAGCCTCGCCAGCGGCGGATCGGCCACCGGCTCCGCCAGTGCTTCGCGCCATGGCCTCACCGGCTCCGCCGGCGCGCAGGACGCGACTCTGTTCACCGCTCACGGCAGGAACGTGGAGCTCGAGGGCGGATCGCAGATGACGATGAGCGTAACCCCCCACTCCCACTAAGCACGCGCGCAGTTCCCCAGCGAGGCTCCCCGGTTCATCGGGGAGCCTCTTCGCTTGTTCCAGGCGCTGATCCGGCAGCACGGGCGGGTTTCACGGGGCGGCCTGCGGCGCGGAGCAGCCTCCATCAGTCATTTGCAATTTGCCGCAAACGGCTGTCTCCTGTTGAACAGGTGCCCCGGAAACACAACTCGCTTACTCGCTCTTCCGCTCAGGCGCGCAACTCAAACCTTCGCCCCTTTCCGGTTTTGTATCCTGTCCTCGACGCAGGCCTCGCCCTCTTCCGATGTGATCCTGGCTGTGAGGCGCGCTGGGCCCGCCTGCGCGCGTTGGTGCGAGAACTCGCCCAGGCTGGAGTGGAAATCCTCCAGTACCGCAATAAAGTAGACGATGACGTGCTCGTGGCCCAGGATGCGCTCGCCATGCGCGATGCCGTGCCCAACCTGCGCCTGATCCTCAACGATCGCCCATCTCTCGTCGCACCCGCAGGATGGGACGGCGTCCACGTCGGTCAGACGGATCTTTCTCCTTCCTGTGCCCGCACACTGATCGGCCGCCGTGCCATCGTGGGCCTCTCCACGCACACCGATGTGCAGGTGCTGGCCGCCGATCGCGAGCCGGTGGACTACATCGCCATTGGTCCGGTCTATTCAACTCTCACCAAGTCCGATACCAGCCCCGTGATCGGCATCGAGGGCGTCATGCGCGCCCGCGCCATCACACAGAAGCCGCTGGTTGCGATCGGCGGCATCACTGCCGAAAATGCTCCGGCCGTCTATGACGCCGGCGCCGATTCCGTGGCGGTCATCTCTGCGATTTTTGGTCCCGCCAGCTCACCTGGAAAATCGGTCCGAGACTTTCTCATGATTTTCAAGTAGAACTGAAAGACGCGTGAGTTCCCCGGCAGAAATCGTATCCTCGGGCAAGCCGTCCAAAACCGGACTTGTAGCTTCTCTGGGGCTCTTCAGCGCTACGGCCATCGTCGTGGGATCGATGATCGGCTCCGGCATCTTCCTCGTTCCTGCGGACATCGGCCGCAATGTCGGCTCGCCTGCCCTCCTGATCGGCGCCTGGGTCGTCACCGCCATCATGACCATCATCGGCGCGCTCAGCTACGGCGAACTCGCCGCTATGATGCCCAAAGCCGGCGGGCAGTACCTCTACCTGCGCGAGGCGCTCGGGCCAATCTGGGGATTTCTCTTCGGCTGGACACTCTTCCTCGTCATTCAAACCGGAACCATCGCCGCCGTCGCCGTCGCCTTCGGTAAATTTCTCGGCGTCTTCTTTCCCTCGGTTTCCTCCAGTCACTGGATCTGGCACATCGCCCATGTCCCCGCCTGGCACGTCGGTCCCATGGTACTCGGCAACATGGATATTGGCCTGAACACCGCCAACCTGGCTGGGCTGATCATCATTGTTCTCCTGGCGGTCATCAATATCTTCGGCATCAAAACCGGCGCCTGGGTTCAGAACGTCTTTACCACGGCAAAGACGGCCGCGCTGCTCGGCCTGGTCATCGTCGGATTCCTCTTCTGCCGCAATCTCGGCGCGATCCATGCTAATTTTGGCGCGAATTTCTGGCGGGGCGCGGGCTGGCACACGCTGCATCCGATTCATGTAGGGGTAGGCGGTCCAGTCGCGATGGTGGGCCTGCTGACCATTCTCGCCGTCGTTCAGACCGGATCTCTGTTTTCCGCGGATGCCTGGAACAACGTCACCTACACGGCCGGCGAAGTCCGCAATCCTCGCCGCAATCTTCCCCTCTCGCTCGCGCTCGGCACCAGCCTCGTGCTCAGCCTCTACATCCTGGCCAACTTTGTGTACCTGGTCGCGTTACCGCTCCATGGCGATCCGCACGGCTCTACAATCTTCGCCCGCGGCATCCAGTACGCCACCGACGATCGCGTTGCGACCGCTGCTCTCAAGATCGCCTTTTCCCGCGCCGGCGCTTTTCTCATGGCCGGCGCCATTCTCATCTCCACCTTCGGCTGCGCCAACGGACTCACCCTCGCCGGAGCTCGCGTCTACTACGCGATGAGCAAAGACGGCCTCTTCTTCAAATCCGCCGGGAAACTCCATCCGCGCTGGCACACGCCCGTGGCCGCGCTTGCGGTGCAGGCCATATGGACCTGCTTCCTGTGCCTTTCCGGCTCCTATGATCAGTTGCTCGACTACATCATCTGCACCGAGCTGATCTTTTACATCCTCACGATTCTCTGTCTCTTCGTCCTGCGCGTGCGTCGCCCCAACGCCGACCGCCCCTACCGCGCCATCGGCTATCCTGTCCTGCCGGCGATCTATATCGTGATGGCCGCCTGGATCTGTATCGTGTTATTGCGCTACAAACCGCAGTACACCTGGCCCGGACTGGTGATCGTTCTGCTCGGCATCCCCGTCTTTGCCGTGTGGTCGCGCCGCGCGGCTGCGGCCACTGAATTATCTGGAGGAACAGCCGATCATGGCTAAACTTTTTGCGATCAAGCCGCTTTCCGCCTGTCACGAGGAGGCGGCCGCCGAAGGCGAGCACACCCTCAAGCGTTCCCTCGGCCCCATCAATCTGGTCACGCTGGGCATCGGCGCCATCATCGGCGCCGGCATTTTCGTCCTCACCGGCACTGCGGCCGCACAGTTTGCCGGCCCCGCCATCGTCCTCTCGTATGTGATTGCCGGCTGTGGCTGCGTTTTTGCCGGCCTCTGCTACGCCGAATTTGCTGCCATGATCCCCATCGCCGGCAGCGCCTACACCTACGGCTACACGACGCTGGGCGAACTCGTTGCGTGGATCATCGGGTGGGCGCTCTGCCTCGAATACGCCTTCGGCGCAGCCACCGTCGCGGTCGGCTGGAGCGGCTACGTCTCCAGCATGTTCGGATTCTTCGGCGTGCATCTGCCCTTCAACGCCACGCCGTCCATCGCCCTCACGCTCTTCGGCCATCCGTTCGCGGCAAAGGTCGACATCTTCGCGCTCTGTGCCATCATCGTCGTCACCGCGGTCCTCGTCGTGGGCGTCCGCGAGTCGGCGAACTTCAACAGTGCCGCCGTCATGGTCAAGGTCTCCGTGGTCCTGATCTTCGTTGGTCTGGCAGCCACGTTTGCCTTTACCCATTGGCACCACATGATGGCCAACTGGCACCCCTTCATTCCGAAGAACCGCGGTGCATTCGGGGAATACGGCTGGTCCGGCATCATGCGCGGGGCCACCGTGGTCTTTTTCGCCTACATCGGCTTCGACGCCGTGTCCACTGCGGCGCAGGAAGCCCGCAATCCGCAGAAGGATCTGCCCTTCGGCATTCTCGGCTCCCTGATTATCTGCACCATTCTCTACATCATCGTCAGCGGCCTGCTCACCGGCATCGTTCCCTTCGCTCAGCTGAATACGCCCGCGCCGGTTGCCGACGGAGCGGTGGCTGTGGGCGCTGCCTGGGGCGTTTTCCTCATCGATTTAGGCGCCATCGCCGGTCTCGCTTCCGTCATGCTGGTCATGATCCTCGGCCAGACCCGCGTCCTCTACACGATGGCCCACGATGGTCTGCTTCCGAAGTGGGTCAGCGAGATCCATCCCCGCTTCCGCACGCCCTGGCTGATCACGATCGCGGTTGGCGTGCTGGTCGCCTTCCTCGCCGCCTTCTTCAACATCAACTTCCTCGGTGAGCTGGTCAGCCTCGGCACGCTCCTTGCGTTCACCATCGTCTGTCTCGGCGTGATGGTCATGCGGCGCCGCCAACCCGACGTGCCGCGTCCCTTCCGGACCCCCTGGGTCCCCTTTGTGCCCATTGCTGGAATGATCATCGCTACCGCGCTGATGGTGTCTGCCGATACGCCAGCCAAAGTCGGCTTCTTCAGCTGGCTCATCATCGGCCTGTTCATTTACTTTGGCTACTCGCTCCGCCACAGCAAGGTGCAGCGTGCCGCGCGCGGAGTAATCTCCGCAACCCCGCGCGAGCCGAGCGCTACTCGGTAAACTTCGGGGCGATATACTCGCCCCGTGGACTATCTCTGGACTCCCTGGCGCTACAACTACGTCACGCAGGCCGACCAGCAGCAACGCCAGGGCATTCCCGAGGAGCTG
>JASHNS010000015.1 GCA_030041515.1 Acidobacteriaceae bacterium | reverse complement strand
AACAACCGCAGAGGCGCTTGCGCGTCTGGAGGAACCCTTTGCTTCGAAAGACGTGAAGTGGCTCGTCGCAGCCACTTCCAGAGACGGCCGTAAGGGCCGCGTGACACCCTATGCCGACCCGCGGGCCTACACGGACCGCCTTAATCACATCTTCACGGCAAGCGGCTGGACGAGGGAATACGCCGTCCACACCGTCTCCCCGATCACCCGGATGAAGAAGGACAAGCCGATCCAGACAGGAAAGGTGCTGGTGACCTGCGTTGTGTCGATTCCCGGCGTCGGAACGCACAGCGGAAGCGGCGAGGAATGGGCCGATGACGAAAATGCCATGACGTCGGCAGAAGCACAGGCGTTTAAGCGGGCCTGCAGCTGTTTTGGCCTCGGCCGCTACTTCTACAACTTCGCCGAGATGTGGGTGGATCTCGATGAATACAAGCACCCGCGGGAAATCCCGGCACTTCCTTCCTGGGCGCTCCCTGAGGGCGAGCGGCGAGCTCCTGCCCAGAACGGAACGGCCCGGAAGGAAAACGGCAACGGGACGGCTGCTGTACAAAAAGGTCCGCTCGATGCGAGCATCACGGGCAAGATCGAGGGGTGCCGCCGCGATCTCGGACAGATGCTCTACAACAACATCCTGGGGTCCGTGGCAAAGGTACGGTCTGCACGGGACATTCCCAATCAGCACGTCCAGCAAGAGGTGCTGAAGTGGATGGAGAGCGGCATCCGCGGGATGGCGCAGGTGCGCCGTGTGGCAGCCGAGATCGCCGAGACCGAGTTCTACGGGATTCTTGACGGTCTGGGTATCCGGCGACTGGATGAAATCCAGAACTTCGGTGCCCTGGCAAAGCTCGTCGAACAGATGAATGAGGCGCAGTCGAGAAGGCCCGCCGCCTGATTGCGACGCCGACAAACCAACCGGTGAGGGCTGCGAGCAATCGTGGCCCTTTGTCGTTTTTGAGCTTAACCCAATGCGAGTCACAGAGTGCTCCATGTGTCGGCGGCCGGCGGCGTGGTTGATCGACCCGGAAGTCTTCTGTGAAGGCCACAAGGAACTGATCATCGAGGCTGCCGGCGTCGATCACTTCAGGATCCGTCGTCTGAGGAAGCAGAATGCGCCTTCCAGAGCGGCGGCCGGATTTCACGAACGGTGGCCCTAAAGAAGGAGGCGCAAAATCCCCATGGCGAAATTGCTTGAACTACCCACTGACAGAGGCATCTGCGCAATACCGGTGAAACACGCGGTCTACTGCCGTCGATGCCGGAACGTTTCCAATTCGCGACCGATTCAGTGTCGTCTGTGTGGCAGCGATCGAGTCGTGCGCCTTGAGCCGA
Source organism: Acidobacteriaceae bacterium (assembly GCA_030041515.1). GTDB lineage: Bacteria > Acidobacteriota > Terriglobia > Terriglobales > Acidobacteriaceae > Palsa-343. Next base: position 11,003 of record JASHNS010000015.1, on the reverse strand, counting down.
TTCTCGACGGCGGCCCGGATTCTCCCGCGCAAGGCTCCCGACAGACCAACTTGGCTCTGGTAACGGCCGTGAGCGCATAGGCGAAATCGGTTCTCACACCTACCACCAGGATTCTCGAAGAGGAGGCGACCATGGCCCGCAGCGCCGCGCGTCTCAAGATGGGCTACTATCCACTACCTCCGACTGAGGCGCAGAACATCCGGTCTCTGCTCACTTTCTCAGGGCCGTGTTCCGTGATCGATCCCTGTGCGGGAAGAGGAACGGCGCTCAACCTGATCACGGCTGGTGCGCCAGCAATTCGATGTGGAGTGGAGCTCGATACAGGGCGTGCAGAAGAAGCCGTAAAGACTGGGATTCGAATGACTCAGGGCAATTTGTTCGACGCGCACGCGAAAGTGGAGAGCTTCTCGCTGCTTTACCTGAACCCGCCCTACGATTCGGAGATCAATCTGACGGGCAATCGGCGCCTGGAGAGGCTGTTCCTCGAACACACGTATCACTGGCTGGTCCAGTATGGCGTTCTGGTCTTCGTCATTCCCTTTGAGCAGCTCAGCGACTGCGCCGGTGTACTGAGTGCGGATTTCACCAGAATTAGCGCCTTTCGCATGGCAGACGCTGAATCAGTCCGCTTCCGGCAGATTGTGGTGCTCGGAGTGCGCCGGAATGTCAGGGGTGCGGCACACGAGGAGAGCCAGCGGCGGTTGCGGGCGCTCGCTCAGCAAGACGGATACGAGAGGCTGCCGGAGCTCACTTCAGGGTCGGTTGAGCCGTATCCAGTGCCGATCTCCAGCGAAGCAGCGTTAACCTACCGCGGACTACCGTACAACGTGATCGAGGACCTGTTGCCGCATTCTGCCGCGTGGAAACAGGCCGCGCAGGTTTTGCTCCCCAGCGAGGACATGGCGATCGGCCGGCCCATCACGCCGCTGCATGGCGGGCACGTGGGTCTACTTTGCACCGCTGGACTGCTGAATGGCGTATTTGGCCATGGCGATGACAGGCACATCGCCCGCTGGCGTTCTGTTAAACACCTCACCGAGTTCCACGAGGAAGAAGGAGACACCAAGATCATCCGCCGGCGGGAAAAGTGGTCGAACGAACTCCGGTTGCTGTACGTCACGGGCAAAGCCATGAAGCTGACTGAGAGTGCTCAAAAGGAGGAATGCGGCGATGGAGAATGCCCACCTGAGGATGGGACAACTTGAATATGAACGGTACACGGAGAGGATTGCAACACGAATCCGGGTGCGCGTGAGTCACTACATTGGCGATGACGACGAAGCGCATTTCCTCAGCGTGTTTGGGAACGACTCGGACGTAGGAGCGATCACGGCCGCAATCTACGAACAGGCGCGATTCCGGCTGACGTTTCCAGATGGAGAAACGCAGGAGATCTCTCTGGGCGAAGGAGCCATCTGCAGTCGCGGAAGTATCAGCATTTCCGGCCGGAAACAGTCCGTACGGCACATGATTGCGCTCTCCGAGGAGTTACGCGGGATGAAATCGCTGTCGCGGACCTATGTGCTGCGGCCGGAGCCGAGTGAGGTGTGGGCGGCGCTCGTCCATCGATTTGGCCTGCCCGGATTGCCGGAATGGGCAGAAGTCATGATGCAGGTGCTTCGGAAGGAAAAGCGCATCGTGCCAGTGGACAGCATTGGATGTTCGGCGGTCGTGATTACCGGAACCTGCGAGGAAGTGCTCGGCTGGATGGAAGTTGCAGTTGGACGAGGTGAACTTTCGTTTCCCGACTCGAATGGCCCCGTGCGATGGCCGAACGGGACACTCGCGGAGGCATTGAGACCTAGATTGCAGTCGATGCAATTAGCCGCTTGATCGCGAAAAAAGGACGGTTTCGGGGTGTCAAAGAGTTACTCGGCCAGAAGTCAACGGTTGGAGACTGAGAGTCGCCGTGAGTTCGTAAAGACAAGCCTACTCAAGGAGAATGATCGAGATTACAAGAATTCCCGCACAGCGTCTAGTAGGATTTCAACGTGAGCGACTCCAAGGATTACCGTGGCTGGCGGGCATACCTCAAAAAGATTGCGATCGAGCCTATTTGGACGTTAGTGACCACTGGTCTCGTAGTGACAATTCTCTACGTGGGGACGTGGTGGCGCGATAATTTCGCAAGCGACGAATGGGTGAAGCGTCTTCAGTTGAAAAGTGTTCTTCCCCACTGGCATCCCGCTTGGTGGGTCGGTATTGGCCTTGCGGTCGCTTTGTTCGTCGTAGTGCGGGCTTCGTACCGAATTTACGCGGAATGCGCCGGAGCTGCCGCCTCCCTCAGAAAGCAATCAAACGACAAGCAATTTGATCCACTTCCCCCCACCGCGCCTCAGGTGAGGCTCATCTCCGACTCAGACCCCAGTCTAGGACCAATTGACCGGTTCCAGCTAATCAACGTGTCTCCGTCGCAGGTCATTTTCAACATTGTGTTCCAGCCTGTGAGATTGGAAATCGGAGTATTCGTGGTCTGGAATCCCAATGCAGTTGACGTACTAGCACCCGGAGAGAGAGTGATACTCACACCCCTCGTTCTCGCCACGAAAGACGGTGCACCAACAGGCCCGTGCGACTCTCTCTCAGGAGTGGCAGCCCTGCACGGGGCCATCCGTTCAAGAGCCAAGGCGAGTAATGCATATGAAATCGGAAATATTGCGTTTTCATGCGAGGACACAGCTCAGCAGCGATATCTTGTCACCATCAGAGCTGCGCTTGACCTGCTCGGAATCAATTTGACCGTTGTCGATCTAAACCGCGTACGGATCGGAAGCAGACCAAGCGTCCAATCGCCCGTCTGAACTCGACGCGTAATGGGATTCGGCTCCTGCGGGTTCGTTAGAACTAGCGGGTCCCACGTCATAGGTCCATCTGGCTTGATGCCAAATCGCCAGAGCGCGGTTCCAGCGAAATCGGACCATAGGGCATTTGCACGGCATTCGTTCATCGATAATTCAGGGCTGAGTTCGAGCGCCGTGGCCGCGACATTGCCTTCTGCTCGGAACCCCAAAACATGTTTGACTCCAGGAGGTGCGCCGTGGAGGTCACGGATATTTATGCGTACTTGCGATTCCAGGCCAATGAACTCGGATCGCGCATCCTCGAGATGTACCCGCCGCTGCAGAGCACAACCGATGACGCTCCCGCCGAACTCTCGAATCTTCTGCGGTTGGCGCTTCCAGCCCAGGCCATTGCCATCGAGGGGCTGGCAAGACATTTGAAGTCCGCGCGGGCCGCGCGCATCGTCGCGGAGTGCGGCGCGGGCAAGACCTTCATGGCGCTGGGCGTGGCGCACGCCCTCAAGGCCCGAACCATTCTGGTGATGTGCCCCTCGCACATCGCAAAGAAGTGGGCACGTGAGGCGATCAAGACGATCCCTTTTACGCGAACGTTCCTGGTCGAGGATATGCGGAACGGCGGAGATCCGAAGCAGGCGCATGGCGTCTGCGAAGTTCGCCTTCGCGAGGGCAGGATGGTGTACGAAGGGATGCAACTCTCTCTTGCCGATTTGCGCGGCCTGGGACGAGACGGGTGGCAGCAGCGCTGCCCGCAATGTTCGGTGTTCATCATTCCGAAGGACAAGGGCAAGCTGTCGTACTTCTGGCGGCATGCCTTTCTGACCGCAAGGTGCGGCCCGGAACTCGGTGGCGTCATCAACCCGGACACAGGCTGCTCGATCGAGAATCCGGAAGGTGGGCGCCGCACGCGGATGGATTTCGATCAGCTGAAGATCAGCGAACAAATCGAGCGTGAAAAGGACGGAACCACGCTGTTCTCACCGCTGTGGCAGGCGGACCGCTCGAAGATCCAGCGTATGGCGCCAGTCGAGTTCATTGGACGCTACATGAAAGGCTGGTTCGATCTGGCCATCGCCGACGAGTTGCACCAGCTGGCCGGCGACACGGCGCAAGGCAATGCTCTGGGCGTGCTGGCACGGGCCGGCCGGCGACTCATCGCTCTCACTGGAACGCTCATGGGCGGCTATGCCGATGATCTCTTCAACGTCTTCTACCGGATGGAACCGCAGATGATCGCGGGAGATGGTTTCGTGTATGGAGGGGAAGGGCGGCGAAGCTTTCAGGAGCAGTACGGGGTCCTCGAAACCATCGAGAAGATCCGCGAGGAAGACAACGCTTGTTCGCGCGCTTCGAAGAAGACCGTGCAGGTGGTGCGGAAGCCGGGCGCATCGCCTCTGCTGTTTGGCAAATTCCTCATGTCGACGACCGCCTTTCTGGCGCTCGAAGACATCGCCGACAACCTGCCGCCGTACACGGAGAGCGTCATTTCCTGCGACATGAACAAAGAGCTTGCAGAAGCCTATGAGGAACTCGAAAAGGCGCTGCGCAATGCCATGGCGGAACATCGGGGCAACAAGAGCCTGATGAGCGTGCTTCTGAACACGCTCCTGCTCTATCCCGATCATCCCTACGATTTCGAGGAGATCTGGGCACGGGCGCTCGATCCGGCCACGAAGGAATACTATAAGTTTCTCGTTGCCAGCCCGCGGGAACTCTCCCGGGATTCTCTCTATCTGAAAGAAACAGCTCTCATCGAAGACATTCGGGAAGAACTGCGGCAGGGCCGGCGCTGCCAGGTGTATGCGACCTACACGGGCGAGAAAGACGTGAACGCGCGGCTGGAACAAGTATTGTCGGCCGCCGGGCTGCGAGTGGCTGTTCTGCGGGCCTCCGTGCCCACGCAGAAGCGGGAGGAGTGGTACGACCGCCAGCTTGAGTCCGGGGTCGAGGTAGTCGTCTGCCATCCAAAACTGGTGGAGACGGGGCTCGATCTCCTGGCTTTTCCAACCCTCTACTTCTACCAGACCGGCTATTCGCTCCATACACTCCGGCAGGCCAGCAGGCGGTCCTGGCGCATCGGGCAAAGGCATCCTGTGCGGGTGAAGTTCCTCACCTACAAGGGGACCATGCAGGAGACCTGTCTGCGGCTGATGGGTAAGAAGATGCTCGTTGCCCTGATGATGGAGGGCAAGTTTTCCGGCGAAGGCCTCCAGTCGCTCGATGCGGACGAGGATCTGATGTCCGCGATGGCGCGGGAACTGGTCGAAAAGGCCGGGGTCGGCGAATCTGCCGACCAGGTCTGGCGCCAGCTCGATTGGGAGCGGTCGAAGCAGATGGGACCAACCGTTCAGGCAACCGAAGCAGAAGGAGGCGCTGATCCCAGGCCGGAACTTCTCGAACAGAAAGATCAGCAAGGAATGCATCTTGTTCCTTCCGTCCCGAGAAAGAGCCGGAAAGACTCACCGCCCTGGCCCGCCACGGCGACGACCGAAGCACCGGTTCAACTCAGTCTGTTCGGTTGAGACGCTCAACACACGAGAAGGCATTCGGACGCGATTTCCGCGCGGGGTATTTGCATGTCCAAGGGACCACTTTCACCATCCCAGTTCATCCCGACCAAGTGGAGCACGGCAGAGGAAAAGGCGCGATTTGGCAACGCGCTTCTGCACTTTGTTGATTCGGGCTTCGCATGGAACCTCTTCACCGATCGGCTCTACGGCCGGCTGTCGAACTGCTTTGGGCACATCGCTCACTACAACTCGACGGGGTTCTATGAGGAGTGGTTTTTGTCTCTGACCGCTCAGATTCGATTTCTCGAACACACGTTGCGATTCCCCTGCTACGAAGATCCGGAATTCACGTTTTCGGATGTGGAGAGTGAGATTCAGCGGGAGGTCCGCAACCGGAACTATCTTCCGCGCTATCGGTTGCTCCTCGCGGAAGAGCAACGCGGGGCGGAATTGACTTTGCTTGAGCGCCTCGAAGGCAAATACCGCGGTCGGCGGAATGACCCTGAAGAGCGCCCGGTGTCGGCCCCTCCGCCAGACGGTGGCGAAGCCGTTGAGCCTGTGCAGGGGCTTCTGTTCTGACCCAGTTCTCGGCGTTTGCGGCCGAAATCTTCATTCCAGAGGTGAAATCATGAACAAGGAAAGAGAGACGGTTCGTTGTGTCCAGTGCGAACTGGTGCAGTGGGCAGATCATGCGAACTGCCGTCGCTGCGGCCAGGCCCTGCCCGCGCCCATCGTGAACGTCGTTGAACGGGTGGTGGAGAGAGTCGTATATCAGCACGATTCTCAATGCCTGCTGAAACTTCAGGAAGCTTCGAAACTTATCTCCGCCGCGGCGGCGAGGCTGGAAGAGTCTCCTGCCCATCGGCAGCTCCCAGTGCATTTGAATCCGCTCTCAACGGTCGAGACGTTCCCAACACTCGATGAGATGGAGCGGACTATGATCCTGGCCGCGTACAGGAAGTCCAATCGAAAGCCGGTTGAGGCCGCGCGTCTGCTGGGCATTGGGAAGACCACTTTCTACCGCAAGCTCAAAGAGATGCAGCAGTTAGCCGCATAGCTTTCCAAAGGCGATTCAGCGCGCGTTTGACCGAAATTCGATCTGGAGGTACAACCCTCTTCGCTGGCATCGCGAACTGGCCTTCCAGCGACGGCCTCAATTCCCGGCAGGAGGATAGAAATGGATGCCTACAGCGCGCCTTCTCACGATTCGCTCGCCGCAGCTGAGCCACCGGAGACGGAGCCTTTGGGGCCTCCGGACGCCAACCGCCACCGCCTTCCGGACGAGCGCCCGGCGATCACGCATCACTTCGCGGTTGGAGGACATGAAGGTTATCTGACGGTCGGTCTTTACCCCAACGGTCAGCCTGGCGAGATCTTCATCCGGATGGCAAAAGAGGGATCGACCATTGCCGGCCTGATGGAATGCTTCGGAACCGTTGTGTCCGTCAGCCTTCAGCACGGAGTTCCACTCAGAGTACTTTGTGACAAGCTGTCCCACACTCGCTTTGAGCCATCAGGCTGGACTGGAAGCGCGGAACTGGGCTATGCGAAGTCGATCATGGATTACCTGTTCCGGTGGCTCGAACTCCGCTTCCTCTCCGGAACACAACTCGCTTTGTTTTCGGCATCCGGCAAAACCGGCAGCGTTGGGGCTGATCCGAGCAAAGTCGTGCCGATTTCGTCCCAAGGATTTGAAGCTGGCGACGCGCCAGCCTGCCGTTCCTGCGGCGCTCTGATGAGTCCGAATGGAAACTGCTACGTGTGCAGGAACTGCGGCGGGACGAGTGGCTGCTCCTGACGCATGTCGGAGCGCTTCACCATTGAGTCTGGCACCTGTATCTCGTTCCGCCACGAATTGAAGGCCGTGGCGCGGCGACCTTACTTCTTGGCAGCCTTCTTCTGAGCCGCCCAGCGTTTCCTCTGCGCTGCAGCAATCCTCTCTCTGGCCTCGGCGCTGAGGTGGCGGCGTTTGCGCGGCTTGTCCTGGTTTGCACCGAAGGCGAAGGAAGTCGCCGCGTACGTGACATTACCTTTCGAGCCTGCCAGCAGACTGCGCACCTGCTGCAGTCGGCTAATTTCGTCATCGAGAGCCGCAATGATTTCGTTGATTCCCATCTCGGTCCTTTCAAAGTCAGTGGTTCCTGTCCATTGAATCAGATTTCCGGCATAAATCCCACGTCGACCCATTCTCGACAACCAAGGAGAAGCTATTCATGAGTGGTCTTAAAGTTGAAGCCCTGCAGCGCGAATTCTGCTACAACGGAACTCGTATTCCAGATCCGGCTCCTAATCTGTCCGTCGAGCAGGTGCGCGAATTGCTCACGCCAACATGGCCTGAGATCGCCACGGCGACGCTCGAAGGGCCGGAGGATACCGGCAGCGCTCTGCGCTACACGTTCAACCGGGCCATCGGTTCGAAGGGATAGCCGTGCGGCGCCAGCGTACGAGCGCGGAGGAACTGATCGCTGCTTTCAAGGACAGGGCCGCGGCTCCTCCGAGCCGACAGAATGAGCTTCTGGTGAGGCACCTCCGATGCAAAGAATCTCTCGAACTCTCGGACGCCGTGACCAGTGCGCTCGGTCGCTACCACGCGGACAATGTGCGGGCGTTGCCGGCGCCCACGGAAATCCTGCCACCCCTGCAGTAGCGACTCTGGCTCCGTCCTTCGCTGTGGCATTGCCATCCCTCGGTTGTCAGCCTGTCTCTTACAGCCACGAAGTCAATGGCGAAATGCTCTACGTGCTATGCGCGACTCTCGTTCGGATGGGACTGGGCACACCGGCGCTGTGGACGGGGTGCGGTGAGGACCCGCTTGCTTTCGCCCGACGCTCCATTGTGAATCGAATCGGCGCCGGTGCTATTGCGCTGCTCGAACGCAACGTCGAGTATCACCTCGAAGTGACAGACGTAGTGGGCGCGGACAGCGCCGGCCTCAACACAGGACAGTTGGCGATCACCATCCACTGCAGCGGCTGCGGGTATCTCAAGATTGGCCCGGCATTGCGGGCTCTGGAGTCGGAGGAAAAAGGTCTGGGTGCGGCCTTTTACTGGACGCTCATCCGTTCGCTCTATCGCGTAATGCGGATCTACGACCACAGCGATGCGCAGGCTTATGAAGAGAACCTGATCGAGTATGCCCAGGAAGACGACCCGGCCAATCGAGACCAGTATGAGTTTCCCGAGGTCGAGAAGGCTTTGCCCGAGTGCATCCGCAGGAGTCTCAAACACGAATCGGAGCACTGGCGTCTGGATTACCGGCGACTGCTCCGGCGTCACCGCAATGGACAGTACCGGAACTGGATTCGGCAGGTCGAGACGATTGCCAAGCTCGCTAGGGCGAAAGGGAGATCGTTTGAACCGGCGGACTACGACGGGTACTACGATGGACCACCGCTGCCGGCGTTGTTGATCGTCTTCGAGGAGCATGATGCCATCGCTGCCTGCTTCGACGAAGAGAGCCAGCACATGCTCGAATGTTCGGCGGAACCAGCGTTCTGTACGGTGTTCAGACTCGACAATCCGGAAGAGTGCTCCGCGGCCATGCGTGCGGCTGAGCGGTTTGTGCTCACAAACCGGTCGATCTGTGAGCTGATTGAGGATATACAGGCCTGGGAGAAGAATGGAGATGAAAGTCGAGATCGCGATCGGGGAGCTGCATCGCTTCGAGCTGCGTGACGCACTGCTCATCTACCGCGAGAATCGGAGCAGCTTCATTACCTGGCATACGGTGGAGGCGCAGCAACAAGGTCCGCCAACACTCGGACCGGCACAGCTTTTGACGACAGCTTTCATCGAAGACCTGGCAGAGTCGCTGTCCGGTGGCGCTGTAGCCGAGATACTACCGGAGAATGTTCTGGCGAAGACGGACCGGATGATCGCCTGGTGGACGCCGCGGCGAGTGCGACGCATGTTCTTCGAGAACGCCGAAGGCAAGGCGGAGCGCCTCAATGGCAAGGTCTTTCCGCAGCCTGCGCTCGTGTGGAGGGTGGCGCAGAGAGACCTGAAGATCCGGGCGCTCTCCGACAACAAGCGGCCAATCGCCACGACGAAACTCGCCGTTGCGCCGTTCTGGAATCTCTCGGATGACGGCCGTGTGTGCCTGGGATCAATGCGCTGTCCCGAAACTGCATCAGTGAAATCGATCGGAGCCTGGGAACAGGGATTCTACGAAAGCGCGTTCACGCACGCCAATGTGGGAAGAGTCACGCGTCACAAGGGCGGCCACGATGCTCTGTGGGCCGAGCTTGCCGGCAAGCGGGGGCCGTTTCCTGCCGATGCGCTGATTCGCTTGCCGCAGACGCTCGCCGAATTCATTCAGGGGAGGTAGCGAGCGATGCGCATCGAGCATCTATTTCCGTCCGGTCTGCTCGGTCGCCGGCCCTTGAGGATTCTGGTAGTGGGCGCCGGTGGCACGGGGAGCGCCATTGTGATGGGGTTGCCGTATCTCCACCAGGCGATGAGGGCATGGGGGCATCGCTATGGCCTCGAAGTCACCCTCATGGATGGGGACACGGTTTCCGAAACCAACTGCGTCCGGCAGCCGTTCTCGTGGTCCGATGTGGGACAGAACAAGGCGACCGTTCTCATCAACCGCATCAACCTGTTCTGGGGAACCAAATGGAATGCCCATCCGGCGTGCTTCGATGAGGCAACGCTTCGGTCGAATCAGGACCGAAATCCGGATCTCCTGATCGGCTGTGTGGACACGCGGGCCGCGCGCGGTGTCATCGAGCGCAGCGTGACCAGGAAGTCGAGCTACGTTACTTACTGGCTCGATCTCGGGAACAATGCATCGAGCGGGCAATTTGTTCTGGGGCAGCCGCTCAATGCCAGGAACCGCCGGAAGGCGGAACGGCTACGAACAGTCACTGAGCTTTACCCGGAGATTGCCGATACCGCAGCCGGGGAAGACCCTCTCCCCAGTTGTTCGGCGGTCGAGGCGCTCGAACGACAGGAGCCTTTCATCAATCAGACTCTCGCAGCGAGCGCCCTGGCCATGCTGGCAAGACTCTTCCGTTATGGCAGACTTTTCCATCACGGCGGGTTTTTTAGCGCATCTACCGGCCAAATGACCGCGCTCTCTGTGGACCCTGATCTCTGGAAAAGGACCCGGAAGAGAACCAGAGGTTCTCGCCGCTAGGGATATTGGGAGACGCGAAGACGTACTATTGCGTCCTTCACCGCTGTTCGAGAATGCGTTTCATCGCTTGCAGTTCCTGCTCGACAAGGGGCATACCTTGCCGGAAGACCTCCTCGGGCATCTTCGGCGGCTTGACTAGCGTAATCATGTAGACAGAGTCTGCTGTCCCTGCTGGCACAATCCGGGCAGATACCGCCCACGCCCCCTCTTTCGGATCAATAAATTCGTGATCGAGGATTCCCAACTCCGGCTCGTAGTGCGGAACCAGTCTTCCGGCGCCGCGCGGCGTCTCAATTTCCCACTCATTGTTGGCGAGAGGCCGGATTCCCTTCACGTTGTGAATGGCCCACTGGGGCAGGGTGGCAGGATCGGCGACAAAGCGATAGGCATCAGCCGCCGGGCACGCAATTTGAACTGAAAGTGTTACTGAGATCGTTTCCACTTGGTCCTTCCTTTCCATTCTTCTGAACTGTTGTTTAGAGACGCTCCATTACGTCCGCGGCTTGGGGAACTCTCTGACGTACTGCTCGCCCTTGCGACCGAGATAGACCACCT
>JASHNS010000014.1 GCA_030041515.1 Acidobacteriaceae bacterium | reverse complement strand
GTGGCCGGCGCCGGCAGGCGGCTTTCCCAATGCCATCGACTTCATGCGTGATCTGATCCGGCGCAATCCCGGGGAGATCACGCTGATTGCCATCGCTCCGTATAGTAATGTTGCAGCGCTTTTACAGCAGGATCCCACTGAGTTTCACGAACTGAAGCGCATCGTGCTGATGGGCGGGTCGATCCATCGCGGTTACGGCGATCTCGGTTACCTGCCCAGCCATGGTCCCGACGCGGAATATAACGTCGCCCAGGACATTCCTGCGTCGCAGGCTCTGTTCGATGCGGGAGTGCCGATCACGATGATGCCGCTCGATTCCACGCAGTTAAAACTGGATGAAGTGCTGCGATCCACGCTCTTTAGCCGGGACACGCCCGTCACTGACGCGTTGAACTCACTGTATGCCGAGTGGTCGTATGCCACCCAGAATCCCACCCCAACCCTGTTCGATGCGATGGCGGTGGCGGCCACGATTGAGCCCAGCCTCTGTCCGACGCGGCCGATGCGGATCGTCGTGGATGACAAGGGCTATACGCGCATTGCCGACGGACCGCCCAACGTTGACGTCTGCCTGCGCTCGGATTCGGATCGGTTCTTCCACTTCTACATTCCCGCCCTTCTGAAGAGCGCGAACCACTAGCCCACCCGCGCGCGCCTGTCATCCTTGCAGTTTGCGATACAATTAGTTTGTGTGCACAACAAAATGCGAACGACGGGTGGCGGCGGAACGTTTTGACCTTAGCGGCCGCACGGCGCTTGTAATCGGGGGGACTTCCGGGATTGGGCGAGCGATTGCTCTGGCGCTGGCGGAGGCCGGAGCCGATGTGGTGGCCAGCGCCCGAAGACGTGAGGAAGTTGCCAACGTGGCAGCGGAAATTCGGGAATGCGGCAGGCGGACGCTGGAAAGGCCTGCTGACGTGCTGGATCGTTCTTCGCTGAAGAACCTGCAGACCGAGATGATGTCTGCCTTCGGCCAGGTCGACATTTTGGTGAACGCAGCCGGGATGACTCTCCGCGTGCCGACGCTTCAATGTCCTGAGGAAGCCTGGACGTCGATTATGGAAACCAATCTGACGGGAACCCTTCGGGCCTGCCAGGTGTTTGCGCCTGGCATGGTCGAGCGGCGGTGGGGACGGATCATCAACATCGCATCGCTGGCCACATTCGTTGCATTTTGCGAGGTCGCGGCCTATGGCGCGAGCAAGGCCGGCGTGGGCGCGCTGACAAAATCCCTGGCGATCGAACTGGCGCAGCACGGGGTTTGCGTGAACGCGATTGCCCCGGGGTTCTTTCCCACGCCGCTGAACGAGGAGCTGCTGGACGCGACTCCGCGCGGCCGCGAAGTGCTGATGCGCACGCCCATGCGGCGATTTGGCAGGCTCGATGAACTGGCGGGCGCCGCGGTTTTTCTTGCGTCAGAGAGCGCATCCTTCATCACGGGGCAGATTCTTGCCGTGGATGGTGGATATCTCGCGAGCGGCGTCAATCAATAGCGCTTGTGTCGCTGTTCGGGCAGTGTACAGTGGAATTGCTCCGGGCACAGAAGCTCAATCCGCCATCGACAGGAGGGACGCTTGGCTCCGGCCACATGGGCGGGTGACAGAGAGACCGTGAAACACGCAGCCGGAATCCGGCGCGTTGACCTGAGCCATGTACAGGTCGCCTCCAGCGAAACAGCACGGCGCATCAATCGCGACATTGTGCTGGAACTGATTCGGACCAGCCAGCCCATCTCGCGCGCGGACCTGGCGCGCAGATCCGGACTGCAGCGCAGCACGGTTTCGCAGATCGTGGAACAACTGATCGGGGAAAAGTGGGTGCGCGAGGGTGCGATGGCCTCAGCGCCACGCGGCCGGCGGCCAACCATGCTGGGGCTGAATGAGGACCTCATCGCTGTAGCCGTTGACATCCATCCCCGCCAGGCCACGGTGGCGGTGGTCGATTTGAACGGACGCGTGCTCCTGCGTGCTCAGACGCCTCTCTCGTCTGACGCGGCTGGCTCAACCCGGGTTATGGTGCAGAGCATGCGCCGCCTGTTGGATGCCCTTCCGGGAAAATCCACCGAAGGCATCGGCATCAGCCTGCCTGGCCGCGTAGACCCAGCGACGCACCGTCTGATCTTTGCCCCCAACCTGCGGTGGCCCGACTTCAACCTGAAGAAGATGATTGAGAAAAAGATGGGGCTCCCCGTACAGCTGGAGAATGCCGCGACCGCTGCGTTGCTGGCAGAGTTGACGTTCGGCCGCATGGATGGCGTGCGCGATGCAGTGCTGGTCACCGTATCGGAGGGCGTCGGCACCAGTATTTTCGCGAATGGGCAAATGGTGTCCGGGCATCACGGCGTGGCCGGCGAGTTTGGGCATGTTCCCATCGATCCGGCGGGCCCACACTGTGCCTGCGGGCAGAAGGGATGCTGGGAGACGTTTGCGTCCTCACGTGCCGCGCTCCGCTATTACCGCGATCTGGCGCCGGAATCGAAAACGATCAGCTTCCACGAACTGCTGAATTTGGCAGAGGAGGGCGATCGGGCAGCGGCGCGGGCTCTGGCGCAGCAGGCGACGTGGATCGGCCGGGGGCTCCGCATCCTGATCGCGGGGCTCTCGCCGAGCACGATCCTGATCGCGGGCGAGATTACGCCGGCCTGGCATCGCTACACCCCGATTATCGAGAAAGAAGTCGCCGATCTCACGCTGGCCGGGGTGCCTCCGGCGGTGCGCCCCGTGCGCGAGGGCGACATTGCGCGGCTGCGCGGTGCTGCAGCGTTGGTATTCCAGCGGGGGGCGCCGCGCGAGGCTCGTTCAACTGAAATTCGCCGGCTTCGTCCGGGTGGGTCAGGAAAAAATGGCTGAGGTTCGGCAGATGCACGCCAGGGTGAGACGGACGAGTTGCGGACGCAAAGGGCGGATCCGACATTTTTGCGGGTATTGGGGCAGCCGTCTCTCACCTTCAGGATCAGGCAGATGAATTTGCGGCGAATGCACCGCTATCTTGCGTTTCTGCTGATCGTCATCGGCCTGTATGCGCCGCTTTCGGTGAACGCTCAGCAGAAGGAAGACCAGGCGTGGCTGCGCTATGCGCCGCCTCTGCACAACGATCTTCGCGCCGGATATGCGCAGATGCCCGGCGCCATCGTCACGCTCGACACATCACCGGTTGCAGCCAGCGCGCAGAGGGAGATGCTGCACGGCGTCGGCTCCCTGCTGCATCGCAGCCTGCGGGCGGAGATGGCGATTCCCGCGGACGACGCGTGGGTACTGGGGACGAGCGAGGAGTTGCAACACGCATTTCCCTCCTATCAACCTCCGGCGATCGGGGCCGAGGGCTTCGCACTGGCCACGTATTTCGCGAATGGGCACACCTACTGGCTCATCGACGGAGACGACCCGCGCGGCATCCTGTACGGAGCTTTTCATCTGCTGCTCGGAATGGCCGGAGGTCGCAGCTTCGCGTCGATGCAGGGCGTGAACTCGCCCGCCGCACCCATCCGGTGGACGAACGAATGGGACAATCTGGATGGCAGCATCGAGCGCGGCTACGGGGGACGCTCCATCTTCTTCGACAAGGGAGCGGTGCGCAGCGACCTGACGCGTGCGGGCGACTACGCGCGCCTGCTGGCATCGCTCGGCATCAATGGCTGCACGATCAATAACGTCAACGCAGATCCGAATTTTCTTAAGCCGGATATGATTCGCCAGCTCGCGAGGATTGCGGATGTGTTTCGCCCGTGGGGCGTGCGGCTCTCTTTGGCGATCAACCTGAGCAGCCCGCAGATCATCGGCGGCCTCGACACTTTCGACCCAGCTGATCCGAAAGTCGCCGCGTGGTGGCGAGCCAAAGCGGATGAAATCTATGCCGCCATTCCAGATTTCGGTGGCTTCGTGGTCAAGGCGGACTCCGAAGGCGAGCCGGGCCCCTCCCAGTTCGGCCAGACGCCCGTGGCAGCGGCGAATATGCTGGCTGCAGCGCTGAAGCCGCATGGCGGCGTGCTGATGTATCGCGCATTTGTCTACAACCATCACCTGAACTGGCATGACATGAAGGCAGACCGCGCGAAGGCCGCCTACGACATTTTTCATCCGCTCGATGGGCAGTTTGCCTCGAATGTCGTCATCCAGATCAAGAACGGTCCCATTGATTTTCAGGTGCGCGAACCGGTTTCGCCGCTCTTTGCGGGCCTCCGACAGACAAATACTGCCGTTGAGCTGGAAGTGACGCAGGAATACATGGGCCAGCAGCATCAACTGGTCTACCTGCCCGCGCAGTGGCAAACGTATCTCGACTTCAATTTTCATGTGGATAACCGGTTCACGCCGCTGAGCCAGATCGTCACCGGGAAGACCTTCCACAGACCGCTGAGCGGCTTTGTGGGAGTGACCTGCGTGGGGAGAGATCAAAACTGGCTGGGCAGCGACCTGGCGCTCGCGAATCTGTATGGCTTTGGGCGGCTGGCATGGAATCCGAATACGCGGGCCGATGCGATCGCGAGAGACTGGATCCGTCTCTCCTTCAACGATGACCCGCGCGTCGTGAGCACGTTGAGCCGGATGCTGATGTCCTCCTGGCCGATGTATGAGCGCTACACAGGACCGCTCGGGTTGCAGACGCTCACCAACATCACGGGGTCGCACTACGGACCTGCGCCGCAGTCGCAGGAGAACAACGGCTGGGGCCAGTGGATTCGCGCCACGCGGACCGGCGTGGGCATGGATCGAACAACGGCGACCGGAACGGGCTTTATCGGGCAATATCCACCGCAGGACGCGGAGACCTATGAGTCACTCAAAACGTGCCCGGATAATCTTCTGCTGTTCATGCATCACGTGCCCTACACCTACCGCCTGCACAATGGCCAAACCGTAATCCAGGAGATTTACAACCTGCACTATGAAGGGGCGCAGGAAGCTGCCGGTCTGGTGCGGCAGTGGAAGACCCTGCGCGGGCTGCTCCCGCCGCGGCCGTATGAGTCGACGCTGGATATGCTGCAATATCAGGCAGGCGAAGCGATCGAGTGGCGGGATGCGATTACGCGTTGGTTTTTGCGGACTTCTGGAATTCCCGATGAGCTCGGCCGCGTGGGTCACTATCCGAGTCGCATCCCTGCCGCGCAGATGCGGCTCGGCGGTTACACGCCGGTGGAAGTACATCCGTGGGAGTCGGCATCAGGAGGCAAGGCGTATGTTTGCGAGAACCACGCGGTTTGCACGGCATCGGCAACGTTCGCCCGTCCGGCTGGCTGGTACACCGTGGCTGTGCAGTATTTCGACTACAACGACGGCGTCTCGACCTTCGATTTGCGGCTGAACCACCAGACGCTGGCGACGTGGAAAGCCGATCGGTCGCTGCCGGGTGATGCGCCGAGCGGGGACACCGCCGTGCGGTATACGCTGCATGGCGTGCCGCTGCGACCGGGCGATGTGATGACGATTGAGGGCGATCCGAACGGCAGCGAGCCCGCGCCCATCGACTACATCTCCATGATTCCGGAATCGCAGGGGAAGCCGACACCATGAAAATCCGCAGCGCGTCTGTCAACATCTGTTCGCCGGGGCGAAACTTCGTCACGCTGAAGATCGAAACGGACGAAGGGATTTGCGGGCTGGGAGACGGCACCCTCAATGGGCGCGAGCTCGCCGTTGCGGCTTATCTGAATGAGCACGTGATTCCGTGCCTCGTCGGTCGAGATCCCTTCCAGACCGAAGATGTTTGGCAATATCTCTATCGTGGGGCGTACTGGCGGCGCGGGCCTGTGACCATGTCCGCGATTGGTGCCGTTGATATGGCCCTGTGGGACATTAAGGGCAAGGCGCTCAATACGCCCGTCTACAACCTGCTGGGCGGACGCAGCCGTGAGGGCGTGCTGGTCTACTGCCACGCGCACGGCAACGAGATCGAAGAGGTGTTCGACGATGTCGCGCGGCATCGGCAGATGGGATATCGTGCGATTCGCGTGCAGAGTGGTATTCCCGGGCTGGATGCAACGTACGGCGTTCCCAAAGGCGCTCAGCCGTACGAGCCCGCAGAGCGCGGATTACCCGGCGAGAGCCGGTGGTCGACTGAGAAATACCTGTTGCATGTTCCGAAGCTGTTTGCGCAAGTCCGCGAACAGTTCGGGGACGATCTGCACCTTCTGCACGATTGTCACCATCGGTTGACCCCGATTGAAGCTGCGCGTCTCGGCAAAGAGCTGGAACCCTTTCATCTGTTCTGGATGGAGGATCCTGTGCCTGCGGAATTCCAGGAGGGCTTTCGGGTGATTCGCGAGCACACGACCACTCCACTTGCGACCGGCGAGGCGCTGAACTCCATCTGGGATGTGCACGATCTGATCCGCAACCAGTGGATCGACTATGTACGGCTGACGCTGACGCATGCGGGCGGCTTTACCGCCCTGAAGAAAACTGCGGATTTCGCCGCCTTCTATCATGTGCGGACGGGCTGCCACGGCGCGACCGACCTGTCCCCGGTATGCATGGCCGCTGCGCTGCATTTTGACATCGCCATCCACAACTTCGGTATCCAGGAACACATGCCACACAGTGCCGAGACGGATGCGGTTTTCCCGCATGCCTATCGGTTCGACGACGGATATATGTATCCGGGCGAAGCGCCGGGGCTGGGCGTGGACCTGGACGAAAGGCTCGCGGCCAAGTACCCCTACCAGCGGGCTTATCTGCCGGTGCTGCGCAAGCGTGATGGAACCATGGCCGACTGGTAGGCGCGGCGCCCGGTCAAAGCCGGCCCTGCAGTCAACTTCGCGCTTCCGGGCACCGTAGCTCGCCAGTCCGTGAACACCCGCAGCAAATTGCTGATTCTGATGAGGTAGCCGCTAACGTGCCGGGTGACGGCCATCACTGCGATGCGTCCTGGCGGGGGCGTACCTTTAGCCGTTTTGGGAGAAAGGCAGATGCGCGTCTTCGTAAGCCATCCCGTCGTTGACGGAGGCACCGCCCCATGAGCTGGAAAGACGAATACCGGGCGCGCTGCACAACGGCCGAGCAGGCTCTGGGGGCGGTCCTGTCGGGGGCCCGGGTCTGGATTCAGTCGGGATGTGGCACGCCCTCTGTTCTCGTACAGGCACTTGTGGCGCGGGCGCCTGAGGTGCGCGACGTGGAAATCGTCCACATGATGACTCTGGGCAGCGCCGATTACACGAAGCCTGAGTATCAGGGGCATTTTCGCCATCGTGGGCTGTTCCTCGGGGCGAATGTCCGCGAAGCCGTTGCTGCGGGGCGTGCAGACTATACGCCGATCTTCCTGAGCGAGATCGAGGGGCTCTTCACCAGCGGCGCGTTGCCGCTGGATGTGGTGCTGATGCAGGTATCGCCCCCGGACGAACATGGGTTTGTCAGCCTGGGGACGACCGTGGACTGTACGCTGACTGCAACGCGCTGTGCCTCGATCATCATCGCCGAAGTCAATGATCAGATGCCGCGGACGCACGGGGATACGTTCGTACACGTGAGCCGGATTTCCGCGATTGTGGAAACGTCGCATCCCCTGCTCGAACTTCCCACCGAATCCTTTACGCCTTTGCATCTGCGCGTGGCGGAACACGTCGCTTCGCTGATCCCGGATGGCGCTACCCTGCAAACTGGTATCGGAGGCATTCCAGAGGCTGTGCTGGCGTGTCTGGGAGACAAGCGCGGCCTCGGCATTCATACCGAAATGTTCTCCGATGGCGTGATCGAACTGATCGAGTCCGGGGTCATCAACGGAGAGCGCAAGTCGCTGCATCGCGGGAAAGCGGTCGCTGCGTTCGTGCTGGGAACGCGGCGGCTGTTCGACTTCATCCACGAAAACCCGATCTGCGAGTTCCGCTCCATCAGCTATACCAACGATCCGTTTGTAGTGGCGCAGAACGAGCGCATGGTGGCGATCAACTCTGCGCTGCAGGTGGATTTGACAGGGCAGGTGTGTGCGGATTCGATCGGCACTCGGCCTTACAGCGGCTTCGGCGGCCAGCTGGATTTCATCCGCGGGGCGTCGCGCTCGCGTGGTGGGATACCGATCATTGCTCTGCCTTCCACGGCGCGGCACGGGGGCGTCTCGCGTATCGTGCCGGTGCTGGAACCGGGCGGCGGCGTGGTGACGTCGCGGGCGGATGTACATTACGTCGTGACCGAACATGGAATCGCGAACCTGCACGGGAAATCGCTCCGCGAGCGGGCAGAAGCGTTGATTGCCATTGCCGATCCCCGCTTTCAGGCGGAGCTGGAAGAATTTGCTCTGCGCTCGCATTATCTGGAACGCCGCGTGGCGGAAGTCAGCGCGTAAGGAGGGTTGCTATGACGGATGTATCTCATCGGGATGCGGGCCTGCTGCGCGTGGACACCGATGAATGCAAGGGCTGCGGTTTGTGCATCGAAGCCTGCCCGCCGAAAGTGATCCGTATGGACGAGAGCCTGAACCCGTATGGCTATCGGACCGCCAGGTACGCGGGCGCTGGCTGCACCGGATGTGGCATCTGCTTTCTCGTATGTCCTGAACCGGGGGCGATCACGGTGCTGCGCGCAGCGCGGCCACGGCAGAGCACAGCCCCGGGCCAGCAGGCGAGGCCCTGAGAGGAGGTTTTGCGGTGTCCAGACATCTGATGAAGGGCAACGAAGCCATCGTGAAGAGCGCCATCCTCGCGGGATGCCGGGGCTTCTATGGATATCCGATCACGCCGGCGAGCGAAATCACCGAGGCGGCGGCAGCGCTGATGCCGCAGGTCGGCGGGGTTTTTCTCCAGGCGGAAAGCGAGGTCGCGGCGATCAACATGTTGTATGGCGCGGCCTCGGCAGGCGTGCGCGCCATGACTGCTTCCAGCGGGCCGGGGATCAGCCTGATGCAGGAAGGCATCAGTTACATGGCCGGCGCTGAGCTGCCCTGTGTGATTGCGGACATTACCCGGGGCGGACCCGGCCTGGGCAACATTGCTTCCGAGCAAAGCGATTACCACCAGGTGGTGAAGGGAGGCGGCCATGGCAACTACCGCACGCTGGTGCTCGCGCCGCATTCCGTGCAGGAGATGGCCGACCTGACAGTACTCGCCTTCGAGCTGGCGGATCGCTATCGGAACCCGGTTGTGCTGCTTGCCGACGGGTTCATGGGGCAGATGATGGAGCCGGTTGAGTTCCCTGAAGTGGCGACCGAGCCGCGGCTGCCGCGGTGGGCCGTGGCGGGAACGGATGCGAGCCGCGGCAACGTCATCACCTCGATGCATCTGGACACAGATAAGCTGGAAGCCCATGTTCGCCAGCTTGAAGCAAAATATTTTATTACCGAGCAGCGAGAGGCTCGTGCTGAAGACTGGCGCACGGAAGACGCCGAGATCGTACTCGTAGGCTATGGTATCGTCGCGCGCATCCTGAAAGCGGTCGCGGCCGAGGCGCGCGCAGCGGGTCTGCCCGTTGGCGTGCTGCGTCCGATTACCCTGTACCCATTTCCCACGCTGCACTTCCAGCGCCTGACGGCGCGCGCGCGGGCCTTCCTGGTGGTGGAAATGAGCAACGGCCAGTTGGTGGGAGACGTGCGGCTGGCGCTGAATGGAGCGCGTCCCGTCGAATTCTTCAGTCGTGTGGGCGGCAACGCGCCCACGCATCTCGAGGTGCTCGCCGAGGTGCAGGATCTGGCGCGCCGACATCTGGCAGGTGCGCCGGCGGAAGAGGAGTTGATTGTCCATGTCTAGCGAACCGGAAGTCACGTGGGAAATCGCGAGCTCAAAGCCGGCGTCGTTTTATTCCACCTATGAACGCAAGGACGAACTGCAGCACGCGACACATTACTGCCCGGGCTGCGGGCATGGGATCATCCACAAGATGCTGGCCCAGGCAATCGACGAACTCTCCATCCAGGATCGCACCGTGCTGATCAGTCCGGTGGGGTGCTCCGTTTTTGCCTACTACTACTTCGACGTGGGCAATGTGCAGGCCGCGCACGGCCGGGCGCCGGCCGTAGCGACAGCGGTGAAACGCAGCCGCCCGGGCAGCATTGTTATCTCGTATCAGGGCGACGGGGATCTGTCCGCCATCGGTTCGGCGGAGATTCTGCACGCGGCGAATCGCGGCGAGCCAATCACCGTGATCTTCGTCAACAACGCCATTTACAGCATGACCGGTGGACAGATGGCGCCGACCACCCTGCTGGGCCAGACGAGCACCACCAGTCCACGGGGACGCAGCGCTGCACACGAGGGCTACCCGCTGCATGTGAGCGAGCTGCTGGCCACGCTGGAGGCGCCGGTCTATATCGAACGGGTAGGCCTGGGCGACAACAAGCAGGTGGCGCAGGCCGCGCGGGCGGTGCGCAGGGCGCTGGAGAATCAGGTGCGCGGGCTCGGCTTTTCGCTGGTCGAAATTCTGTCGCCGTGTCCGACCATCTGGAAGATGTCCCCGGTGGAATCGCAGCGCTGGGTTCGTGATGTGATGGAGAAGACCTTCCCTCTCGGTGTTCTGCGAGACCATACCCAAGCAGCGCAGTCTGAGGCCGTGCCGATTCCTCCACCGCCATTGAGCATGATTCCGGGGATCGTGGGCGTTGCGGACGCCGGATTGCCTGCGGAAATGACCGGCGACGCCGATGTGCCCGCTCTGGATCTTCAGGTGCGTGTGGCCGGTTTTGGTGGGCAGGGTGTCCTGTTGCTCGGCGAAGTGCTGGCGGAAGCCGGACTGGATGCGGGCTTGGAGGTTTCCTGGCTGCCGTCGTACGGACCCGAGATGCGTTCGGGCACCTCGAATTGCCACGTGCGACTCTCGCGCGAGCCGATCGATTCGCCACTGGTCACACATCCTGACGTGCTCGTCGCCATGAATGAGCCTTCGCTGCGCAAGTTCTGTTCGACGGTGCATCCGGGCGGCTGGATTCTTTACAACGGCGAGGCATCTCCGGAGGACTGCGATTGCAGGGGCGTCCATGTGCTGGCAAGGCCATTCACGCAGATCGCGAACAATCTGGGCGATGCGCGGGCCGCCAATATGGTGATGCTGGGCGCGCTGCTGGAAATTGCCGGTAACCTTCCGCAAAGCAGTGTTGACAGCGCGCTGGGCCGCCTGGTCAGGAATCCGAAGTGGCTGGCATTGGATGAAACCGCGCTCGTCTGCGGGCGCAGGCTGATGCGGGAGGCTCGCGCGGAGGTGAGCCATGCAGGCTGAATGCGATCCGAACCTGATCGTCTATTTCAACGGCGAGTATGTGCCCATGCGGGATGCGCACGTCGGCATTCTGACGCATGCTCTGCACTACGGTACCGGCGTCTTCGAGGGCATCCGCGCTTACTGGAGTGAAGCGGACAACCAGCTGCTTCTTTTTCGGCCGGTCGAGCATTTCGAGCGCTGGAAGCGAAATTGCGGGATCCTGCGGCTTACCGTGCCGGCCAGCGCCGAAGAGTTGTGCGAGATCACCATCGAACTGCTGCGGCGCAACGGATTTCGCACCAGCGTCTATATCCGTCCGCTCGCATATAAGTGTGCAGAGCGCGTCGGAGTCTGCACCGATGAGCGAGACGCATTTGCCCTTGTCGCGTTGCCTTTTGGCGATTACCTGCCCAGCGACAAGGGACTGCACGTAGGTGTAAGCTCATGGCGCCGGATCGAGGACAACGCGATTCCTGCGCGGGCCAAGGTTTGCGGAGCCTATGTGAACAGCGCACTGGCCAGCGACGATGCGCGGAGAAGCGGATTCGACGAGGCCCTCCTGCTCAATGAGAGTGGCCGCGTCGCGGAAGGCGCTACCTGCAATCTGTTCATGGTGCGCAATGGCGCTCTGATCACCCCGCCGGCTACGGAAAACGTACTCGAAGGAATTACCCGCGCCTCTGTCATGGAATTGGCCGGGCGCGAGCTTGGCTTGCCGGTCATCGAGCGTCCCATCGGCCGCAGCGAACTGTACGTCTGCGATGAGCTGTTTCTGACCGGAACCGCGGTTGGAATCGCTCCGGTGGTGCGCGTGGATCATCGGCCGGTGAAAGGCGGAAGCATTGGCGCGGTGACGCGCCAGACGCGGCAGCTATATGCCGATGCCGCGCAAGGACGTTTGCGGGCTTACCGGAAGTGGGTTGTCCCGGCTGGCCCGCCAAAGCAGGAGCCCGCGCCCGAAGCGGTTTCGCTGATGGCGACAAGCGCCGGCTGAGGAGCCGCGCCGTGCCCGGGTCCCTCCGGAGGAGGGGAAACCCATGACCACAGCAGCAGTCATAGCAGGAAATGCCTACGATGTTGCGCTGGAGAATTTCGACAGCGCAGCGGACGCGTTGGAACTCAGCCCGGACATTCGGGAAATGATCAAATATCCCGAACGCATCCTCACCGTGACCGTGCCGGTTCGCATGGACGACGGCCACATTCACCGCTTCGAAGCCCACCGCGTGCAGCATAGTACTGTGCGTGGCCCGGCCAAGGGCGGCATACGCTTCCACCCGCAAGTGACGCTGGACGAAGTGAAGGCGCTGGCCACATGGATGACCTGGAAGTGCGCGGTCGTCAATATTCCTTTTGGCGGGGGCAAGGGCGGGGTCACCTGCGATCCCAAACACATGTCGCAGGGCGAGCTGGAGCACATGACGCGCCGTTACACGAGCGCAATTCTGCCGCTCATTGGCCCCCAGCAGGACATTCCCGCGCCCGACGTCTACACCAATCCGCAGACCATGGCCTGGATTATGGATACCTACAGCATGACCAAGGGGTATCCGATTCCGGGCGTGGTGACGGGCAAGCCCATCAGCCTGGGCGGATCGCTGGGACGCAATGAAGCCACCGGACGCGGCGTCTTCTACACCATCCAGTCGGCGTGTGAGCATCTGCACCTGACGCTGAAAGGCGCCACGGTCGTGGTGCAGGGCTTCGGCAACGCTGGTTCCATTGCTGCACAACTGCTGCATGAGGCCGGAGCCAAAGTGATCGCGGTTAGCGATTCCACCGGCTGCGTCTACAACCGCAACGGGCTCGACATCCCTGGGCTCATGCACCTGAAAGCGCTCACCGGAAAGGTGGAAGGATTTCCTGACAGCGAAGCCATTTCGCCGAGGGAACTGCTGACGCTGCCCTGCGACATCCTGGTGCCCGCTGCGCTGGAGAACACGATCGACGGCGGCAATGCTTCCGGTGTGACGGCGAAGATCGTTGCGGAAGCCGCCAATGGCCCGTTGACGCCGGCTGCCGACCGCATCCTGGAGCGGAAGGGCAGCTTCATCATCCCGGATATTCTGTGCAACGCGGGCGGTGTGACTGTGTCCTACTTCGAGTGGGTGCAGGACGAGCAGCACCTGTTCTGGGAGGCGCAGGATGTCTACAACCGGCTGGAACGCGTGATGAAGACGGCCTTCCGTGACGTGCTGAAGATCCACACAGAGCGGAAGGTCCCGATGCGGATTGCGGCGAACATGCTGGGCGTCGGGCGGGTCGCCGAAGCCGTGCAGATTCGCGGTATTTACCCGTAATGAGGAATGGAGCGGACGCGGCTTACCCGGGCTGCGTCCGCTCCATAAAATATCTGCTCAAGTGTTAATGGCCCATTGGCGCCGGCCGGTCTTTGGCGCCAGTATTCCGGAAGAAAAACAGAAACGGGATGCAAAAGAAGCTGAGATAACCCAGCAAACGAAAATCGTCGATATAGGAAAGCAGCATCGCCTGCTGCTTCAGGCCGAGATAGATTTCGCCCAGCGCCCGTGCGTGCGCCGCCGCTCCACCCTGCGCCGCAAAGTAATGCGTGAGTCCCTGCAGAGTTTTCCAGTAGACCGGATTTGTAGCCACGAGGTGCGCTCCCTGGTTGGTCTGATGCTTCTGCTCGCCGCGCACCAGAAGCGTCGTCACAAGGGAGATCCCGAAGCTGGCTCCCATGTTACGCAACAAGTTATAGAGTCCGGTGCCGGCGCCAATCAACTCTTTCGGCAGCGTCTTCATCGTCAGCGTGGTCAGCGGCACAAACAGAAATCCATTGGCTAACCCGTTGATGATGTTCGGCCATACCACGCTGCCCATGCTCATTTGCAGATTCAGGTGGCCGAGCATCAACAGGGAAATGCCGCGAATGACAACGCCGATGGTGATCAGAAGGCGCTCGTCGTACCGGCCGATTAAGTGCCCTGCGAGCACCATGGAGATGATCGCTCCAATGCCACGAGGCGCAACCGCCAGTCCGCTGTTGTAGGCGGTGTATCCGATCAGGTCCTGCAAAAACAAAGGCAGCAGGGTCGTCGTACCGTAGATGATGATGCCAAGGACGCCGATGAGGAAGGTTCCTGTGGCGAGGTTGCGATTCAGAAAGATCCTCAGGTTCACAATCGGCGCGCTGGTCCGCAGCTCACGAACAACGAACGCGACCAGCGCCACAGCGGCGATCGCGACAAACCAGCGCACCCATACGGCGCCAAACCAGTCTGCTTCCTGCCCTTTATCCAGCACCACCTGAAAACCTGTAAGCATAATGGCGAGGAAGCCAAGGCCCCAAAAGTCGATTCCGGCCTTTACGCGGCGCGCGATGTAGGGCGGATCCTCCACGAACGTCGAGATCATGATGAGCGCGAGGATGCCGATGGGCACGTTTACGTAAAAGATCCAGCGCCACGAATAGTTATCGGTGATCCAGCCGCCCAGCAACGGGCCCACCAGGGGCGAGACGATGATGCCCATGCCATACGCCGCCATCGCCTGGCCGCGCCTTTCCACGGGGAAGCTCTCGAGCAGCACGGCCTGGGAAACGGGCTGCAATCCGCCCCCGGCCGCGCCCTGCACCACGCGAGCAAGGATCAGCATGGGAAGGCTGGTAGCGGCGCCGCACCACATCGAGGCCAGCGTAAACAGAGTCACGGACGCCAACTGGTAGCGACGCCGCCCCAGCACGCTGCTCAGCCAGCCGGAGGTGGGCAGGACGATGGCATTGGAGATCAGGTAGCTGGTCAGCACCCAGGTTGACTCGTCCGTAGTCGCGGAGAGGCTACCGGCGATGTGCGGCAGAGAGACTGTCGCCACAGAAGTGTCGAGCACTTCCATAAACGTGGCCAGCATGACTGAAAAGGCGATTAGCCAAACGTTGTGGCTGGGTTTCCATTCGCCGCCGGGTTGTGCCGTGTCAGCCGTATCCAGATCCCGCAAGCCAGGTTCGCGTATCGATTCAGGCAGGCGCAACTGGAGTGTCGTGGTTTTTCACCCGCCCCCAAATGGATCGATGGCGAGCGGTCAGGACCTGCGCCGTTCTCTTCTTCATTATCCGGGTTTTCATTCTGCGAGGAAAAATTGGCGGCGCGGCGTGGGGCGTCGAATCGCGCCGCATCAAAGTTCTATTCTGATACGGGCGTGTTCCGGCAGCGGACTGCGAAACGCGGTCCGCCCGGTTGACGGAAGTGGGGGGGCGAACGCGGAATGCGAATGAAGACTACCTGGATGGTTTGGGCGCTTGCTGTGTTGTGCGCCGGCAGCGCGGCGGCGCAGGGTGTGGTGCTGGAGCGCGTCGATTCCTTCCGTCCGCTCCCCACGGGTATTGAGATCCAAAGCGGGCCCGGACTGCTGTGTATCCGCGCGCTCCGGGACGACGTTTTGCGCATCACCGCCTCGCCCACCAGCACGCTGCCCGATCAGGGCTCCTGGGCGGTTCTGCCGGAGTCGCGGAATTCCCGGTTCGGCGTTACCCCGTTCGCCGATGCCGACTCTGTCGGTTTCGATACGCCTCTGCTGCACGTCCGCGTGCGCCGCGATCCGATGGAGATCGAGATCCAGGACACTCAGGGACACACGCTTCTGGCCGGGTCGCAGCCGGCGCGGTTCTTTGCCGACGATCGTAAAGGCGATCTCGGCTTCCGCGTCTCGATGCACATGCCCATCGGCGAGCACTTCTTCGGATTGGGCGAACAGGCCGGACCGCTGGATCGCCGCGGGAATGCCTACACGCTGTGGAACACCGACGCCTACCGCTGGCAGGGCGGGACAAATCCGCTGTACGACAGCATTCCGTTTTTTCTGACCGATACCGCCGGCATTAGCTACGGACTTTATCTCGACAACACGTGGCGCTCGGAGTTCGACTTCGGCAAGGCACTGCGCAACCAGTTTTCATTCGGCGCCGAGGGTGGTCCGCTCGACTACTACTTCCTTTACGGCCCCACGCCGAAGCGGGTCGTAAAGGACTACGCGTGGCTGACGGGAACGGCGCCGCTGCCGCCGCTCTGGGCTCTGGGGTATCAGCAGTCCCGCTACAGCTACGGGACCGAGGACGAACTTCGTGGAATCGCCGACCACCTGCGCGGCGATCACATTCCATCCGACGTCCTGTACATGGACATTGCCTACCAGGTGAAGAATCGCCCTTTCACCCTGGACGCAAAGAAGTTCCCGGACTTCCCTGCTTTTGTGAGTCAGCTGACGGACAAGCATTTCCATTTGGTGCTCATCACGGATCTCCACATCGCGTACCTGCCCGGAGACGACTACGCGCCCTTTAATTCCGGCGCGGCCGGCGACCACTTCCTGCACAATCCTGACGGCTCGCTCTACGTGGGTCCCGTATGGCCGGGCCCATCGGTTTTTCCGGACTTCACCCAGCAGTCCACGCGCCAGTGGTGGGGTTCGCTCTACAAGACGTTCTACGACGAGGGCGTGTCGGGCTTCTGGAACGACATGAACGAGCCTTCCGTCTTTGATTCGCCGACGAAGACGATTCCTCTGGACGTGGTCGGCCAGATCGAAGGGCCGGGATTCCAGACGCGCACCGTCACGCAGCGCGAGATCCACAACATCATGGGCATGCAGAACTCGCGCGCGACCTATGAAGGCTTGCTGCGGCTGAAACCGAACCAGCGACCCTTCGTGCTCACGCGGGCGACGTTCGCAGGAGGCCAGCGTTATGCGGCCACCTGGACGGGAGACAACTCCAGCTCCTGGTCGCATCTGCGGCTGAGTACGCCGATGCTGGAGAGCCTCGGCCTCTGCGGCTTCTATATGGCCGGCGACGACATCGGAGGGTACGCGGGTTCTCCGTCGATGGATCTGCTCACCAAGTGGATCGAGGTGGGCTCGTTCAATCCGATTGAGCGCGACCACACCGAAATGGGCAGCAACCCGCAGGAGCCGTGGGTGGGCGGCCCCGCGCAGGAGGCCATTCGCCGGCACTTCATCGACCAGCGCTATCGGCTGCTGCCATACTTCTATACGACGGCGGAAGAGGCCTCGCAGACCGGGATTCCCATTATGCGGCCGCTCTTCCTGGAATTCCCTGACGCCACCCCCGATCGCAGTCCGCTCGATCTGACGGCCGGCAACGAGTTCCTCTTCGGGCCCGACCTGCTGATTGCGCCGCCGCCCTATCCGGACGAACTGGATGACTATGACGTCACGTTCCCACCCGTTCCCTGGTACGACTACTGGACCGGGCGGCTGGTGGCGAAGCCAGCGCCGGCGCCTGCGCCGCTCCAGACGGTGAGGATCCAGCCGACGCTCGCGATTCTGCCCGTTTACGTTCGCGGCGGATCGATCGTGCCGATGCAGCCGCTGGTGCAAAGCACGGGGCAAACTCCGCAGGGGCCGCTGGAATTGCGCGTTTACCCGGGGCCCGATTGCCACGGGTCCCTCTATCAGGACGACGGCACGACGTTCGACTATCAGCGCGGCGAGTATCTCCGGGTGTATTACACCTGCGAATCTGCTCCGGGGCGGCTCACGCTGAAGATCGGCGCCCAGGAAGGTTCATTTCCCGCCTGGTGGAAGTCGATCGAAGTGGCGATCTACGACTGGCCGTCAGCCCAGGCTCATGCGACGCTGAACGGGCAGGCGCTGACGGGGTCGACCTACGACGCGGCTGATCGCGTCCTGCATCTGCGGATCCCGCAGTCCACGGGCGCCCAGGATCTGGCCGTTTCGGCCAACTGAAACTATTTTTTTAGAGGCCCCCTCCCGTTTCTCCCTGAATCGAAAAGAGATCCTGGGTAATACCCTGAGGGTATTACCTTGGCTGCCGGCTACCAGCTTCCAGCAGCCAGAGATACCCCAAACGCCGAAAGCTCTGTGCGCGGTGACGCGGACAGAGCTTTCCTCTTTCAGGTTCGGGCATGGGACGAGAGAGTGCAAGGGAAATCGGTGGGCTGGACGGTACGACGGTCATGAATAGCTGCCGGCGGCCAGCTTCCAGCGCACGCTGTCCGGTTCCGAACACCGGCGTCTACGACCGAACAGCTGGTGCCCGGGCCATCGACGGCGCGGGGTTCTGTTTTCATGGGGATGCGAGGCGCTGACGATGGCAGGCCGGGTGCAGGTGTGATTTGGTACGCAGCGCCCTCCCCAGAGGAATATGCCATGCTGACCGACATCAGAAATGCCCTGCGCCAACTGCGGAAGTCGCCAGGATTCGCCATCACCGCCGTTTTGACGCTGGCCCTGGGCATCGGAGCGACGACCGCGATCTTCACGCTGGTGAACGAAGTGCTGCTGCGCTCGCTGCCGGTGAAAGACCCAGGGCAGCTGTGGCGCGTGGGAGACAACGAGCAGTGCTGCGAGAACGGCGGTCTGCCCGACTACCAGGAGCCGATGTACGACTGGTCGCTGTTCTCGTATCTGCAATACAAACAATTCCGCGACCAGACGCCGGGATTTGAAAACCTGGCGGCATTCCAGGCGAGAGACGAGGAGATGGCGGTGCGCCGCACGGGGAGCAATCACCCGGCGCGGCCGTGGTACGGGGAGTTCGTCTCAGGAAATTCATTTGAGACGCTCGGTCTGCGGGCGTATGCGGGGCGGCTGCTGGAGCCCTCGGACGATGTGACGGGCGCAGCGCCGGTGGCGGTGATCAGCTTCGCGGCGTGGGAGCAGGAGCTGGGCCGGAATCCCTCGGTTGTGGGCTCGAGCTTCACGGTGAATGGACAGCCGGTGACCATTGTGGGCATTGCGCCTCCCGGCTTTTACAGCGAGAGGCTGAGCCCCACGCCTCCGGGGCTCTGGTTCCCGATCCATCTGATGCCCGTCCTGTCGCCGATTGACGCCGACCTGCTGGAGAATGGCGGCCAGGAGTGGCTGAATCTGATCGGGCGGATCGCGCCGGGCGCGAAGCCGGCGGCCATCCAGGCGCAGATGGAGGTGGAACTCCGTCAATTCCTGGCAAGCCCGCTGAGCCAACTGTCGGGACCCGAGCGGACGCTGGTTCCGAAGCAGTATCTGCGGCTGACGCCGGGCGGGGACGGCGTGCAGCGCATGCAGGAGCAGTACAAAGCCGACCTCTACCTGCTGATGTGGATCGCCAGCTTCGTTCTCCTGATCGCATGCGCGAACATTGCCAACCTGATGCTGGCGCGGTCGGCGACGCAGCGCCAGCAGACCGCGGTGCGGGCGGCGCTGGGCGCATCGCGCAATCGGCTGGTCCGGCGGGCGCTGGTGGAATGCATCCTGCTGGCGATCTTCGGCGGGTGCGCCGGGGTGCTGGTGGCGTGGGGCGGAGCGCGGCTGATCCTGCATCTTGCGTTCCAGCAGAACCCGATCGCGATCAACCCCAGCCCGTCGCTGGTGGTGATGTCGTTTGCGTTTGGCGCGTCACTGTTGACCGGCCTGCTGTTCGGAGTGGCGCCCGCGTGGCTGGCGGCGCACGCCGATCCCATCGAAGCGCTGCGGGGCGCGAATCGCTCCACCGGGCGGCACGCGACATTTGCGCAAAAAGGTTTAGTAATCGGCCAGGCCGCGGTCTCGGTGGTGCTGTTGTGCGCGGCGGGGCTGCTGATTCTGAGCCTGCGCAAGCTCGAACACCAGCGCTTCGGTTTTGACCCGGCGCACCGAACCATCGTACAGTTCAACGCAGCGACGGCGGGCCTGCAGCCGGATCAGCTCGACAGCTTCTATCGCCGGCTCAACCAGTCCATCTCTGCCATTCCGGGCGTTGCGCGTGTAGCGTGGTCACGCTGGAGCCCGATGGACGGCAACAACAGCAGCGAGGACGTCTACATTGAAGGCCAGCCTGTGCCGCCGCCAGGCTCGAATGTGAACCTGGCGTCGTGGGTACGGGTGAGCCCGAGCTACTTTGCGACAATCGGAACGCAGCTGCTGGAAGGTCGCGCATTCACCGACAGCGACAACCGCAATGCACCCCCGGTGGCCATTGTGGATGAGGCGTTCGTGAAGAAGTACCTGCATGGAAAGAATCCGATCGGCGCGCACTTCAGCGACTGGGATCCGGCGCATCCAGGGATGTACACGATTGTCGGCGTGGTGGAGGACGCGCAGTATTGGCCGCCGACCGATCCGCAGGAGCAGGGGCATCCGATGTACTTTCTGCCTTCGTGGCAGTGGCCGCCGTTGCCTGCGTCCGCGCCCGATGCGTCGCTGTACGCGGAGTATATGATCTCGAATCATTACATGGGATCGCTGGAGATTGAGACGCACGGCGCGGTGCCGGATCTGGAGGGACGGGTGCGGGAGGCGCTCCAGGAGCTGAATCCGAATCTGATGATCACGCGCTTCCAAAGCTTTAGCCAGCAGGTGAACCTGGGATTCAGCCAGCAGCAGATGATTGTGCAGCTGACGTCGCTTTTCGGGCTGGTGGCGCTGGCGCTGGCAGCGATCGGTCTGTACGGCGTGACCGCGTATGCGGTGGCGCAGCGCACCAGCGAGATTGGCGTGCGCATGGCTCTGGGCGCCAACCGGCTGCACGTGCAGAGGATGGTGCTGCGCGGCGCGTTTCTGCAGGTGGGAGCAGGACTGCTGATTGGGGTTCCGGCGGCCATTGTGGCGGGGCATCTGATGGCGGCGCAGCTGTTCGGGATCAGCGAGTACAACCCGGTGGTGCTGGGTGTGTCCATCCTGGTGCTGGGCTCCGCGGCTCTGGTTGCGGCGATGCTGCCGGCGTATCGGGCTGCTGCCGTGGATCCGATGGAGGCATTGCGCAACGAGTAGTGGAACAGGGGATAGGGGTTAGGGGTTAGGAAACAGACGCAACTTATCGCAAGAGTCGCGCGATGGGTGTGAGTCGCCCGTAATCACCGTTCCCGAGGATCAGGCGAGGATGATCTTCAGCGCAGCGGCGTAGTCGACGGGCGGCTGATAATTGTCGGGCAACTCTACGCGCAGGCCTTCGGCGTGCTGCTGCCATTTGACGTGCTGATCTGTGCCGAGAAGCTGCACGTTGGCGATTTTTCCTGGATTCGTGGGCGCCGAGGTTCCAAGCGCTCTGACGATGGCGGGCGCTTTCGGCCATCCGAGAAAAAACGCATAGATGGCGGTATTGGCTTTGTTGCGCGTGAAGCGAATGTCGTCGGCGCCGAGGGCGCTGATGCTGTTACCCTGGAACGATCCGGTCTTGATGGCGTGGGGCCCCTCGCCAAAGATTTTCCACGGACGGGTTTCGTAGATCGCGTCGCCGTTGATTTGCATCCAGGCGGTGATTCCGTCGAGCACCGCGATTTCCTTGCTGTCGATGGTGCCGTCGGGTTTGCCGGGAATGTTCAGGATGAAGGTGCCGTTCTTGCTGACCGTGTCGATCATCCAGTGGATGACGTCGCGTGGCGGCAGATAGCCGCCATACTGGCCGGGCTTGTTGTAGAGCGCGCGGTCGTAGTGCCAGTTGCCGATGCAGGTCTCCGACTGCCAGGCATGAGGCAGGATCTGGCTGGAGAGGCCGCGCTCGATGTCCGCCACGAGGGCTTTCTGCAATGGCGGGGGCATTTCTTTGCCGGTGAGGACCGCCTCGAGCTTGCCGCCGTGGGTGGCGATGTTGTGGTTATAGAAATAGGCGGCGAGATTCATACCGCCCCAACCCAGGGGCACGCGCGGATTGTCGAAGTAGAGCAGGTCGGGGTCGTGCTGGTCGATGAGGTCGCGGGTGCGGTCGTAGAAGTTCATCACGTAAGAAGGGTCGGGAAGAGCGTCGAAGGGATGCTTGGCTCCGTAGAGGCGCTGAGGATTGAGGCCTTGCCACCACTGGTCTTTGCCTCGCGCCGCATAGAGATCGCCGTCATAAGGAACGCCGGCGAGCGGGCCGGAGGAGTCCGCCCCGTGGGCCGTTTGAAACCACCACCAGTTGCGCCCCTGATGGACCGTGACGCCGAGACGCATGCCCTGGGCGCGAGCGGCTTTCGCCCAGGTACCGACGACATCGCGGTGGGGACCGATCGCAGACGCATTCCACGGCTGGTGCTTCGAGGCCCAGGTGTCGAAGCCGTCATGATGGTTGGCGAGGGCGATGAAGAAACGGGCGCCGGCTTTTTTGTAGCGGTCGATGAGCGCGTCGGGATCCCAGTTGAGCAGCGTCCACTGCGCGCAGAGATCCTTGTAGCCGAAGAGCGAGGGAGGCCCGTAGTGATCCAGTTGGAAGAGGTTTTGCGAATTGCCCTCGATGTACATGTTGCGGCCGTACCAGTCGCCGTCTTCGGGAACGCATTGCGGGCTCCAGTGCGCCCAGATGCCGAATTTGGCGTCGCGGTACCAGTCCGGCGCTTCGTATTGAAGGAGGGAATCCCAGGTGGGCCGATAGGGCCCTTCGCCGGCGAGGCCGCTGACGGGCGCGATCATGGGAACGCCGTCCCAGGAGCCGCCGGGAATCGGGAGCGCCGGAGGATCGCCCCACGCCGTGGGCTTCCAGGTCGCTTCATCGAGTTTCTGGCTGACGAGTTTTCCATCGACGAGCGCATAGAAGACGCGCTGGTCGGCAGGCGTGGCGCAGAACTGCGCGTAGTGCTGGGTGAGCTTGCCGAATCCGGGCGCTTCGGCTGGGGCAGCAGCCTGGGCCTGCACGGGTGCTGTGTTCTCCGATGCCGCTCCCGCTGGTACCGCGGTGGCGGCCGCTGCTGCGGCCATCAGTTTGCAGAAATCCCGCCGTTTCATCGCCGCTCCTTTTCCTGCAAACCGCAGTATAAGCGGGACAGCCCGGAAAAATTGGCTGCCCGCGACGATGCAGGGAAATCAGGGTGAAGCACACGCAGCCGTACTTGCGCTGCGGAAGGAGGCGGGGATACCGAGGCGATTCCTCGCAGGGGGATCAGAAGATGCGGTAGCGAAGGCCGGCACTGATGCTGACGTTGCTGACGGATCCGAAGGTGAACTGCGGCCAGATCTGGTCTTCGACATCGCAGAGACGAATATCAAAGCGAGGTTTCCAGCGGTAGTCAATGCCCGCGCCCGGCGCCATGACGAAGTAGCTGCCGGTGGCGGTGCTGCCGCCGTTGTAGAAGGGGAAATTGAATTCACCGCCGCCGATGAGGAACTTGGCGTAGGGAGAGAATCGAGAGCTGCCAGGTGAGGCAAAACGGTAGCGGGGACCGATCAGATAGGTATCGGCGTGA
This sequence comes from Acidobacteriaceae bacterium, assembly GCA_030041515.1. GTDB lineage: Bacteria > Acidobacteriota > Terriglobia > Terriglobales > Acidobacteriaceae > Palsa-343. Next base: position 71,202 of record JASHNS010000014.1, on the reverse strand, counting down.
GTGCCGGACTGCTCATGCCAGCGGCCCCAGGCGGCCTCCCCCTCAATCCCGTAGTGCCAGGTGAGGTTGGCGTCGACAAAAGCGCCGGCGCCCAGCACCCAGTGCTCGCCATACTGAAGATGCGTGGCGTTGAAGACGCCGCCGACGGCGAGAGTTTGGTCGCCGTATTGTGCGGACTGGGGCGACTGCGCCTGGGCGGAGAGCGCCGCTGCCAGAAGGCAGACCGCGATCAGGATGCCGAGCGGAAAACGACGAACGATCATGGTCGAGACTTCGCTCACTGGGTCACCTGCACCGTGAGGTTGGCGACGTGAGTGACGTTGGTTTTTGTGCCGGTGGCCGTAACCTGGATGACGTAGGTGCCGGGCTTAGCGCTGGAGAGCGAAAGACCACCGCAGCCGTTCATGGCCAGCGTGGCGCCGGCGATGACAGCAAGGATCGCGATGAGCTTCAGGGTGCCGGTCCGGCGGCGGAACTTCCAGAACGTCAGGAGTCCTGCGCCGGGAAGGAGGAAGGCGGCCAGAATTGTGCCGCCACGGCTGCCCGGGAGGGCTGGGATCGTATTGCGCGCCTGAGAGCCGGAGGCCAGCGGCGAATTGGTGTCGACGGTCAGGGCCACCGAAGCTTTGCCGTTCGCGCTCAGGCTGGTGCTTGTCGTGGAGAAGTTACAGGTAACCGAGGGCGGCAGAGCACTGCAGCCTACTGCAACGTCGTCGGTAAAGCCATCGAGCGAAGTGAGGGCGATGTTGACGTTCGCGTAGTCGCCGGTGGGAATGGAAACCGAAGTGGGGTTGACGGTGATGCTGAAATCCGTGGCCTGTCCGACGGAAATCGTGACGGTATTGGACGTGGACGCGGCATCATCGGTGTCGCCGCCGTATTTCGCGGTCACGGTGTCACTGCCGGCGGTGAGAGTGATGGAGATCGACGCGGATCCATTGGCGCCGATGTTGGCCGTGCCGATGTTGGTGGAACCGTTGAAGAAGCTGACCGTGCCGCTGGAGGCGGGCAGGCCCGTCGCCGAGATCACGGTAGCGAGCAGGGCAACTGGCTGATTCGATGCCACGGTATTGGCAGAAGCAGCCAGGGTGGTCTGGGTGGCCAATGTGGCGACTGTGACCGAGACCGCATTCGATGTATTCCCAGAGGCGTCGGCGTCACCCTGGTAGACAGCGGTAATGCTCTGCTGGCCGATGGGAAGAGTCGAGGTGGTGTAGGTTGCGACCCCACCGGCGTTGAGGATCCCGCTACCGAGAGTCGTGGACCCGTCCCTGAAGATGACAGTGCCGGTGGGCGTGCCGCTGCTGGCGCTGACGGACGCCGTGAAGGTAACTGGAGTCGTGACAGCAAGCGTCGTCGCACTGGCCGTCAACTGCACGCTCGTCGTTGCCTGGACAACGCTGAAGCTCAGCGCCGGGGACGACGTACTGGCTGCATCGTTGGCATCACCCTGATAGCCGGCGGTGAGAGAGTAGGTGCCCACGGCGAGCCCCGAGGTAGTGTACGTTGCAACGCCTTTGGTATTGAGCGTGCCGTTGCCCAGCAGACTGGCACCGTTGTAGAAGTTCACCGTGCCGGTAGGCACATTGCCGCCGCTGCTGGTCACTGTGGCCGTGAAGGTAACGGGAGTGCCGGCAATCGAGGGATTGGCGCTGGCGGTCAGCGTGGTCGTGGTGCTGGCGGTGGTCACCGTCAGCGTGTAAGGCGCAGAGGTGCTTGCGAAATCGTTCGCATCATCGTTGTACGTCGCGGTGATGGTATGGGTCCCCACGGCGAAAACGGAGGAGGTGTAGGTTGCCTTTGCGGTAGTTCCTGAACCGGGAACTAGAGTCGCCGTCGCCAGTTTGGTCGCGCCGTCGTAGAAGGTGACGTTCCCAGTGGGCGCGACGGTACCGGTGGCGGTAACGGTCGCGGTCAAAGTCACTGAGGTGCCGTAGGTGGCCTGATTATTCACTGCGCTGGAGGTGACCACGGTTGCCGTCGCCTGCCTGACGCTCTGAACGTAAGCTGCCGACGTGCCCGAGACATTATTTACGTCGGTATAGGTCGCGGTGATGCTGTTGTTGCCAGGGGGAAGAGTGGATGTGGTGAAGGTGGCGCTGTTGCTGGAATTCAGCGGCGCACTGCCAAGGAAGGTGGCGCCGTCGTAGAACGAGACGCTGGTGCCGGTGGTGGATATATTCCCGGTGATGCTGACGCCCGCGGTAAAGCTGACAGGGGTGCCATAGGTGGCAGGATTGTTGCCGCTGGAGTTGGTCAGGGTGACGCCGACCTGTTCCGTGACCTGCTGCACGAGCGGCGTAGCGGAGTTCGCCGCTACGTAATAGGTGTTGCCGCCGTAGGACGCGAAGATGTCATGATTTCCGACCGCGAGAGTGCTGTCCTGGATGGTTGCGGTTCCATTGGATCCCAGTGTTGCGGTACCGATGGCCACGCCTGGAGGGGTCGACGGCGGGTTGGGGACGACCGGCGGCGGGGTGGTCGCAGGGAAATAATCGTAGAGGGTTACGGTTCCGGTGGGCGTGCTTCCGGCGGGGCTCTTCGTCACTGTTACGGTGAAGGTGACATTCTGGCTGTAATTGGATGGGTTGGGCGTGGAGGAAGTGACGGCTACCACGGGAGTGTTTTGTGCGAGGGCCTGCCCGACGGCAGCAATCGTGAGAGGAGAGTTCAGCTGCGTCGCTGCCAGAGTGACGCTGGCGACGAGCGGGTTCCCGCTGGTCGAGGGCGAGTACTCGACGGCCACTGTGCACTGGCCATCCTCGCCGACGGTGTTGGTGGTGGAGCAGCTGCCGGCGGAGCCGAGAGCGGAGTTTGGGTCGCTGGAAATGGCGCTGAACGACAGATCCGCATTGCCGTCGTTTTCGATGGACTGGTTCTGCGGCGAGCTGGTCTGGCCGACGTAAATCGCAGGCGCGAAGAAGAGGGTCGCGGTGTTGGCGGTAACCTTGCGGACGACGTTATCGAAATACTCGGCGACGTAGATATCTCCGGCTGCGTCGAGGGCGAGGGCGTAGGGAGCGTAGATGCCGGCGCCGGTGACATTGCTCGGAGGAGTCAGACCGGCGTAGGCAATGCCGCTGCCCGTGTATTTCGAGCCATTCTGACCATTGCCGTAGGGGTAGCCGGATTTTCCGTCGTTGTAGGAGCCGCTCGTGTTGTTGCCCGCGATGGTGGAGATCTTGCCGGTTTTCGCGCTCACCTTACGGACGACATAGTTACGGGCATCGGCGATATAGACATTCCCTGCGGCATCGCAGGCGACGCCCAGGGGCGAATCGAGTTCTGCGCTGGTAGCCGCGCCCCCGTCACCCGAGAATCCGGCCGATTTGTCGCCGGCATACGAAGTGATGACGCCGGAGCTGTTCACCATCCGCACGACGTTATTGCCGGAATCAGGGATATACATATTGCCGGCAGGATCGAAGGCGACGGCATAAGGAGTATCGAGAGTGGCGGAGGTTGCGACACAGCCATCACCCAGCGAATCCGTCGAGCCGATGCATAAACCGGGGGTGGCCCCGCCGCCGGCGACCGTGGTGATCAAGCCGGTGGATGCGCTGATTTCGCGAATGCGGTTATTGCCGGTATCCGCGATGTAGACGTCGCCGGAAGCATCGACAGTAACGCCGTGGGGCGCGTTGAATTCCGTCGTCGAGTCGTCAGGAGCATGACCATCCCCTGCGTAACCTGACTGACCGTTGCCCCACCTTGCCACGATGTTGCCGGAGGCGAGATTCACTTCGAGGATTTCGTCGTTATCCGTGTCGGCGACGTACAGATTGCCCGCCCCATCGAGCGCGACAGCGCCTGGCAGGGTGAGGGTTGTGCTGATTGCAACCGTTGCTGTGGGATCGTAGCCGGGATTGCCATTGCCCACGACCGTCTGGATGATGCCTGTGGAAGCCACGACTTCGCGGATGCGATTGTGGCTGGAATCGGCGATGAAGATGTCGCCGGCGCCGTCGACGGCAATGCTGGTAGGCAGGTAGAGGTCGGCTGACGTAGCGGGTTGCCCATCGTTGACGGAAGTCCACTGACCGACCTGGCCGGCGACGATGCTGATGGTGCCGGGAATCATGATGGCCAGCGATCCCTGGCCGGTACCGCTGAGGTATTCCGTGCCGAGGGTATTGCCTGAAGCATCCTCGAGAACTACGGCGCCATTGCGGGGACCTGGATCAAGTGGCGAGAACGTGACACTGAACTGGCAGGAAGTGGGCGCGGTGAATGTGTTGCCAGTGCATCCGTCGGTACCGCCCGTTGCTGCCGTGTAGTCGAGGCCTGGCGATCCCATGGTGAGCACGGCGACCGAGGCGACCTGGCCGGAGACGCTGACAGGAACCGTGACCGTTTGGGTGGTGGGAGTGCCGACGGCGGACATGCCGAAACTGGTGACGTTCTGAGCCTGGGCGGATGCGGCCACAGTCAGGGCCAGCAGAAGGAATCCAAGCGGTGCAGCGGCGTTGCGGGCAGCACGGGACGTGCAGACGCGGCTGGTTCGCGCAGGAGCCGGCCAGGACTCAGAGAAGAAGGGGGAGTTCATGCCACAGACCTCGACAGAAGTGCTGAAGTCCGTATCGATCGAAGACCGGCTTCAGAGAGCCAGCAGGCGGGATTCCCGGCACGTCAGGACGCACGAACAGGAGGAGCGGCCACGCAGCCAGGTGAGCCCAGATGCTGAGAACTGCCGAAACAATAGCATGCAGAGGGAGCCGTGGATATTACCTTTGTAAGAGGTAACCTGGCACTTTAGTGTCATTCGCGAAAGCGGGAGAACATGAAGTAAACAGGCGCGATGCTGGTGAGCCAGTACACGAAAGAGCCATTTTTGTGGCGGCCAATTTAGCCCGGTAGTAACCATGGTTTTGGCGGGAGGAAGTGAGGGCGGAGATTACCCGACTGCGATGCGCCGCGCAGCCGTGGACAAGGGGTCAGGTGAGGCAAAAGCAAAGAACGTTGGCGGGAGCGTCGTGCCGAAGCGCGAGACCCGATGGGCGACGGAGGTGGGAACTACAACCATCCCAGGAGTGGCGCCGGCGGGTGCATCGCCCCATTCCGGAATGAAAAAGATGGGATGGTGGAGGCGGCGGGAGTCGAACCCGCGTCCGAAATCGTTGTCAGCCAGGAGACTCCATGCTCAGTCGCGTTCGAAGGTTTCGCTTCCGATGCTTAGAACGGACAAGAAACGCCGGAAACTAGTCCGATGATCTCGCCGGCGCTGCACGGACCGAGCAGCGCCAGCCAGCCTGCTGTGCGACGTCCTTCCGCAGCCCACAGGCGAAGCCGCGGAGAACGGCAACCTAATTAATTAGGCTGCGTATGCCAGCTGATTGGTGTTGGCAATTATGGTTTTCCAGGCGATTACGGGTGCCCAGACCCCGGCATGCCTCCTTGCCGCAAGCAATCCCGTCGAAACCGTGACGCCCCCAGGGTGCAGGGTAAGGATCCCCTTGGCAACTTCTGTCCCCATTATCTCACCGAGCGGTTGAGAGCGGGGTCAGCCGGGAAGCCTGGCCGCGCGGGTGCCGCCTGCAAGTTTCAGCTATTGGCGCGGACGTATTCGCGCAGCGTCTTGTTGATTTCGGCGGCCTGCTGGACGCCATTGTCGAGCATGGTGCGCCATTTTTTTGCGTCGTCGTCGAGGGGGACAGTGCCGAGGAGGAAGCTGGTCTGCAGGACAATTTCGAGGGCGTTGCTGAGATCATGCGCCAGGCGGCGAATTTCTTTGGCCTGCGCTTCGGGGATGGGACGCGGCGAGGGTGCAGAGGTCATGAGGGCTCGACTTTCTCAGACAGAATACCGCGGCGCGCCGAGGGGCGCAGGCGTTTGACAGGGGTGGATGGCTTTGTCAGACTAAGAGTTGCTGCCCGACCGGGCGCGCCCCAGCCTCAGGGTTGTTCGTCGAGGACCTCGGGGATTCGCGCCGAAGTCTCCCGTGCCGAAGTGGCGGAATTGGCAGACGCGCATGGTTCAGGTCCATGTACCCGCAAGGGTGTGGGGGTTCGAGTCCCTTCTTCGGCACCAATCTCGCAGCAACTTCCCTGCAATCAGATCGTTGGCCGGCGATGATTTCGCTGGCTAACGATGGTGGCTAACGTTTTTCAGATTTGCGCAGCCCCAGCGGTATTAGCTTTCAGGGGGTCTTCGCGACGTGGCCGACGACAGGGTGGTTCTGCTGATGCGCATTCGTCTGGACGATGGAACGCGTTGTTATGCCAGACCAGCGACCTCCAAAAACGGGAAGATCATTCCCCTCGCGGCGCTCGTATGCGGCAAAGCTGAGCTTCATTCGGAGGGAGTGTACGCTCTCAGGTACCGCGACCAAGGCCGGATCGTCTATCGGCAAGTCGGCCCCAACCCTGACACGGCGAAGACCGCCAGGTTGCGGTTGGAGCTTGAACTTTGCAAGACGGATGAGCCCGAGGAAGCCAAAGCCGTACACACGACGAGCGGCACACCTGCCGCACCGCCGCGTTCCCCGACGGCAACAGGTAGTTTGTCCTCCGAGCGACACTCTGAGACGACCATGCTCGCGCCTCCTTACAGGGCCTTGCATCAGCGGAGAAATCGTTCCCTGAGCCTTGACCGATCTGCGAGACGGTTTCATTCAAAGGCATGCTCATGGTTCATCCGACACCGTGTACGCGTACACCTACATTTCGACGGAGTTTGTGAGGCTTGTCGAATCGCGCGGCAAGCACACCCGGTCGAGTTGGTTGGCGGTGAAGGGCGAAGTTGCCGGGGGTCAGGCTGCGACGGCTTCAACACGCGGCGGTGTTGCGGGCACGAAGACCTGAATCACAGTGCCACTGTGCTCTGGAGAGACGGAGCTGCGAACGCGGATGGTGCCGTTGTGCTTCTGCAGGATGCCCTTCGTGACCCAAAGGCCGAGGCCAGTGCCGGTGGCATCGTCCTTGGTGGTGAAGAAGGCCTCAAAGATGCGGGACAGGTGTTCCTGGGGGATGCCGCAGCCATTGTCGGCGATTGTGACGCGGACGCCGTCTCTGCCGTCGCGGGACCATTCGCGGGCGGGCTGCACGTGGATGCGGATGCGTCCGTGGGCGCGACTGGCGTCAATGGCATTCGCCAGAAGGTTGGAAAACACCTGGCGCATTTCGCCCTGGACGGCGACCACGCAACAGGCGCCGGCAGCGGAGAAATCGATCTGGATGCCGCGCTGCTGTATGCGGCTTCCGTAAAGCGAGACGAGGCTGCGCAGGGTGTCGGGCAGGCTGATGGTGGCTGGCCGCGCGGATTCGCGATAGAAGGCCAGGGTCTGCCGAGCGATGTGACTGAGTCGGTCGAGCTCCTGTTCGGCCTGGAGCAGAAGCGAGAAGGTGGATGGGGCGAGTTCGGGCTGCAGGCGAACCAGGTAGATGAGGTTCACCAGCGCTTCGAGGGGATTATTGATCTCATGGGCGATGGAAGCGGCAAGCCGGCCGGCAGCGGCGAGTTTCTCCGATCGCCGCAGAGCTTCTTCGGACTGTATGCGGTGGGTGATATCAGTGCAGATGGCGCAGAGGCCGTCGGGCCGACCAGATTCATCGAAGAGAGGAAAGCGATTGGAGAGAAGCGTGTAAACGCCATCGTGAAAAGGGACGCGTTCTTCGAACTGCAGGGGCTGAGAAGCCTCGCGGACGCGGGCTTCGTTTTCGGCGGCGAGGGCGGCATACTCGGGCGGGAAGAGGTCGGCATCGGTCTTGCCGTGGATCTGCGCGCTCGACTGACCGAGGAAGATTTCATAACAGCGATTGGCGAGCAGGTAGCGGCCTGAGGCATCCTTCATAAATACGGCGTTCGGAGAATTGTCCAGGATGCCACGCAGTCGCATTTCGCTTTCACGCAGAGCGGCCTCGGCGGTGCGGCGGGCGCGGCGCTCCTCGGCTTCCTGCATCTCCCGCTCGATGGCGGGGCCGAGGCGGGCGAGAGAATCCTTCATGACATAATCGGCGGCGCCCTCGCGGAGGACATCGACCGCGGCCTGTTCGCCCACGGCGCCGGAGACGACAATGAACGGGACGTCGGTGCTGCAGTGGCGGGCAATACGGAGGGCATCGAGGGCGGTGAACCCGGGCAGGAAGTAATCGGCGAGGATCACGTCCCAACTGCTCTCGCGCAGAGCCTTTTCGAAGTCGGAGATGGTTTGCTCGCGGCGCAGGGCGATGCGGTAGCCTGCGCGATGCAGGTGCCGCTGCAACAGCCAGGAATCGTCCTCGGCGTCTTCGAGATTGAGAATGCGGAGAGTTCTATCCATTGCCGCCAGCGATCGGCCCTTCGTTGAGGACCAGCCAATAGAGGCCGAGCTGTTTGGTGGCTTCGAGAAACTGCATAAAGTCCACGGGCTTGCGGATGTAGCTGTTGGCGCCGGAGCGGTAGCTTTGCAGGATGTCCTGCTCCTCGTCGGAAGATGTGAGGATGACGACCGGGAGCAGGCGTGTGCGGTCCTCGGCGCGAAGGGCGCGGAGAACCTCGAGACCGTCGACCTTGGGAAGTTTGAGATCGAGCAGAACGACGGAGGGCAGGGTCACAGGACGGCCGTCGAAGTCGCCGCGCCCGAAGAGCATGTCGATGGCCTGCGCGCCGTCGTTGGCAACGACCACCTCATTGGCGATGTGATTTTTCTTGAGGGCGCGGATGGTGAGCGCGACGTGATCGGGATTGTCTTCGACGAGCAGGATCATGCGGATTTAGCCTTTGGCGCTTCGGCAGAGAGACCGTTGAGCGTGAAGTAGAAACAAGCGCCCTGGCCAGGTGCTGATTCGGCCCAGATACGGGCGCCGTGGCGCTTGAGGATGCGGTTGACGGTAGCGAGGCCGATACCGGTGCCTTCGAACTCCCGCACATCGTGCAGGCGCTGAAAGGCGGTAAATAATTTTTCGCTGTACTTCATGTCGAAGCCGGCGCCGTTGTCGCGGATGTAGCAGGCCAGCACGCCGTTGTGCGGAGCCACGCCGAACTGGATGCGGGTCTGGCGCCGCTGCGAGCTGAACTTCCAGGCGTTGTTCAGCAGGTTTTGAAGCGCAACTTCAATGAGGCGCGCATCGGCCTCGGCGGAGACGCCGTCCTCTATCGTGAATTCGCAATCGCGGCGGGGGTCGGAGGCGCGGACATCTGAAGCGATCTGGCGGACGAGGGCGCTGAGATCGACTGGGGCGGGATTGAATTCAGCGCGGGTGACGCGGGAGAGCTGGAGCAGAGCGTCGATGAGCTGCGCCATCTTCTGGGCGTTGGCGCGAATGCGCTCGAGGTAGAGCTTGCCGTCGGATTCGAGGCTGTCGCTGTAGTCCTCAAGCAGGGCCTGGCTGAAGCCGTCAAGACTGCGGAGCGGAGCACGGAGGTCGTGAGAGACGGAGTAGCTGAATGCCTCCAGCTCGCTGAGGGTAGCCTGCAAATCGGCAGTGCGCAGCTGCACCTGCCGCTCCAGCTCAATCTGCATCTGCTCACGGCGGAGGTCGTTGAGCTTGCGCGCACTGACATCCTGAAAAAGGACGGAGAGGCCGTCTTCCCAGGGATAAGCATGGAATTCGAGGTGGAGGTCAACGGGCTCGAAGCGGGCCTCGAAGGTGATTTGAGCGCGGTCGTGCATGGCGCGGCTGAAATTTTGCTCGACAGCCCCGCCGGCGAGATTGGGAAACTTCGCCCACAGTGGCCGACCCAGGAGATCGCTGCTGCCTGCGCCCATGCGCATGAAGAGCGCGGCCGCAACCTGATTGAGATACGTTACCCGCCCCTCGCGGCTGAGGACGAAAAAGCCGTCGCTGATGCTGTTGACGATGTTTTCGAGGCGGCGCGATTGCTCGAGGGCCGTTTTTTCGTGGACGGCGAGCAACTGCTCGAGGGTGGAGACCTGCGAGCGCAGGCGCTCCACTTCGAAGTCGGCACGGACGGACGCGGCGCCCACGTCAGGCTTCCTTCGCAAAAATTCGGCCGCGGACAAAGGGAAGCAGAGCCAGCTTGATGCTCAGCGCGAGGGTGCGGAAAAGCTCTGCGGTTTCGCGGGGAATATAGACGCGGGAGAAGAGAATGACGGCGAAGAGGTCTCCGGAGGAAAAGAGGCCGCCGAAGCCGAGGACGGAACGGATGGCGCAGTCGCGAACGAAGTCCTGGGCAGGGACGAAGGCGCTGCCGGGGGCTTCGGGGACGTGGAAGACGTTGTAGTTCTGCTGATCCGCGTCGAGCATGAGGGTGACGTCGGGCCGGACCACCTGGGAGATGTCGAGGCCGAACCCCTGAATGAGCTGGGCAACCATGGGCGCCTGACGAACCACTTCTTCCGTCACAAGGGGAATCGCTTTGTGCGCTGCAGAGCTTGCCCGGCGGTTCCATTCGGGCCGCATGCCGGCGGTTGCCAGGAGGGTGAGGCAGCGGGTTTCGTCATTGAGGGCGGGGCCGTTGCCTGAGGCGCGGCGGGCAACATCCTGTAGCCGGGGTTCCAGTTCGGCGAATCGATGGGTCTTGAACAAGCGTGCGAGAGCGCAGTTCTTCTCGCCAGTGGCGGAATCGACGAGATGCTCGTAGAGGTAGTGGACGATGGCTGAAGCGGATTCTTCCATGCTGTCGGCCTGGGAGTGAAGCTGGCGAAGGGTTCCGCCAAGCTCGATCATGTCGGAGAGCTCGAAGCGGTGCAGGTCGTAGCAGGTCGTAGAGACGTTCATGCGTGGGTTGAGGCCTGGAAATTCAATTGACATGGGATGGCAGAAGAGCGACCTGAGGTTGGCTGGGGAATGCTTCCTGTCCACCCCGAACCGTGCGAATCATGTTCGGAGTCTTTGCCCTATTGGCAACCCTTGAGGCTCGAACGAACTGCGAGGTGCTCCCGCACGATTTCGTCGACGATCCGGCGGAATCCGCAAATTGGCCATCGCTTCCTGTTAATGACGCCGGTTGTGGCCGCCAAGGCCACCGGTGCGAACCCTTCCCAAAGCTGTGACAGCCGCGCTCGGTAGCGCCTGCCGTAGCCTTATGAGGAGGAGTGCCATGTCCGAAAAGGAAATTGCTGTAACACGCCGTCACGCTTCCGCCGGCCCGACCGGCCCCGAGGTGCCTGAGCCAAGTCATGCGGAGCGGACGCGCACCCTGTTCTCTCTCACCCCTATTGGAACGTTGTCGACCATGTCGCGCCGGCATCCGGAATATCCTTTCGGTTCGCTGATGCCCTATGCTCTCGATCACGCTGGCTGGCCCATTTTCCTCATCAGCAGTATGGCCATGCACACCCAGAACCTCAGCGCCGATCCAAGGTGCAGCCTCTTCATCGCCCAGCCGAGTCCTGACGGTGATCCTCTGGGGGCAGCCCGCGCTACATTGATCGGTGATGCCCTGCCCGTGCCAGCCGCCGATCTCGCCGCATTGCGCGATGCTTACCTGGCGCAGCATCCCAGTAGCCGTTACTGGGTCGACTTTCCTGATTTCGCCTTCTATCGCCTGCAGCCTGCCGGCCTCTACTATGTCGGAGGATTCGGTGTTATGGGCTGGGTCGACGTCAGCGACTACGAGGTAGCGTCCCCGGACCCACTGGCTGCATCCGCATCCGGCATCCTGACGCATATGAATGCCGATCACGTCGACTCCATGATTCTGCTGGCCCACGTCCATGCAGGACTGGAGGCAACGGAAGCAGCGATGACCTCCATTGACCGCCTCGGCTTCACGCTGCGTCTCAAAACTTCCGAAGGCATGAAGGGCACCCGCATCAACTTTCCCTCCGAGGTTCGGACTCCGCAGGAAACTCGCCAGGTACTGGTGGAGATGGTTCAGCGGTGTTCCGCTGGATAATCCCTCCTGGACGGCGATCAGTGGAGAAACCCCGCGATGAGAATGTTGCGAGAGACAGTGAAGGGCACTCAGTTGTCCGCTTGCAGCTTCGCCGAATGAAGCGCATACTCTGCCTGTCGAATTCCATCTGCAATTCTGTAGCACGATGTAGCACGGTAAAATCGCGGATAGGGTATAGTTTCGTGGAAACGGTAGATTCAAAGGAAAACCACGAACCCTACCGCAACGAACGTGAGATCAGTAAGTTGTACGGATTTCAATAACTTGACCTATCACCGGCGACGAGAGTCCCTTCTTCGGCACCAATCTCGCAGCTAAGCGGCTCTTCTGCAGAGAATTCGCGAGCCTGGGTTCGCCTTCCTCGATACCTTCCTGACATTTCCAAAAATTGCCCGGCGCTGTTCTCCGGACGCCCGGGTTTCCGGGCAAGGTGACAACCCACAGCCCGGGTGAATTCCTGGAACGAAAGGTTCTCGATATGCCAAAGCCCATCTCCCGGCGCGCCGTCATCGGCGGAATCGGAACCAGTCTGGCGCAGGTGCTCTTCAGCAGGCGCATCGCATTGGCGAGCATGAGAGATCCGTTAACCGGGCAGCCAGGGCAGCTGGACCTCACTCTGGCGGAAGTGTCGCCCAGAGTTCTGCGGATTGCGATTGCTCCCGTGGATGCGTGGCCGCCCAGCGAAGAACTGGGCGTGGTGGCGAGCCAGCCGGGGACTCTGCTTCTCAGGCAGCGCGGCCCAGGGACCAGCAGCGTCGCATGGCGGGGCTATCAGCTCGCGGTCGGGGAGAATCCGCTGCAAGTGACGGTCTCGGATGCGCAGGAAAAGGTTGTAACGGGCGTCCGATTCGATGCTGACAGCACCGCAGTCGAGTTCCGCGTTGGAGACGCGCCGCTCTTTGGTCTGGGAGGAGGCTTACCGCGTTACGATCTGCGCGGTTCGCGCTATGGGATGCGGAATGGCGAAGGTGTCCCGCATCTGGCCACTGCCGGGGCGAGGTGTCCGATCCCGTGGCTCATGAGCGCGAGCGGATGGGGAATTTTTATCGGACAGCCGTCAGGATTTTTTGACCTGACGGGGGACATGGGAAGATTCGAACCAGTGGAAGCTACCTCCACCCGCAACGTTTATCTGGTCCTGGGTGAGACGCCGGCCGAGGTTCTGCGCGGCTACGCAGAGCTGACGGGCTTTCCGCATTTGCCGCCCCAGTGGTCGCTCGGCTACCAGCAGTCGCATCGAACACTGGCCAGCCGCGAAGAAGTGATGAGCGAAGCGCTGATGTTCCGCGAGAAGAAGCTGCCCTGCGACACGCTGATCTATCTCGGGACCGGGTTTTGTCCCTCCGGATGGAATACCGGACACGGGTCGTTCACGTTCAACGACGATGTTTTTCAAGATCCGAAGGCACAGATCGAGCAGCTTCACGAAGAGCATTTCAAAGTGGTGTTGCACGTGGTTCCGCCGGGCGACTTTCATGGCACGATTCACGACACAGGCGCGGAAGCGCACGCAAGGGGAGATGCCGTCGCCTACTGGCAACAGCATTTGCCGGTCGAAGAGGCGGGCGTCGACGGATGGTGGCCCGACGAAGGGGATCGGCTGTCTGTGTACGCGCGTTTCCAGCGCAATGAGTTTTACTGGAATGGGCCGCTGAGTTCACATCCGGAACGGCGGCCGTTTGCGCTGAACCGCAATGGATACGCGGGACTCCAGCGCTACGGCTGGTTGTGGTCGGGCGACATTGAGTCGAGCTGGGCGGCCTTGGCGGCGCAGGTGCGGAACGGCATCAACGTCGGGCTCAGCGGGCTTCCTTACTGGGGCACCGATACAGGAGGCTTTTCGCCGACCCGCGAACTGACGCCTGAGTTGTATATTCGGTGGTTTCAGTTCAGCGCATTCTGCCCTCTCTTTCGATCCCACGGCCGCGCGTGGAAACTGCGCTTGCCATGGGGATGGGACACCGGAAATCCGGGGCCACTGGAAGGCGCGGAGCGGCTGGGACCGAACTGGCCGCCGGAGCCGGAGCTGCACGATGCCCAGGTGGAGGAGATCTGCCGCGAGTATCTGCATTTGAGATACCGACTTCTTCCCTATCTTTATTCATCTGTGGCGCAGGCTCATGCGACGGGTTTACCTCTCATCCGACCGCTGTGGCTTGCGCATCCCCAGGACCAGCAGGCGCTGACGCACGATGACGAATATCTCTTTGGCGACAGTTTCCTGGTGGCTCCCATTCTGCACGCCGGGGCCGCCGAGCGCTCGGTGTATTTGCCGTCTGGCCTTTGGTGGGATTACTGGACGGACGCCTCATTAGCGGGAGGAAAAGAGTTTTCCCGTACGGTCGACCTCGAGACGCTGCCGTTGTACGTGAAGGCCGGCTCTCTGCTGCCGTTCGGGCCGATCCGGCAATACGCGATGCAGCCCGTGGACGAACCGCTGAGGTTGCGCGTCTATCCCGGCGCAGATGGCCGCTTTGCGCTTTATGAAGACGATGGTGAGAGCTTCCGCTATGAGCGGGGAGAGTTCACGCGGATTTTCTGTGAATGGAAGGACAGCGAGCGCACCCTGACCCTGCGCGTCGATCCTAAAGGTAAACCCGCAACGGATAAAAAGATGCAGGTAGAGATTGCGGGGAGGAGCGGAAGGGAAGCCCTGACCATCCGAGGGCCATTGACCACCATGAAGCTGTGAGCGCGCGTTCGCCGCAGCTGTCCGCGGCCTGGGTTCCATGCCGGGCCGGGTCGCCGTTCGCTCGGAGATATCAACATCGATCGCGTGCAGCAATTTCCTGGCTGAACATTCGCCGGACACCCTTTGCTGCAAGATTGGCGATCTGCGTACCCTGCGGCGAGAACAACTGGATCGCGTTGTTGCTGCAGGTCACGTCAGCGACGCTCTGGGGATTCCGCCGTAAGCGCGCGAGAAAGATAAGGTAGTTCCGGCAGAGGTGCGCTTTAGCAGAAAGTCGCACGGTGGTGGGAATGCCGAACAGGTTCCCACGGCGGATCATCTCCTCGCGCCCCGCGGGGAGGGGCGAGACGCCAAACTCGAGGGCTCTCGCTTGCTCGGCGCAGTTCCACGGCGAAGATGTGCGCGCCCGATTTTCCTCCCAAATGGTCACCCACGGAAAATCTCTCCGAAGAAAAACGCAGCCGAACGCAACGGCCAACGTCCGATTCACTGCGCAGATGAAGCCGTATTCGCGCTGTTGATCCAGTTCAACGCCCGCAACGAATCCCGCACCGGATCGGAGAAACGGATTTTGGAGATCGCAAGCTTTTCCATCGACGCCGGGTGCATGCGGCCACACGAATTCCCGGTCTTTCTGCAACAACTCATGCCCTTCATATCCGCCGGGATCCGTGATGCCACGCCTGCCCGGGAGAGCGACGTAAGAATGTTCGGGAACGAGAAACGAGGCGCTCAATGCCACGTGCTGCTGCCACTGAATCCACTGATCGGTCGCGAGCAGGTTCGACACCGTTTCGCTCACACGCACGACCGATTCTCCGGGAAAGAGCGAAAGCGTCCGCCTGAATGTCAACCCCGCCTGCGGAATGCGAACGCCGAGGCGAATTTCCGCCGAGCGCGGGCGCCGGATCAGCTTCGAAGTCCACGGCAGCACTCCGGCGTCTCCATGGAGAACGGCGCCGGCACGAACTTCTGCCGGTGAAGGCATGCCGAAGGTTCCGAGGCAAAGACTGTGTCCGGCAATCACGCTCAGAAGCCTGCCGACTTCGGGAGGACCGTAGCGTGCTTTGGCACTGGAACCACAGGATGGCTTCGCTTCCCGGCTGTGCCACCCTGGAATCCAGTACGGGTTCGACTCCAGTAAGTCACGGAAGCGAAACTCCGGAATCTGGCCGCCGCCCGTCAGATGGGTCAGTTCCACGACCTCGTTGGCGAGGAAACAACCAGCGCGGCCTCGCCACCGGATGGGGCGGCATTCCATGAGGGGCGCTCCTTTGGCAGCTTTCGTCGGGTCGCGTTGCATGATTCCCCTGTTCCCCGCGGCACAACATCCGGTGCGATAGCATCAGAGGCTGAGGCAAAGTCTTTCATGCGGCATTTTATTTTTCCGTGGCGATTTCTGCCCGGGATTCTTCTTCTGTTGTGCAGCGGCACGGTGTGGGCTGCGGGACCGGACGCGGCGTGCACCCCCCAATTTCCGCTGCAGGCAGGACAACACGACGGCTGGCAAGGGGCCGATGCCGCGTATTCCATTCCCCTTCGAGGCGGCCTGGATGTGTGGATCTTCGGGGACACACTGTACGGCAGGCATCGCGTTGTGCATGGCAACAGCCCGGTGATGGTTCACAACACCATCGGGATTTCGACCTGCAGGCAGGGCAAGTGGCAGATCCGGTATTTCATCCGGAAAGATGCCCAGGGAAATCCGGTGAGTTTTTTCGCGCCGCAGGACAGGCACACCTGGTACTGGGCGCTGGATGGATTCCGGGCCAACAACAAATTGTGGATCACGCTGCTGTGCGTGCGGCTGGCGAATCCGGCCTCGGCGATGGGGTTTGCGACCTGCGGGACGGATCTGGCGCGAATCGATTCTCCGGGCGCGAATCCGCTGGCCTGGAAGATCCGCTATTTCCCGCTGGTGGCGAACGGCGCGCATGCCTACCCTTCAGCCAGCGCCGTGGTGGCCGGGAAATACGCGGACATTTTCGCACTGGATGAGAAGGACGGGCGACCGCTCATTGCGTCGAGGCTTCCGCTGAGCGGGCTCAACAATCCGCAGGCCAACCTGGAATATCTGGCGCGCGGCGGGGAATGGCAGCAGGGATTCGATCCATCCAACGCGAAGGCGGTGATGTCGCCGGGAATCTCGGAGCTGTCGATTCGTTACCATCCCGAGTTGAAGAAGTGGGTCGCGGTGATGTTCGATCCGCAGGCATTTTCGAATCATATCCTGCTGCGCACGGCGTCCTCTCCCACGGGGCCGTGGAGTACGGGAAAGATAATCTACACGGTCCCCGAGATGGTGCCCGGAAATCCCCGCTACGACAAAGACACCTTCTGCTACGCGGCGAAGGAACATCCGGAATTCGAGCGCGGCGATCTGGTGTTTACGTATGTCTGCAATACGTTCGCGGTGCCGAAGCTGGCGACGGAGACGGATATTTATTTCCCGCGGGCGATTCGGATGCCGATGCCCGTCGCTGAAGACCAGGCCGCGGAGAAGCCGTGAGCCGCTACCGCAACGCGAACGTTTCGGAGCCGGTGAACGCCGCGGGCGTTCGATTTGCCACGCTGTACTCGCCCGCTCTGGGCCGGCGCGGGGACATGACGCTGTATGTGCCGGATGCAGGCAGCCGCGAGTTGCCGCTGCTGATCCTGCTGCACGGCGTGTACGGCAGCCACTGGAACTGGTGGGCCTGCGGCCATGCGCCGGAGACGGCGGCGGAGATGATGGGTTCCGGGTCCGTCCGCTCGTTCGCGATTGCGATGCCCTCGGATGGGCTTTGGGGCGAGGGCAGCGGTTACATCGCGCATCGGGACTCTGACGCCGAAGCGTGGATTATGGAGGACGTTCCGGGATTCATCGGCGAAGTGCTGCCAGGGGTGAGAACGGACCGGTTCTACCTGGCCGGGCTTTCGATGGGCGGCTACGGAGCGCTGCGGATGGGCATGAAGCATGCGCCGAAGGTGAAGGGCATTTCGGCTCATTCGGCGGTGACTCGGATTCAGGATCTGCGAGCCTTCGTGCAGGAGCCGGTGGAAGAATATCTGCCGGCCGGCGAGGCGAACGCAGAAATCCTGCACTGGGCAAACAAAAATCGGGCGATGCTGCCGCCGATTCGCTTCGACTGCGGGCGCGAGGATTCTCTGCTGGAGGGGAACCGGGACCTGCACAGGGCACTCCTCGATCTGAACATTCCGCACACGTACGAAGAGCACGGCGGCGGACACACCTGGGAATACTGGCAGGAGCACGTGCGCCGCACATTCCGTTTCATCGAGGAGATTGAGGCGGGAGGTGCAGCTAGCTCGAACGCGTAACGCCGGCCTGCGAAACGCTGTAGACACCGCCCTGGTAGCGGAAGCCCTCCAGTCGCGCGCCAGGATCGAACGCCGCGAGCTTCGGAGTCGCATGGATTCCGTTGTAAAGCGACGGGGCCACTCCGAAGATCGACTCGACCACCATGTCGATGAAGGCGCCCCCGGAGATGGCGCACCAGTCCTCGATAAACGGCGCGTCGTTGGAGGCTTTGTAAGCGCCGCCCTTCAGCGGCGGGACCACCTGTTCAACGTAGTGAGCCTGGCCGATGGGGCCCTGATTGCCGGCTTTGGCGACCTCCGCCAGCCAGGTCGCGATGCGCGCGGGGTCGTCGATTTTGAAGAGGCCTTTGGCGCACTCCGGCGGCCACGCGGTGTAGGCGCCGAGGCAGCTGTGGTCGGGACGCACGTTCCAGGTGGCATCCGGATCGCCGCTGGCGAGCGCGCGCATCCATTTCTTTGAGGCGAGCTGCGTCCAGAAGAAATGCGCCATTTCGCGTTTCTGCTGGTCGCTGAGGTCCTCGCTCATGTTGTCGAGTACAGCGAGGAAGTCATAGCAATGGCGGACCTCATGGAAGGAGCCATCGGGCTGGCCAGCACGCCACCAGCCTTTGCCCTGCACGTAGAGCACGGAGTTGATGCGCCGGGCGAGAGCCGTTGCCTCGGTGCGCAGCTGTGCCGCCTCGCTGCTGCGGCCGCGGCGATCCAAAAGTTCGGCTACAAAACGCATGCTCGAAACGTTGCCCGCATTCATGCCGGCAACTTCGTGGATATAGGTGCTGACGACTTCGAGCAGATTGGAGATGTGGCCGTAATCGGCCAGGCCGTTTTGGCCGGCTAACTTTTTCCAGTACGCCGCGTGGTCAAGCAAGTGATCGAGCACCGGCTTGCCGGCGATGGATTTGTCGAGCCACTGGAAGTCCCCGGTGATGCGCAGATAGTCCTGCGAGCACCGAATGATCGCCATGTCGTTGACGGCGTACCACGGGCCGATTGCCTCCCCGCTGATGTAATCGGTGGCGAGATGCTGATGCATGTCGCGCTGGAACCAGATTTCGACCAGGTTGCGCATGGGCTCAGGATCGAGGAGCGCGAGGCTGAGGCTGCTGAGGGAAGTATCCCAGGGAAAGCTGAGAGTGGGAAGAACGTGGCCGCTGAGCGTAAGAAGCGCAGGGCCGTAGGCGGAATCAGGCGAGCGGCGGCGCGCAGTGAGCAGATTTCTCAGCCCGTTTTGCCACAGGTTCCAGAGCGCTTCGCTGTTGGTTTCCAGACGCGGCAGGCTGCCGGAGAAATCGCTGTTGCCGGGCGTGTACGCCGAATGGATCAGTTGCTCGAACCGCCTTTCGCTCTCGCTTTCGACCCGGGCGAAATCGGTCTGGAGCCGGTCATGCATCGAATTCGCTTCAGCGGCCGTCGGCGCCAGGGCACAGACAAAGTGAAGCTCACGAGACTCGCCAGGATTGAGGGTGAGATGATACCGGAGCACGTTGCCGCCCACAACTTCATGGGCCGGAGGATGGATACCCTGCGCGCAGGCGGCCTGCGAGTGCTGCGCAGTCCAGCTGATGCGGCCATGAGAGGCGTCCCAGGAGCTGAGATTGTCGCCTTCGCCGGGAAGATTCGTAAACCACGTGGTGGTCTTCTTCGCGACGGCGGCTCGCATATCGAAGCCCAGCGTGACGGTCCGGGCCTGGGAAGAGACGTTGCGAATCTCGATCTTCTCGAGAACGGCCCGCGCCTGCGGCGGCACGAACATGGTTGTGCGGAAGCGGATTTCGTCCACGGTCTGCTCGCGTACTACGCAATGAGGAAACCACTGGTAGGTCACCGCCTGGGCGGGGTCGTCGGACAAGGCGGCAAAGCTGTCATTGACGAAGAGCTCGCACGTCGTCAGAAATCCCGGACTCCAGGGGACATCGGGTATCCCGCAGCAGGCGTAAGGCGGGAATCCGACGGCGCTGATGGCGGAAACGGACTTGACGGTCTGCGCATATCCCCAGTCGTTCATCGCGATCGGGAGGTTGAAGAGCTCCATGAAAGTGTGCGGCATCCGCACGCTGGCGAGATCGGCGAGCGACGGGATGCCAGGAAGCGATCGGCGCGCTGCAGAGGAAGTGGCCGGGAAGGCACTGGCGCCGGCCGCAGCGGCAGTGCCTGCGGAGAGCTTCAGGAAACTGCGACGTTTCATCGTGTGTCCTCGGATCGCAAAGCGTCTCTCGATTCGGCTAAATGATAGTGATTGGAGAACATTTGCGTCAAACTCGATCCAGAAAAAGATCGTTTAAGGCTATAACGAACATTGCGGGAGCGAGAGCGCTCAGGCGTGAAGAGCGCGGAATGCGAATGTGGCGGGAGCGTCCCCGGGGCCTTCAGACGCGGATGACTTCAATGCCCAGCTTTTGGTAGGGAGCAATCATCTCGTCGGTGGCGCCGGAATCGGTAATCAGCGTCTGAAGAGCCGATGTCTCGCAGATACGCCAATTGCCGATGACGCCGAACTTGGTATGGTCGACGACCGCGATGTGGCGGCGGGAGTGGCGCGCCATCGTGCCGTTCAATTCTGCCTCATCGGAGCTGAAGCAGCTGACGCCCCATTTGGCGTCGATGCCGTCTGCGCCGATGAACATGATGTGGATGAGCATGTTTTCGAGGCTACGAATCGCTGTAGGCCCTACGAGCGAAAACCAGTCGCCGCGCAGAAGACCGCCAGTCACAAAGACGCTGACGTCCTTGCGCTTTGACAACTCCATGGCAATGTTGGCGGTGTTGGTGACGACCGTAATTTTGCTGTTGAGCGGAATGCCGCGAATGATCTCGGCGGTGGTTGTGCCGGGAGTGATGGCAATGGTTTCGCCGGGACCGATGAGCGCGGCAGCGGCGCGGCCAATGCGCCTCTTTTCGCCGGCCTGCCGCTCCACCTGTTCCTGGAACGAACGGTCTTTCCGGAATGGCTCATAGAAAAGCGGCTCAATCGAAGCAGCGCCACCATGGGTTCGGCGCAGAAGTCCCTGCTGCTCGAGGAGGTCCAGATCGCGGCGAATGGTCACGACTGAAACGCCGAGCCGATCGCTCAGATCATCGACGGCGACCGAGCCGCTTTCCTGCAGTCCGGTGAGGATGCAGTTGAACCGGTGCTGCTGACCGCTCTGGGAGGCTTCAGCCGGCTCAGCCGCAGGTTTCGCCGTTGCCTTGCGCTTTTTTCGCTTAACCACGCGTCAGACCTCCCATTCGTGCTGAATCTGCTCCAGCGTTTTACCTTTGGTCTCCGGAACCATTTTCCATATAAACACGAAGCTGGCAACACAAAGAATTGCGTAGATCGCGAAAGTGCCGGAGACGCCAACGGCGCGGACCAGGGAGAGAAAGGTGAAGGTAACGACCAGCGTGCCGGTCCACAGCGTGGAAGTAGCAATCGAGGCGGCTCGCCCGCGGATCTTGTTCGGAAAGATCTCCGAGATAACAACCCAGGGAATCGGTCCCATGGCAAAGGCGAAAAAGCCGGTGTAACTGATAATGCACGCGAGGATCAGCAGGGGCGACAGCCCTGGGATACGGTAAGCAATGACAAAGGCCGCCAGGGACACGGCCATGCCGGCGGATGCGGTCAGCAGCATGACGCGGCGCCCCCAGCGATCGAGGAAGCGCAGGGCGACTATGGTGCAAACCAGATTGGTGAAGCCGATGATGACGTTGGCCATCAAGGCGGCTTTGGCGCTTTCACCATGAAAATGCTGACTGATCAGGATGGATCCGTAGTAGAGGACGGTATTGATGCCGGTGATCTGGCATACGATGGCGAGTCCAATGGCGACTGCCAGCGGGCGGCGCATCGGCCTGGCGAAAACCTCTTTCCAGGTGCCCGCTTCGCCGCCGGCCGCCTCCTCCACGAGTCTCACCTGAAGATCCGCCTGCTCCGGACCGTAAATGCGGGAGAGGACAGCTCTGCCCTTTTCCCGCTGGCGATTGCTGATGAGCCAGCGCGGGCTCTCGGGAATGAAAAGGAGGCCGGCAAAAAAGGCCGCGGCTGGAATGGCAGCGACCCCAAGCATCCAGCGCCAACTGCTGGTGCCTAGGCCGGCCAGGCTCCAGCTGACCAGATAGGCGATGAGAATGCCGACGACAATCGCCAACTGGTTCATCGATACGAGACGGCCGCGGATATGGGCTGGAGAGATTTCGGCGATGTAGACAGGAGTCAGGACGGAAGCCAGGCCGATGGCGAGACCGCCGACCAGGCGTCCCGTTGCGAAGATCGTGAGGGAACTCGCCAGAGCGGCTCCGATCGTCGACACCGCAAACAGGAGGGCCGCCAGCAACAGCGATTTTTTCCGGCCGATGCGATCTCCAACCAGACTGGCGCCGGCCGCACCGAGCAGACAGCCCAGCAACAAGGCGCTGGCTGCAACTTCGGTCTCAAAATTCGACAGCGAAAACTGCCGCTGGAGAAAAAGCAGGACTCCGTTGATGACGGCCGTATCGAATCCGAACAGAAAGCCTGAGATGGCGGCGACTACGGCGAGAAAAAGAACATACAGAGGAGACCGGGCGCTGGCTCCGCCGGAGGACTGATCGGCGACTACGGAGATCTGCATGGGTGGCTTTGCGACTTGAACGAATCTTTTATATACGAAAGGAAGATGAGTGCGAAACCGGCCGAATGGTTCAATTCGTAAGCTCTGCGCCACGGCGAGCTGGCCGGTCGTGTTGGGTAGATTCAAGGGAGAGGTCAAAAACAACTGCAAATGAGAAGCGATTATGGCAAAAAAGAAAGTCGCAAATTACTCTATTCTTGAAAACGAACAATTCGTTTGCTACTATCCGGTGCAGCCATGAAGGAGACACCGACCTCAACGGAAAAACAGGGCGGCACGATTCTTGCGCCGGACGCTGCTCCGATCCAGGTGGACTGGGCCGCCGGCCGTCTCCTGGGCCCTCCAGCAAAGGAGAGCGTGAAGACGCTGGCAGAACTGGAACCCTTGTTTCTGGACCAGGCTGCACTGCGTGCCATGGATCCCCAGCTGGAGGTTTACCGCGTGCGTTCCTGGCTGCCGATCGCGGCGGGCACCGAAGGGGGCCTCTTTTGGGGAGTGACGATCCTCCAGCCAGGCAAAGTGGGGGACGAGTACTTCATGACGCACGGGCATTTCCACGCCAACCGCAGCCGCGCCGAGTATTACTGCGGAGTTCAGGGGAAGGGGCTGCTGATCCGAATGGACGACCAGCGTTCCACCTCAGCGGAAGAGATGAGGGCGGGGACGCTCCATTACATCCGGGGAGAACATGCACATCGCGTTGTGAACACGGGCAGCGAGCCGTTAATTTTCTGGGCGTGCTGGGGCAGCGACGCGGGATACAACTACGGCGCCATCCGCGAGCGCGGTTTTGGCGCACGCGTGGTGGAACGTGATGGGCAGCCGGTCGTTATCGCGCATGGCTAGCGCGCAGCCCCGGATTCGGGACTTCGGCCTCGACGTGAGGTTGAAGAGCGGAGAGCTGTCGTTCGAGTACGGTCCCGACGTGCTGGGGCCAGTCCCGGAGATGCGACGCCTCGAGGACATTCGGCCCAGCCTGATGGATCCGAACTGCGACGGCCCCGATCCTGTGTACGGCATTGCCATGGACGTGTGCCGGCGGGAGGATGCCGAGGAGCTGAAGCGTCGGTATCTGCTCTTCGGGGTGGTGGCGTATGCCAGCGGCCGACTGGGCGAGGAGCCGGTGCGCAGCCAGGGGCATATTCACGCGCCAGCACCGCACAGCGGGTGGTCCACTCCGGAACTCTTCGAGATTTGGGAAGGCCGGGCCATTGTTTACGCGCAGCAGACCGCGGAAGACGATCCTGGGCGATGCATCGCTGTGGAAGCGGGACCCGGCGATCAGGTTGTGGTGCCGCCGGGGTGGGCGCATTGCGTGATCAATGCGGATGAGCGCCGTCCCATGGTATTTGCGGCGCTGTGCGAGAGGCAGTATGGATTTCTCTACGACGGAGTGCGCGCGCACGGCGGGCTCGCGTGGTTCCCGGTGTTGCGCGAAGGCAAGATCGGATGGCGCCCCAACCCGCGTTATCGCCGGTCGCCGCTGCAGGTGAGGCAGGCGCGCCGTTATCCGGAACTGGGGCTGGATGCGGCAACCCCGATTTATCGGCAATATCAGTCCAGTCCGGAAGCCCTGCAGTGGGTGTCGGAGCCGGCGCGCGCCGCCGAGCTGTGGTCCTCGCTGGAGCCGTAGGAGGTGCGATGAAGCCGATCAACCGACGCACGTTTCTCGCCAGTGGGGCCGCTGCCGGCGTTCTCGGCGGCGTGGATCTGGCTGCTGCGCTGCAGAGTTCAGCGGCGTCGCCGGTTCCGCAGCGATCTGGAGACAACACCGCGGTCGATTTTCGCTACGCTCCGACGGAATGGCAGTCGACGGTCTGCTTCCCCGACGATCCGGACAAGACCGTCGTCGGCAAGTGGGGCGATCTTCGTTACGATTTCCCGTCAAGCCCCTTCTCCGGGATCGGGGAGTTCGGCACCATCGTGGAGTTCACGCTGGCCGGAATGCCGCGCAGCCAGTGGGTGAAGCAATCGATGGAGGCGCCGGGGGTCTCGATCGTGCACACGCTGATCGAGCAGCCCACCGCCAGCATGGAGCTGATTGCGTTTGCCACGCGGCGCGCCGGCGAGGGCCGCGTGGACAACGTGCTGATGGAGATTCGTGCGAGATCGGCAGAGGTCAACGCGTCTCCGCGCGTGCGCATCCGTTCGTGCACCGCGTATCGGCTGGGCGCCAGCAGCGGCCTCGCGAACAACATCTTCCGCGACCAGGAAGAGACGCCGTGGATGGTCTGCATTCCGGAGAATGCGTATCCACAAAACGGCGATCTGTTCTGGCGCGGCGCGCAGGACGGGTATGAGTTCTTTATGGAGCACGGCACTGCGCGCAGGGACATGCCGCTGCGGGTGCTGTTCCGGCTGCCGCAGAAGGGCTCCCTGGGAAAAGTGGACACGGACGTATCGGGCGAGCAACTGCTTGAGGAAACTCGCGCGTGGTGGCGTAACTGGCGGCCCTTCGAGGGCAAGGTGGCATGGTCGCTGCCTTCCGCGAAAGGGGATTTCCTGGTCGCGTGCGCGAGGAACATCCAGCAGGCCCGCGAAGTGAAGGATGGAATGCTGGTGTTTGAAGTGGGGCCTACCGTCTATCGCGGCATGTGGATCGTGGACGGGAATTTCCTGCTGGAGGCCGCACGTTACCTTGGCTACGATCACGCCGCCGATCAGGGATTGCTCTCGGAGTGGACGCACCAGGTTTCCACGGGGCAGATCATCGCATCAGCCGGCAAGGAGCACTGGAAAGATACCGCGATCGCCATGTTCACGCTGGTGCGGGCCTGCGAGCTGAAGCAGGACTGGGCGATGATGCGGCAACTGGCGCCGAAAGTCGGCCATGCCATCGACTTCCTGATCCAGCTGCGCGACCAGGGGAGAAAAGGCGATTCGCCCAATGGGAAGTACGGCATCCTGCCGCCAGGATTTGCGGATGGCGGAATGGGCGGCATCCACTACGAATTCACGAACACGCTGTGGGCGCTGGCTGGCCTGCGAGCCGTCTCGTGGGCCAATGAGAAGCTTGGCCTCTCCGACCTGAGCCGGGCAGCCGGTTTTTATCGGGAATTGCGAGCCGCCTTCGAGGCCGCAGCGCGCGACCAGATGGTGAGCGATCCGCGCGGCTTTGAATATCTGCCCATGCTGATGCGGCAGGACCCGGCGATGCAGCTGGACCCGTGGGACCGTCCCCGGCCGCAGACCTGCCAGTGGGCGCTGTCGCAGG
Organism: Acidobacteriaceae bacterium; assembly: GCA_030041515.1. GTDB lineage: Bacteria > Acidobacteriota > Terriglobia > Terriglobales > Acidobacteriaceae > Palsa-343. Next base: position 45,608 of record JASHNS010000014.1, on the reverse strand, counting down.
CAATCTTCCCAGGCGAGGTCTTCGCGCAGGACAATCCGGTGGTGCGCGGGCACATTGCGCTGATGCAGGCCTGCACGCAGGAGGATGTCCCGGCCGACACAGGATGGCTGCACCACGGTGGCGTGTGGAACTACAACGCGGCGTTTGTCGCCGAAGTCTATTTGTGGGCCGGCCTGCGCGGCTGGGCGCATCGCACCTTCACGGGCTATCTGAACCACGCGTCGCCGCTGCACGCCTGGCGCGAGGAGCAGCCGCTCCAGGATTCGCTGCTCGGCGAGCTCTGGGGCGATATGCCGCACAACTGGGCGAGCGCGGAGTGCATTCGCTACCTGCGCCACATGCTCGTTCTCGAAGACAACCGCAGGCTGCGGCTGCTGGAGGGCGTGCTTCCGGCCGATCTGGAGGAGCGCAGAACCTTTGCGGTGATGGAGACGCCGACACGGTTCGGGCGAATTTCGCTGGAGGTACAGCCCGCCGGCCTCCGAGGCTGGAAGGCGCATTTTGTACGGCATGCCGGAGAGGCGCCAGAAACGGTCGAGCTGCGCGGCAGCCTTGCGGCGGGAGCAGAACTGAACCGGGTGCAGGGAGCGGCGATGCGGAGGGGACAGCACGGAGAGGTCAGCGTCGATCCGGGCAGCTCGGAGTGGACGGCGTACTGGGGCGTTTGAGATCCGTCAGGCGCCGGGATCTTCAGGCAAGAAGCCGAGGGACATCATGGCGATGAAACAATGGATCCTTTTGTTGAATGCGCTGCTGATCCTCACTCCAATGTCGTCGTGCGGAAGCAAAGGCAACCAGTCGACGGGAACGACGATGACCACGACTTCGTCGGGTCCGCAGGCCATGTTCCCCTATGTGCAGGGGTGGCTGGGCGCGGATGGCGCTTATTCCGTTTCTTTGGGGAGTGGCAGGAGCCTCTGGTTCTTCGATGACACTTTCATCGGACCGTCTTCCGCCATCAGCCGAACTCAGTCGACGGGATTCATTCATAACTCCGTTGGAATCTCCAACTGCACGGGCATGAACTGCAGCTTCCAGTATTTCTGGAATGGCATGAACACCTCTGCGCCGGGCCCCATTTTTGTTGCGCCGGGTTCGGACTGGTATTGGGCGATGGACAACTTCATCTACAACGGCACGCTGTATGTCGCGCTGATGCAGATGCATGCCGCCGGCAGCGGCGCTTTTGGATTCGCCTACAGCGGGTCGGTGCTGGCCAGCATCAGCAACTACACCGCGCCTCCGTCGCAGTGGAACATCACGTATCAGCAACTCAACACCGGAGGCAGCGTTGTGCCGGGGGTGTCGATCGTGGTGAACCAGGGTCCAGGAGGCAATCCGAACCCCGCCGATCCCAACGGAGCCAGGTACGCGTACTTTTTTGCGGGAGTCGGAAGTCCGCCGTACCTCGCGCTGCTGCGCATTCCGCTGGCCGATCTGAATCATCTGGCAAGGCCGGGAAACACGGATTGGCAATACCTGAACACCAGCGGGACCTGGGAAAGCTGGCCGGACTCCGCGACCACGCTGCCCAGCGACAATGCCCCGGTGATCAACCCGGGCGCGACAGAGATGACGGTACGCTGGCACAGCTCCGCGAACCAATGGATCGCGGTCTATCCGGGGGGCCTGACCCCACAGGCCTGGTACGCTCTGTCGCCGTCACTCACATCCGGATGGGGAGCATCCGAGGCGCTCTATACCTATCCGGAGATGCAGGCCTCCAATGCCAACTACACGCCCAACGTCTTCTGCTATGCGGCCAAGGAGCACCCGGAGTTCGAGACGGCCGGTCAACTGATGTTCACGTATGTCTGCAATTCGACCGTGGAGAGCGACGTAACCAACAACATGAATCTGTACCACCCGATCGTGGTGACGCGGAGTCTGCCGCAAAAGTAGTGCGGCTCCTTATTGTGCGAGTCGCGGCGTGACGGGAATCCGCAGCATAGCCATCGCGTTTAGCGCACGCTTCCATACGCATGGCGACAGTCGATGATCGTTGCGAAACTGGAGCGCCTGCCCTGATTCCCAGCCGCAAAACATTGCGCGGCGATCTGGTTTTCTCTCTTCAGGAGCCCGGCCACACTCTCCAAAACCTGAACAATCAGTCACTTGCAGGCCCGGCTTCACAGAATGTCGGAGGTGGTGCGGCAAGGCACCACCGCCCGTGCCCGGAGTTGACCCGCGCCCCAAAAGGAAAGTAGAAAGATGTCTATTGACAACGATTAGAAAGTCTTCATAGTCTGTATGGCGATTAACAGAACATGCGGCTCTCGTTCTGAAATGAATTGAATTCTTTGGGTTTCCTCGGAGGCGTCCATGGCACAACTTCTGAAGCGGATTGGAGCGAGTGAGACTGGGGGTGGGCGCCGTGCTGGATTTGCCGGCGCTCGCTTTGCGTCGGTCCTGGTGCTGGCATTACTACTGCCGAATTTCGTATCGCATGCGCAGAACATCAGCACATTCGATACAGGCACGATCACGGGCACCATCACGGATCCGTCCGGCGCCGTCATTCCTCATGCGTCGGTGATCGTCACGAATACGCAAACCGGCATCATCACGAAAGCGGAAACCAACAGCGCCGGCATTTTCTCGGCGCCGGGCCTGCAGTTTGGCAACTACGTGGTGACGGCGACCGCAAGCTCGTTCCAGAAGACGACAACGAAGCCTTTCGTGCTGAATGTGGGCGCCACGGTGCGCGTGGATCTGAAGTTATCGGTGGCTGTGGCGACCGAGAATGTGACGGTGACCGGCACCGCTACGACGGTGGATACTACCAACGCGACAGCCGGGACCACTCTGGACCGGACCCAGATTCGCAACCTGCCCACGAACGGCCGCGACGTGATGGATTTTCTGGAGATTGCGCCGGGATCGGTGAACTCGACCGGATTTTTCCAGGGAAGCGTGAATGGTCAGGAGAACTTCATGACGGGACTGAACGTTACCCTGGACGGTCAGAATTCATCGCGCCCCGACATCAACGGCTTTGACGAAACCGAGGGCCAGGAACAGTCACGGCTCACTCGCGCGAGCATCGACAGCATTCAGGAGATCGATTTCGCCAACAGCGGTTACAGCGCCGAGGTGGGCCACTCGCTGGGGCCGCAGATGAACATCGTTACGCAGGGCGGCACCAACCAGTTCCATGGCGAGGCCTTCGATTTCTTCCGCAATGATGCTCTCGATGCAAAGGATTATTTTGCCAACACCCTGACCAATCCGAAGGTGCCATTGCGGATGAACCAGTTCGGCGGCAATTTCGGCGGCCCGATCCTGAGAAGCAGGCTGTTCTTCTTTAGCGACTACGAAGGGATTCGCCAGCACACGACCCAGATCCAGAACCTCTATTCGGTTCCCAGCGCCTATGTTCGTTCGCAGTTCGATTCGGCCATGCAGCCGGTGCTGGCGCAGTTGGCGCCCCTCCCGGCCGGCTGTACTTCAATTCCTGCTCCGGCATCATGCGCCGTTCCAGGATTTACGGACGCTACCGATCCAGCCGCGGGCTCCGATCTTGTCTACGACCCGGCAGCCTTGCCGACCGTACTTCGCGAAGACAGCGGCTCGATCCGCGTGGACCTGGCCGTGAAGGATAGCGATCGGATGTTTGTTCGCTATAACATCGATAACAGCCTGACCAATTACACCTACGGACTGAATGAGGGGCAGGTGTCCCCGCAGGTCGACAACAACCAGTCTCTGATGGTCGATGACACGCACACCTTCACGCCAACGCTAATCGATGAGCTGAGCGTGGCGGTTCACAGGTTCTATTCCGATACGAACTCGAATACGCCCAAACCGCTCGTCGGTTTCGGTGGATTCTTCACCAATCTGGGTAGTTTGCCCGGGCCGAATACCTTCAACCAGGTCAATCCGCAGACGGTTTTTGAGATTCTGGATAATGCCACGAAGACCGTACAGCGCCACACGCTTCGTTTCGGAGCGCAGATCCAGTTCAATCGTATCGATGAGTGGCTCCGTCCTCAGCAGACCTTCTCGTTCGGCAGCTTTTCCGCTTTGGAGAACGATCAGCCTTTCACGCTGTCGAAGATCGGATTCCAGAATTATGTGGGGGTGCGCAACGCCAACTGGGACTTGTATGCCGAGGACGACTGGCGCATGACTCATCAACTCACACTGAGTCTCGGCTTGCGCGAGGACATCAATACGGTTTGGAGCTTCAGGGACAACGTGGCACCCAATTTCGACTTTGCCACGCAGAGCTTCACCCCGGCGAATCAACCGCTCTATTCGGGACCGCTCTCCGATGCGGCGCCGCGCCTGGGACTGAGCTATGACCCGTTCGGCCACGGAAAGACGGTGGTTCACGCCTACTATGGCCTCTTCTACAACCCCATGCATTTCGGGGTGAATCTGCTCAGCAATAATCCCGCCTACGAAAGCTACTCAGTCAATGCTTTCGAGTTGCCGCTGGCTTATCCAATGTCGAATCCCGCCCTGCCGGCGGGCACGCAGAACGTGTACATGTTCCCCAGCAATGGACATGACCCGTATTCGGCGAACTGGCTCTTCGGTATCCAGCAGGAGGTGTTGCCGTCCACCGTTCTCACCGTCAATTACACCGGGAATGAAGATCATCATCAGGATGCCGGGATCGATTTCGCCGCGCTTAACCTGAATCCCGCGAATTACTTTACCCAGGCCTATCCGCTGCCCGGATATGCCAATGAGTATCTGGAGGCGGACGAACTGCACTCCAGCTATAACGCCCTCCAGGTGCAGGTGCGCCACAACGGCAGCAGGCTGAATGTGGAAGGCAACTATACGTGGTCGCACGAAATCGACGACATGGTGAACGTCTTCAACAGCTTCTCCGACCCGTATAATCCGAACTTCGACATAGGCCCAGGCGACTGGGACATCCGGCAGAACCTGACGGGCAGCGTCCTTTACAACTTCTCAGGCCTGAAGGGTCACAATGCTCTGGTGCGTACTGCTTTTGGTGGCTGGCAGGCTTCCACGATCGTGCAGACGCGCACCGGCGTACCGCTGGACGTCACCGACTCGGGCGGAGGCATCTTCGGCCTGTCCACGCGCCCCAATTCGACCGGCCAGCCGATCAAGCTTTCGAATTTCTCCTGGCCCTACCATACCTATAACGTGCAGGCTTACGCGGTCCCGTCCAACTTCAACGGCGTTCCCGGCGATCCCTCCACCCTGGGCAACGTCGGCCGTAATAGTCTGCGCGGCCCTGGCTTCTTCCAGTGGGATTTCTCCGGAATGAAAAACTTCCGGCTCACGGAGAAGAGCCAGTTCCAGTTCCGTGCGGATCTCTTCAACATCCTGAACCATCCCAATTTCGGCAATCCGGGCGTTGGAATCTGCAATTCGTACAGCGTTTTCGGGTGCTCCACGAACGAGACCTTTGGCGAAGTCAGCGGAACGATTGCCGACCAGGACAATACACTCGTGGGCACCGGAACCGCCCGGCAAATTCAACTTTCGATGAAGATCATGTTCTGAATCGGAAGCTGAAGACTGAATGCAGAAGGCGAGTGCCGCGGCACTCGCCTTCTGTCCTGGGCGATTCCCTTTCGGATCTTCCTGCGATACTCAGACTCTCACTCGTGCCTGAATGGTGCCGTGCTCCCGGTTCTTGTCGTTGTCGCACGGCCGGATCGTATACGGACCGACGGCAGCCGGGACGATGAACGTTTCGGCGTAGTTCACGATGAAGGGATCGAAGGCGCCGGACGGGCTCTCGACGACGGCCCGATCGCCTTCGATGAGATTGAGCACGTGCACCGTACCCTGGGTGTCGTGGGGAACCGGGGACGTAAACCAGTAACGCCGAGTTTCGATGAATTCCAGTGCGTGCAGGCCCGTGCGCTCCTCGCGCCATCCAGTGCCCGCGGCCAGCGGTTCCACGCGGTTGATGAGGGAGCGGCGGACCCATTCCGTGGTGCGGTCCCACTGGATATTGGCATAGCCATGGCGGAGGTGAATCGGCCTCGGCCGTCCGTCCAGCCCCAGCCGCCCCCAGTCCCACAGCTTGAACGTGAAAATGTAGGGCGTCGCGCTGATCTCCAGCACCATGCTGTTTCTTCCCGAGCAGTGGATCGTTCCCGCCGGGATCAGAAAATGATCGTGCCTGCGCGCCGGAAAGCGGTTCACATAGTTCTCCGCGGGAAAATCGAAATCCCCCTCCTGCGCGAGCTCCAGATCCCGCAGCATTGCCTCCCGATCGACATGCTCCTTCAGCCCCAGATACACGCACGCATCCGGCTCCGCGTCCAGCATGTAATAGCTCTCGTCCTGCGTGTAGTCCATCCCAAAATGCTCGCGTATGTACGACGTGAGGGGGTGTACCTGGAGCGAGAGATTGCCCCCGCCGATGGTGTCGAGGAAGTCGAAGCGAATGGGAAACTCAGCGCCGAAACGGGAGTAGATGTTCTTGCCGAGTAACTGCTCAGCCTGAAACAGGACGAGATCCAGCGAGGGGATTTCCACGCGGCAGTCGCCGAAGCCGAGCAACAGGCTGTTTTCTTCCGGGACGCAATCGAAACACCACGCATGGTTCGGGGCGCCATCCTCCGGCAATCCACAGACTCGCTCCATCCAGTGCCCACCCCAGGGTCCGGGATCGAAGAACGGGACCACGCGGAATGGCCGCTTCACGGCCGCGGCCAGGCTGCGCCGAAATACGTCTCCCGCGATGGCTTTGGGCCGGTTCGGCTCGTTGCCGTCCACCAGCAGATCGATCCTGGTCAGGAGCTTTGCCTTCAGCCGGTCGGCGGCACGCCAGTCCACAAAAAAGGCGCGCTTGTATTTGAGAGAAGCGCGCTCTTCGAAATTGTCGGCTCCCAGATTCGCGATCTCATTCCGCCGTTGCCGCAGCTGCAGTTCCCAGCGGGCCATGTCGACATAGACCAGAAGAGCAGGCTCGGGGCACACCGATGTGGCTCCCGGCCCAAGGATCACCAGCGGCTCACCGGCGCTGCTGCAGCGCGCGCGCGCGGCGCGCAGAAGCTGCGGGTCGAAGAAATCCTCGATCCCAATGGGGTTCATCATGCCGAACACGGGATCGTCGCCCAGGACTGGCGCGAGCATTTTCTCAATCTCCGCAGCGGGCCGGAACAGATCGAGCGTGCGAACGATACGCGCTCCAGAGATGCCGGCCGTCAGCTCCCGATGGAATTCTTCGATCGACGTCCCCGGATAACACTCAACCGCGACAACCGCGCCCGAACGGACGCGGGGCCGGATTCGCGAAATGACGGCAGGCCATCCATCGAAGCATTCTTCGCGGGAACCGGACGGAATGTAAGGGAACCTATCGTACAACGGAAAGCTCCTGTTCGAAGAGCGGAGTCACACCAAGGAGAGCAGCATCGTTGCCAAGCAGCGCGGCCGTCACCCGGACTGTACCCCATGGAGTCCAGGCGTTCTGCCGAACATAATCCTGTACATAAGGCAGGATCACGGCGGCGCTCTTCATCACTCCGCCGCCATACACCAGCAAATCCGGGTCGAAGGCGTGAACAGCAGCGACGGCCGCCGCCCCCCAAACCCTCAGGCAGTGGTCAACGAGCTGTTGAGCGACCTTGTCACCCTTCGCCGCCCAGGCAAATACGTTTTCGAAGGTGACTTTTCCTGGAGCCAGAGCGCTGTCGGCGAAGCCAGGCCAGGATTCCGCAATCAGGGGAAGCGACCACCCCGAGGCCTCGGATTCCGCGCATCCCACCCCTCCACAGGTACAGCGCCGGCCGATAAGGGTGACCGGTATATGCCCTCCAAGGACGCCGGCCTGCTGGTGTTTGCCGCGCACGAGATGGCCGCCCATCATGGCGACCCCTCCAATCCCCGTGCCGAGGGTAAACATGACGATGTCCGTCTCTCCGCGCGCTGCTCCGGCATACCACTCTCCCAGCAGCGCCAGGCGGGCATCGTTTTCGAGGCGAAGCGGCAGCCCGAACTCTTCGCGCGCCCAGCTTGTCAGATCCACACCCACCGCGTCGGTGTATTTGCCATTGGTGGAAGTGATGCGCGCGCGATTTGGATCGACCAGTCCGCAAAATCCGAAGCCGATCCCTTCCGCCGTCCAGGTCGAATGGAGCTTGTGCAGCGGAGGCGCAATGGCTGCGAGCGCGGCAGCCAGCGGCAGAGATTGGGGAAGGTTCACCGTCTCCGAAGCCAGAATTTTCCTGCCTTCGACTGCGGCGCAGGTCGCATGCGTTCCTCCCAGGTCGACCGCGAGGACTGTCATCTTGGTCTACTCCAATTCCCCGAACTCAAGGGACAGCGCGAATGCATGCTGTAGTTCAAAGAGTGCGCCGGCCCGCGGGCCGGCGGCACAATGAGGCGCGCGGCGAACGAACTCTCCGAACCGGGATGGGAGGGAGGGGGTGCCATTTATGCAATAAAAGGATACCAGAAAATGATCGTTTTGCCGCAAAAAGAACATTTGCGGAAGCGCATCGCCGGCTCCTTTTCCCTGGCGCCGACCCCGCCCCGTCACTCGGCAGACCAGAGATTTTCGCGCCATGATGCACGTGCATCAGCGCACGCCAAGACCGGCGAGCAGTCCTCCGTCCACAAGAAAGTCGGAGCCGGTGCAGAACGCCGCCTTGTCTGAAGCGAGGAATGCCGCCAGTTCGGCGACTTCCTCGGGAGTTCCGATACGCCCCAGGGGGTGCGCGGCTCCGAAACGGGCGAAGGCGGCTTCCACTGGGATGTCCGCAGCGAAATGGGCCGCCGAATTCGCCAGCATCGGAGTGCGCACCGATCCGGGGCTGATGGAGTTCACCCGGATGCCATCGGCGGCATGGTCCAGGGCGAGCGCACGGGTGAGACTATGAATGGCGCCTTTGGAAGTCGCGTAGGCGGCTACACCTGGCTGGCAGGCGTATCCCTGCACAGACGCGAGATTGATGATGCTGCCGCCGCCGTTCTGCTTCATCACGGGAATCACGGCGCGTGCGAGCAGGTAAATTCCCCCAACATTGATGGCCATGCAGCGGTTCCAGGTCTCGGGATCGGTCTCCAGCACACTCCCGAAGGGATGGATCGCGGCGGCATTCACCAGGATATCGATTCGACTCATTCGTTCCGATGCGGCATGAACGACATGTTCCACCGAGGCGGGAACGGAAACGTCGCAGAACTCCACTTCGATTGCCAGACCCTGCGCAGCAGCGTGAGCGTGCAGATCAGCATTGGCTGTTGTGTCGACGCCGCAGGCCAGGACCCGCGCGCCCCCAGCGGCCAGGCGCAGCGCAATCGCGCGCCCGATTCCCGTGGTTCCCGCTACCAGAGCCGCTTTGCCGGAGAAGTCGTTCACGGCGCCGATCCTGCTTCGTCCGGTTTCCATCCCGGGCCTCGCAATTCCGGCAGAGCCGACTGGAGTCCGTGAATGGCTCCGCGAAGCTCCGCCAATCCCTTGAGCCGTCCGACGAAAGAATACCCCGCATTGCCGGGTTTGCCGATGTCGTCCCCGAGCAGGTGCCCATGATCCGGCCGCATGGGGATTTCCCAGTCCCTCCGTCCGGTCTCTGCCCGCCTGCGTTCCTCTGCCAGCATGGCGCGAAGGATGCCGATCATATCCGAGCTTCCCGCAAGGTGTTCGGCCTCATGAAAAGACCCATCTGGTTCGCGGCGCACCTGGCGCAGATGCAGAAAATGAATGCGAGAGGCACAAGCTCGAGCGATGGCGACCAGGTCGTTGTCTTTCCGCGCGCCAAGCGAACCGGCGCAGAAGGTGATCCCATTCACTGGCGAATCGTAGCCGCACAGGATTTTCTGCAGATCATCCGCCGTCGATACGATGCGCGGCAGGCCGTAGAGCGACCAGGGCGGGTCATCCGGATGAAGGGCAAGCTGAAGTCCGAGTTCCTCGGCCACCGGACCCACTTCTCGCAAAAATGCCAGCAGCGACGCGCGCAGATCCTCCGCGGTCATCCCTTCGTACGCTGCGATCCCCGCGCGCATCGACTCGCGATCATAGGAGGACTCCGAGGCGGAGAGGCCGGCAATGAGCGTGCGTTCCAGGCGCTCGATCTCCGCGCCGGTCATCTGCTCGAACCGCTGGCGCGCGTCTTCCCTTCTCTCCACGGAGTAGTCCTCCTCGGCCTTGCCCCTCTTCAGGATGAAAAGGTCGTACGCGGCGAAGTCGATGGCGTCGAAGCGAACGGCGTAGCCCGTTGACGGCAGACGCCAGGCGATGTCGGTCCTCACCCAGTCCACAACCGGCATGAAGTTGTAGCAGATGGTTCTGATGCCGGCGTGCGCGATGGCCGCCATCGAATCGATCCACGCGCCAATATGGAGTCGATACGGCCCCGAGCGCAGCTTGATGGAGTTGTGCATGGGGATGCTTTCCACGACCGACCACTCGAGCCCGGCCGCGGCGATGGCATCGCGCCGCCGCAGGACCTCTTCCTGCGGCCACGCCTCGCCACGATACAGATGATGGAGCGCCGATACGATTCCGGTTGCCCCTGCCTGTGCAGCGTACTGCAGGGGAACAGGATCTTCCGGCCCGAACCAGCGCCACGTTTGTTTCATGATTCCTTTCTGCCCGTTCCGCTGTCCTCTTGTGTTGCCGCCGGCAGGGCGCGGGAAATGCGCGAGCGATGCTTCAATTGTCCCTGGATGCCGCAGCGGAAGCGGTAAACAGGACCGCCGGAGAAAACCTGTGCGGGATCGTACCCAGCGGGCGCCAGGATCAAAGAGTCAGGCTTCGCTGCCGAAGTGATGTAGATTTCATCCAGATCCGGGCCGCCAAAGACAAGCGAGGACGACTGGCTGGCCGGCACCCTCACCTTCCGCTCGCGCTTGCCATCCGGGTCGTAGCGAGTCAGGCATCCGCCAAACCAGTGAGCGCACCAGATGAAGCCTTCCGCGTCCACGGCCAACCCATCCGGGACGCCCTCGGCGGGGTCAATCCGGGCCAGCACGCGGCGATCGCTGAGAAGGCCATCGTTCCGTCGCCAGGCATAGCGATAGATGCAACGCGCGGCCGTGTCCGCGAAGTACAGGACGCTGGCATCCGGAGAAAACGCCAAACCATTGGAGAAACGAATTCCTTCGTCGGCCACGTGAACCGACCCATCCGTATCCACTCGGAACAGAAAGCTGGGCGCGGAGTTTCCGTTGTCGTCCAGATGGAACGATCCCGAGTACACCCGGCCTTCCGGATCGGCTGCGCAGTCGTTCATCACGCATTCCTGTCCGTCGGCCTCAGTGGCCATCAAGGTGGCCGGATCTCCTGGCTGCCATAGCCAGATGCCCCGGCTGCTGGTGACCAGAAAACCGCCGTCGTGCTGCTGGCAAAAACCGCCCACCAGGAAGTCACTGCTGAGCCGTTCGCGCCGCCGCTCGTTCCAGAGGTAACGATAGAATCGCCGGCCGGTGATGTCGGTCCAGTACAAGGTGCGTGCTTTCTCGTCCCAGAGTGGACCTTCCCCACACAGGTTGCCATCGTCGGCGATGATTTCCATTTCCATAGGCATGCGGTGAACGAGCTGCCCCCTCCGTATACGGTCTGCCTCTCGCCGCTGTCAAGCCAGGACGATTGATTGGGGCAGAACAGCGGGTTTTAAAAGGTGTCTGTCCGTTACTAAAGCAAGTACAGATGATCGTTTTACGCCGGAACGTACCTTGTAGCGGGTAGTTTTCCGGAGGCAGCGACGGTGGAATCTTACTCCTTACAGGCAGAGTTCCCAGGATCAGCCGATTCGCCTCACAAAGCTTTTGCCGGCTCAAAAGAGATCCGGAATGTTGGTGAAAGCAATTCGTGTGGGGGCGGCGGCACGCGCCAGCAACATGCTCGCCGAAAACAGCGTCGCGGTTCCATATTTTTGATTCAGCGCGTCCATCGTGCTCGTCAGCCGGGACCGCTTCGTTTCCGTATCGAGGCTCGAGAACAGGCTCAGCGTGTGCAAGTGGTCCGGCACGAGGTTTCCAAGCCAGACGCCGACATAAAACGGCCTGCGATGCTGCTCATCCCGTGGACGTCTGGCCCAGAGCTTTTGCAGAGTTTCGATCAGCGTCTGATTGTCCTGGCATTCAATCACAGGCAGGCCCTCCGACCACACCGACTGATGGATTCCCGAGGAGTGCCGGGATTCGCCGCGCGCTGTTGCGTATTTGATCGTCAGCGAGAGGTGGGTCGTCCAGAGCCGCGCGGTTCTGAGCCGCATGGCCGCTTTGTGCAGCAGCTTGTGGGCGACGGCGTAGCAGCCCTCCTCCGTGCGAAGCTCGGGTGGCAGCACATGGCTCTGGCTGATCGACTTCTGATGTTCGAGCTCCGGATCCTGAAAGTCTTCGCCGCGCAGCCAGTACCAGAGCTTCTCGCCGTTGATGCTGCCCCAGGCATCGTTCAGCTGCTCGCGGTTCAGTCCCAGTAACTGCGGCATCGTGCCAATGCCCTGATCGTGGAGGCGCTTCTCCATCCGGGCGCCTACGCCGGGCAGGTCGCGTAAAGTCAGTTTGGTCAGCGCCGAGGGAAGCTGGTCCGAAGTCAGGGCCACCAGCCCGTCCGGTTTCTGCATGTCCGAAGCGATCTTCGCGAGATAGCGATTCGGGGCAAGCCCGATCGAGCAGCGCAGTGTCGTCCCAACCCTGTCCCGAATGGAGGCTTTGATGCGTTTTGCCAGATCGAGCGCGGCAGAAAGCGGCTGTTCGCGGCCGATCAGGCTCGACGCCATCTCGTCGATCGACAGCACCGCCGATACCGGCACGCAGCGCTCGACGGCTTCGACGATTCGGTTGTGGTAATCGACATAGACGTCGTGCCGGGCTTCGACCAGCTCGATGTCGGGACACATCCGCTTCGCGTCGCCGACTCGCGTTCCGGTGCGCACGCCAAACGCTTTGGCTTCGTAGCTGGCCGCGATGGCGCACGTCGTATCGGCCACCACAGGAACGACGGCGATCGGACGCCCGCGCAGCTCCGGGCGGAGTTCCTGCTCGACGGAAGCAAAGTAGGAGTTCAGATCGAGGAGCAGCCAGCGCAGGCGTGGTTCAGTCTCAGAAGCCATACTTCTCGCCCAGGAATCTACGGACCGATTTTGGCACTGTTTCTGCGATTTCCTGCCAGGTGAGGATTCCCAACCGGGTCCGCAGCGAGCTGTCGGTCACGGCGTGCATCACTTCAAACCAGCGGTCGATGAGATCCGGCCGCCGCCGGTCGCAGAACACGAAAAATGAGCCGCCGGTCGCATGGGCCGCCAGCACTCCGCGAATCAGTTGCCACGAGTGTACGACGCCGTCGCGCAGCGGCAGCAGCTCGGCATCGAACGCTTCGTTCACGTCGCGATAACGGGACAGCAGCCCCAGCGGAGCCCGCTGGAAGCCGGATTCCGTGAGCTTGGCTTCGACCAGCAGAGGACCGAGCTTCATGTCCATTTCGGTTCGGTCCGTACGGCCGTTGGTCAGAGGTATGGCCGGGCGGAAGCCGAACTCCGGCGTCAGACCTGGTTCGATGCCCAGCAAGGCACACACTCGAAGCCGGCTCAGCAGGCGCGGATAACAGAAGATGTTCATGAGGAGAGCATCGGAGCTGGTGGCACAATCCAGTTCGAATCGTTTACGGTCCTGCGTCCGCGGGACGTAGCGGCTGGCTGAGTAGGCTTTTTCCAGGCGCTTCCGCCAGGCAGGATGATTGCAGATCCGAGTCCACGACCCGGGAAGAAAGTTGCCGTGGATGCCGTCTGAGCCATCGAAGATTACGCTCGCCGATGCGCCCCAGGAGATCTCATGCTGTAGTGCTGCGCGCGTGCCTGGTTGCGGGCGCTGATCTCTCGCCGCAACTCGGACGCGCTGCGGGCTTCAGTAACTCCGCTTGTCACCACTTCCCCTTCCACCCCATGCCGATCGCGTAGCCGGCCAGAAGAATCAGAACCTGCCGAGGCAGACTGCAACTATCGATGATGACAGACCGGCGCGACTCCGATGCTGCGGGGCGCGTTGCCACCGAAACTCAATGGCAACCGGCTTCGGCTGTCGAAATGCCGGGGCTGCTCTCGAAGTAGAGATTTGTTCATCCTGCTATCGTGTTGGCTGTGTGATCTGGACAACTCCTGAAGGACGAAGCGCAATGCGAACATCGTTTCATCACCGTGGCAATGCTCAGTCGCTTGCCTGGCAAAGTGCAATGACCAAACTGCTCCTGATCGCCGCGCTTCTCGTGGCTGGCCTGGTTCCGGCTGCTGCGCAACAGCCGGAGCAGAAGAACCCAGTCGTCGACGGCAATGCACGCTTCACTGTGATCACGCCCACGCTGATTCGCATGGAGTACTCGAACGACGCGAAATTCATTGACCAGCGATCGTATTTCGCATGGGAGCGGGATGTGACTGCGCCGCCGTTTACGGTAAGCCGCGCCGCAGGAAAGCTGAGCATCGAGACCTCCCGCATGAAGCTGACCTGGACCGGCGGCTCGCGGGGCTTCGAGGAGACCAATTTGTCCGTCGCCTTCAGGAAGGGCGATGGGGAATGGCAGACCTGGCATCCGGGCGATCAACAGAAAGGCAATCTGGGCGGGACGCTGGAAAACCTTGACGGAGCCAGCGGGGCCGAGCCGCTCCCGGATGGTGTGGTATCGCGGGATGGATGGTTCCTGTATCGCGACGATACGTTTCTGCTGAGCGACGGAGCAAACCCCTGGATGAGGCCTCGGCCGACAAATGAGCGCGACGACTGGTATTTCTTCGGCTACGGCCTGGATGGGTATACAACCGCCCTCACCGATCTGACAACGATCAGCGGGCGGGTTCCGTTGCCGCCGCGCTACATGCTGGGATCGTGGCGCTCCAGATATTACAGCTTCACGCAGGACCAGTTCCAGCAACTCGTTCTGGACTATGACGCCCATCAGTTCCCGCTCGATGTGCTGGTGATGGACATGGGCTGGCACACCACCCCGCACTGGGGCGCGCTGGACTGGAATAAGCAGTTGATTCCCCATCCCGCGGCCATGCTCCAGTGGATGCACGATCGCCAGCTGCACGTTACGCTCAACTGGCATCCGAACGACGGCGTTGGCCCATGGTATAGCCAGTATGACGCCTTGTCGAAGGCGCTCGGACTGAATCCCGCGACACAGAAAGTGATTCCGTTCGACGACACGAACGAGACGTTCATGCGGAATTACTACAAGCTGCTGCTGGATCCGCTGGAGAAGCAGGGGGTGGATTTCTGGTGGCTCGACGGCGGGATTCACCTTGCATGGGACAACGCTCTGGACTTCTGGAACATCGGCCGCCCGGGGACAGGACGGCGTGGCGCCTCCTTCAGCCGATGGGGTGGCTGGGGCGACCAGCGCTATCCTGTCTGGTTTTCAGGGGATACATCGTCGCTATGGCGAACTCTGCGTTTTGAGGTTCTATTTACAGCCACGGCGGGCAATGTCGGGGCCGATTACTGGTCCAACGACATCAGCGGCTTTCGCCTGAAGATCCCCAACCCCGAGCTTTTCACGCGCTGGGTGCAGTTTGGAGCGCTGAGCCCGGTCTTTCGCACCCACGGGGAAAACGAGTTCGGCAATTACCGAGTCCCGTGGTATTACGGCGAGCGGGTCGAAGCAGCATCGCGGCGAGCTTATGATCTTCGCGACCAGCTGATGCCCTACATCTACTCATCGGCGTACCTCACCTGGACAACATCCATGCCTTTGTCGCGGCCCTTGTATCTCGGCTATCCCGCGGAGGGCCAGGCGTACACACATCCTGAGGAATATGAGTTCGGCCCGAACCTGCTGGTGGCGCCCATCGTCACGCGTGGGATGGGGAAGGCGTGGCTGGGCGCAACTGATATGTGGTTCCCGGCTGGAACATGGTGGAATCTGCTGACCGGCGAACGCGTGAACGATTCCGGCGACCGCACGGTCCTGGCGACAGACGACGAGATCCCGGTGTATGCGCTCGGCGGCGTGCCTTTGCCAATGCAGAAGGTCACTTCGCGCATGGCGGCGCGTCCGTCGAATCCGCTGGTGGTGAGGGTGTATCCGGGGCCGGACGGCGCATTCACAATGTATGAAGATGACGGAACCTCGCCCGCGTATCTTCACGGGGCGTACGCCCTCACTCCGCTGCATTACCGGAACGCAGGAGCGGACAGCGTGAATCTCGCGATCGGCCCGACGAAGGGCAGTTATGCGGGACAACCCTCTTCTCGCCGGATCGTGCTGCAACTGCCGGTAACCGCCCATCCGGCAACGGTGACGGCCGATGGCACAAAGGTGCCCGAGTCGCCAGCGGCTGTCCCTGGATACAGCTACGATCCGGTTACTGCCACGACCGAGGTCCGTTTACCGGAGGCGTCGATTCGGAAACAAGTCCAGGTCAACGTCCAGTTTTCCGGAACGGAAGACGTGCGGGCGATGATTCCCCTCATCATCGATCGAATCGCGGTCGTGCAGCGGGCTCTCGCAGGCGCGGGAGAAATCCGTGCCGGCTGGAAATTCGCGCTGCAGGCTGAACTTCTTCATCTGCAAACCCTGCTGAGCAACGCCGAACAGGAGTTTGGCCCAGCAAGTTTGCAGAGCGTGCAGGCGGGCATGGTGTCTGCTGATGAGGAGCAGTCAGCAATTCGATCCGAGCTGCAGAAATATACGAGCGAGCAGGCGAGAGCCGCCGCATTTGCGCTGGCCGATGCCTCCCTGAGCGCAAGCGTCAGGCTGCGCAAGACCGATGAAGGATTGATGGCGCAGGATGTGCCGCGCGATCACAATCCTTATGACACTCCGACCGACATCAGCGGCTACCGCGCGGGATTGCTGGTTCGAGTCCTGACGCCGTCATCCGCAGCCGAAGCCTCGCTGGACCTCAAGGTGTCCGGGCTGGCCGAGAAGCGCTTCGCGCTGCCTCGGGACAGGCGCATATCCTGGGCCTGGCTGCCGTTCATGCAGGCGACGCAACATCCGCTCTACCATCTGCGCGGCACGGCAACGCTGTCGCTGGCCGCGGGCAACTCGCCCCAGGGATTGACCCGCGACATCGATTTGCGAAGCGAGCTTCTGGATCAATGGAATCTCCTTGGACCTTTCACGAAAGGGAACGCTCCCGAAATTGGCAGGGTGCCCGTAACCGCCGCCACGCTGCGCCAGTCCTACACGGGCGAGAACGGGAAACCGTTGTCCTGGCAGACCTGGCAGGCAGCCACGCGCGACCAGGACTATGAAAGAGGAAACGATTTTCTGCAGACCATGCAGCCCTGGATCGACCTGTATACGATCTATCCCGCGGACAATGCAGCCGCCATCGCTGTCACATGGGTAGAGGCTCCGAGCGCGATCAGCGCGAAGCTGCGCGTACGGCATAACGAAGGCATCGCCGTTTGGGTTAACCAGCATAAGGTGATGAGTTCAGAGGAAGCGAAGGGCGTTACGGATTTGACGGGCCCTCCGCCAGACGTGACGACGGTGAACTTGCGGGCAGGCTGGAACGAAATCGCAGTCAGGACGGACGATACGGATAAGGACTGGGGATTCTCCCTTCGGCTGGCATTGCCACCCGGCGCGATCTGCGCGCAGTCTGACACGCCGCCGGCGCAGGAGGGAACCAGCGCTCCCTGACCTGAGGAGGAACAGTGCGAAGTTGCATGAGAAGCCGAACCGTTGCGTTTGGGCCGATACTCCTGGCCGCTTTGCTCATTGCAGTCTGCGCGACCGCCGCAGCTTCGGGGACCGCGCATCGTGGTCGTCGCAATCAGGTGATCGCGTACGTCTTTCCCCAGAGCCACGTCCTTCAACCCGGCGAAATCGCGGCGCGGGAACT
Organism: Acidobacteriaceae bacterium; assembly: GCA_030041515.1. Lineage (GTDB taxonomy): Bacteria > Acidobacteriota > Terriglobia > Terriglobales > Acidobacteriaceae > Palsa-343. Next base: position 27,861 of record JASHNS010000014.1, on the reverse strand, counting down.
GACCCGCATCAATTATGCCTTCGCAAACATTCAGGATGGCCGCATCGTAGCTGTCAATCCGGCAGACGCACCCAATCTGGCCACCCTGGTCGCACTCAGGCAGGAGAATCCTTCCCTCCAGATACTGATCTCGGTCGGCGGTTGGCTCTGGTCCGGCAATTTCTCCGATGTGGCGCTTACGCCACAAAGCCGGTCCCGCTTTGTGGACAGCGTGGTCGAATTCCTGACTCGCTATCACCTCGATGGTTTGGATATCGACTGGGAGTTTCCAGGTGAGATCGGCGCCGGGAATCGATTCCGGCCGGAAGACAAGAAAAACTACACGCTGCTGCTCACCGACCTGCACCGGCGTTTGCGCCGCGAGGAGCGCCGACTGGGCAGGCCACTGTTGCTCTCGGTGGCTGTGGGATCCTCGGAGGACTTTCTGGAACACACGGAGATGCGGCGAGTTGCGCGCGCCGTCGATACGGTAAACCTGATGGCTTACGACTACTACGAGCCGGGGGATGAGGCGATCACCGGCAATCATGCACCGCTCTACGCGGATCCGGCCGATCCGGCGCAGGCCTCGGCTGATCGCTCGGTGCGGCTTTTCGAGAAGGCGGGCGTTCCGGCCCGCAAACTCATCCTGGGCGTGCCCTTCTATGGGCACATTTGGGGGGATGTCGCGCCCACCAATCATGGTCTTTTCCAGAAGGGGTCTCCCGTCCCGCATGCCTTTGCTCGCTACAGCAATATCGGGACGCTGCTGAATCATGGATTCACCCGCTACTGGGATGCTTCCGCCTCGGTCCCTTATCTTTACAACGCCGCGGAGAGAGAGTTTGTCTCCTACGAGGATCCGGAATCGCTCACACTGAAATGCGCGTATGTTGAACGCATGCATCTGGGCGGCATCATGTTCTGGGAGTACAGCGGCGACGCTTCCGGCGCGCTGCTGAAAACGATCAATCGCTCCTTCCATATGGGTAGCGATGGAACCGAGGCAGGCCAATGATTTCAGCCGCGCCAGTAGCCTCTCCGGCCATAACCGCTCGCCCTGCCACGAGTACGCGCGTGGTTTCTGTCGACATCTTTCGCGGCCTCACCATGGCGGTCATGATTTTTGTGAACGATCTCGCCGGTGTCGGCGGCCTGAGCAAGTGGACCTTCCATATGCCGGCCAACGTCGACGCCATGAGCTATGTCGACATGGTGTTTCCGGCGTTTTTGTTCATTGTCGGAATGTCACTGCCTCTGGCGGTAAGACATCGCCTCCGCCGGAATCCATCCATTGGCGGATTATGGCTGCACGTGGTGCTGCGCTCCGCGGCGCTCCTGGCCCTCGGGCTGATTCTCGCCAACGTCGACCATTGCGATGAAGCGCGGATGCACCTTTCGGCGAGTGTCTGGGGCCTGCTCGGGCTGGGCGGGGCCATCCTGCTTTGGAATACGTACACCGGCGTGAGCCGCCGGACCGTGTTCGGTCTCCGGGCGGCGGGATTGGCGGTCCTCGTTTTTGTTTTCGCTGACTTTCGCCGCGCCACGCCCGGCGGCGAAGCCTGGATCCAATTTTCCTATCCGGAGATTCTTGGCCTGATTGGACTGGCCTACTTCGCAGTCTGCCTGCTTTACATTCCGACGCGCCGGTGGCGCCTGGCGCCGGTAGTGTGGCTCGCCGTCCTGGTGGCCTGGAACTGCGTCTGCTCAGCTCACTGGATCCACATCAACCATGTTTCTCTTTACGTGTGGCCCTTTGGCAACGGCACCCACACCAGTCTGATCATGGCCGGAATTGTGACGTCGCTCATCTTTCTCGACGAAGATGGCATCGTTGGACCGGCACGGAAGATGCAACTCGGGGTCCTGATGGCGATCGCAGCCTTCGCCGTGGGATGGTTTCTGCGCCCGCTGGGCATCTCGAAGATTCGCGCGACGCCGACATGGGCTTTGTGGACCGTGGCCGCCTGTTGCCTGCTGTTCACTGCGCTCTATTGGATCTGCGATGTGAAGAAGCGCACAGGATGGGCCTGGCTGGTGCGTCCCGCGGGTTCGAATACGCTGCTGACGTACTTAATTCCCGACATCTACTACTTTGCGGCCGCGCTCGCAGGGGTCAACTTCCTGGAGGACCGCTGGAGCTACGGCTGGCCCGGCCTTGTCCGCGCGGTCGTGTTCACGGTAGTCATGCTGCTGGTAGCCCGCGCGGCCACTCGCGCCCGGCTGCGCTTGCAGTTGTGATACGACTTCACGTTCAAGTTCCCTGCGAACTGCAGTCCGGCGCGGGCGCAGGCGAAATCAACCCCCGGTTGAGGTGCACCCGGCTGGCACGGCACATGGCCCTGTGCCCAGGAAGCGCTCTGCGGCGAAAAAATTTGCCGCCTGCGATTGCGCTTCCGCCAGTTTTTTCTTGACATTCTCCCTTCTTTGAACGGTAATTCAAACGTTTGGTATCGGTGTTTTTCGCTTGCCCGATATCCGAATTGCCGCTCGTGCGGAGAACGTCGAAGCAGTCGTAGTCGCAGAACGATCCACTTCCCACGCGGTGGAGGTTGCGATGCATACGTCTTTGTCTCATGTGAGCCGTGCGCCTTATCAGGTCTTCTCTGGGGTTGTGCTCCTGCTCCTCGTGCTTCTGGCCGCGCCCCCAGCTTCAGCCCAGGGCTATTTCGGAACCGTCAGCGGCGTGCTGACGGATACCAGCGGTGCGGTCATTCCGGGGGCGAAGGTCACGCTTGTCGATCAGAACAAGGGATTTCGGTTCAATACGACCTCGGACAGCGGCGGCCGCTATGTTTATCCCTCTGTTGCGCCGGGTGTCTATACCGTCATCGCCGAAATGACCGGTTTTGCAAAAACAGAGCGGACGAACATCACGCTGAATGCCGGTGAAAACCCGACGGCGAATCTCACGCTCCGTGTGGCCAGCGCATCGCAGACCGTTGAAGTCAATGCTGAAACTCAGAAGCTCCACGTCGAGGATGGGACCACCGGGCTCGTCATCAACCGGACATTCATCAACGACCTCCCACTCATCGACCGCTATGTCATGGATCTGACCATGCTGACGCCAGGCGTTACGGAGACGGATGACCAGTGTGCGATCAACTGCACCGGAACCAACTTCGTTTCCAATGGCGGCCGCAATTCCACCGCAGACATCCTGATGGATGGCGCCTCTGTCACCAACTACGAGCCGAACGGCGGCGTAACGCAGGCGACCTACACCCCGTCACCGGAGGCGGTGCAGGAGTTCAGGGTCGAGCAGTCGGATTTCAGCGCGGAGTACGGGTTTACGGGCGGCACCATCGTCAACATGGTTACCCGATCCGGTTCCAACCAGTTCCACGGGAGCGCGTATGACTTCATCCGCAACACGCTGACGGATGCGAACAACTGGTTCAACGACCAGAGCGGCATTCCGCTGCCGCCGGTGCATCGCAATAATTTCGGTGGGACGATTGGCGGACCGATCATCCGCAACAAGACATTGTTTTTCTTTGATTACGACGGGACGAGGCAGACCAGCGCAGGGACCTATCAGGCCGGCGTGCCCAGTGATGCCGAGCGCACCGGCGATTTCGGTGAGTTGTGCGCCGACCAGGGAGGCAACTTCGACTCCAGGGGCATGTGCAGCGTGGCTGCCGGACAACTGTGGGATCCCTACAGTGGAGTGTACGTATCCAACAGCAACGGATCAGGGGCAGTACGCAGCACCTATATTCCGTACAACAATATCGCCACGTACAGCAGCCCCGGCAATCCCAACCTCAACGGGACGCCTTACCAGCTGCCGGCCGGTCCCGGCAACCTGATCGATCCGGTGGCGCAGCGCCTGATGGCACTGTTTCCTGAGCCCACCCCGAACATGGCTTCGCCAACGTATTACGACAACTGGATTGGATCCGGAGCGAGCAGCTATCCCAACGACCAGTGGGATCTCAAAATCGACCACCGCTTCACGCAGAAGAATCTGCTCAGCGTCCGCTACTCAGACCAGTGGAGCAGCGCAGTATCGTACAACTGCTTCGGCAATTTTGCCGATCCCTGCGCCGGCGGCCCGAACAACAGCACGGCCCATGTCTTCACGCTCAACGATACGCATACATTTTCCACCACCCTCTTCCTGACCGCGGTTCTGGGATTCACACGGGGCGCGGAACGCATCAGCGCCTACAACGGAGATGGTGGCGTGACTGACCCGCTGAGCAAGCTTGGATTCCCCGAATACCTGAATTCCAATGGGTTCATGGGCGTGCCGGCCATTTTCATCGATCAGTCCACCTACTACAGCGCAGGCTACACGAACATTGGAGGCGACCCGTACGGCAACTATAAAGAGGGACAGGACACAGGGCAGCTCACCCTGGCTGTCGACAAGGTAATTGGCGCGCACGACGTTAAGATCGGCTTTGAGGGAAGGCTGCACCAGATGAACTACATCCAGACCAACGCCCCGAATGGAGTGTTCGGTTTCGATCGCTCGGGTTCATCGGGGTGCCCGTATGACTTCGCCACATGCGGTGGAGATGGAATGGCCAGCTTCATCATGGGCCAAATGAACTCGGGAACCTACTACGAAATTCAGGACGAACCGGCCACAGAAGACCACCAATACGCCTGGTATACCCAGGACAACTGGAAGGTGAACCGGAAGCTGACGCTGAACCTGGGCCTGCGCTACGACGTGTCTATTCCCAGAACCGAACGCCACAACCGGCAGAACTGGTTCGATCCGACTGCTACCCTGCCACTGACTGTTCCTGGCCTGGGCACCATGCACGGCGGCGAAGTCTTTGCCAGCTCCAGCCAGCGCAGGATTGTGAACGGCGACTGGAAGGATATTCAGCCCCGTTTCGGCTTCGCATATCACATCTGGCCGAAGACGGTGTTCCGCGGTGGGTACGGAATCTACTACTCCCAGCCCCGATCGGGCGCGTCCGGCGTCATGCCCTATGGTTCCCAGGGATTCAACCAATATACGAATGCCCTGGTCACTTACAACAACGACGGCGCCACCCCGTGGCTGCACCTGAGCAATCCCTATCCAAATGGACTGATCAAGCCGCCCGGAAGCTCTCTGGGCCTGATGAATGACGTGGGTTATGGCGCCAATGGTCCCCTGCGCGACATGACGAACACTCCCTACGAGCAGAGCTGGACGGTTGGAGTCGAACATCAGCTCCCGTGGAATGTCCTCCTCGACGTCAACTACGACGGAAAGAAAGGCACCCACCTGTATTTCTCGGGAGCTAATTACATCAATCATCTCGGAGCTCAAATCGAAGGGTATTCCACGAGTCAGATCAACGCACTGAATGATATGGTGAACAACCCGTTCGCCAGCGTGATTACGGATCCGAACAGCTATCTGTCATCGCCCCAGGTTCAGGCCTTCTATCTGCAGCTGCCATATCCGCAGTTCCCGGGCGGCGTCACCACAGATGCGTGGCCGATTGCCTGCTCCACCTACCACGCGCTGGAGGTTACCGCGGAGAAGCAGTACTCCAATGGACTCCAGTTCCTGCTTTCCTGGGTGTGGTCAAAATCGCTCGACGATGCCTCCGTGCCCGACGACAATACAACCTGGCTGGGCAGCTTTACCAGTCTTCAGGATCCCAACAAACCCTGGCTGGAACGCAGCCTCTCGACCTTCGATATCCCCAACGTAGTCCAGGCAAGCTATGCATGGGACATCCCGGTGGGACGAGGCAAAGAATTCTTTGGCGCCATGCCCAGGCTTCTGAATGCTTTTGTAGGTGGATGGAAAACCACCGGAGTCTGGCGCGTGAACGGCGGCCGTCCGCTTGATTTCACCACGTACGACGGAACTTCGCTCCCGACGTATGGTACGCAGCGGCCCAACATCGTCAACCATCTGTGGAGGAGTTACGGCCACAACGCGATCAACCACTACATCGCCGACCCCGGGGCTCTGCAGTTGCCCGCCCCATTTACTTTGGGAGACGCTCCGCGGGCGACGGGTGCGATCCGTACGCCCGTGGCTTTTAACACGAGCATGGCGGCCGACAAGGATTTTTCCCTCGCCGGCCTGCATGAAGGTATGTTGCTTGAGCTGCGGCTGGAAGCCCAGAACGCTCTGAATCACCCGGTCTTCGGGACGCCGGACACCTCCGTCGACGACCCGGCCTTTGGAACGATCAGCTACACCTCGAATAGTCCCCGTCAGGTTCAGCTGGGCGCAAAGTTCGTCTTCTGACGCAAGTACCTCCGGTCCTTAGCCAGTTGGTGAGACCCATCTGCTCGGAGCAGGGCAGTCCATCCGCCGCGAAAACGGGAGGGAGTCGCCTCGACCGTTACGAACCACTGTGCAGCGGCTTCGCTGCGAGGATTTGCTGCAGGTAGTCGATGGTGCCCGGTATGCGGACGAGGTGCGGAAACTTCAGTCCCCCGTCGTAATCGACCGTATAGGTTTGGGTCACACCGTCGTTCGTCGCGGTCATCCGCAAAGGCTGTCTGTCCTGGTGCGCCTCAACGATTCCGGATCGCAGGGCCTGCGTACTGTATGCGTGGCCGTCGATCGACACCAGTTGCATGCCCGGAGCGAACCCAGCTTTAAACGCCGGTCCGTTCCACAACACGTCCTCGACTTTGCCCCCGCTGCTGAGAAACAACCCCACCGAAAACATTTGATCGACACCTTGTCTGCTGAGTTCGCCTTCGCCGACGTTCTCGTGCGCCTGCTGATACGCCGAAGGCTGATCCGTATAGACCAGACGCCATCCGCTGGCGTCGATGCCGGAGAGCAACGGAACGTGGTCGCCGGTACCATCCAGCCAGTTCTGCAGGAACTTCGCCCAGTCACAGGGCTGGACCGCGTTGAGCGCGCTGACCAGGTCCTTGAACGTATAGGTATGTGTCGCGAAGCTGCCATTGTCGACGCCGAAAAAGCGCTGAGCGAAATCGTCGATGGAGCGCCGATCGTGACTGAGCGTCCGGATCTTCATGTCGACGGCGAGCCACAGCAGTTCGCCCTCTCGATAGAAATCCGTTTGCCGGCGCCAATTCGCCCATGCGGTCGTCGATCCGTATGTCAGCGGCGCGGCGATGGTGGTGTCGATCAGCGGCCGCCACTCGCGGCCCGGGCGGTGTGCCATATTCGCCGCACGGTAGGCGACCACCTGGCGCCAGGTTTCCGGCGACCACAACCCGCTGCGCGCCGTGAGCATGTCGCCGAGGTAGACCGTCAGGCCTTCATAGACCCAGATCATCTGCGCGTGTTCGGGAGTTTCGAAGTCGGGCTGCCACAGTTGCGCCGGGCGCATGAACTTGCCGTTCCAGGAATGCGTGTATTCATGCGGCAGAAGCGACGCGTCAAGCATGAAATGGGCTGGATCGGCGAACATTTGTGTGCCGCCGCGCGCGCGGTCGTCGCTCGACTGGTGATGCTCCAGGCCACCACGGGAGACGTAATCGCTCAGCGTGAGGAGGAAGTGATAATTCCTGTAATGGTGCGAGTGAAAGAGTGCCTGTGCCTGTTCCACCAACTGCCGGTAGCCGGCGAGTTGTGTGTCGGAAATATCCAGAGCTGCGGCATCGTCGCCGACCATGTCCAGAGAACGATGCACGGAGGAGCCGGGGGGAGTGACATCGATCTCGCGGAAGTATTTGCCGGCAATCACTGGAGAATCGACGAGCGTGTTGAACGGAACGGGCTGAAACGTGGTCCGGCCGCCGCTGCTTTCTTCCGTTTTCAGCGCACTTGCATAGTGCCAGTCCGCGGGCATGACCAATGTCGGTTGATATATCTGCACTTTGGTCGGATAGCCGGCCTGGTAAAGAGCCACGCAATTCCATTCCAGTCCCATGAGATTCGGCGTGATGCGGTCCGGGGCCGGAAACTGGAAGGTGATATCGATTCGTTCGACGCCTGCAGGCACAGTCACGTGAAACGTGAACATATCCACCGCGTCGCGGCGCCACGCGATCCGCTGCCCACCGCCCGTGATCTCCAGGCCCATCATGTCGGCGATCGGGCCATCCGGCGAGTGGTCGCCGGGAATGTACTTCGGGTAATAGAGCGTGAGGGCGCCGGGTCTGACCGGCATCACCTCATCCACGTAGAAGATCTGTTGTTCCGGATTGGGCAGTCGTACGGTCAGAGCAACCGGGCCTGCTGGAGCGTTTACCGCTGTTTGGGCGAGACAGGATACGCACGCGGCGAGAGCAACAGCACCCGCAGACCACAACCACTTTTTCATTCACCACACCCCGAGCTGAAGTACGCGAAGACTCATCCCGCGCGTCAGGAACGCGCGCTCCCACCGTATCACGACGATCGCGATGCAGGAACGGAAGCAGGGGCTCACGCCCGAATGGATTGGGAGCGAAACCCGGCCAGCAACGCTAGCGCAGGGTTTCCAGATAAGCCGCGACGTCGCGGGCCTGGCGCTCATCCAGTCCCAAATCCGGCATCGCGGTTCCCGGCTTCATCGACTGCGGCGACATGACCCACTGCACCAGATTGGCGGGGGTATTTGGCAGATTGCCCGCCAGCATCGTCCGGCGACCGAGGAAGTTCAACGGGGGACCGAAGACGCCGTCCGCGTGGGGTATGCCGGGAATGGTATGGCAGGTGCCGCACTTGTATTGAGCGATCACTTGCTTTCCAGGGCGCGGAGAACCGCCGACGGCGACAGAGTAGACCGCCAGGCCCCGACCGCCTGTGCACCCACAGACCAGGGCCGCCACAACGCTGAGCAGCGCACCCAACCCGAGTGCTCGCGCGCCCCGCAGCGCATCACCCAGGAGCGAACGGAAGGAGACAAACTTGGGCTCTGACGCTTTCATGGAGCGGCACCTCACAAAACCTATCAGAAGCACTTGCGCCGGGAACGGGTGCCCACGCTGTCGTGCAACTCGGGCTGGTTGCTACAGCAAGGCCGCGGCGCCGACGGCCTGGAACAGCACATCGGAAACGCATCGGCATCGAAGATCGCGTGCGGACCAAAGCTGGTGGTTCAGGCGGCCGTGTGCCGAAGGGGGCGAGCTTCGCTTCCCTCGCTTTCTTTGTGGCATTTTGCGTGCCGGTTGTCCGGGGTCAGGCAGCGCCCAACGCCGGCGATCCGCTTGCACGCGGACAACAGATCTTTGCCCAGCACTGCGCCGAATGCCACGGCGACCATGGCCAGGGCGTCAGCGGTGTGGTCAGCATCGCCGGCCCCAATCTGCAGGCCGAGCACAACCTCGGACAGGTGCTCACGGCGATCGAGGTCGGCCCCAGCCACATGCCCAGCTTTGGGCGCATCCTTTCGGTACCGGATATGAAAGATGTCGCGGGATATGTAACGCAAAAGATTGCGGTGATCCCCATGCAGGGTGGCAACCTGAGCGAAGGCGGCGATTTGTACGCGATGTACTGCTCGGCATGCCATCGCACCGACGTGCGCGGAGGTGCGCTGGTCTTCGACGGGGTGAATGCGCCCAACTTGTCGCACAAGTCGCGGGCTCTTGTGGCGGGGGCGATTCGCTGGGGGCCTGGACCCATGCCCAATTTTCCACCTTCGGTCCTGACCGACCAGCAGGTGGCCTCCATTGCGGATTACGTGAAATACGCTCAGCGTCCGCCGGCCCCGGGCGGCTCGGCCATGCACTGGTATGGGCCCGTTGCAGAAGGATTCGCGGCGTGGGTCATCGCCTTTCTCACGATTGGCGTGGCCATGTGGATTGAGCGAGGCGGAAAGGGATGAGCGAAGAGAATCCAAATCAGGAGAAACGGCCCACCGCCGACGAACGGCGGCCCGCAGATCGAACTGTGGAGCGCGATCTGCGCGTGGCCCGCGCGGAGAGTTGGCTGCTCTTTGGCGGGGTCCTTCTTTGGAAAGCTGTGGGCTCGCTGGTGAAAGGGATCGGGCGAACCGCACGGAAAGAATCCATGCAAACGCCGCATCCACCAGTCGAGTCAGACTTCCGAAAAAGCGAAGAACCTCGCTCTCTGGAACAGGAAGCAGAGAGCCAGGCCGGTCGCCTGCTGGTGCACGGCGCGGAAGCGTCATTCAGGGCTGCCCAGGTTTCCGTCGCTGCCCTGGACGCGGTGATCGAGAAGCACGAGCAGAGGGAACAAGGCCGACGCGCCGGCGAGTCTGAGCGGGCCGAGGACCGGAATCTGGATCAGGGAATTAGCCCGCTTCGCCAGGAACGCGTGGGAACGGTGCTCGTTGCGTGCGCCATCGCGGTGATGGCCGCGGCGGGATTTGGTTTTCTGTTCATTTACTGGACCGGCGGCAGCAACATGCTGCTGGGAGGAAATCTCGCCCTGTTTCTTGCCGGCGCTGGTGCGGCCCTGGTGTTATGGTCCCACTGGCTGACGGCGCATAAGGAAGCCGTTGCCCCGCGCGAACCGGCCGCGTCATCGCCCCGCGAGAGCGCCGCGGCCGCTGTCGTCTTCCGCTCCGGTGTGGAGGATGTTCAGCGCCGCCGGCTGCTGACGGGGATGGGAGTTCTTGGCACAGGCTTCATCGCTGCGTTTGTCGTGTCGCTGATGAAGTCAATGGGCTTTGCGCCGGACACGACGTTGTACTCCAGGGTGTGGCAGCGCGGCCAGCGCCTGATGAGCCTCGACAACACGCCTGTGTCCATCAACAGCCTCCGTCCCGGCAGCATGATGCTCGTCTTTCCCGAGGGTTCGATCGGATCAGAGAAGGCCCAAACGGTATTGCTTCGTGTTCGAGAAGACCTGCTGCGCCTCCCGGCGGAGCGGAAGAACTGGGCTCCGGAGGGTTATCTGGCCTATTCCCGGGTCTGCACGCACGCCGGTTGCGCGGTCGGCATGTACGAAACCACGACCCATCTGCTGATGTGCCCCTGCCATCAATCCACATTCGACGTGCTCAACGGCGCGCAGCCCACCGGAGGTCCTGCGGCGCGGCCTCTGCCGCAGTTGCCACTCTACGCGGACAGCCAGGGCATTCTTCATGCCGGCGATGGTTTTTCCGCTCCGCCCGGACCCGGATTCTGGGGGATGCCATGATCGAATCCACCGCTCGGTTTGTTGATTCGCGCCTGCGCCTGTCCAAATTCGTCCGCAGGGCGATGAACCATGTCTTCCCCGATCACTGGTCGTTCATGCTGGGCGAAGTCGCGCTGTACTCCTTCGTGATTCTGATCATCACGGGCGTGTATCTCGCGATGTTCTTCAAAGACACGACCACGCCGGTTATCTATCACGGGAGCTACACGCCGCTGGATGGCGTGAAGATGGCGGCTGCCTACCGGTCGGTGCTGCACATCAGCTTCGACGTTCCCGCTGGCCTGCTGATCCGGCAGATGCATCACTGGGCTGCCGATATCTTCCTTGCCGCGATCATTGTGCATCAGGCGCGCATCTTCTTCACCGCCGCCTACCGCAAACCGCGGGAGCTGAACTGGATTGTAGGCGTGACGCTGCTGATTTTGGCCATTGCCAACGGCTATTTCGGTTACTCGATGTGCGGCGATCTGCTCTCCGGAGCCGGTATGCGCATCGGCTACGCGATTCTGCTCTCTGTTCCCGTGATCGGGCCCTGGCTCACGTTCATCTTCTTTGGCGGCACGGTCCCGGTTGCCGCAACGCTGCCGCGATTCTTTGCGCTGCATATCTTTGTCGTTCCGGCGCTCATTGCGGCCCTCATCGGCGTGCACCTGCTCATCATCTGGCGCCAGTTGCACACGAATTTCCCCGGACCGCAGCGCACTGAAAAGCTGATCGTCGGATCGAGGCTCTGGCCCTCCTACACGCTCAAGTCGCTGGGCCTGTTTTTCCTGGTCTTTGCGCTCATCGCCTTCCTGGGAGGACTGGTGCAGATCGACCCGGTCTGGCTCTATGGTCCTTACAATCCGGTAGCGATTTTGCCAGGGGCTCAGCCGGACTGGTACCTGGGCTGGGTGGAAGGCGCCATGCGTTTGTTCCCGGGCGTGAATTTTCGCATCGGGGGATATCTGGTGCCTGAAGTTTTCTGGCCCGGCTTCTTCTTTCCGGCGATGATGTTCGTGCTGCTCTATGTGTGGCCATTCATCGAGAAGCTGATCTCTCTCGATTTCAGGCCGCACAACGTTCTGCGTTGGCCCTACCAGCAGCCATTCTGCACGGCGCTGGGATGCGCCACGCTGGCGTTCCTCGTGGTGCTTGAATTTGCCGGTGCGGACGACGTAGTCGCGCTGGCAGGCCACGCGCACGTCGGAGCACTGCGCGACCTGCTGCGCATCCTGGTATTTGTGGTTCCGGCGGCGACGGGTGCGATCTCGTACCTGATATGCCTCTGGTGGCGCAGACGGCGCGCCAGTGACAATGCCGGCCTGAACATCGGCAATGAGGCGATGGAAGAGCTGACGCAGTCCCAATAGCTCGACGACGAGTCCATCCGTAAACAGCCTGCAACAGAGCCCGCCGCAACCCTCCGTGTGGTCAGAATTTCCGTGTCAACTCTGGCACAGCGTGTCTCCGCGGACGCGCCAGTCATGGCTCATCCGCACCCTAAGTATCTGATTTAAAAGCCAATCCCCATTGGCACATCCGGTGCACTCTGTCGCGGCGCACGACGAACTGCAGCGAGGTGACAGATGAACAGCCGGGTGACAGCCACGATTCTCTCCACAGCCAGCTTCCTGAGCCTCTTCGCAGCCGCCGGTCCAGTTCGCGCACAGAGGACCACCCCAGGATTGCAGGCCGAGATGACCATGACGACGCAGCCGGTCGTGACGCGGATGATCGTGGTCAGCCTGCAGGATCGCCGGCTGGCTCTGGTGGAAAACGGCGAGGTGAAGGCGGTTTATCCGGTTGCCGTGGGCAAAGCATCCACGCCCAGCCCCACGGGGACTTTCACGATAGTGAATCACGTCGTCAACCCCACCTATTACCACCACGGCGTCGTGATCCCGCCCGGGGCCGAAAACCCGGTAGGCAATCGCTGGATGGGACTCAGCGTGCGGGGCTACGGAATCCACGGCACTAACGTTCAGCATTCGATCGGCAAAGCTGTTTCGCACGGCTGCATTCGCGTCGGTCGCCACGATCTGGAGCAGCTGTTCGCGCAGGTCAGGCCTGGCGACACCGTCGAGATCATCGGCACGCGCGATGAGCAGACTGAAGCGATCTTCGGCGTTCCCGCCGCACCCCAGAGCACACCCGCGCCGGTGCTGACAGCGAAAAGCGCGCCCGAGGCCGCTCCCACGCAGTCCGCCTCGACGACGGCTGCGGTTATGGCGGCAACGATCCCGGCCGGCCAGTAGCGCAAAAGGAACGAGGATGCCATGGAGCTCTTTGCGGAAATGCTGAGTATTGTCGGTGCCCTGGTCTTCAGCGTCTCGTGCGGGGTGCTGGTGGAAGAGCTGCTGTTCGGGGGACTGGTCCGGCTGTTTCTCGCTCGGCGGCCGGCGACCGGAGGATCCACGGAGCGGAAGGAAGGGATGGAAGGAGAACGGCCATGCTTGCGCTGAGGTTTCTGCTGATTGCCGCGGGAGTGCTGCTCATCGCTGCCGCATTTGCCATCACGCTGTTCGACCTGTGGAGGGATCTGGAATACCGCCGGAAGCTCTCTGCCGTCGCAGAAGGCATTCCAGCGCCTGAAGAGCCGCAACCGGTCCGCTGGCGCGCCGGCGTTGGGATGGTGCTGGTGGCTTGCCTGCCGCTGATCCTGGCTCAGGGCATTGTTGTTATTCCGGCGGGAATGGGCGGCGTGCGGGTCAGCCAGATTCGGGGAACGCTGCCGGGCACGCTCTATCCCGGCACGCACTTGATCGTGCCGCTTGTCGAAAGCGTGCAGGTCTTCGATCTGCGCGACCGTCTGTTCACCACCGGCATGGCTCAGGGCGTCCAGACGAACGCGCGGCAGCCGCTCGATGTGCAGTCGCAGGAGGGACTGAACATTGGCCTGGCAATCACGGTGCGTTACCGTCTGGATCCACGTCGTCTGGACTATATCCAGAGCCATTTGCCGCAGCCGGTGGATTCGGGCATCGTTTCGGCGGTGGTGGCGAGCGCGTGGCGTGAGCTGACCCCGAACTACACCGTGCGGGAGATCTTCAGCTCGAAACGGCAGGAGGTGCGCGACCAGGCAGCGGCGAACATCACGAAGACCCTCGGAGGCGACGGCATTCTGGTGGAGGAAGTGATGCTCCGCAATATCCAGCTCCCGCCTGAATACGCGGCGGGACTCCAGGATCTGCTGCTGAAGGAGCAACAGGACGATCAGCTGACCGTCCAGACCGACATGCAGCGCAAGCAGGTGGAGATCGCCGAGCTGCAGGCCGAAGCGGATGCCCGGCAGAAGGTGAAGGAAGCGCAGGGCTCGGCCGAGGCGAGAGTGGTGGAAGCGAAGGGTGAGTCCGATGCGATGCAGTACACCCTGCCGCTGAAGGAGAAAGAAATCGAGCAGGCGAAGCTGGAAGCAGAAGCGCAGAAGGAGGCGACGATCGAGAATGCCGAAGCCGCTGCCCAGGCCAAGGTCATTGACAGCAAGGCGGAACTGCAGCGGCGCGAGCTGTTGGCGCAGGCCGAGGCGAACCGTATCCGAGTGACGTCGGCCGCAAACGAGCAGGAAATGGCTGCGGAAGGCAAATTGCTGAATCAGTCTCCGCTGCTCATCAACCAGATCATTGCGCAGCGGTTGTCCGACAAAATCCAGCTGGTGATGGTTCCCTCAGACGGCAAGTATTTTTTCGCGAACGATCTTTTTCGCGGACTTGGCGGCGGACTGGGAGGAACTCCGCAGAACGGTTCGCCCGCAAATGGGGGAGATTCTCCTTCGCGCTAAGGTTGGCTGGCGACCCAAATCTCGGTGCATCCCTCGGTTTGTCGGAGACAGGCTCAGGGGGGATGGGGTCCGCCAGCGCCACCGGAGCCGGCTGCTCAACCATGCGGCCGGCTTCGGGGCACAGATTCACATGGCGGCGGTTTTGCGTTGGACGGAGGAAGCGATGGAGCGAGCGCGATATAATCCGCCCCAGCAAATGAACTTCAGGGCTCGGCTTCTTGTGGCAGCGGCGGCGCTGGCCTTCCTGTTGCCTGGCGCGCTGGCAGCGAACTGGGAACAGCCCTCGGCCGATCTGGCAAGGCAGATTGCGGCCCTGGCCGGGCCGGGTCCCGTGCAGCTGACAGTCGAGAATCGCTCGAGCCTGAGCCCAAATGAGATCCCGCTTATCCGCCGGATGCTCGAGCGCGATCTGCGCGGATACGGCGTTCTTGTGGGAGACAGCGGCAGCGCTACGACGATCCGCGTGACGCTCTCGCAAAATGCCCAGGGAGGGCTCTGGGTCGCGGAAGTGCGCGAAGGCACCGAAACGCGCGTGGCCATGGTTCCGGTCAGGCTGGATTTGCCAGCCGATGCGGCCGCAGGCCCCAATCTTACGCTGCAGCGGACCGTCCTTGTCACGGAACCAGATCCGGTTCTCGACGCACAGGTTCTGTCCGCGCCGGGCCAACAGTTCCTGCTGGTTTTGGAGCCGGCGCGGATCCTGGTTTACACCCAGAGCACAACTCTGCCAGCAACCGCCGGGGTAGCGGTAATAGCTCACTGGACCGAGGCGCAGATCCTGGCGATTCCCTACGATCGCGCCTTTCCGCGGGACATGCGCGGGCGCATGATTGCCGCCCAGGATCACCCTTTCGATGTGTATCTGCCCGGCATGGAATGCCGCGGAACTGGCAACCTGCTGCAGCTTGCGCTGACCTGCTCCGACAGCGATGATCCGTGGCCGATCACGACGACGCAAAAGGCGTTCTACAACTCAGCGCGGGATTATTTCACCGGGGTGCTGGTGCCAGGCTTCGGCATGGAACTCGCCCCGTTCTACGAAGCGGCGGAAATTCCGCGCGCCGTCGGGCCGGCCACGCTGTTGAATGATGTCAATGGTCCTCCGCTGCTCGTCGTGAATAATCAGCTCGAGCCTGTGAACGGCGCGGGCGACTGGGGCAGCGATGTGGCGGCGCTTCATTCGGCGTGCGGAACGGGAACCCAGCTGGTGGTGTCGGCGTCGGGCACCGCCGCCGCGGGTGACACGCTGCGCGCGTATGAGATCGCGGGGCGCGAGGCGATTCCGGTCAGCGCGCCGTTGCAGGTCCAGGGCACGGTGATGGCGCTGTGGCCGGCCCATGACGGAACCGAGGCGATGGCCATAGTTCGCCGGCAGGATTCGAATGCGTACGAGGTGTGGAGTGTTGCGGCGAATTGCAATTAGCGGAGCCCTGCTGTGCATGGCACTGGCCGCCAGCGCGCGGACACGTCCGCACTACGGCGGTACGCTGCGCATTGAGATTCAGGGCGACGCGTGGGCTCCGGACAGCCTGGCGCGCCGGCTGGTGCTGAATACTCTGACGGACCTCAGCGATTCCGGCACAGCGCAGCCGGCGCTTGCGATCGCGTGGAGCGCGCAGAACAATGACCAGCGCTGGGATTTTCAGCTCCGCCCGCAGGTTCGTTTTCACGATGGCACGCCGCTGACCGCAGAGGACGTGGTTGTTTCGCTGACGAGCGCCTGTGCCGTCCCCATGGGATCAGCCGCAGCGAGCGGTGCGCCTGCGGTCGCGTGCCCGTGGAACGCCGTCTATGTTGCGGGACCGTCGGAGGTCGTCATCACAACGCCGGCGCCCCAACCCGATTTGCCCGAGCTGCTGGCGCAAACGCGTTTCTCTGTCTCGAAACAGGATGACACCGGTCAATTGGAGGGAACCGGACCGTTCCGCGTTGCGGGCTTCTCCGGTGGAGCGCTCACGCTGGCCGCGAATGATGATTGCTGGCAGGGACGGCCATTTCTCGATTCGGTGGAGATCTTTACGCATCGGGCGATTCGGGATCAGTGGCTCGACCTGAGCGTGGGCCGTGCCGACGTTGTGCAAATCCCCCCGGAAATGCTGGGCCAGGCGCAGCAGCAGCATCTGGACATCCTGGTGTCGCAGCCCCTGGATCTGCTGGCGCTGACGCTGGATGCGCAGGGTAGCTTCGCCGATCCCGCGATGCGCCAGGCCGCGGCGCTGGCGGTCGACCGCGCCTCGCTTTACAACGTGATCTTCCAGAAACAGGGGGAGATCACAGCGAGCCTGCTGCCCGAGCCACTGAGCGGGTATTCCTTCCTGTTTTCCACGGATCGCGATCTGATGCGCGCGCGCACACTGCGCGGAGGCGCACCTGCCCGGCCGATAACGATGAGCGCAGATCCCGGCGGCGGGACGCTGCAACTGGCGGCCGAGCGGCTGGCGCTGAATCTGGACGAAGCGGGATTCGCCGTGCAGATGGCGCCTCCGGGCACGCCGTCAACGCTGGATCTGAGGATCGTGCATCTGGACGAAGCGTCTCCGCTCGCAGCGCTGGACGAGATGCTGACCCGTCTGGGGCAAACTGTAACGGTGAACGGAACAGATCCGCATGCGCTGTGGCTGGCGGAGCGCACGGCGCTCCAAAATTACACTGTCGTTCCGCTCCTGTGGCTGCCGCGCGCGTGGGCCGTCGGCGAACGCGTCCGGGATTTGCGTTTGTCGCCCCACGGTGAGCCACAGCTTGCCGACGCATCGCTGGAGGCGGCCCGATGACCCTCCGCCAAAAACTGCTGCTCATGTTCTCGATCACCGTGGTGGGTATCGTGGCCGCCGTGGCGTGGACCGTCTCCGTGCGCGTGCGCCGCGTTTTCGAGGAGATGGACCGGGAACAAACCGCAGCGCTCGTGAATCAGCTTCAGCGGGAGTTCGATCAGCGCGGGAGCGACACCGCCGCGGCGCTGGATCGCATGGCATCCAGCGACGCCTTGCGGCGGATCGCATTCGAGCTGGCCAATGGCGGCGATGCGGCGCGCTATCTGACGGTCGCGGCGACACTGGCCCAGGAGTATCAGCTGGACGATTTGGAGCTGGTCGGAAACGACGGCAACATTATTTCCTCAGCGCAATGGCCGGCCCGCTTCGGCTACCCTGAGCCCGTCATCTTCTCCGCGGGCAAGCCCGCGTTTCTTAAGCAGGAACAGCTGCCCGACGGCTCGGAGGAGATCGGGACGTTTGCTGTGCGCAGCGTTTCCGGTTCCAGCCCACCTCTCTATATAGTGGGCGGACGCGCGCTCGATGCGGCAACGCTGCGGACTTTCCCGGTGCCGGCCGGAACGCAGGTCTATCTGTACCGCAACCTCACTGCGGAGTTCGATCCCGGAAACTTTGGGGCCCCCGTTCAGGCCGTGAGCAGCGCGACAGCCTATCGCCAGCTGGTCGATCAGGCGCGCGCGAGCGGGCAGAATGCTGAGGGAGTGGTGTATCCCACGCTGCGGCGGCAGGACAGCGTGAATGCCACGGCAATTCCGCTGAAAGGCGCAAATGGCGGCGTGCTCGCGGTGCTGGTGGTGTCGAACTCGCGGCGCGGTATGGTGGAAGTGCAGAATCATATTCGCGCGATTGCCTATGGCGTGGCGGGCATCGGCATTTTGTTTGCGGTAGTAATGAGCCTGTGGATTGCGGCCCGCGTTTCCCGGCCGATCGAGCAGCTGGCGCGCGCCGCGAGCCAGGTGGCCGCCGGCGACTGGCACGCGCGCGTGGAGATCCACACCCGCGACGAGGTGGGCGTGCTGGCGGAGACCTTCAATCACATGACCGAGCAGCTGGCCGAGCAGCGCGAGCGCCTGGTGCAGAGCGAGCGCGTGGCGGCGTGGCGTGAGCTGGCGCGGCGGCTCGCGCACGAACTGAAGAACCCTCTTTTCCCGCTGCAAATCACTGTGGAGAACATGACGCGCGCGCGAGCGCTGCCGCCGCAGGAATTCGATGAAGTTTTTGCCGAGAGCGCGGCGACGCTGAGGGCAGAAATCGAGAACCTGAAGGCCATCATTGCCCGCTTCAGCGACTTTTCCAAAATGCCGAAGCCGCAGGTGGAGACGATCGATGCCCGCGATGCCGTTCGGCGGGTGACCGCGCTCTACGAGCCCGCCCTCCGCGAGAAGCGCATCAACCTCCGCGTCCCGATGGATAAGGAACCGCTGCTCATCTCTGCCGATCCCGAGCTGCTGCACCGGGCGCTGTCGAATCTTGTCCTGAATGCGATGGACGCGATGCCGGAAGGTGGCACCCTGACTGTCTCTGCTGCGCAGCAGGGCGATGCGGCGAGAATCTCCGTGGCGGACAGCGGCGCAGGTCTCACGCCCGAAGAGTGCGAGCGGCTTTTCACGCCGTATTACACCACCAAGCAGCACGGCACGGGTCTCGGGCTCGCCATTGTGCAGTCCGTCGTGGCCGATCATCATGGAACCATTGCCGTCGAACGAGGTGAAAACGGCGGCGCGCGTTTTGTCATCGACCTGCCGCTGCTCGCTGCGGGAGTGACTGCATGAGCCACGCCGATATCCTGATTGTCGACGATGAGGCCAATACGCTGGCCTCGCTGTCACGCGCGTTCCGGCTTGCCGGCCATGAAGCGACGGTTTGCGACAACGCTGCACGCGCGCTGGAGCTGGCAAAGTCGCGTCCCTTTGACCTCGTCCTCTCCGACGTGGTGATGCCCGGGCGCGACGGCCTGACGCTGCTCGAGGACCTGCGCGCTTCCGGGATCACGACACCAGTCGTGATGATGTCCGGGCAGGCGCACATCGAGATGGCGGTGCGCGCCACGCGCCTGGGGGCAATTGACTTTCTGGAAAAGCCGCTCTCGACGGAAAAGCTCCTGCTCACGGTCGAGAACGCCCTGAAACTCCGGCGCCTGGAAAGCGAGAATCGCGACCTGCGGCGGCGCGTGGGCAAGCACGAACTGGTGTGGACCGGCGAAACCATGCGCCGTGTGATGGCGCAGATCGATCGCGTGGCTGCCAGCGAAACGCGCGTCTGCATCTACGGAGAGACAGGCACGGGAAAAGAGCTGGTGGCGCGCACGCTGCACGAAAAAAGCGCGCGCGCAGCCGCCCCCTTTGTCACGCTGAACTGCGCGGCCATCCCCGCCGATTTGATCGAATCGGAACTCTTCGGGCACGAGAAAGGATCCTTCACCGGCGCGGCGCAGCGGCACATTGGCAAGTTCGAACAGGCTCACCGCGGCACGCTGTTTCTCGACGAGATCGGTGACATGTCTCTGGTTCTGCAAACGCGGCTGCTGCGCGTGCTCGAGGAATCGGAAGTCGAGCGCATCGGGGGCGACAAGCCCGTGGCCGTCGACGTGCGCGTGATCGTCGCTACCCATCGCAACCTCGAGGAGATGGTGGAAGCGAGCACCTTTCGCCGCGATCTCTATCACCGGGTGGTGGTTTTCCCCATCATGCTGCCGCCGCTGCGTTCGCGGCGCGAAGATATTCCCGCGCTGGTGGAGCACTTTGCGCGCCAAATCTGCGCGCAGAACGGATGGAAGCCGGTTTCCTTCGCGCCGGAGGCCGTGGAGGCATTGCAGGAACTGCCGTGGCGCGGCAACATCCGCGAGCTGCGCAACGCCGTCGAACGCCTGTTGCTCATGGCGGAAGGCAGCGTGGATCGGCGCGCCATCGAGATGGCGCTGCCAGGCGCGGCGGGGGTTTCCTCAGGACCATGCGCCGATTCCACCGGTGTCTCCGGCGCCGGGCCCCTTGCCAGTCGTGTAGCGGGATTCGAGCGAGCAACGCTGCTGGCGGAGCTGGAACGCAATCATCGCCATGTCACCAACACAGCCAAAGCTCTCGGCCTGGAGCGCAGCCACTTCTACAAGAAATGCCAGCAGCTCGGAATCGATCTGAACCACCTTCCTAAAGAGAGCGGAGCGTAGCGCCCGATCTCAACCTCCCCGCTCAATACGCAGCGGCCGTCTCGACCATGCTATGATCCTGGGTTCTTCGGGGCAACGCGTACTCGCCTTGTCCATTGATCGTTGCCCGCCGATTGTCCGCTCGGAGATGCCCATCATGCATTCCTCTCATCGTTCCATCACGCTTGCTGCCGCTTTGCTCGTTGCTGCACCGGCGCTGATCGCGCAGAGTCCCGCAACCACGCCGGCCCAGCCGGTCCGGCACGGCATCTCGGTCCGCAATATGGACCTGAACGTGAAGCCCGGTGACAATTTCTTCCTCTATGCCAACGGGGGTTGGATTGCGAGAACGCAGATTCCTCCGGACCGAGCGGCGGTAGGCGTGTTTAATTCGCTGCTCGACAAGAGCCGCAAGAATGTCGCGGCTATCGTCAGGGAAGCGGCACAGTCGAACGCGCCGGCCGGCTCGGACCAGCGCAAGATCGCCGATCTGTATGCCTCCTGCATGGATAAGAACACGGTCGATTCGTTGGGCCTGAAGCCGCTCGAGCCAGAACTCGACAAGGTGAAGGCGATCCAGAACAAACAGGAACTGGCGGCAATGCTGGGCAGCCTGGTACGGGCGGACGTCGATCCGCTGAATGACACAAACTTCCACACTATGAATCTGTTCGGGATGTGGACTTCGCCGGGTTTTCGCAACTCGAGCGTGTATGCGGTGTACCTGCTGCAGGGCGGACTGGCGCTCCCAGGCCGCGATTACTATCTGTCGGATTCGCAGCATATGCAGGTGATCCGGCAGAAATACGTGCAGCACATTGCCGCCATGCTGCAGCTGGGGGGATATAGCCATCCTGACGCTCGTGCTGCGAAGATTCTGGCGCTCGAGCAGGCGATCGCGAAAGTGCAGGAGAGCCTGGCGGACAGCGAGATTGTCGAGCATGCGAACAACGTGTGGACGCCGGCGGATTTTGAAGCGAAGGCCCCGGGGCTTGACTGGAGCGCCTATTTCGCTGCTGCGGGCCTCAGCCGTGAGCAGGAGTTTTACGTCTGGCAGCCGTCCGCGTTTACCGGTGAGTCGGCGCTGGTGGCGTCTGCGCCGCTGGACACCTGGAAAGACTGGCTCGCGTTTCATCTGCTGGAGCAGTATGGGCCGTACCTGTCGCAGCCGTTTGCCGAGGAGGACTTTAATTTTGAGGGCAAGGTGCTGATCGGCGTGCAGCAACAGCAGCCGCGTTGGCAACGTGCGGTAGATCTGGTCAATGCCGATCTGGGCGATGCGGTGGGACAACTTTACGCGAAGAAGTATTTTCCTCCGCAGGCGAAAGCAGAAGCACAGGACATGGTCACGCACCTGATCGCTGCGTATCACAAGCGGCTGGAAGCACTGACGTGGCTTGCGCCATCGACGAAGGCCGAAGCCCTGAGGAAGCTGGATGCGCTGTATGTGGGGATTGGGTATCCCGAGACCTGGCGAGATTACTCCTCGTATGAAGTCAAGTCCGGCGACCTTTTCGGCAACGTATGGCGCGCGCAGCTTTGGAAGTATCAGTACAATCTCCATCGCATCGGCAAGCCTGTCGACCGGCACGAGTGGTGGATGGAGCCGCAGACGGTAAACGCGGTGAATCTGCCGTTGCAGGATGCGCTGAACTTCCCGGCGGCAATTCTGCAGCCGCCGTTCTTCGACCCGAAGGCGCCTTCGGCCGACAACTATGGCGCGATCGGCACCATCATTGGACACGAGATCAGCCACACCTTCGACGCGGAAGGCAGCGCCTTCGACGCCGAAGGACGACTGCGCAACTGGTGGACCCCGGCCGATCACCAGCACTTCGAGCAGGAGGCTAAAGCGCTCGAAGACCAGTACTCGAGCTATGAGGCTCTTCCCGGTGTTCACGTGAATGGTCCGCAGACGATCGACGAGGATATCGCCGATCTGGGAGGCGTTGCCGCGGCGTTCGAGGCGTATCACGACGCGCTCCATGGTAAAACTGCGCCGAAAATCGGCGGCTTCACCGGCGATCAGCAGTTCTACATCGCATTTGGGCAGAACTGGGGATCGAAGGCGAGGCCGGCGGCTCTGCGCCGACAGGTGCTCACTGATCCGCATGCTCCGGCGGAGTTTCGCGCCGACACGGTGCGCAACACGGATGCGTGGTACAGAGCCTTCGACGTCACGGCCGGAGAGAAGCTCTATCTGGCGCCGGACCAGCGGGTGCGGATCTGGTAGTCCCGCGCGCGGGGTGCGCCCTCGCTGGCAGGGGTCCGCTCAGTTCTCGCTCTTAAACCCGTAGAGCCGCTCGGCGTTGCCGCGCAGCACAAGGCGTGCGATCGCGATCGCACGGTCGCGGCTGATTTCGCCATCGCCCACCATCCCGGTGAGCGCGATGCCCAGAGCCTGGCGCGCGTCGTGATTCGCCATCCAGACCGATTCCGCCCAGCCCAGCTCATCGGAGTACGGATATCCATCTGTGCCGAACAGCACTTTTTCCGGCTCGAACTCCAGCCACTCGCGCAGCCACTGCGCCTCCGTGTGCGGCGGGAAGAGGAGATCCTGGCTCGAGATGTCCAGGTACACATTCGGCTTTTGCAGCAGCGCGCCGATTGCGCGCACATACGGCCAGCCTCCGTGGAGGAGGACAAAATTCGTGCCGCGCAGCCGGGGATCATTGAAGATCGGCTCCAGCAGCAGCGGATTCGCGCCTGCAATGCCAAAGTAGCCTCCGGCGCCAGCCATCGCATGCAGATGAACCGCCATCCCCAGCCGTCCGCATTCCGCCGCGATGGTCCGGAATAAGAAATCCTGCAGCAGCTTGTATTGCACCGGATCAGGCGCGCCGCCGTGCGCCCATCTGGCGTAGATCGCGGCCACCTGCGCCTGCGGGGGATCGCTGAAGTCGAAGCCGCGCAAATACGCGACCTCGAACTTTTCCGCAACCGCGCCGTTCGCCCTTTGCCGTTCGAGCGTCGGCATCACGACGTGCTGTACATATGCATCGAGCGTCGCCGGCGGCGCGCTCAGGCCTGCGTCCTTCAGATAGCGGGCGCGCAGCTCATCTTCGAGCGCGAAGAACTGCTGCCGGTCCGGATTGACAGCCGCCAATCCACGATTGTCGAGTGGGAACAGCAGCGCATCCACATACGGCACCCATCGGAAGCGAGGCGGCTCGACACCGCGGCCCATGAACACGCGATTCCCCAGCTCTGTTCCAATGTGCGCCTGATCGAGCACCCATGCCGGATAATTCTCTCCGTGCTCGTCCTTTGCATGCTTTTGGTCGGCATAGAGCTGTTGCAGTCCCGCCTCAGTCAGTGGGGGAGTCGCGTTCAATCCGTAGAGCGCCCTCCACGCGAACGCCTGCAGAGGGTAATCCGGCCGCAAGGCCACCGGATCGGACTCCGGCGCCATGGATGAGACCGGCAACGCGTCATATCCGCGATCTGTCGCATCCAGCGGGGGCGCCAGCACCGGGTGCGCATGGTTGTCGACCGCCCAGATGTCAGCAATTGCCCGTGCGATGGCTGGATCGATCCTGGGTCCCGCTCCCTGCCCGTGATGCGCGCAACCCAGCGCCATGGCCAGCGAAACGCCGGCCGACAGCCCCGCGACAATGCGCATTCCACTCATGCTGCAATCTCTCCTAATGCAGCGACGGAGCCATTATCCATGAAATTGCGTTTAGCCGCCCATCCCGTGCGGAGAAGCAGGCTTGGCTCTGTCGCAGCATCGACTCAACAGGAACGTCCTGTGCAGCAAGACCGAAGGTGCTGTCCTGCTGCCAGAGCATGCTGCTCCTGAAGAGGGAAAGGCAACGCGCATAGCAGAACCAAAACCGCGGCGGCGATGCCTGCACCACCGGCGGCGCCGAATCGGTATTGCATCAGGGATGAAGCCAGGCGGTGGGCAAAGACCAGATCTGCGAGTTGAGGTTGTGTCCGCATGCCTGGACGGACAAGCCCTCGCGAGTGCCGGTCAGACACTGGCGATCACTGCGGCTGATGAGGTTGCCCACGAGATCGTAGCGCCAGCGCTGCTCGGCCTTTCCGGTACAGGCCTGCATGGTGACTTTGCCGTTCGCGGCGGTGAGGCACCGCGCGGAGGACTGGAGAGCGCCGTCCAGCGTGACGGTCCAGCTCTCGCTGGACGAACCGGAGCAGGCTTCGGCGTTGCCGGTCGAGGAGAGGCAGAGAGTGTAACTCTCTGCGTCGCGATGGAGGCCGGAAGCGATCCTCGTGATGGCGCCCATGCGGGCGGGCGCTCCGCAGGTGGGCGCGGGACGAATCTTCCAGATGGCGGTGTCATGTGGGGCGATGTCGGCGTCGAGCACCGACGCCTGTGTGTCCTGAGCGCCGGTCCAGAGATCGCGAGTGGAGAATTGGCAGCCGGAGCCGGAGAATCCCAGATCGGCGGCGCTGAGTTCGATGTGGAGGGGCGAAGGGCTGCGATTGAGCACGGCGACGGCATCCTGACCGTTGTGAAGCTGCTTGAGCAGCACGTCGAGCGAGGACGTTCGGCGAAGGAGCGTCGCCATGCGCCCGAGCGGGTCCTGATCGACGGAGAGAACCGCTCGATTGCCGAGCACAGCAATGGCGGCGGCCCCGAGCTGGCTGAGATTCGAACTGAGGATGAGCGGAGCGGACATCATGGACCAGAGCGCCAGCTGGCTGCGGGTTTCCGCGAGTGTGAGGCCGCTGTCCCCGCCGATGATAAAGTCCGCATCATTCCAGTTGCCGGGCGCTTGAAAGCGGCCGAGGGGAAGGTTGTAGTTGTAATTCCACATGACGCTTTGGAAGCGGGGCGCGTCGGGATGCTTTGGATCGAACGTGGCGATATCATCGCCTTCCCGCCACAACTGGCCGTAATGGCGGACCCAGGAGAGGACGTCATACCAGTCCGGAGCGCCCTGAAAATACGCGGGCGCGGACTCCGAGAAGACGATGGGGCGGCCGACACGGTTCAGCGCGGCGCGTTCGGCCCTGTAAGCGGTGCGGTAGGCGGCGTTCTGGCTTTCGCCTTTGGCGGCGTAGACGTTGCAGCCGTCGAGCTTGAGATAATCGACGCCCCACGAGGCGAAGAGTTTCGCGTCTTCAACGAAATGGGCCTTGCCGCCTCCGTCGGGCTGGCCGCTGCCGGCGAAGCCGCCGCAGGTTTCAGAACCGGCGTCCTCGTAGATGCCGAACTTCAGCCCCAGCGCGTGTACTGCCTGAACCACTGGCTTCATGCCGTTGGGAAAGCGCTGCGGATCCGCCTGCAGATTGCCATCGCTGTCGCGAGTCTTCTGCATCCAGCAGTCGTCAATGGTCACGGTGTTATAGCCGCGGGCCGCGAGGCCGCTGCGCACGAGCGCGTCCGCATTCTCGAGTATGGTTTGCGCGGTGTAATCGCACTGGTAATGGGCCCAGTCGTTCCATCCCATGGGAGGCAGCGGAGCCAGAGGATGGGCGCTGTTGGCCGCGAGGCCGCATGGGGCGAACAGAGCGGCGAGGATGAGAAGCTGAAACAGTGATCTTGCGCGATACATCGGATCCCCTTTCGGAGTGCTGGGACGCGCGGGCGGCTGCGCCGGCATCCTGGTCCCCCACCGCTCAGACGCGGCGGTGGTTCGGTTCAGTTCCCCGTTTTCAGGAACTTCTGGTAATGGGCCGCATAATCCTTCATATACTGCGCGACGGCGGCCTGATAACTCAGGTTCGGCGCCGAGGCGCGTCTCTGCCACTCGATCTGCACAGAACGCACGCGCACGGGCAGCAGCACCGTACTGCCGGTGAGGGGGATGGGTGTCCCGTCCGCAACCACTTTCGTCGTCTGCATGAACCACGGCAGATGGAGAACGATGTGGGCGGGTGGTTCGGTGAAGTCGTTATGGAGCGTAAGCACGGCGCGCGAAGGCGAGAGAATGTGCAGCGACAAATCGACGGTGCCGAAGTTGGTGGGAGCGCGATCGACGACGATTTCGCTGCCAGGCTGGATCCAGTCGGGCGAGATGGCAGAGAGAAGGTGGAGGTCGTTGCCCTGCTCGCGCACAAACATGTTGCGCAGGGCGATGCGCAGGCGAGCCGCGAACCATCCGTGCGGCGCGAGGTTATCGTAGAAATCGCGATTGCCCCAGGGAATGACGCCGGTCTCAAACCCGGTCTGGGTCGAACTGGTGTGGACTAACTCAGCGTAGAGGTCCTGGACAGCCAGTTGCTGATCGCCCAGGATCAGCTCGCTTTCCGTGTTGCTGAAGCCGAGGTAATCGTGCAGGTACGCGCCATCGCCATAGGTCATGATGCCCTCTTTGTATTTGGCGCGAGTAGCATTCAGGGTCGCCTTGACCATGGGATTGTCCGGCGAGAGAACCTCGCCCGGATAGACAGAAAGCATGTTGCCCCAGTCCTGCCCTCCCTGCCCATCGAGACCGGGCGGGATAGAGCCGCCGCTACTCCGGGTGACGCGATCGAGGACCTTCATCAGGGTTGCGTGATAATCGTCGTATTCCTGCTGAAGCCGAGCGGCCTGCTGTGGGTGGCCGGTCGCCTGCGCGAGAAGAATCGCGTTCCGGATGCCATCCAGCGCCCAGAAATTGTGGCCGGTGACATGGCCGGTGATGGCCTCATTATCGCCGGGGGTAGTCGCGGGCAGCAGATGTAGCGGGTCGGACGCACGGGCCTGCTGAATCCATGCGACGGCGCGCTCGACCGCGGGAAATACTTCATCGGCGAAGGCACGGTCATGGGTAATCGCATAATGCTGGCCATAGGCCCACAGCACCTGGCCAACTCCGTCAAACTGGCCACCCTGGGACAGGAAATTGCCATTGGATTGTTGCCACTGCGCGAAGAAGTTAATCACCTGCCGAGCATAGGCGGGATAGCCGGTGAGATCGTACATGCGGGCGATGAAGGAAGCATCGCGCAGCCAGAAGGCGTGGTACTGAAAATCGTTCACCGTCTGCACGTAATCGTTGCCGATCTTGTTGCGGGCGATGAGATCGTACACCAGGCTGGCTTTGAAGGCGTTGTCGACTTTTGCTTCCGGTACGTCGATCTGCGTACCCTGGCGAAGGATCTGCTCCCAGCCATTCACCGTGCGCGCCAGGTACTCATCAAAATTCGCGCTTTGGATTCGCGCGTCCTGAGGCGATCCTGCTTTCACCGGGATCACCGGAAGTTTCCAGTCGAGAGTTACCTCCTGCCCTGGCTTCAGCGAAAGCCTGTATTGCACGATACCCAC